>NZ_JAUCZC010000007.1 GCF_030373265.1 Blastomonas sp.
GAAAGGGCATATATGGACCACTCCGATTCGGGTCAAACCCTTTTTGCAGTTTTGTGCGATTCAATTTCCGTCGGCATCTCCTGGCTCCACGGCCTCGGGGATTTCGGCCTGGTGCTAATGATCCTGCAGCAACCGCCCCAGCCCGGACACGCGGTCGTCGATCCCGCAGGCCCGTAGCGCATGCCAATAGGTCGCGGTGTTGATCGCGATCACCGGCTTGCCGCGCGCTGCTTCCTCTTCGGCCGCAAGATCGACCATCGACAGGTTGGTGCCCACCTGGACGATGGCATCGACGTCCGGCCCGTCGAGCTGGTCGATCACCGTGCGCAGCCGCTCGGGCGTTACCTTGGCGATATCGGTCCAGCACCGGCATTGCAGCGGAACGTCGCGCACCACGGTAAACCCTGATTCTTCGAGAAAGCGCCGGACCTCGGCATTGGCGACGGGGTAATAAGGCGAGACGAAGCTCACCCGCTTCACGCCGCGATAGGCGTGCAGCGCCGCTGCAATCGATTCGGCGCCGGTGCTTGCGCCGACACCGGCGACATCCTCGACCTTGCGTTTGAAATCGACCGATCCGCGCACCCCGCCATAAAAGGTGATCGCCGACATCCCCAGCACGAGGTAGTCGGGCCGGCAGGTCATCACCGACCGGACCGCGTCCATGGTGTTCTCGGCAATCGCGGTGGTGCCGGCGATGAAGTCCTCGTTCGACAGCGCGACCGGATCTTCGACATAGATTCGCGCAAAGTGATTGGTCACGCCATCGGGCCGCATCCGCTCCATATCGGGCTGCACCACGGTGTTGGTGGACGGTGCCACAACCCCCAGCAGCCGGCGCCAGCCCAGAACATCGCCCATGGCTCTTTTCCTTTCATGCAGCACCGGCCTTGCGGTGCCGTCAGTTGATCGCGCGCGCCTTGTCGAGGCTGTCGAACATCGCCTGCTTGAGCAGATAGGCCCGGCGCCGCTCGTCATCCTCACGGATCGCCGTCATCGCTTGCCGCCGCATCTCGTGCCCCTCGCCCGCGCCACCTCGGATGAAGGCCATGTTCTCGATTGTCTGCGCCTGAGTGAAAGCGTGCGTCACCTGCCGCCGCTGGCGGTCGAACAGCGCAAGCCCGCTTTCCGACGCGCCGCCTCTGAGCGCGGGCTCGAGCTTCTCGAACAGGTTGAACGCATCATGCAGGCCCGAGTTCATGCCGAAGCCGCCCAGCGGATTGTTGAGGTGCGCCGCATCGCCGATCAGCATCACGCGCCCTTCGCGGAAGGACTTGGCGACGCGCTGATGCACGCGGTACAAGGTGCGGTGAAAGGTCTTCACGCTCGCGCCGTCCCCCATCAGCCGGTCGAAGATCGCGTTCTTGCGTTCGTCCGAGCGCAGATCGTCGTCGCTGGCATCGCCATCGGTGGGCAGCAGCACCCGCCACAGCGACGGCACCTTCAACAGCACCAGCCATTCCTCGGGATCGGAGACATAGTTCACATAGGCGAGGTTCTGCAGATGCGCGGTCAGGTCCTCGTCGGTCGACAGACACAGGAACCGCTCAGGGTAGGTGAACCCGTCGAACTCGATTCCCAGCCATTTGCGCACCACGCTGTTGGCGCCATCGGCGGCAATCAGGAAATCGCAGCGGATCTGCTGGATCGCGGTGGGGCTTTCGACGAACACGGTGACGCCGTTATCGTCCTGATCGAACGACAGCAGGCGGTGGCTGAAGCGCACCTGTGCATTGGCATAGCGCGCCAGCCCCTCGGCCAGCGCCCGCGAGAGATGATACTGCTCGCACTGGATGCGGAACGGATACCGCGTGACATCGGCGAGCTCGCCAAGATCAAAGCCGATGACCTCGCCCGACTGCCGGTCGCGCCAATGGTACACCGGCGCTTTGAGCCCGCGCGCCAGCAGCATCGGAGTCACATCGACCTCGTCGAGCATTTCCAGCGTCGGCGGGTGGAAGGTGGAGGCGCGCAGGTCCTGCGCGCAATCCTCATTGGCCTCGAGCACGATCACATCCGCGCCCTGCTTGGCCAGCAAAGTCGCCATGGTCGTGCCCACCGGCCCCGCTCCAACGATTACAACCTGGCAACGTTCTGTTGCGGACATACGTCCTGCCCCTCATCTCGACTGTGATCTGGCTAGAAAACCCGCGCGCCCGCCGATGCCGGTTTGGCCCAAACTATCCACCGTGCGACCATCGGGCTGTGCAAGGACCTGCGGGCGCAGCGCCGCAGGTCGCGGGTTCGGATCAATCGTCCATTGGGCCGAAGCCCTTTTTCCAGATCAGCATCACCCGGGTGAATTCGCACACCACATCACCGGTCTGGTTCCTGCCGATGGTCTTGATGGTGACGATGCCCTGGGTCGGGCGCTTCTCGCTCTCGCGCTTTTCCAGCACTTCGGATTCCGAGTAGAGCGTATCGCCCGCGAAGACGGGCTTGAGCAGCTTGATCTCTTTCCAGCCCAGATTCGCGACCGCCTTCTGGCTGACGTCGGAGACGCTCTGCCCGGTCATGATCGCCACGGTCAGCGGCGATGCGACCAAAGGCTTGCCGAACTCGGTCTTGGCGGCAAAGTTGGCATCGCAATGCGCCGGATGCTGGTTCATCGTCAGCAGCGAAAACCAGATGTTGTCGTTTTCGGTAATGGTCCGTCCAGGACGGTGTTCATAGACATCGCCCACCGCGAACTCTTCGAAAAAGCGGCCATAGGTTTCGCGGTAACGCTGCGGCCCTACCTCGGTGACACCATCACGCATCGTTCATTCCCCTTGATTTGCATCGCGCCGCATGGAGCGGCCTTCGCCCCCTTGGTGGCAGCGTGGTGGCGAGATCATCGGGCGAGCGGGCGGTTATCCACCATGCGACCAGTTGCCGGCGGTGGTGGCTTTACGGTGCAAGGGATTGGGGTAATCGTCAGGCCATGCGTATCACCCGACACTATCTCACCCTCGCCGGACGGCGCGTCCACTACCGGATGTGCGGCGAAGGCCCGCCGGTTCTGCTGATCCACCAGAGCCCGCGATCGTCCGACGAATACCGCCAGGTCATGGCGCAATGGGGCGAACGCTTCACCTGCATCGCGCCCGATTCCCCAGGCTTTGGCCAGTCCGATCCGCTACCGATCGACCGCCCGACCACCGAAGACTTTGCCGACGCGATCCTGGCGTTCGCCGATGCGGTGGGCTTCCATGGCATCGCGGCCTATGGCTTCCATTCGGGCGGCATCTTCCTGATGAATGCGCTCAGACGGCACCCGGAGCGGTTCGTCGCGCTCGCGGTTGGCGGTTATCCGTGCTTCCGCCCCGAAGAGCTGGACGATGTCGGCGAGGCGTATCTGCCGCCCTTCGTCCCGTCAGCCTATGGCGAGCATCTGGTCTGGGCGTGGAACCGGATGCTGGAACAGGCCTGGTATTTCCCCTGGTTCAAGCCCGAACAGGCGCGCCGAATGGCCAACCCGCATGCCGATGCGCCAGCGCTGCATGCGATGGTGATGGACCTGCTGACCTCGGGCGATGCCTATCGCCACGGCTATCGCGCCGCGCTCAGCGCAGGATACGACGTTCCACCTGCGAGCGCCGATGTGCCGCCCGCGTTGCTCTCCAGCTATACGGGCGATCCGATGACAGCACATATGGCGCGCTTCCCTGCGCTGCCCGCCGGGTGGAGCACTGCCGAACAGCCCGATCCGGCGGCGCATTACAGCGCCAATGCCGACTGGCTGGCACAGTACCCCGCGCGTGGCTTTTTAGCCGCGCAGGACGATGACCAGGGGTTCGTGACCCTCCGCACCCCCGGATTCGACGGGCTGATCCACTGGCGCGGCCAGGGCGATGTGCTGCACCTGCCCGGTCCGGGGCGCTCGCTCGACCTGCTGCCCCAAGGCGTGCTGGCGATCGATCTGCCGGGCCATGGCCTGTCCGACCCATGGCCGGGCGAACCGCCGCACGACTGGGCGCACTGGCAGGCGGTGATCGATGCTGCGGCCGAGCATCTGGGCGCGCGCGAAACCCGCAGCGAGCCCCTGCTCCCCGGCGAGCCGGACCTGCTGTTTCCCGACCTTTCGCCCGATCGCTATGGCAACCATCTGGTCAACGGCTGGGCGCTGCTGCGCGCCGGCCACGCCTTTGCGCCCCGCTACGCGATCACGCGCGATACCATGGTGCCCATGGCACCAGGCGCGATGGACACCGAAACGCTGGCCCGCGAGCATCTGGCGCTGATGCGGTCGAGCGCCGCAACGGCACTGCATCGGGCGCGACTATCCACCAGGTGAACACTCCGCGCGGTTTGCGCTGGTGCGCGGACATGCGCCCGGCATAGTGTCGGCTTCGTTCAGCAGGAGGCCTGTCCCATGTCGCACCCGATCCTCACCGGCACCCGCCGCACGTTCCTCTCCGGAGCCGGCGCGCTGCTGGCGACGTCTGCGGTGGCGCAAACCGCAAAGGGTGGCGGCCAGCCCGAAAAGCTCGATGTCATCGTGGTCGGCGCCGGGCTTGCCGGGCTGAACGCGGCGCATGTGCTCGAAGGCCAGGGGATGAAGGTCGCGGTGGTCGAGGCGAACGACCGCGTCGGGGGGCGGCTGCGCACCGGCCATGCCGAGGGCTATACCGCAGAGCTGGGCGGCAGCGAGGTCGGGCCGCTGTATGGCCGGGTGCGCAACGCCTGCGACCAGTTCGCTGTCGGCCTGACCGATCAGGGCGGCAAGGCGACGCCGTTCGTGCTCAACATCGGCGGGCAGATGGTGCTTCCGCAGGACTGGGCAGGCTCGAACGTCAACCACACCATCGGGGCGGAGCGCGAAATCCTGCCCTTTCTGCTGCAGAACCGGCTGTTCTTCGACTGGCTGCCGTTCAAGGATCCGGCCGACTGGCTGGAGCCGAAATACTTCGAGCACGACATGTCAGCCGCAGCCTATATGCGGGCGCGCGGCGTTTCCGAGGCGGCGATCCGGCTGGCCGATGTCGATCTCAATGGCCCCAGCCTGCATTCGGTCTCCGCGATGAGCATCTTTCGCGACATGGCGCGGATCAAGGTCGAGGGCTATCGCGACCCGACCAAGCCGCAATATGGCGCGGGCAATGCCAACAAGAGCCATTATGTCGTCGGCGGATCGGACATGCTGCCCAAGGCGATGGCCGCCGCGCTCAAGGGCCGCGTGATGCTGAACAGCCCTGTTTCCGCGATCGACCAGACCACCGACGAAGTCGAAGTCCGGTTGATGGGCGGCGAGCGGATGCGCGCACGCTTCGTCGTGATGGCCGCGCCGTTCTCGGCGGTACGCTATATCAACTTCACGCCCGGACTGCCGACGGCGCAGGCAAATGCTGTCCACGGCGCGATCTATTCGGCCACGACCCAGTTCCATTTCCGCGTGCTGAAACCGTTCTGGGAGGCCGACGGCCTGCCGCCCTCGATGTGGTCGGACCGGTTCTTCGAACGCGCCTTCGTGATGGACAAGGGCGGCGAGCATGGATCGCTGATCGTGTGGATGAACGGCGACGGCGCGACCCGGCTCGACGCAATGGACCTGGCTGCGCAGCGCGCCTTCATTCTGGCGGAGCTGGCCGCCGCGCGCCCCTCGACCACAGGCGCGCTCGAACCGCTGTTCGAGTACAGCTGGGAGAAGAACCCGTTCGTCGGCGGCAACAAGCATTGCTTTGCCGCGGGCCAGGTCAGGATGTTCGCCCGCGAGATGGCGCTGCCGCATGGCCGGGTGCATTTCGCCGGAGAGCATCTGCGGCGGATGGAGCCCGGGATGGAATCGGCGATGGAGACGGCGGAAATCGCTGCGCTTGAGATCCTCGAGCGTGCGTAAGGCGTGCGCGCTTGCGGCAATAGCCCTGTTGGCCAGCGCTGCCACGCCCGACGATACCTATCGCGCGCGGTTCGAGGCGTTCATGGCCAACCCCGCGCAGTTCGATTACAGCCCGATGGAGGCCGTGCCCGGCGCGGCCAAGCAAACCCAGCTGCGCGTCGCTGCACAGCCGGCCATCGCCGCCGCCGCACTCGCTGAGGCGGTGCGCTATGCCGAGGCCAACCGGTCGAGCGCGCTGCTCGTCTGGCGCGACGGCGGTCTGGAAGCGGCAAACTACTTTGGCGACGCCACGCGCGACACGCCTTTGGTGGCCAAATCGCTCGCCAAGCCGCTGACCGCTATCGCCATCGGCCGCGCGATCATGCTGGGCAAGATCAAGGGGCTCGACCAGCCGATCGCCGACTTCATTCCCGAGCTGGCGGGCACCCCCAAGGCGGCGATCCGTATCCGCCATCTGCTCGACATGCGTTCCGGGCTGCTCGACCAGGGCTATTCGCCCGACCCCGACCATCCGTGGAACCGCGCCTATCTCGACCTCGATCATGGCGGCTATATCGTACGCGACTATCCGCTGACCGACCCGCCGGGCACGCGCTATGCCTATGCCAATGCGCCGAGCGAACTGATCGCTTTGGTGATCGAACGCGCGACGGGGCGGCGCTATGCCGAGTTCGTCAGCCGCGAAGTGCTTATCCCGCTGGGCGCGGCGGGCGGCGAGGTCTGGCTCAATCGCCCGGGTGGGCTCGCGCATTCGGGGTGCTGCATCAAGCTGCCCGCCGAGACCTGGATGAAGCTGGCGATCCTGCTGCTCGATGACGGCAAGGCGGGGACCAGGCGCCTGCTGCCCAAGGGCTATGTCCGCGAGATGCGCACCGGCACGCCGCAGAACCCGAGCTTCGGGCTTGGTATCTGGCTGGGCGAGCCCTATCGCGAACGCCGTGGCTTCGGCGCGGCGGGCACATTGGGCCCGCAGGTGCTGCATTCGGAGGCCTATCTCGACCCGGAGATGTTCCTGTTCGATGGCAACAGCAACCAGACCGTGCACATCAGCCCGCGCCATCGGCTTATCGTGCTGCGCATGGGCGAGACCCCGCCCAAGACCCCGGAATGGGACAACGCGAAATTGCCCAATCTGCTGATCCGGGGCCTGGGGCCGCGCTGACGCCTGGGCCTAGTTCTGGCGCGTATAGCCTGCTGTTTCGGGCGGAACCTGCTCGGCATAATGCTCGAGCGTGCCGATGACACCCAGATCGGGGCCGTCGACGGGTTCCTCGAACAGATCGGGCCGGTCGCGCTCGACCCGCATGCGCACCGCTGGCGGGACATCGTCCATGCCGCCGGTGATCTTGTAGGTGTGCATCCGGCCCATCAGCACGCCCTCGACCCCGCTCTGCCCCATCCGCATCCACGGCCACCACGGCGCCTGGCGCATGAACCCGCCGGTATAGGGCGCCGAGACCACATCGCGGTCGTCGATCGCCGCGCGCGGGGTGAACAAGGTGAAATGCTCGGACGGATTGACCCGCGTGCCGGTCGAGGCCCTGGGCCAGCCCGCAGGCGTCACCGGGTTGGTGTATTCGTGCGCATAGTCCCAGCCGAGCAGATACTGGTCGCCGATGGTCTGCCAAGGAAGGCGGTAAGGCTCTCCGGCGCCGCCCTTTCCTATGTCGTTGTTGACGGTCTCGCCATCGCCGACCTTGAACACCTTGCGTGTCAGCCCGAGCGTGCCGCGGAACTTGTCGTTGAGGAAGTTGAACACCTCGACCCGCTCGCCGGTCCACGGATTGTCCCAGTGATCGAGGATTTCGCCGGTGGCAAGGTCGGTGAAATAGCCGCACTCCTTGCCGATCACGCGCACCGAGCCATCGGGCTGGATCGCGTTGCGGATGTTGCCGAACCCCGCATAGCCGAACACCGGCTTGGCGCGCTGCTCGCCGACGATGGCATATTGCACGCCCTGATAGCCCGACAGCACCGCCGTATCGCCGATCGTCCCCCACATCTTGGCAAAGCCGTACAGGTTCTCGCGCGGGTCCAGGATGTCGAGCGGGCGGATATTGCCGCTCCTGGCCATCGCCAGCCCCGGCAGCGCCGCCGCGGTGGCGAGCCCCGCCACGCCGCCAAACAGGGTGCGGCGCGAAACGCTCGCGCAAACCGATTCATAGATCATGGCAGTGTTCCTGGTTGGGCAGCGGTCAGATGACCGCGCAGACGGTTTTCCATTCGAGATAGCTGTCGAGCGCCGCGCGCCCGCTGTCGCGGCCGTAGCCCGATTGCTTGATGCCGCCGATCGGCAGCGCCGCGTCGTACATCAGGTGGCAATTGATCCAGACGGTCCCGGCCTCGATGGCATCGGCCATGCGGTGCGCGTGGCTGAGCGACTGGGTCCACACGCTTGCGGCAAGCCCGTAGTCGCTGTCATTGGCTTCCGCGATCACCGCGTCGGCATCGTCGAACGTCTGCGCGACCAGAACGGGGCCGAACACCTCCTCGCGCACGATCGGCATATCGGGGGTGACATCGGTGATCACCGTCGGCTGGACGAAGGTGCCCGCATCGCCGAAGCGCTCGCCCCCGGTGAGCACCGTCGCGCCACCGTCGCGCGCGGCCTGGATGAAGCCCTCGACCCGCTCGGCCTGCGCACGCGAAACCAAAGGCCCCATCTGCGTCGAAGGATCGAGTCCGTGACCGGCAGTCAGCCCAGACGCGTACTTCGCCACGCCCGCGAGCAGTTCGTCGCGCACCGCTTCGTGCACATACAGCCGCGAGCCGGCGACGCAGACCTGGCCGCCATTGAAGAAGATCGCATTGGCAACGCCGGGGATGGCCAGTTCGAGGTCAGCATCGGGCATCACGATCATCGGCGATTTGCCGCCCAGCTCCAGGCTCACCCGCTTGAGGTTGCCCTTGGCGGCATCGATGATCGCGCGGCCCGTCTGGGTCGATCCGGTGAACGCGATCTTGTCGACCTTGGGATGCGCCGCCAGCGCTGCGCCCGCCTCGCCGCCCAGCCCGGTGACGATGTTGAGCACGCCTGCCGGAACGCCCGCCTCCATCAGCAACTCGCCCAGCCGCAGCGCAGACAGCGAGGTGTTCTCTGCCGGCTTGAGCACGATGGTGCAGCCTGCCGCGAGCGCCGGGGCCAGCTTCATCGCGGTGAGCACCAAGGGCGAGTTCCACGGCACGATCGCGCCGACCACGCCGACGGGCTCGCGCCTGGTCCAGGTCGCCATCTTCTTGCCCACGGGCTGATAGTCGATCGACGATTCGATCACCTGCCCCTCGATCGCCATCGCCTGGCCTGCGAAAAAGCGGAACTGGTTGACCGCGCCGGGAATCTCCGCCCAGCGCCCGACGAACAACGGCTTGCCCTGATCGAGCGTCTCGATCTCGGCGAGTTCGTCGATATGTGCCTCGATCAGATCGGCGGCAGCCCACAGGATTTTCGCGCGATTGAGCGGCGTAGTCGCCTTCCAGCCCGCAAGCGCCGCGCGCGCCGCAGCGACTGCGGCATCGATCTCGTCAGCACCGCCGCGCGGCAGCACACCGATCTGATCGCCCATCGCGGGGTCGAGCGTGGCGAACGTCTCGCCAGGGCCGTCCATCCACTCCCCGCCGATCAGCAGTCCGCGTCCGGCCCCTCTGCGGGCAAGGAATGCGGTGACGCTGGCGGACAGCGGGGGGCGGGTAATGGCCATGCGGATTGATCTCCATTCGGTATTGCAGCAACGCTAGAAATTCGTGCTCGCTATGTAATCATTACGCGACCATCAACCGCAAGGCGGATAAATCGGCAGTGTCCCGTGTCGGCCGCGCCGGGATCATGGTCGAACCGTCCTGACCAGCCAGGGAGCCACGAACAGTCTATGGGGGATGATATCATCGGTTTGCCGCAGGCCTTGACCCGCGCGCTTGGGGCAGCCCAGGTCATGACCGGGGCGGACCGGCTCGCGTTCTTCGCGCACGACGTCTTCACCGGGGGCGCAGAGGCGCTGTGCGTCGTGCGCCCGACCGATATCGCGGGCGTCCAGGCGGCGGTGCGGCTGTGTGCGCAAGCCGGGGTCGCGATGGTGCCGCGCGGCGGTGGCGCCTCCTATTCGGACGGCTATCTGATCGACCGCCAGCATGTGCTGTTCGATCTGTCCGCGCTGCAGGATATCGAGATCAACGAACGCGACGGCTTCGTCCGCGTCGGCGCGGGCGTCACCTGGGCGGCGCTCAAGGCCGCGCTCGATCCGCTTGGCTTGCGCACCCCGTTCTGGGGGCCGTTCTCCGGTATCGCCGCGACCATCGGCGGCAGCGTCAGCCAGAACACCATCAGCCATGGCAGCGGCGCGCACGGCATTTCCGCGCAATCCTTGCTGGGGATCGAGGTGGTGCTGGCCGATGGCACGTCGATGAACACCGGCGTCACCACCGGCACCCGGCATTACGGGCCCGACCTGACGGGCATGTTCACCGGAGATTGCGGCGCGTTGGGGCTGAAGGTCGCGGTGACCTTGCCCCTGATCGCGGCGCGGCCCGCGTTCGACACCGCAAGCTTCGCCTTTGCCGATTTCGCCAGCTACCACCGCTCGGTCAGCGCCATCGCGCGCGAAGGGCTGGACGAGGAGCATTTCAGCATCGATCAGGCGCTGTCGCAGGGCCAGATCGCGCGGTCGGAAGGCACGGCGGCGAAGGTTAACATCGCCCGCAACGTGCTGCGCGCCGCACCGAACGTGGCATCGGGGTTGCTTCAGCTGGGCAAGATGGCGCTGGCAGGCGAGGCCGAGATGCGCGAGGCGCGCTACAGCTGCCATGTCATCGTCGAAGGCGTCGACAAGGCCGATGTCGCAGCGCGGCTTGGCCGCATCCGGTCGATCATGACCGCAGAGGGCCAGGAGATCGCCAACACCGCCGCTGCCTTCGTCCGGTCGATGCCGTTTGCGCCCTTGTTCAACATATTGGGGCCAAAGGGCGAACGCTGGGTGCCGCTGCACGGCATCTTCCCGCACAGCGCCGCCGACGCGTTTCACGCTGCCTTCACCGCGTTCATCGCCGAGCAGCAGGCCGAGATGGACCGCCACGGCGTGTGGACCGGCACGATGTTCAGCAGCATCGGCGGGCACGGCCTGCTCTACGAAATCGCGATCTACTGGCCCGACACGCTCACGCCCTATCATCGCGAGATCCTCGGTGCGGACTATCTGGCGGGCATCCCATCCTATCCCGACAACCCCGCGGCCCGTGCCTATGCCCACCGCTTCAAGGCGGAGTTGGTCGCGCTGATGCAGGCGCACGGGAGCGCGCATTTCCAGATCGGCCGTGCCTACCCGTATCTCGAGCGGCTGGACCCGGCGGCGCGTGCGCTGATCACGGCGACCAAGGCCGCGCTCGATCCGCAGAACCTGATGAACCCCGGCGTGCTGGGCCTCTGACCCCTCCACCTGAAAAGGCAGACGATGGACTACGATTATATCCCGCTTCCCCAGCGCCAGCCGCTCAAATGGCCGAACGGCGCGCGCGTCGCGCTGATCCTGACGTTCAATCTGGAAACCTGGGACCTCACCAAGGATACCGACAAGCCCTATTATGCGGGCGGCCCTGCGATCCTGCCCGATGTGCTGCCGGGCAACACGCCCGATTTCCCCAATTTCACCTGGCGCGAATATGGCCAGCGCGTCGGCATCTGGCGGTTGTTCGATCTGTTCGACCAACTGGGCGCGAAGGCCAGCTGCACCACCAACGCGGTGACCTTCCAGCGGCGCAAGGCGATGACCGATGCGGTGCTCGAGCGCGGCTGGGAACTGCTCACCCACAATTGGGAGCAGGGCGAGTTGCTCAGCAACTTTGCGCATGCGCCCGAAAAGGAACGCGACATCATCCTGCGCTCGCTTGCCGAGTTCGAAAAACACACCGGGCGCAAGTCCAAGGGCTGGCTGTCGAGCTCGCTGCGCGGCACGATGCAGACTGCCGACATCCTCGCCGAGCAGGGCTGCACCTTCTACTGCGACATCATGAACGACGATCAGCCCTATCTGCTGCGCACCCCGCACGCGCCGATCGTATCGGTGCCCTACTCCAACGAGATCAACGACTTCACCTTCATCACCCGCAAGAACTTCACCACCGACCAGTTCGCGCAGGCGCTGATCGAGGAGCTCGATGTGCTGCATGAGGAAGGCGCGGTGACCGGGCGGATCATGAATGTCGGGCTGCACCCGCATGTCTCGGGCCGCGCGCACCGCATCCGCGCGATCCGCGAGTTCATCCAGCACGCGCAATCGCTGCCGGGCATATGGTGGGCGACGCGCGAGGAGATCGCCGCCTGGTATCTGGAAAACCACGAATCGCACATTCCGGGGCAGCTCGGATGAGCAAGCCTCGCGTTCTTATCGTGGGCGGAGGCATCGGCGGGCTGACCGCGGCGGCGGGGCTGGCACAGGCGGGCTTCCCGGTCACGGTGCTCGAGGCCGCGCCGGCGTTCGGCGAGATCGGCGCGGGCGTGACCCTGTCGCCCAACGCGATGCGCGGGTTCGATTTTATCGGCTGCATGGAAGAGGTCGCCGCCGCCGGGGTCGAACCGAAGCGTCAGCGGATCCAGCATTGGCAGGACGGCCGCGCGCTGCTGACGCTCGAGCGGGCGGACGCGCGCGAAAAATACGGCGCGCCCTACGTCTATATCCACCGTGCCGATCTGCACGCGATCCTGGTCGAGACCGCGCGCAACGCGGAGGTGACCTTGCGCGCCGATGCCGCGGTCGTCTCGAGCGAGGGCACCACTGTCACGCTGGCGAACGGCGAGGCGGTAACCGGCGATGTGCTCGTCGGCGCCGATGGCCTCAAGTCCGCGATCCGCGACCGGTTCGAGCCGGTCAAGGCGCACTTTACCGGCCATGTCGCGTGGCGCGCGGTGGTCCCGGTGACCGAGGCGCTGCGTCCGCTGGTCGACTGGCCCGGCATCCATATCGGCCCGGGCAAGATGATCACCCGCTATCCGGTGCGCGGGTCGAGCCTGCTCAACATGGTGTTTTTCGCGCGGCAATCCGGCTGGCAGGACGATGGTTGGACCATTCCGGCCGAGCCCGGCGAACTGCGCGCGCTCTACGCCGATTGGGAGCCCGATGTTCAGACGATGATCGCAGCCGCCGAAGCCGTGCCGCATTTCCGCTGGGCGCTGAACGCGCGCCAGCCGCTCAAGAGCTGGATCGCCGATGGGCGCGTGACCCTGCTGGGCGATGCAGCGCACGCGATGACGCCGTTTCTGGGCCATGGTGCGGCGTGCGCGATCGAGGATGCGGTGGTGCTGGCGCGGGCACTGGCGGCGAACGCCACGCCCGAAGCGGGACTGCAGCGCTATCAGGCCGCGCGGATCGAGCGCACGACGTTTATCCAGGCCGAATCGAACGCCAACGCCGACCGGATGCAAGGCCAGGAGACCGACCTTTTCGGTCTTGGCGAACTGCGCAACGAAGAGACTCTGGGTCTGTTCGACTATGACTGCCGCACGGTTGCGGTTTAAGGATTGCCGCTGATGACGACCGCTCCCCTGCCCTTTGACGGCCATCCGGTCAGCGACGCTGCCCGCGCTTTCCTCAAGCGCGACCACCTGCTGTTCATCGATGGCGCCTGGCGCGAAGCCAACGGCGATGGCTGGATGGAAACGCGCGATCCGGCCACCGGGCTGGTCGCGGCACGCTTTGCGGTCGGCGAGGCTGCCGACGTCAATGCCGCGGTGGTCGCTGCGCGCAATGCGTTCGATGGCGGCTGGGGGCGCTCGCAACCGGCCTATCGCGCCGCGCTGCTGCGCAAGCTGGCCGACCTGATGCAGCGCGACGCGCCAATGCTCGCCAAGCTCGAGGTGATCGACAGCGGCATGCCCTTGTTCATCGCTAGCCTGACGGTGAGCAACTGCATCGAGATGCTGCATTACTATGCCGGGCTCGCCGGCACCATCGAGGGCACCACGACCACACCGCCCGCGCATGTCACGCACGACGCCGAGGCGATCACCTACACGCTGCGCGAGCCGGTGGGCGTGGCGGCGCACATCATCCCGTGGAATTGCCCGCTCTCGATGGCGGTGCTCAAGCTTGCTCCTGCGCTCGCTGCCGGGTGCACCAACATCGTCAAGCCCAGCGAGGAGACGCCACTCACCGCGCTGGCGCTCGCCGATCTGATAGCAGAGGCGGGCTTTCCCGCAGGCGTGGTCAACATCGTCAACGGCACCGGCGCGACCGTGGGCGCGGCGCTCGCCGGGCATCCGGGGATCGACAAGGTGGCGTTCACCGGTTCGACCGCGACCGGGCGGCGGATCGTCGAGGCGGCGTTGGGCAACCTCAAGAAAGTGACGCTCGAGCTTGGCGGCAAATCGCCGGTGGTGGTGATGCCCGATGTCGACCTTGGCATCGCCATTCCCGGTGTCGCAATGGCGACCTATTTCCTCGGCGGGCAGAACTGCATGGCGGGGACCCGTATCTTCGCGCATGCTGACATCCACGATGCGCTGGTCGAGGGGCTGGTCGCGTTCTCGCAAAGCATGGTTGTCGATCACGGCCTTGCCCCCGGCTGCATGATCGGCCCGATGGTGTCCGAAGCGCATGGCGCCAAGGTGATGGGCTATATCGAGCGCGGCCTCAGCGAAGGCGCGGTCTTGCGCACCGGCGGCCAGCGGCTCGACCGACCGGGCAGCTTCATCACCCCCACGATCTTCACCGAAACCACGCCCGATATGGGCATCGTGCGCGACGAGATATTCGGGCCGGTGATGGCGGTGCAGCGCTTCGACACGCTCGATGTCGACGAAATCGCGCGGATGGCGAACAATTCGCCTTACGGCCTGTCGGGTAGCGTTTGGACCACGTCTTTGTCAGCCGCACACAAGATCGCCGCGCGCATCCGCTCGGGCCATGTCTCGATCAACTGCCATGGCGCGGTGGCGCACAACATCCCGTTCGGCGGCTATGGCCAGTCGGGCTGGGGGCGCGAGTTCGGGCGCGAGAGCCTCGACAATTATCTCGAGACCAAGGCGGTCACCACCAGGCTTTGACGATGTGGCCCTAGGCTGCGACCGGCTCGGCCACCGCCTTGTCGAGCGCCTCGCCGATGGTGCGGGCGGTGGCCAGCATCTCGGGCAGATAGCTCTCCAGCGCGTTTTCCAGCTTCAGCGCCGAGGCGAAGAACACCAAGGTCATCGCCGCCTCGAACCGACCCTGCTTGAAGATCGGCACCGCGATCGACGATGTCTTGCCCGGGGTGTGGTTGAAGTAGTTGCGCCCCTGCACCGCATAGCCGCGCGCGCGGATGCCTTCGGCGTTCAACGCCAGCTCGGCCGCCGCCAGATAATTGGGGTCGATATCCTGGTCGGCGCGCATCCATTTGAGGATCTGTGCGCGCTCGTCGTCATCGGCATAGGCCATCGACAGCTTGCCCGAGGCGCTGTCGAGCAAGGGCAGGGTGAAACCCGGATAATATTGCGCGAAGGTAAGCGAGGTGTTGGCGTGGGTCGAATCGCACAGCATCATGTTCTTGCCCACGCGGATCGCGATCGAGACCGGCCAGCCGACCTTGCGGGTGAGGTCGACGATCGGCGCGCGTGCGGCTTCCACCAGTACCCCGTCCTGCTGGTATCCGCTCGACAGGCTCTGCACCAGCAGCGTCGGGCGATAGCGTTTGCGTGCGGGCTCCTGCTCGATCAGGCCTTCATACAGCAACGTCTGCACGATGCGGTGCGCGGTGGGATAGGGCACGTTGGCGGCGCGCGAGATTTCCATCATCGTCATCGACCGGTTGCGGTTGATCGCCTTCAGCGCGGCAATCGCGCGGCTGAACGACTGGATCGGTACACCCTTCATGGAACAGCTCCCTTTCGCTGCGGGCCGCCCCTCAACGGTGCGTGCCCTCCCACGAATGCTGCGTCAAACTATCCGGATGGTGGCTGTTGATCCAGTTTTATCCGACTGACGGATATTTGCGGCCCCATACCGCAATGATCGCGGCGCCGGTGAGCGTGAGCAACGGCGGGATCAGCCCGAATGCCAGCCCGACGCCGAGCACGGCGCTCTCGCTCTGCGGCAGCCCTGCCACCGCGCGCGCGGCATCGAACCCGAAGGCCGACAGAACCAGCCCGGTGAGCAGAGTGCCACCCAAGGCGAAGGCGATCTTGTCCGCCGCGATCCAGGCCGCCGAATACAGCCCCGAATGCTCCAAATCGTCCGCAGCGATATCGGCCAGCATCGAAAAGCCGATCACGGTCCAGCCCGAATTTCCGATCGCGGCAGTGAACGCGAGCAGATAGGCGACCTCGATCGGCTGGTCGGCCAGCGCCAGCCACACCATGTAGCTCAGCGAATAGATCACCGATCCGGCGATGAACGCGGCGGGCTTGCCGAAGCGCCCCGCGGCCCACACCCACATCGGCTGGGCGGCGATGATCCCGACACAGGCGCACACGATGATGATCCCGATCACCTGCAGCGCGTCGCTGCGTCCCGATTGATAGGTGAGGAAATAGAGCATGGTCGCATAGCCCATGCCGCTACCGGTGAGCTGCAGGAAGTTGGCGGCGAACAGGCTGGCAAAGCGCCTTTTGGCAAACAGCCCGCCCATCGCACCGATGCGCAACATCGGCAGCGCCTGCCCGCCGCGCACGCCATCGGCTCTGCGGCCGATGCCGAAGAACGCCAGCAGCAGCGAGGCCGATGCGATCACCGAGAGCACCATCGCCATCTGCTTGTACCCGTTCGCGCCGCCGCCGAAATATTCAACCAGCGCCGGGGCGACCGCGCCCGCGGTCAGCACGCCGACCGCGGTGAACACCAGCCGCCACGCCATCAGCACGGTGCGCTGGCGCTCGTTCGACGCGAGTTCGCCCGCGATCGCCAGATAGGGCACCGAGAAGGTCGCAAACACCATCATGTAGAGGCTGAAGGTCATCACCACCCAGGCAACGCGCAGTGCGTTGCCGTCTTCGGGCACACGAAACAGCAGGTTGAGCGCCACAGGGGCCAGCACCGCGCCGATCAGCAGCCAGTAGCGGCGCGGCATCCGCGCCTTGAACCGGTCCGAAAGCATGCCCACGGCGAAGTCGCTGCCCACGCCGAACACCAATTTGGGCAGGAAGATCGCAGCTCCCGCCAGCGCGACATCCATGCCGGCGACATTGGTCAGGAAGAACAACAGCAAAAGCGAGGGAATGTCGCGGAAGATCTGCCCCGCGATCTGCCCCACGCCATAGCCCATCTGCCCGCCCAGCGACAGCCGGGCGCGTTCCGATGGCGCGGCGACCGCCAGTGCCTCGACGGGCGCCGTCACGGACGCGGCGGCGCAGGGGGAAGACTGGGCGCTGCGGGCGGCTGCGGCGGGGTCCAGCCCTGCGGGACCGGTGCGGGCTTCTGCGTCGTCTTGTAGTTCTCAAGGCTGGAGAGCGAGGGGCCGTAATCTTCGGTCGGGGCAGTCAGATAGCCCGGATCGATCTTGCGCGCGGCCTCGACCAGATCGGCGGGCAGATCGGCGATGCCATTGGTCATCGTGCCGAACGAGGCGAAATAGTTGATGAAACCGGGTGCCTCGCCCATCAGCATCCAGGGCAGCCACGGCGTGATCCGCGACCATGTGCCGGTGACCGGAAGCGCGGTGAGCTTGCGGTTTTCGATATCCGCCTGTTTCACGAAGAACAGGAAATGCTCGGACACGCGGTTGAACGCGCCCGCCGATTCGCGCGGCCAGTCCCTGGGCTGCAGCGAGGCGGGATAGAACAGGTCGATCCCAGTCTCGAGAATCAGCGTGCCTTTGGGCCCCTCGCTCCAATCGAGCAGAAACGGTTCGGGCGCACGGGTATCCTTGTTGAGCCCGCCATAGCTGGGCGGCTGCGGCTTGGTGTCGCGGATGTCGTAATTGAACGGATCGTTGGCGATCGGCACCACCTTCACGGTCTCGTTGGTGTAGGGGTTCACCCAGCTGTCCATGATCTTGCCGGTTTCCAGATCGCGGTAGAACACCACCTCCTTGAGCACGCGGCGCCAGTTGCCATCGGGCAAGCGCAGCGTGCGGACGACCGAAAAGCCGTCGATCTTGAACAATGGCCGCACCTTTTCATTGTCGCGCACGCCGTAGACGGTGCCGGTGATGCGGCTGACCTTCTGCTTCGACGTGTCGAGTTCGCCGTCGATCCGCGCATAGGTGTCGCGGTTCCAGATCGGGTCCTTGAGGTCGATCTTCGAGACGAAGTCGGGAGCCTTTGCGCTCGCCGGCCCCGTGGTGGCAGCAAGCCCCGCCAGCACCAACCCGCCAGCGACCAGGCCCAGCGAAAGCCGCCCGAAAAATCCCGAAGCCCTGCGTGCCATCCCATTCTCCTGTTAGCGCTGGTGCATAGCAACAGATTGATGGCAAACTGGCCAGACCCAGCAGAACTTGTGCACAACTATCCACCTGCCGGATATTCCAGACCAGCCGCGCTTGCCTTGAGAGGGCACAATCGGCGAAGCTGCGCCGCGATGGATAGCCCACTGGGCGCCTTAGGGAGATTGGCTTATGCTCAACTGCTTTCAGCAGGCGCACCATGCGATGCTGCCCGTGCCGACGCATGACGAGGCGTCGCGCCAGGAATTCGCCAAGAGCCTCAAGGGCTACATCCAATCGGGCCTGCTTCCGGGCCTGGCCCCGATCTATCAGGCGCGCGCTTCCAAGGCGTTCGAACGCGAACATGGGCGCCAGCCCGAAGACCGGCGCGACATCCGCAACGCGATGGTGCCCGATCCCTATTTCCAGCTCTATGCCTCGATCAACCGCATCGCGCAGGAGCTGTTGTGGGAGGCCACCAACCTCTCGGTCGAGCGCGAACTGCCCGAGCTGATCGAAAAGGCCAAGGCGCTGAGCGCCTCGACCAGCGCGCAGCTGGTCATGCCCGAAGGCTTCGTGCCGCCTCGCTATGTCACCGCGCTCGACATCCACTGCATGCCCGGCGGCTATGCCAGCGAGGTGTGCGAAGACGACGTGTCGGTCGGCGTGCTCTACGACCGCGGCGTGTTCCTGTATTCGATGGGCTATGGCGGGCCGCACAACGACGACATGGGCCGATCGGTGTGCAACTATCTCCGGCGCAACCGACCCGATTTTCAGCCGCGCCGGATTCTCGACATGGGCTGCACCGTCGGCCACTCGACCTTGCCCTACAAGGAATATTTCCCCGAGGCCGAGGTCTGGGGGATCGATGTCGGCGGCCCGTGCATCCGCTATGCCCATGCCCGCGCTGCGGCTTTGGGGCATGAGGTCAACTTCGCGCAGATGAACGCCGAGGAGACCAGCTTTCCCGATGGGCATTTCGACCTCGTCGTCAGCCACATCCTGCTGCACGAAACCAGCGGCAAGGCGATGCCGCGGATCTTCAAGGAAGCCTATCGCCTGCTCTCCCCCGGCGGGCTGGTGATCCACGCCGATCTGCCGCCATTCGACCTGATGGACCCGTTCACCCAGTTCATCCTCGACAACGAGACCTGGTACAACAACGAGCCGTTCTGGGGAGCGATGCGCGACATGGACCAGATCGCGTTGTCCGAAGCCGCCGGTTTTCCGCCGGGCGCCACCCAGTTCACCACCGCGCCGATGGCGATCATGGAGTTCATGGGCGACGGTTATGCGGCCGACGCGACCGAGAGCGTTGCCGATCGCGAATTCACCGCGGGCGAGTTCGCTCCCGGCGGCGGCTGGGAAGTGCTGATCGCGCACAAGCCGGTCGATCTGGCCGCAGCGGCCTGACATCAAGGAAAATCCCAATGACCCAACCCACCGATCGCCCGCACGTCATCAAAGACGCCAAGGGCAAGCGCCCGCAATTCTACAGCCAACCGGGGCTCGACCAGACGCTGTCGATGATCATGGTGCTGGCGGGCGAGGTGTGCATGCTGCGCGACCGGATGGACGCGCAGGAACGCGTCGCCAGGATGCACGGCATCAATCTGGCCGAGGGGATCGATGCGCTCAAGCTCGACGACGAGGCTCTGCAGGCGCGCGAGGCCTATCGCCAGGATTTCCTCGACCGGTTGTTCTATCTGGCGCGCAAGGAAGCGAGCGAAGCGGCGGCGCAGGAAAGCGACGAGAGCTATCGCGCGACGATCGCCGATATCGCAGTGAACTAGCGCCGCATCAGCGTCTCGCCGGGCCGTTCGCCGACCAGCGCGGCAAGGTGATCGCGCGCGGCGGCATCGTCGTGCATCCAGCCCCGCAGCATCACCAGCGACAACGCAGCCGCGCGGTCGAGCTGAGCTAGCTGCTTGGGGCCCGGCAGTTCCGGACGGCAGATCGCGCCGCCGAAATAATGGTCGACCCCATCGAGCACCAGACCGAACCGTTCCCCGGTCTTGGCCGCGGATTCGAATGCCAGCAGGTGGCTGTTCCAACCATCGGCCCCCGGCGGGATGTCGGCGGTGCCGGTCTGGATCAGCGCGGGGACGGCGAGCCCGGCATAGCCGGCAGCGTCAATCAGGGGAGCCATCGCTCCAGGCGGCGAGAACGCCAGCACCAATTTGGCGCGCGGATCACGAAGCGTCCCGGCGACCCCGTCGGGCAGCATCGGCCGCGCGCCGCCCAAAGCCAGCGCCGCAAGCCCGCCATAGGAATGACCGGCAGCGACATAATGCTTCCCCTCGATGGTCGCGGTGACGCCGCGCATATCCTCGATCCGCGCCGCCCAGCTCTCCAACCCGACGAACTTCGCGCGGTCGGGGTGATCGGTCGAATCGACGTGCAGCGGGGCGAGCACGCGATATCCCGCCTGCGTCCAAGGCTTGAAAAGCGCTTCGTATTTCCAGGGAGCCGAGGCCGCGCCATGGCCGAAGAGTACCGTTCCGCGCTGCTGCCCCACCGCGTCGTAGCGCCATGTGCGGCAGACCCTCCCCGATGGCAGGGCGACATCGAACACTGCCGGAGCCGACGGACTGGCCAGAGCGGGAATGCGGGCCGTCGCGCCGAGGGCAAGCGCCGCGCCGAGCAGGCTGCGCCGGGAAAGATCATGGTTCATCGCGCCATCCCATCATCGCCAGCCGCTTCGGGCCATACGGAGCCCAGTCCTATCCACACTGCGGACAAAGCGTGCATCTTCTGGCGCCGCCCGCGATATTGGGCAAGCATGGTGCTCAGGGATTACAGAGGGATCGAGCGATGAACAAGACTTTGAGCGCAATCGGTGCCGTCGCGGCATTGGCCGGCAGCACGGCGGGCGCACAGGCGCCGCAAAGCGCGCCGCCGCCGCCCGCCTTCGACAGCCAGCCGCAGCCGACCGCTCCAGATTACACGCAAGACCGCGCCTGGGCTGCGCTGCCAGAGGTCACAGGCCCCGCGCAGACCGTGCCGCAGGGCCGCAAAGCAGCCGCCGGAATGCAGGGGGTCGATGTCTTCTACGTCCACCCCACCACCTATCGCACCCCCGAGCGTTGGAACGCGGACCTGAGCGATGCCAAAGTCAACGCCTGGACCGACGCCAGCGTCATCGCGCGGCAGGCGGCGGTGTTCAATGCGTGCTGCAACGTCTTTGCCCCGCGCTACCGCCAGGCCTCGTTCCTCGCCACCCGCGACCGTTTCATGGAGGGCGATGGCGGCAAGGCTTATGCGCTGGCCTATGCAGATGTGCTCGCCGCGTTCGACCAATGGCAGGCCTCGCGCAACGCGGGCCGCCCGTTCATTCTCGCCGGCCACAGCCAGGGCGGCGAGATGCTGATGCGGCTGCTCGCCGACCGGATCGACGGCACGCCGCTGCAGCAGCGGATGATCGCCGCGTACGCGATCGGCATCGACTTTTCGGTCGGCTATTTCGGCACCCGCTATGCCACGCTCAAGCCCTGCGACACCCCGGTGCGCACCGGATGCGTGGCCTCGTGGAACGCGGTGACGACGCAAGCCGACCTCAAGATGCTCGGCGGATTTGCAGGGGCGCGCTTCGTGCATATTCATGGCCGCGAGGAAGGACGCGAGCCCCTGTGCATCAACCCGCTGACCTTCGACAGGACCAAGCCTTCCGCTCCCCGCTCCGCCTCAAAAGGTGCGGTGCCAGGCGAGCCGGGCGAGGGAGCGGTGCGCGCGCCGGTCGCGGGCAAGGTATCGGCACGCTGCGACAGCGGCTTTCTGGTGGTCGATGCCGATCCTGCGCTGGAACTGAAGGCCTTGCCGGGGGGCAGCCTGCACTATCACGAGTACGGCCTGTTCTACGCCGACATTCAGGCCAATGCAGAGCGCCGCATTCGCGCATGGCGCAAGCAGCGGTCGCGCTGAGCCACCGCGGACCTCAGGGCGCGGCGACCGATCCGGTTTCGCGCTTGAGGATATTGATCAGCGCCGCGCGCTCGCGTGCATCGGTGATGTTGCCCGACGAGATGATCATCGTCGTGCCCGGCGCAAAGGCATCGGGATCGGCGAGCAGCGCATCGAGCGCGGCGTCATCCCACACCTCGCCCTTCGCCCCGCGCGCCTGCAGCGCCTTGCCATAGGCGAAATTGGGGACGGATGCGATCTCCTGACCGAAGATGCCATAGAGATTGGGCCCGGCCATATGCGGCTCGCCCTTCTTCATCGCGTGGCAGAAGGTGCACCATTTGAAGGTCTTCAATCGCACCTCGCGCTCATAGGGCGTTTCGGGCGGCAGCGAGACGATCTGCGTAGGGGCTGCATGCGAGGTCACACCGGGAGGCCCGCCTGTGCTCGCTGCCTCGAACGGCGAAACACGAAACATCGCGTGCGGGCCATACAGCGCAACCGCGATCAGCCCTACGGCGAAGGCTGCGGGCCACGCAGGCGCACGCGCCACCACCGGCCTGTCACCGACAGGCGCGCGGCGCAACCGCGACAGCCCCCAGGCGAGCGCGCACAGCAGCCAGAAGCCGCCGACCATCGTCGGGCCGGGATCATAGGATTTGAAGGTGGAGAGCGCGAACACGCTGTTCGACATGCCGAGGAACGCCAGCCAGCCCATCGCGCGCGGGAAAGCGGCGATCAGCCCGGCGCGATAGCGCAGCAGCGTGTACAGCCCGGTGAGCACCATCGCCGCCTTGAGCAGCAGCATGCAAAAGCCGAGCGCGGCATGGAAATACGAAGAGAACAGCCAGACCGGGCGGTTGAGCACGGTGTGCGTGCCGCCCTCCTGGCCGGGCAGCATCGCCATGGTCCAGCCGGTGACGATGCCCAGCAAAGGGTTCAGCACCTGCATCAGCAGCACCGAAATGGTGAGCGCGGTGATCCAGCCCGTCACCGGCGAGGGCAGTGCCACCTTGCCGCGCTCGGATGCGCCGCGATACCAGCTCCACAGCCGCCACCCTGCCAGCACCAGCAGGATCACCCCCAGCACCATATGTGCGCTGCGCAGATCCCCGCGCAGGGCGCCGGCCTTGTCGGCACGGGGCATGAAGGTCGACATGACATCGAGCGCAACCGCCACGCCGAGCATCGCCCAGTCGCGAACTGCCGCCGCATCCAAGCCGTTTCCGCCGCGCGGCGTGGTCTGTGTCATGGGTGCTGTCATGTCCTTGTCATTGGCGATCCGCCGGGACAGGGCAAGACGCCCTGTCCCGGCAACTTCATCGTCAGAACTTCACGCCGGCCGTCACGCCGATGCGGCGGCCTTCGCCCAGATAGATTTCGGGGATCGAGAAGGCTGACGGGAACCCGGCGCGGGGCTGGTTGATCGAGTTCTGCACATAGGCCTTGTCGAACAGGTTGTTGGCCCACAACGCAAAGCTGTACCGGTCGCTCTCGACCGCCAGCCGGCCATTGACCAGGGTGCGCTCGCCGAAGCTGACCGTGTTGATCAGGTTGTTGAAAGACGGGCCGGTGTAATTGACATCCACCCGGCCACGCAGCGCCCACTCGTCCGACAGCGGAACATCGGCGGTGGCATGGACATTCCACTGTGTCTTGACCGAGCGCTGCGGGCGCAGGCCCTCGAGCGATGGCACGAACTGGGTGCCGCCATTGGCGGTGGGCACCGCGATGATCGCCGGGCAGCCATTGGCGCTGCCGAAGGTCGCAGGCGTGGTGCCGGTCCGGCACTGCGGAATCTGCGAGGCGTCATATGCTCCGGCCCGGAATTTGGGATCCGAATAGATGAAGCTGCCGCCGATCGCGAACATGTCGGTCACGTCGAACTCGGCCAGCATTTCGAAGCCCTTGGCACGCAGCGCGCCGGCATTCTGGACGATGCGCACCGGGTTCACCGCCGTGGGGTTCTGGGTGAAGGCAGAAATCTGCGCGTCCTTCCAGTCGACATAGAAGAACGCCCCGTTGAGTATCAGGCGCCGGTCGAACAGGCGGCTCTTGAAGCCGGCCTCATAGGTCCAGTTCGTCTCTTCCTCATACGGCACTTCGCTGGCGAGGATGCCGGTCGCGCTGACCGGGTTGCTGGTGTTGAAGCCACCCGAACGCACGCCCTTGGCGGCCGAGGCATAGAGCATGATGTCCTCGGTCGGGCGATAATCCAGCGTGAAGCGCGGGGTGAAGCTGTTGAACGTCCGCTTGAACCGTGTTCCTGCCACTGGGAACACACCCTGCGCCGGAACAGTCGTGCCATCGATCGGCTGGTTGACGTTTGGTGCGAAAGTCGGGTTGAGGATCGAGAAGACCTGCGCCTGCTTCACATCCGAATTGTAGCGGGCTTCGGCGTTGAAGCGCAGATCGCCCAGTTCATAGCCCAGTGCGCCGAAGATCGAGAAGGTTCTGGTACTCGCCGAGGAATAGCTGCTGAACAGCTGGCTGGTGTTGCTGTTGGGCACGAGGAAGAGGTTGCCGGTAAAATCATACGGTCCGACCCCGGTCGGCGCGGGTGTCACGAGCTGCGAGACCTGCACCAGCCGCTCGTTGGCGGCCAGCCCCGCGCCATCGGCGCCCAGGCCACCGGCGGCTAGCGGGATGCGCGAGTTGAAGTAATAGCCACCCATGATCCACTGGAACGGCGAGCTGTTGTCCGACTGGATGCGGATTTCCTGGCTGAAGGTGCGCACCCGCTCGACCGTGCCGATCGAGAAGTTGACATTGGTCAGCCGCGAATAGGGGGCGGCGCCGAAATTGGTGCCGCAGCTGGGATTGGTGGGGTTGCCAAGCGTGCACACACCGAACTGGGTGCCGCCCGAGGTGAGGTCGTAGTCGCTGGTCCCGCGATTGTCGGCCCAGGTGAGGCCGGTGATGCTGGTTGCCTTGACCCCCTTGATGCGGGCTTCGAGCAGCAGCGAGACTTGCGTGTTCTTTGCGACCGTATCCATCAGGCCGGGCGAGACGTCGTTGACCTTGCGCGGTTCGAGTTCGCCGCAGAACAGCAGGGGCAAGGCGGTCTGGGCGTTGACGTTGCCGCAGTTGAGATCGCGGATCGGCAGGCCATAGACCGGCGAGACCTCGGCCTTCGAATGGGTGTAGAAGCCCGACAGCAGCGCGCGGAAGCTCTCGCTCGGCTGGAATTCGAGTGCGCCGGAGATGGCATATTTCTCGAACCCGCCCAGATTGTCGCCCGGCGCCGCGGCATTCTTGCCGAAACCGTCATAGGTCACATAGCCCCCGGCGACGCGGGCCTTGAGGGTGTCCGAAATCGGAACCGAAAGCGCGCCGCGAATGCGGTAATCCTCGTCGATCCCGGCAGTGGCCTGCAGGCTGCCCGACAGATCCTCGGTGGGCTTGCCGGTGCTGATCGCCAGCGCGCCGGCAAAGGTCGACCGGCCGAACAGCGCGCTTTGCGGACCCTTGGCGATTTCGATCTGGCCGACATCGAGCACCGAGATGATATCGATGGTGTTGCGGCTGGTCTGGTAGATACCGTCGATGAACACACCGACGTTCGCCTCGACATTGAGGTCGTTGGCGGTGTTGCCCGGCGCGAGGCCGCGGATGTAGATCGTCTGGGTGTTGCCGCCCGCGATGTTGTTCATCACGACGCCGGGGGTCGAATTGCCAAGGTCTGCCAGGCTCTGGATGTTGCGTTCGGCCAGATCTTCGGCCGAATAGGCGTTGATCGCGATCGGGACCGACTGCACGTCTTCGTCACGGCGCCGCGCGGTGACGACGATCTCGGGCCGGCTGTCATCTTCCTGCGCCGCCATGTCCTGCGCGGCGAGCGGCGCGGCAACGGTGATGCTGCCCAGGGCAACGCTCGTGAACAGAACCGAACGGGCAAAGCCCGAAGCACGCATAGCTTTCATGATCTTGTATCCCCCAAATGTGACACCCGGCCGGGTGGCGCTGGCATTTTTCCGTCATGCGCCGCGCCACGGCGCCCGGATCGAATATTGCTGCCTGTCTCGTTGTCCGGACAGGCTTGCTCCTGACAGAATGATGAGCGCATGAACCCCGGCGTTCTTGCAAATCCACGGTGATCAACTATCCGCCTGGCGGTCATTAGCCCGTGCTTCCTGCGGCGGTAAGACCGCATGGCGGATATTCGCGCGGCCTGCGAGGGTGAACCGCACGCGCCATTGCATCGCGCAGCCCTCTGATGACCTTAAGGAAGGAATACCCCGCCATGGCCAATCCCATCTTGCGCGACAAGCTCGGTTCCGGGCAGTTCTTTGTTGTTCCGGGGATCCAGGACATGATCGCTGCGGTGATCGCCAACAAGGTCGGCTTCGATCTGGTCTATGGCACCGGCTATTGGCTCACAGCCTCGGCGCATGGCCTGCCCGATGCGGGAATCGTCACCTATACCGAGATGCGCGATCGCATGGCGACCTTGGTGAGGACCAGCAACGCCGCCGTCATCGCAGATGGCGACACCGGCTATGGCGGGCTGCTCAACGTCCACCACACCGTGCGCGGCTACGAGCAGGCGGGCGTCACCGCGATCCAGATCGAGGATCAGGAGTTTCCCAAGAAATGCGGGCACACCCCCAATCGCAGGATCATTCCGGTCGAGGACATGGTCGAGAAGATCAAGGTGGCAAGCGACGCGCGCGAGGACCGGGAGAACTTCCTGATCATCGCGCGCACCGACGCGCGGCAGAGCGAGGGCTTCGACGGCGCGATGCGTCGGATCGAGGCTTATGCCAAGGCGGGCGCGGACGTGCTGTTTCCCGAGGCGCTGGAAAGCGAGGAGGAGATGGCGCGCGCCTGTGCGGCGTTCGACACGCCGATGATGGCCAACATGTCGAACGGCGGATCGAGCCCGGTGCCGGTGGCCGATGTGCTGGCCCAAATCGGCTATGCCTTTGCCATCTACCCGTCGCTGACCTCGCTCGCCGCTGCCGCGGCAATGGAAAAGGCGCTGGTCGATCTCAAGAGCCAGGGCATTGGCCAGCCCGACGGATTGTTCAGCTTCGGCGAATTCTGCTCGCTGATCGGCTTCGAGGACGTCTGGGCGTTCGAACGCAAATGGGGCAAGGCTGCGGATTGAGCCGCGGTCAGTCGGCTTCGGGATAGAGCCAGGGCTGCTCGCCGCGTTGGCGTCGTTCGAATGCGTCGATCAGCGTGCCATCGCGCGCGAGGATGGCGGATGTCTCGTCCCATCCGTTGAGCAAGGCCTGACGCTGCGGCTCGGGGAGCACAAAGCCGATCACGGGCCGGCCGCCTGCCGCGATGGTGCAGGCCTGCAGATCGACGGTGAAGCTGTCGCCCGCCTGAGCAGCGCGGTGCAGAAGCGCTACCGTTTGCGAGTCCAGCGTCACCGGCAGCACACCATTGCGGATACAGTTGCCCAAGAAGATTTCGCCAAATCCCGCTGCGATGATGCAGCGTACGCCGCATCCCGATAGCGCCCAGACCGCCTGCTCGCGGCTCGACCCGCAGCCGAAATTGGAGCCCGCGACCAGCACCGGCGCGCCATTCGGCCGGAAGGCGCGGTCAGCAAAGGCATAGGCGCCAAGTCCCTCACGCGCGGTGATCGTGAGAAAGCGCGCCGGATAGATGACGTCGGTATCGATATTGTCTTCAGCCAGGCTCGCGGCACGCCCGACAACGCGGATGAAGGGTTCCATCGGCTCAGTCCGTCCCAGCCATCAGCGTGCGCACATCGGCGATGCGCCCGGTGATCGCGGCAGCCGCAGCGCTCGCCGGGCTCATCAGGTGCGTGCGCCCGCCCTGCCCCTGCCGTCCCTCGAAATTGCGGTTGCTGGTCGAGGCGCAGCGCTCGCCTGGCGCCAGGCGGTCGTCGTTCATCGCCACACACATCGAACAGCCCGCATCGCGCCACTCGAACCCGGCGGCGCGAAAGATATTGGCAAGGCCCTCGGCCTCCGCCTGCATTCCGGTCGCCGCCGATCCCGGCACCACCATCGCGCGAACGCCGCCCGCGACCTTGCGACCTTCCACGATGCCGGCGGCGATCCGCAGATCCTCGATGCGCGAATTGGTGCACGAACCGATGAACACGCGGTCGATGGGGATATCGGCCAGTGCCATTCCGGGGGCCAGCCCCATATAGTCGAGCGCACGCTTGATCTGGGCCTGCGCCTCAGGTGCGGCGCGGTCAGGGTCGGGAACATGACCCGAAACGGGCACGCCCTGATCCGGGCTGGTCCCCCAGGTCACATGAGGCTCGATCGCGGAGACGTCGAACGTCACAACGCGGTCAAAGGTCGCACCGGCATCGCTGCAAAGGCTGCGCCAATAGCCCACCGCGCGGTCCCAGTCGGCGCCCTTCGGCGCGCCGGCGCGGCCCTCCAGATAGGTAAAGGTGGTCTCATCGGGACCGATTAGTCCGACCCGGCTGCCCGCCTCGATCGTCATGTTGCACAACGTCATCCGCCCCGCCATGTCGAGCGCGGCGACGACCGGCCCGGCATATTCCACCGCAAAGCCGCGCGCGCCCTGCGCGCCGATCCGCGCGATCAGCGCCAGCGCGATGTCCTTGGCCGACGCCCAGACCGGAAGCTGGCCCTGCAGGTCCACCCGCATCGTGGCCGTGCGCTTCTGGACAAGGCACTGGGTCGCCATGACGGTGCCGCACTCGGTCGCACCGATCCCGAAGGCGAGCGCACCGAAAGCGCCGTGCGTGGTGGTGTGGCTGTCGCCGCACACCAGCGTGATGCCAGGCAAGGTGAAGCCCTGCTCGGGCCCGATGACATGCACGATGCCATGCCCGGCTCCGCTCAACGGGTGATAGCGCACGCCGAAATCGCGGGCGTTGCCTTCGAGTTCGGCGATCTGTGCGGCGGCCACGGGATCGGCGGCGGGGCGGTCGCGCATGCGTGTCGGCACGGCATGATCGGCGACCGCCAGATGGGTTGCGGGCCGTCTGAGATCGCGTCCGGTATCGGCCAGCGCGCGGAATGCCTGCGGGCTGCTGACCTCGTGGACCAATTGCCGGTCGATATAGAGCAGGTCTTCGCCGCCCTCGCCCGCCCTGACGACATGGCTGTCCCAGAGCTTGTCATACAGCGTACGGCGCATCGGATCAGCCAGCCGCTTCGGTCAAGGCACAGGCTTTTTGAGATAGACGATCAAGGCCTTGCGATCGGCCGGTTTCGCCAGCCCGGCAAAGGCCATCGACGTGCCGGGGACAACCGCCTGCGGCCGCTGCAGCCAGGCATCGAGCGTGGCCTCGTTCCACACCACAGCAGAGCTCTTCATCGCAGGCGAATATTTGAATGCCGCCACTGCGCCAGCCTTGCGCCCCACGATGCCTTGCAGATGCGGGCCGATCTTGGCCGGTCCGGCTGCCGTCATCGCATGGCAGGCGGCACAACGCAGGAACAGCCGCTTGCCCAGCGCTGCCTCGCTCGTGGCCGCAGGGGCTGCAGCCAAAGGCGAGCCGGTCAGGGGCAGTACGGCTGCAAACGCAATGGCGAGCATCACGGAGAAGACGGTTTTCATGGAGACCTCGCTCAGACGGATCACGATAACAGATCGTGCCGTGGTCGCAGCGTCTCGGCAAGAGAGCAGCCGGCGTCGCCATGGTATCCGCCAGCCGGATAACCCGGGGCTCTAGCGGACAGGCGTCAGGATGTCTTGCGCAGCGCCTCGGGCTTGTGTGCGGCCTTCTTGCCGGATTTCTCGCTCTTGACGATGAATTGCGGGTCGTCCTTCGATGCCGCCACCTTGTGACCCTTGATATGCGTCGGGCTGGTCTGCTTCTTTTCGACGACGCCACGGGTTTTGCCCTGGCTCGTCTCCCATTCGACATGATCGCCCTTGTGCAGGTCCTTCGCCATCGTCTTCTCCTATCACCGCAATAGCGCGAGCCGGGCCGCTTGGTTCCCCCGCCTGCCTGTTCCCGCCGCGCGGTCTCGACACGCTAGAACCGGAGGTTCCACGCGAGCGCAAAGGAGAGTCCATCATCCTGCAGATCGCGGTCGCCGCTGACAGGCGCATCGATCAAGGCATGGCCGTAGGTAAGGCGAGCAGAGAGCTGGGGCGACGGGGTCCAGCTCAACTGCGCGCCGATGCTGGCGATCTCGCCGGGAACGGGCTGGAAAGCCCGATCGGCGTTGCGCACCACCGCGCCATCGGCGAACACGGCGGGGGTGAAGGTGCCCCACCGCAGCCCCAGCGCGCCTTTTGCGCCTGTCCCCAGCACCAGCGGACGCGCCAGCTCCACCGACCCGGTGACCCCTCGGTCGGCGAGCAGCAGGCTCTCGCGATAGCCACGCACGCTCTGGCTACCACCGGCAACGAAGCGCTCGCCCGCATACAGCGCGCCTTCGCCATATTGCCCGGCGAGTCGCGCGCGCAGCTCGAAGCCGCTGCGGCCCAGTCGGCGCGCATGGCTGATCTGGCCCGTCCAGCTTCTGAAGTTGGGCGATGGTGCCGCGATGCCGATCACGTCCGAGCGGCTGCCCTCGAGCCCTTGCGTGAAGCGGACCTGCGCGATCCACACCGTCGCCGAGCTGCGCCGGGTCCAGTCTGCGCCAAGCCGGAGCGCGGTATATTCCGCCAAGCCGCGCACCGACCCCGGGCTGAATGAAAAGGGCTGGCCGAGCAGGAAGGTGCGGGTTTCGCGGTGAATGATCCCGGCGCGCAGCATCACCGCCTGCGCGCTGGCCTCTGCCTGCCCATCGCTGGAAGCGGGCGTCAACGGCCGCTGCCAGACGGTGAGGCCGAAGCCGCCTTCGACGAACCAGTCGCGCGCGCGAATATTGAGGTTGCGCAACGGCGCATCGACCACCGCCGCTCGGTTGTAGCCGGCGCGCAGGTCCAGCGTCATTGCAGGGTCAATGAACGGCGCGGCATAGTCCGCCAAGATGTCGGGCCGCCCGGCGGTGAGACCGGCGTCGAGCGCGATCCGGTCGCCCGGCATCAGCGCATTGCGCACACTGAACCCGGTGCCGAAGCGCAGCCCCCCGACGGCGGGCGAGCGGCTGTTGGCGATGCTCGCCTGCACCGCAAAGCGCGGCGCCGGATCGACCAGCAGCGACAGCCGTGCCTCGCCGGGTTGCGTGCCGGGCTGCAAATCGGCCTTGACCGTGGCGATGGCGTCATCGGCAGCGAGGCCGCGGAAATCGCGTTCGATGGCCAGGCCGTTGAGTGGCAGCCTGCGAATCGACGGCATGCGTCCGAGGACATAGGCCTCGCTCAGACCGCGGCTGTGGCCGTCCTGCCACTCGACCGCGGCACCGCCCGGTGCCAGCCCGCCGGCGACCAGGCGCAGCACCAGCGCCGAGCCATGTCCGGTCGCATCGGTCACAGGATCGATCAGCACGCCTGAATTGACAAAGCCGTTGCGGACATAGGCGAGGCTGATCTGCTGGACGACCGCCGCAATCCGGTCGAGCGGCACTGGCGCGCCGAGCAGGCCATTGGCGGCAACCTGCTGGCGCACCCATTCGGCGTCGAGCCTGTCGCCCTTGCGATAGCGGACCGCAAATCCGCCAAAGTCGAGACCATCGCTGTCCGCCGTCGCGATCGCGGTCACCGCCTCGTCGGCGCGCACCTCGACCGAGCAGAAGCTGACGATCCCGGATTCCGCCGACATCGGCGCAGGTTCGCACGGTGGCGCCACCGGGTGTGTCACCGGTTGCGCGGCCTGCAACGCCAGCATCAGGACGAAGTTCAACGGCATCCCCCGGCGACGCCATCGCCATTTTCCAGCGCCAGCGGGCCAACGGCATCGATCGCAAGCCGGCTGACCGATCCGCTGCTGCGCGCCGCGCGGCACTGGCCTGCAAGCACGCCTGCTGCGTCTCCGAAGCTGACGTCGGGCGTATCGATCCCGCTGCTGACATTGCCGACCTGGCTGTCGACCACCAGATCGCCATCGACCAGCAAGAGGTTGCTGTTGTCGGCCGAGCGGATGAAGAAATCGGTGGCAAGCTGCACGTTCGCCCCGCGCTGCTGCCCCAGCGCCTCGATCCGCGCGCCATCGGCGATCAGCGCATAGGGGCGGCTGATGCTGATCCGTCCGCCGGTGCCCGGACCCGACGAGGTGGCGATCACCGCCGGGTTCGCCCCGCCGGCCAGTCTGAGCAGGCCGGTGTCCGGCAGCGCCAGCTCGATCTGCCCCGCAGCGCCGAGCATCGAACTGGTGGTGATCGTGCCGCCCGGCCCCAAGGTGATGCGTGGCGCGGAGACGGCGATATTGCCTGCTGCCCCGCCTGTGCTGGCCATTGCGCCGTTGGTGCTGGCGATCTGGCTAGCGGTGACCGTGATGGAATCTTCGGCCAACAGCACGATATTTCCAGCGGTGATTGCGTTCTGCGAGCCGGTCGTCACCTGCGCCCCGTCGGCGAGCGCGATATCGCGTCCAATCAGCACCACCGTTCCGGCCTGCCCCGGCGCCAGGCTGGAGGCATCCGAGCTGATCCGGCTGCCCTGCCCCAGCATGATCCGCTCCGCCAGCAAGGTCACCGCGCCCGCATCGCCAAAGCCTTCGGTCGCTGTCGAGATCGTCCCGTCCGTGACTGCCAGCAACTGGCCTGCATCGATGGCAATCGTGCCCGCCCGGCCCGGGCCCGGCGTGACGATGAACGAGCCTCTTTCCTCATCGAACAGGTTGAGCGACAGCGCCGCCGATGAAATGCTGCCGCCATCCGCGATCGTCATCTGGTCTGCGCGAATGACGATGTCGCCGGCATTGCCGAAGCTGGTGGAAGAGGTCGAGATGCCGGTGCCCCTGCCGATGACATCGAGCTTCCCGGTTTCGATCAGGATCCGGCCCGCGGACCCTGTATAATCGTTGATGTCCTCGATTTCCTGGGGCCGCGGGATCCGTGTCTCGGACGATATCGTGGGGCCGCCGATATTGTTGATCATCCGGATCGCGCCTGCACGAATGGAAATCGCTCCCGCGTCGCCCAGCCCCTCGCTGATCGACTGGATGCCGCCAAAGCCATCCAGTTCGAGCAATCCGCCGACCGTGATGTCGATCGGCCCAGCCGCAGTCGCGGTTTCGGTACGCGTGGATATCCGACCCAATGTGATCTTCATCGAGCCAGCACGGATCGTGATCGATCCCGGACCAGATGCATTCGGGGCCTGATTTTCGGCCAGGATTAGCCCGGTGGTATCCATGAAAAGTCGACCAGCATCGATGACGATGTTGCCCGTCGTGCCCACGGGCTGCCCATCGGAATCGGACAGAGTGGTGCTGATCAGACCGATCTCGACGATCTCTACCAGATCTGCGCGGACGTGGATGTTCCCGACCGACCGGCCAGGTGCCGAGCTGCCGCGCGCCTCAATATTGCCGCCTTCGACCAGCAGATGCTGCGCGTTGAGCCGGATGGAACCGCCGCCACCTTCGATGGTGCTCACAATGCTAATGGAGCCCATTGGTCTAACAATGATCTGGTTCGCATCGATGTGCATGTCACCGCCGAGCTCGTCGACACCCGGCAGGCTGGCAACCCTTAGATCGCCGTCGACTACCTCAAGCCGGTTGGCCACCACCCGCAAAGCGGGGCTTGGCGATTGCTGCGCGAGGACCTCGATCGTTCCACGATCCGCGAGCAGGATTTCGCCAGCCGCTAGGTCAAGGCGACCGCCTCCCTCACCATCCGCGAGAATCGACCCGCCGAAAATCAGGATGCTGCCGCTCAAAGCCGTGGAGGTCATGCCTGGGCCCAATGGCAGATCGGTCACACCACCGCCCACAGCGGCGACAGACATCCGTTCGGCGGTGACGAAGGTATCGAACACGACGATGTCGCTGGCGCTGAGCGTCAGATGTCCAGCGCGAATGCCGAAGATGAAATCATCCGACGCGTCGAGCCTTGTGGTGAAAATCGGCTGGTTGTTGCCCAGAAACCCGAAGCGCGCAGGTGCTGCCATGCTGAAGGACGATCCCGATGCGGTGCCGCTGACCAGCACACTGCCATCGGCAAAACCGAGCTGGTGCGCGGTCGAGAAGTGCGCGGTGCCGCCGACATCGACAAAGGCGCCATCACCGAAGATGATGCCCGCCGGGTTCAGAAAGAAGAAATCCGCCCCCGGCATCGCGCTCGCATCGATCGTGCCGCCGATGAACGAGCCCTCGCCGCCGGTGACGCGGTTGATGACGTTGCGGATGGTGAGCGCATCGCTCGCGGTCCAGCGCGCGATATCGCCTTCGGCCAAGCTGAACCGGGCAAAGCTGTGAAAGAGATTGTCGCCAGCGCGTACCCCGCCGCCGATCATGGTGACCGCGCCGTCGGCAATCGCGGTTGTGCCGGTGCTGAGCGAGGCGAGGGTATCGGGGTGGATCGCGGTCTGGGTGTCGATCGCCTCCTGCGCGGCCAGCAGCCCGGCCTGCAGCGCCAGCGCCGACGCGAGCAAAGCGCGGTGGATCGGCCTCATCGCCAGCTCCCCACAAGCGTGAACGCACTCCAGATGCCCGGATCGGCCCATTGCCCGTCGGCCCCGCGCGCCAGATCGATCTGCGCCAGCTGCAGCGCGCGGGCACGGCCCACGCCTGCGCGATAATGCGTGTAGAACGCCTCCATCAAGGCCGCGGTGCCGGCATCATTGACCTCCCACAGCGACGCCAGCGCGCTTGCCGCGCCAGCCTCGACCGCCGCGCCTGCGAGCCCCATCGCCTGATCATCGTCGCCCACCGCGGTTTCGCAGGCGCTGAGCACCAGCAGCTGCAGCGCTTCGCCGCGAAGCTGGTTGGCGCTGAGCATCGCGCGCAGATCGGGCAAAGTGATCGCCTCGTTGTCGGCAACGATGAACGAGCGCTCGGTGCGGCCATTGAACGCGGCGTGAGTCGCAAGGTGCAGCACGCTCGCCGGACGCCGCGCCAGCGCACCCGCGAGCGATGCCCGCGTGAAATCGGTCAGCAACACGCCGTCGTCGCCCGCCGCCATCGTGGCTTCGGCAGCGGTGCCTTCCAGACGGGTGAAGCGCCCGACGGCCAGATCCATTTCCTTCTCGAGCGAGGCGGCGATGATCGAGGGGTCGGTGTCGCGCGTTCCTGGCGCGGCAAAGCTCAGCGCGGGGACGACCGCGAGTTGCACCTTTTCCATGAGGAAGGTGCCTTGGGCATCGATCAGCGCGGCAAAGCTGATCTGGCGCAGCGGCCCATCGGGGACGATGACCAGGGTGCCGCCGGGCTGGAGCTTGTCCGCGATCGGAGCGATCAGCGCGGCATACAGCGCTTGCGAAGCCGCCTCCCAGTCGTCGCTTTCGCCGCTCAGCGATGTCGTCATGCGCTGCGCCAGCGCGGCGATGCTCGCGCGATTGATGCTCCGATCGGGCGGCATCCGGCGATAGCGGCGTTCGCTTTCGCCGCCCGTGGCATAGAGCAATTCGACCCGGTCCTCGAGCAGCAGCGGGTAGAGCAGCACCTCGCTTGGCTGCAGGTCGGCAGGTGTCACCGGATTGCGCAACGGCACGCATTCGGCCCCCAGACTGTTCTGCAATTCGGCCGAACGATAGGCCTCGGCGATCCGCTGCGCCTCGCCCAGCGCCGCCGCGTCATCGCCCGCGCCGCCCAGCGTCGTGCCGATCGCGCGTTCGAACACCGGGCGGACGACCAGATCGAACCGGCTTTCCTCGGTCAGGGGATCGACCGGCATCAGCACGGTGCGAACCCGCTCCAGCGCGCGATAGGCGGCCAGCACATGCTCGCCCGCACGTCCAGGCTCGGCATCGGCCAGATAGAGCGAATATTGCGGCAGATGCTGCGGCAGCGGCTGTTGGCTTTCCAGGAACACCGCGCGGCGCAGCAGACCACGCGCAGCCTGTGCATCGCCGCGCGCCAGCGCAATGCGACCGCGAACCGCGGCAAGCGAGGCGCTGTCGTCCGTGCCCAACGTCGCTGCGAATGCGCGCACGCCGCTGTCGGCCGTCTCGCCGGCGCAAAGTCCGGCATCGCAGGCGAGCATCAGCAACCCGCGCTGCAGCACCGCACGCTCGGCCACGTCCTGCATTCTGGTGGCGGCGTCCAGTCCCCGCGCGATCGACCCTGCCGCATCGGCTTTGCGCGCCTTTTCCAGCCGCGCCAGCCGCAGCGCCGCCAGCGCGGTGAGCCGGGGATCGTCCGCCAGCACTGCCCGGTTGAGGGCGCAGGCGAAGGCGGCTTCCAGCCTGCGTGCCGAAGCCTCGATCGCGCCCTGTACGCCTGCACAACCGGGGATGGCGCGGGCCGCTGTCGAGCGCATTGCCCCCAAGCTGCCGCGCCGGACGCCCGATCCGCTCGGCGGAGCGCCACCGGCCAGTGCCAGCGCCCCCTCCCACGCGGCCCGCGCGGCGAGCGGCGCATCGCCCGCTGTGTCGGCGAGATCGAGCGCGGTCCGCAGAAACGCCAAAGCGCGTGCCTGGCTGCCTGCGCGCGCACGGCGCATCGCCTCGCCCGCGATCAGGCAATATTCGGCAAGCTGGCGCGTGTCGGCCGCAGATACCGTGGCCGCGTCGGCACCCGAACCCAGCAGCAGGTCCAGCGCGGCGTCCGCCCCATCTTCGCCGCTGCGCATCAGCGTGCGCGCGCCGGCGGCCTGGCCCTGCGGCAGCAGGGTGGCGGTGGTGGCAGTGGGCGGCGCGTCGCATACGACGACCATCTGCGGCATGGCGACGGCAGGCGCCGGGGGCTGCTGCCCGTTGAGCGCGAGCGCCAACATCCATGTCTGCACAATCGCCATCGCCCCGGTGCGCGCTCCCTAAACCGCTTGCAGACTAGCGGGTTTTACAAATCGAGAGAACGGCAAAAACCGAGCACCGAGCGCAAGCGCCTATTCGCCCAGCAGACCCTTGAGCCGGTACAGTTCCTCCAGCGCATCGCGCGGGCTGAGATTGTCGACATCGACCCCCGCCAGTGCCTCGCGCAGCGCGTCCTTCGCCTCGGGCTCCTTCGCCATTGCCGCTGCGAACAACGGCAGATCGTCGAGCCCCGCCGCCAGCCCACCGGTCGCCTGTCGTCCGGCCTCGAGCTTGGCGAGCACCGCTTTTGCGCGCGCCACCACCACAGGGGGAACACCGGCCAGCTTGGCGACGGCAAGGCCATAGCTGCGGTCCGCCGGCCCATCGGCAAGCTCGTGCAGCAGCACCAGATCGCCCTTCCACTCGCGCGCGCGGACATGGTGCAGCGACAGCGCATCGAGCCGGTCGGTCAGCCGGGTCAGCTCGTGATAGTGCGTCGCGAACAGGCAGCGGCAGCGGTTGGTATCATGCACCGCCTCGGCGATCGCCCAGGCCAGCGCGAGCCCGTCATAGGTGGATGTGCCACGCCCGACCTCGTCGAGGATGACGAACGAGCGTTCGGTCGCCTGGGACAGGATCGCCGCGGTCTCGACCATCTCGACCATGAAGGTCGAGCGGCCGCGCGCCAGATTGTCCGATGCGCCGACCCGGCTGAACAGCCGGTCGACGATGCCGATTTTTGCCGAGCGTGCGGGCACGAACGCGCCCGCCTGCGCGAGCAGCACGATCAGCGCGGTCTGGCGCAGGAAGGTCGACTTTCCGCCCATGTTCGGACCCGAGACCAGCCACAGCCGGTCTGTGCCCGAGAGTGCGCAATCATTGGCGACGAACGCCTGGCCCTGCTTGCGCAACGCCGCCTCGACCACCGGATGGCGCCCGGCCTCGATCGCGATGCACGGCTCGTCGGTAAGCGCGGCGCAGGTGAAATCACCCTCTGCCGCCATCGCGGCGTGGCCGGCGGCGACATCGATCCGCGCGAGCGCCGCGGCGGTGCGGGCGATCGCCTCGCGCGCGGCGACCACTTCCTCGCACAATGCCTCGAAATGCGCTTCCTCGGCCGCAAGCGCATGCCCGCCCGATTGCGCGATCCGCATCGCTTCGTCGTGCAGCGCGGGAGAATTGAACCGCACCGCGCCCGCCATCGTCTGCCGGTGCGCAAAGCCACTGTCGGGCTTCATCAGCGCATCGGCGCGCGCGGCGGGCACCTCGATGAAGTATCCGAGCACCGCGTTGTGGCGGATCTTGAGCGCCTGCACGCCGGTCGCGGCCTTGTAGTCGGCCTCGAGAGCGGCGATCGCGCGGCGGGCATTGCCCGAGGTGTCGCGGAGCGCATCGAGCGCGGCGTCGTAGCCGCGTGCAACATAGCCCCCCTGGTTGCGTTCGGTCGGCGGGCTTTCGACCAATGCGCGCTCGAGATGCTCGACCAGCGCACCATGGCCCTGCATGTCGGGGAGCAGCGCCTTGAGCAAATCAGGCAGGTCGTCGCCGCGCGCCAGCCGCTCGCGAAGCGCCCGCGCGGCACTCAAGCCATCGCGCAACTGCCCCAGATCGCGCGGGGACCCGCGCCCGGCCACCACCCGGCCCAGCGCACGCGCCAGATCGGGGATCGCCTTCAAGACATCGCGTACGCCGTCGCGGCGCAGCGAATCCTCGTGAAACCATTGCACCAGCGCCAGCCGGTCGCGGATCGCGGCGATATCGGTCAGCGGTGCCCCCAGATCGCTGGCGAGCAGCCGCGCGCCCGCGCCAGTCACTGTGCGGTCGATCGCGTGGATCAGCGATCCGGCGCGTCCGCCCTGCTGGCTGGTGAGGATCTCGAGGCTTTCGCGCGTGGCCGCATCCACCGCCATATGCTGCGCGATCTCGTGCCGGCGCGGCGGCGCGAGGAACGGCATAGTGCCGCGCGAGACATGCTCGAGATAGGCCATCAGCCCGCCGGCCGCTGCGAGTTCGGCGCGGCTGAAGCTGCCGAAGCCGTCGAGCGTCGCGACGCCGAAATGGGCCTTCAGGCGCCGCTCGCCCTCGATGCTGCTGAACGCGCCCGCTGGTCGCAGGATGGCATTGTCGGTGAACGGGTCGGTGCGGTCGGACTGGATCAGCTCGCTGGCCGACAGGCGCGCGATCTCGGCGGACAGATCCTCGGTGCTCGCCTGCATCAGCTCGAACCGGCCGGTCGAGATATCGCACATCGCCAGGCCATAGCCGCCGTCGGCGCTGGCGAGCGCGACCAGCCGGTTTTCGGCGCGCGAATCGAGCAGCGACTCCTCGGTCAGCGTGCCGGCCGTTACGAAGCGTACGATCGCGCGCGCGACCAGGGCCTTGGACCCGGCGCGCGCCTTGGCCTGCGCCGGGGTTTCGGTCTGCTCGGCAATGGCGACGCGGTGTCCCGCCTTGATCAGCCTTGCGAGATAGCCCTCGGCGCTGTGCACCGGCACGCCGCACATCGGCACGGGATCGCCGCCATGCGCCCCGCGCGAGGTCAGCGCGATATCAAGCGTCGCGGCGGCGGCCTTGGCGTCGTCGAAGAACAATTCGAAGAAATCGCCCATCCGGTAGAACAACAGGCAATCGGGCGCCTCGGCTTTGAGCGCATGATATTGCGCCATCATCGGCGTGGGGGCGCTGTCGGAGGGGGGCTGGCTCATCCGGGATCAACTAGCGGAGGCTGCACACCGGTGGAAGGGGTGAGCTCTTATTAAATCCTCCCCGAGCTCGTCTCGGGGAGGATTTGGAATACTAAGCCGCCACCATCGCCCCCACGCGCAGATCCTCGGCGACGAACGCCGCACATCGTTCGCCGATCATGATGCTGGGGGCGTTGGTGTTGCCGCTGACGATCTTGGGCATGATGCTGGCATCGGCGACATACAGCCCCTCGACCCCACGCAGTTTGAGCCTGGGATCGACCACGCTGCCTTCGTCCGAGCCCATGCGGCACGTGCCGACCGGGTGATAGACGGTGTCGGCGCGGCTGCGGATCAGATGGTCGAGCGCGGCATCATCGTCGAGGTCGACCGGATGACGGTCGACCGGCTCATAAAGCGACATTGGCGGGGTATCGAAGATGCGGTGCATGAAGCGGACGCCGGCGCGCAGCACCGCCATATCGCGTTCGTCGGCGAGGAAATTGGGGTCGATCCGCGGCGGCGCGGCAGGATCGGCGCTGGTCAGCGTCACCGTGCCCTTGCTTTCGGGGCGCAGCACGCAGGCGTGGCACGAAAAGCCGTGGCCCTTCACGTTTTCGCGGCCGTGATCCTCGAGCACCGCGGGCACGAAGTGGAACTGCACATCGGGCGCGGGTGCATCGGGCATCATCTTCCAGAACCCGCCCGCCTCGGCCCAGCAGGTGGTAAGGATTCCGGTGCGCTTGCGGCGATGCTCCAGCACCGCGCGCGCCATGCGCATGGTTCCGGCGAGCGAACTGCCGAAGCTGTCGGTCGCTTTGGTGGCAAAACCCGAGACATAATCGATATGGTCCTGCAGGTTCGCGCCCACCTCGGCGCGGTCGGCAATCACGTCGACGCCGTGCTCCTGGAGCATCCCGCCTGGGCCGATGCCCGACAGCTGCAGGATTTGCGGTGATCCGAACGCGCCGGCCGACAGCACCACTGCACCGCGCGCGAACACCTGAACCACCTTGCCTGCGCGCTCATATTCCACGCCGCGCGCACGGCCGTTCTCGATGATGATACGCCGGACCAGGGCATGGGTGCGCACATCCAGATTGGCGCGATCCTTGGCGGGTTCGACATAGGCGCGCGCAGCGCTCCAGCGCTCGCCGTTCTTCTGCGTGGTCTGGTAGAGCCCGAAGCCTTCCTGGCGTGGGCCGTTGAAATCGGTGTTCGTCGGAAGCTGCAGCCGTGACGCTGCCTCGATAAAGGCGAGGCTGCCGGCGTTGGCCCATTTCTGGTCGACCACCGACAACGGGCCCTCGCCGCCATGGTGCGCATCGAACTCTGCCGACGAGCCCGCGCGAGCATTGCCCTCGGACTTGCGGAACCAGGGCAGCACATCGGCATGGCTCCAGCCGGTGGCGCCAAGCGCCTCCCAGTTGTCGTAATCCCAGGCGTTGCCGCGGATATAGACCATCGCGTTGATCGCCGACGATCCGCCCAAGCCCCGGCCCCGCGGCTGGTACCCGGTGCGGCCATTGAGGCCGGGCTGGGGGACGGTGTCGAACTTCCAATTGGTGTTGGCCGGCAGGAACGGCATGAATCCCGGCGTCTTGACCCGTACCCCGTTGTTGCGCCCGCCCGCTTCGATCAGGCAGACCGACAGCCCCGCATCCTCGCTCAGCCGTCCGGCGACCGCGCATCCGGCAGATCCGCCACCGATAACGATGATATCGTACTCGTTCATGCTCTCTCCTCACGGGCTCTTTTATAGCGGCCCTATAGATTCAGCTCATTCGGCCCATTCATTCGGCAGGTGTCAGGCTCCCACCGGAATAAGGTTCCGCAGCGGGGCGCACCGGCTGGCGCGCGGCCCACGCCGCCTTTATCGAATCGCTGGTCTCGCGGCTGCCATCATGGCTCCAGCCCGGCGGGCGCAGCAGATAACCCAGCTTGTTGCGAAAACCCGGCGCGCTCCACATGTCGCGGGCGATGCCGACCCATTCGTGGAACGCTGCCCAGAGCAGGTTGAAGCTGCCCAACTGCTTGACGATGCCATAACGGATCGGCTCATCGGCGCGCTCGGGAACGAAGGTGCCGAACATCTTGTCCCAAATGATGAAGACGCCGGCGTAGTTCGAATCGAGATAGCGCGGATTGATCGCGTGGTGGACGCGGTGGTGCGAGGGCGTGTTCATCACCGCCTCGAACCAGCGCGGCAGCCTTTTCACCGCCTCGGTGTGGATCCAGAACTGGTAGATCAGGTTCAATCCGCCGCAGAAGGCCACCATCAGCGGGTGGAAGCCAAGCCAGAACAGCGGCAGCCCGATCAGCAGGCCGGGGGTGAAGAACCCGGTCCAGGTCTGACGCAACGCGGTCGAAAGGTTATAGTGCTGGCTCGAATGGTGGATGACGTGCGCCGCCCACATCCAGCGGACGCGGTGGCCCAAGCGATGGGCCCAGTAATAGGCAAAATCATCAAAGACAAAGGCGATGGGCCACGCCCACCAGACAAAGCCGATATCGAAGATGCGGTGTTCGTAGACCTGAAACGCGATCAGCAGCGCAAGCCCGCCGGTCAGCGCGCCGGCGACCGTGCTGCCAAGGCCCAACGCCAGCGATGTCAGCGTGTCGCGCGGCTCATAAGCCCTGCGATCGCGCCGCCGCACCCACCATATCTCGATCAGGATCAGCAGCACGAATGCTGGGATAGCAAGTTCGGTCGGGTTGGGCAGATCGGGCACCATGCGTGGCTGCTTACATCATTGTCAGCAGCTTGTCTCTATCCTGTTTTGACAGAGCGAGTGAAACTTGCCCAAACCGCGGGTCTCCGGTTTCGACCCTCCACTCTTCGCTGCAACGGTGCACACGCAGCGGCTTTTGCAGCACGCGCCCTGCACAGTGCGCGCCATGGCGCTTGAGGATCACGATGCGCCCGTCGGTCCCTTCGACCAGCGCCGCCTCGCCGTCACTCGACATCAGCACCGGACCGGATTCGAAGCCTGCGATCTGTTCCTCGGCGATGCGTGCGGCATCATCGGCATCGCCGATCCGGCTGTCGCCCATCTGCAGCAGCCAGACCAACCCCGCGACCGCAAGAATGGCAGCCAGTGGCGCGAACAGCAGCATCATGCTCATTGGCGATCGTCCCCGTGTCCAGCCGGGTCTATGCCCGGTCGTTGCCGCGATAATAGCACCCCGCGCGCGATAATGAAAACCATGGCTAACACCGGCAGGGGTTGATTTGTGAACGGCCCCGTGACTACGGCTCGCGCACGGAAATTTCACAAATGGGAAAATCGCACCGTGGCCGACGTTGAGCAGTTACAGCAGGACTATCTCGCGCAGATCGAAGGCGCAGATCTGGCAGGTCTGGAAGAAATTCGCATCGCTGCGCTGGGCAAGCAGGGCGCGATCTCCGGCCTGCTCAAGACGCTTGGGCAGATGAGCGCCGAGGAACGCCAGGAACAGGGTCCACGGATCAACGGCGCGCGCGAGGCGGTGACCCAGGCGATCGCCGCGCGCAAGGATGCGCTCGAAGGCGCAGCGCTCAACGCGCGGCTCGCTGCCGAGGCGATCGACCTCACTTTGCCCGCCACCGCCAGCCCGCAAGGCTCGGTGCATCCGGTCAGCCAGGTGATGGACGAGCTCGCCGAGATTTTCGCGGACCTCGGCTTTGCCGTCGCGACCGGCCCCGAGATCGAATCGGGCTGGTACAATTTCACAGCGCTGAACATGCCCGAAACGCACCCGGCGCGCGCGATGCACGACACCTTCTACTTCCCCGACCGCAATGCGCAGGGCGAAGAGATGCTGCTGCGCACGCACACCTCGCCGGTGCAGATCCGCACGATGATGGCGCAGAAGCCGCCGATCCGCATCATCGCGCCGGGCCGCACCTATCGCAGCGATTCGGACGCCACCCACACCCCGATGTTCCACCAGGTTGAAGGCCTCGTGATCGACAAGGGCATCACCATGGCGCACCTCAAATGGACGCTCGAGACCTTCGTGAAGGCGTTCTTCGAGCGCGATGACATCGTGCTGCGGCTGCGCCCGAGCTATTTCCCGTTCACCGAGCCCTCGGCCGAGGTCGATGTCGGCTTCACGGTCGATAAGGGCAAGCGCGTCATCGGTGGCGACCCCACCGGCCCCAATGGCGGTTGGATGGAGATTTTGGGCAGCGGCATGGTCAACCCCAAGGTCATCGAACATTGCGGGCTCGACCCCGACGAGTGGCAGGGCTTTGCCTTTGGCTGCGGCATCGATCGGCTCGCGATGCTCAAATACGGCATGGATGACCTGCGCGCGTTCTTCGACGGCGACCTGCGCTGGCTGAAGCACTACGGCTTCTCGTCGCTCGATGTTCCCACTTTGAGCGGAGGAGTCGGCGCATGAAGTTCACGCTAAGCTGGCTCAAAGAGCATCTCGATACCGATGCCTCGCTGACCGAAATCACCGACCGGTTGACCGCGATCGGGCTCGAGCTCGAAGGCGTAGAGAACCCCGCCGACGTGCTGCGCCCGTTCAAGATCGCGCGCGTGGTCGAGGCCGGGCCGCACCCCAATGCGGACAAGCTCCGGCTGCTCAAGGTCGATGATGGCTCGGGCACCCCCTGGCAGGTCGTCTGCGGCGCGCCCAATGCGCGTCAGGGCCTGGTCGGTGTGTTCGGCCCGCCCGGGACATACGTCCCCGGCCCCGCCTTCACGCTCAAGCCCGCCAAGATCCGCGATGTCGAGAGCTTCGGCATGATGTGCTCGTACCGCGAGCTCGAAATGGGCGAGGACCACGACGGCATCATCGAACTGCCCGAAGATGCACCGGTCGGCACCAGCTTTGCCGATTACGCCGGGCTCGACGATCCGGTGATCGACGTGTCGGTCACCCCCAACAAGCAGGATTGCATGGGCGTGCGCGGAATCGCGCGCGATCTGGCGGCATCGGGGATCGGAAAACTTCTCCCTCTCTCCTTCAGGGGAGAGGGCCGGGGAGAGGGGCCTGGTCAGCATGTTCCCCCCTCCCAACCCTCCCCCCTAAAGGGTGGAGGGCTTTTGCCTGGCCCCGACGTCCGCACCGACGATGCGGACGGCTGCCCGGCGTTCTACGGCTGCACCGTCACCGGCGTCACCAACGGCGCGGCGCCCGACTGGATGCAGGCGCGGTTGAAGGCCGTCGGCCAGAAGCCGATCTCCGCCTTGGTCGACATCACCAATTACGTGATGATCGATCTGGGCCGCCCCCTGCACGTCTATGACATGAGCACGCTGTCGGGCGGGCTGGTCGCGCGCAAGGCCAAGGACGGCGAGCAGGTGCTCGCACTCAACGGCAAGACCTACACGCTCGATGCCAGCATGACCGTAATCGCCGACGACGCCCAGGTGCACGATATCGGCGGGATCATGGGCGGCGAGCATTCGGGCGTGGCCGAGACCACCACCGATGTGCTGATCGAGTGCGCCTATTTCGACCCCGAGCATATCGCACGCACCGGGCAGAAGCTGATGCTGACGAGCGATGCGCGCCAGCGCTTCGAGCGCGGCGTGGACCCGGCGTTTCTTGACGATGGGCTCGCGATCGCGACCGCCTATGTCACGCAACTGTGCGGTGGCACGGCGAGCGAAGTGACGCGGGCTGGAACGCCTCCGGCCGAGGCGCGGACGGTGTCGTACGATCCGGCCTATTGCGCGGCTTTGGGCGGTATCGATGTCCCCGCCGACGAGCAAAAAGCGATCCTCGAGCGCCTCGGTTTCACCATCGACAGCAGTTCGACCCCTTGGACCATCACCGTCCCGACTTGGCGGCGCGATGTCGCGGGGAAAGCCGATATCGTCGAGGAAGTGGTGCGGATCACCGGGATCGATGCGATCCCCTCGACCCCGCTGCCGCGGCTGCCCGGTGTCGCCAAGCCCACCGCCAGCCCGGCGCAGTTGCAGGAACGCCGCGTGCGGCGTCTGGCGGCGGCGCGCGGGCTCAACGAGGCGGTCAACTGGTCGTTCATTTCGGACAAGGAAGCCGCGCCCTTTGGCGGCGGTGACTGGACGCTGGCCAACCCGATCAGCGAAGACCTCAAGGTCATGCGGCCCTCGCTGCTGCCCGGGCTGCTGTCGGCGGCCAAGCGCAACCTCGATCGCGGCGCGGGCTCGGTGCGGCTGTTCGAGGTCGGGCGACGCTATTTCAAGGCCGAGGATGGCACCAGCCTCGAGCGCGCGACGCTTGGCATCGTGCTGGCGGGCGACAAGGTGAGCCGCGACTGGCGCTCGGGCAAGGCGCAGGCGTTCACCGCGCACGACGTGAAAGCCGAGGTGCTGGCATTGCTCGAGGCCGCTGGCGCGCCTGCGGCCAAGCTGATGGACTTCGCGCCCGATAGCGCAGGCCCCGGCGATCACTATCATCCGGGCCAGGCGGCGACGCTGCGGCTCGGGCCCAAGAACGTGCTCGCGGCGTACGGCACGCTGCACCCCTCGACCGCCAAGGCGTTCGGCTTCAAGCCGGTGCACGGAGCGGTGATGGTCGCCGAGCTGTTCCTCGATGGCATCCCGCTCAAGCCCCGTGGCTCTGCGATGCGCGAGGCCTATGCGCCCCCCGCCTTGCAGGCCGTCACCCGCGACTTCGCGTTCCTCGTCGATGCCACGATGGCGGCGGGCGATCTGGTCCGCGCGGTCAAGGGCGCGGACAAGAAGCTGATCACCGATGTCCGGGTGTTCGACAGCTTTGCAGGCGCCGGCGTGCCCGAGGGCAAGCTCTCGCTCGCGATCGAGGTCACGCTGCAGCCGGTGGACAAGAGCTTTGCCGATGACGACCTCAAGGCCATCGCCGATGCCATCGTCAAGGCCGCGGCGAAGCTCGGCGCGGAATTGAGGGGTTGATTTTGAGTCGGTCCCCTGCGCAGGCAGGGGCCCATCTCCTGCCCTCGCGCCTGGATTCACCGTCCGAAGATGGATCCCCGCCTTCGCGGGGAAACGACACACTAGCAAAGCCGATACCATGACCGCCCTCAACCGCCGCACCTTCGCCATCATCTCGCATCCCGATGCGGGTAAGACCACGCTCACCGAAAAGCTGCTGCTGACCGGCGGCGCGATCCATCTGGCGGGCGAGGTCAAGGCACGCGGAGCAGCGCGGCGCGCCCGGTCGGACTGGATGAAGATCGAGCAGCAGCGCGGAATCTCGGTCACCTCGTCGGTGATGACCTTCGAACGCAAGGGCATCACCTTCAATCTGCTCGACACCCCGGGGCACGAAGACTTCTCCGAAGACACCTATCGCACGCTGACCGCAGTCGACTCCGCGATCATGGTGATCGATGCCGCCAAGGGGATCGAGCCGCAGACGCGCAAGCTGTTCGAGGTCTGCCGGTTGCGCAGCGTGCCGATCATCACCTTTGTCAACAAGGTCGACCGCGAGGGCCGCGACCCGTTCGAATTGCTCGACGAGGTCGCCGATGCGCTCGCGCTGGACGTGTGCCCGATGAGCTGGCCCGTCGGCATGGGCGGCCAGTTCGAGGGCGTGTTCGATCTCGCGCGCAACCGCCTGATGCAACCCACCGGGCCGTCGCGCGAGTTCGACGGATCGTTCACGCAAGTGACAGGTCTCGACGACCCCGCGCTGGCCGACAAGCTCACCGATCAGGCGCTCGAGCGTCTGAGCAGCGAGGCCGAACTGGCGCAGGGCGGCTATGCCAGCTTCGATCTGGAAGCCTACCGCCATGGCGACCTGACGCCGGTGTATTTCGGCTCGGCGCTCAAGCAGTTCGGCATCGAAGAGCTGATCAACGCGATCGCCGACCACGCCCCGCCACCGCGCGCGCAGCCCGCGCAGCCCGAGGCTGTCGAGCCGACGCGCAAGGACGTCACCGGATTCATCTTCAAGGTGCAGGCCAATATGGACCCCCAGCACCGCGACCGCATCGCGTTCATGCGGCTGGTGTCGGGAACGTTCAAGCGTGGCATGAAACTGGTGCCTTCGGGCCATGGCAAGCCGATCGCGGTGCACTCGCCGATCCTGTTCTTCGCGCAGGACCGCGAGCTTGCCGATGAGGCCTTGCCCGGCGACATCATCGGTATCCCCAACCACGGCACGCTGCGGGTGGGCGATACATTGTCCGAAAAGAACGACGTCCGCTTCACCGGGCTGCCCAATTTCGCGCCCGAAATCCTGCGCCGCGTGCAGCTCAAGGACCCGACCAAGACCAAGCAGCTGCGCAAGGCGCTCGACGACCTCTCCGAAGAGGGCGTGATCCAGGTGTTCTATCCCGAGATCGGCAGCCAATGGATCGTCGGCGTGGTCGGCCAGCTCCAGCTGGAGGTATTGATCAGCCGTCTGGAAGCCGAATACAAGGTCGAAGCGGTGCTCGAGATGTCCCCGTTCGACACCGCGCGCTGGATCACCGGACCGTCCGATGCGCTCGAGGGCTTCAAGCGCATCTCGATGAACAACCTTGCCAAGGACCGCGACGGCAACCCGGTGTTCATGGCGCGATCGGCCTGGGACATCGGCTATCAACAGGAAAAGAACCCCGATATCGCGTTCAGCGCCACCCGCGAGCGTTGAGGGACTTTTGCAACGGCGTGCGCCGCGCTAGAGCGAGCCATGCAGTCGCGCACCAAGGTCTCCCCTGACACCATCCGCCATATCGTCGAGGAGGCGAGCACAATAGCCATCACCGCGTTCGCGCGCGCAGGCGGCGACCTGCAGGTGTGGGACAAGATGCCCGGCGATCCAGTCAGCGAAACCGATCTGGCGGTCGACAATTTTCTGCGCGAGCGGCTGGGCGCGCTGGTTCCCGATGCAGGCTGGCTGTCCGAAGAGACCGCCGACGATGCCGGGCGGCTCGATTGCGGGCGCATCTGGCTGGTCGATCCGATCGACGGCACCCGCGATTTCGTGCGCGGGCGCACCGGCTGGGCAATCTCGGTGGCACTGGTCGAGGATGGCCGCGTCGTGATGGGCGTGCTCGCGGCCCCTGCGCGCAACGAATACTGGATCGGCGCGCGTGGACGCGGCGCGTTCCTCAACGGCAAGCGCCTCAAGTCGAGCCGCCGCACCAGCTTCCCCGGATCGCGGGTGCCCACCGACACCCTGCCCAAGGCCGATGTCGATTTGCAGGTTGTCGAAAAGCCCAACAGCATCGCGCTGCGCATGGCGATGGTCGCCGACGACCGCGCCGACCTGCTCGCGACCTTGCGCTGGTGCTATGAATGGGACATCGGCGCCGCCGCGATCATCGCCGAGGAAGCCGGCGCGCGCGTCACCGACGCGCTGGGCGGCGAACTGCGCTACAACAAGCCCCGCGCCAATGCCTTCGGCGTATTGTGCTGCGCGCCGGATATCCACGAAGCGGCGGTCGAACGGCTGCGCGAGCGTGCGGTGCGGTTGTCGGCAGGCGGGGGCTGAGCCTCCTCTCCCCTACCGCTTGCGGGAGGGGTGGTTGAGGCGTAGCCGAAACCGGGGTGGGCCTGAACAAATCCTCCCCTTTAAGGGGAGGGGGACCACGAAGTGGTGGAGGGGTGTCAGCCTCTCGCTGACGTGGACACCCCTCCGTCAGTCCTGCGGACTGCCACCTCCCCTTGCAGGGGAGGATTGGAAGTCGTCCTCAAATCGTCGCGATGCGCTTGACCACGCCTTCGTGGTCGTCGTCGACCGCTCCGGTGTTGAGATCACCGATGTCGATCCAGCACAGATCGTGATGGGTCAGCACGCGGCCATCATGCGCCAGGATCGAGATCGGCTGGATCGCGCGGCGATCGCGTTCGTCGACCAGCACCGGGTTGGAGGGCACGCCGCTCTCCCACTTCTCTCCCCATTGGCGCAGCGCAATCATCGTCGGCAGCAGGTCAAGCCCCTTGTCGGTGAGCCGGTACTCGATCTTGCGGCGATCATCGACGCACGGCGCGCGCTTGAGGATGCCGCTTTCGACCAGCCGGGTCAGCCGGTTGGAGAGGATGTTGCGGGCGATGCCCAGTTCCTCAAGGAACTCCTCGAAATGGTGCAGCCCGTTGAACGAGGCGCGCAGGATCATGAACGACCAGCGCTCGCCCATTGTCTCGAGCGCCTGCGGCAGGCTGCAGCAGGCAGCGATTTCAGCGAGCGGTTCGCGCAGTTTGGCGGGAGTGGGTTGGGTCATGGTCATCATATCCGGTTGCGGACTGCCATCTTTATCCAAAATCGCAGCAAAGCCAATGAAAATTCAGTTTCTAGTTGCAACTCGAAACCTATTTAAGTAAGTAGTGATTCGCAACTCAAATTACACCTGCCTATCTCCCTCCCCGGGAAAACATTCGAAAGGACACGACCATGACCCGCTTTGCCAACACCCTCACCCAGATCGCTTTCGTCGCTGCTGCCTCGCTCTCCAGCATGGTGATGCTGCAAGCCAGCACCGCCAGCGCCCAGACCCCGCAGACGAGCTACTTCAACGCCGAGCTGGCCAGTCCGGTCGAAAAGACCACCAAGATCATCCAGGGCGTGGTGTGGCAGTGCGAAGGCACGGTGTGCACCGGCTCAAAAGCCACCTCGCGTCCGATCAACGCCTGCACCCGCCTGTCTCGCAAGATGGGTGAAGTCACCTCATTTGCAACCCGCAGCGAGCCGATGGCGGGCGACGACCTTGCCGCCTGCAACGCCAAGGGCTGAGCCTTTCCCCTACCCCTCCGGCCGACGGATGGCGCTTTTGGTACTCCCACACTGAAGCTGCCCACCTGTCGGCAAACCTTGCGCGCCTGTGCCCTTCGGGTTCCGTGTCCCTTGCCCCGCCCTCAGACCCTTGGGCGAAACGGGACCCACCCCATTGCACAGGCGCGTTTTTCTGTTGCATTTGAAGGCAAAGCACCGACATTCAGCGGGTGTTGAGACAATATGAACTGGTCGAGCGGGTCAAGGGGTATGACCCGGATGCCGATGAGGCGCTGATCAACCGCGCCTATGTGTTTTCGGTGCAGAAGCACGGCAGCCAGAAGCGCGCCAGCGGCGACCCCTATTTCAGCCATCCGATCGAGGTCGCGGGTCTGATGACCGACCTCAAGATGGATGTCGAAACCATCATCACCGCGTTGCTGCACGATACGGTCGAGGACACGCTGACCACGATCGAGGAAATCGAGCGGATGTTCGGCCCCAAGGTGGCCGAGATGGTCGACGGTGTCACCAAGCTGTCCAAGATCGAAGCGCAAACCGAAAGCGAGCGCGCCGCGGAAAACCTGCGCAAGTTTCTGCTGGCGATGTCGAACGATCTGCGCGTGCTGCTGGTCAAGCTCGCCGACCGGCTGCACAACATGCGCACGCTGCATTTCATCTCCAGCGCGGACAAGCGCAAGCGTATCGCGCGCGAGACGATGGACATCTTCGCGCCGCTGGCCGAGCGCGTCGGCATGTACGAATACATGCGCGAGATGCAGATGCTGGCCTTTCGCGAGCTCGAGCCCGAGGCCTATGCGACCATCGTCGGGCGGCTGGACCAGATCAAGGCCAATGGCGAGAATCAGGTCGAGACGATCGCCGATTCGCTGAAAAGCGAACTGGGCGCACACGGCATCTCGGCAGACATCAGCGGACGCGAGAAGCACCCTTATTCGATCTGGCGCAAGATGGCCGAGCGCCACGTGTCTTTCGAACAGATGACCGACATCATCGCGTTCCGCGTGCTCGTCGACAGCATCGACGATTGCTATACGGCGCTGGGCCATATCCACCGCAAGTGGAAGATGATTCCCGGCCGGTTCAAGGACTATATCTCCACCCCCAAGCGCAACGGCTATCGTTCGCTGCACACCGCGATCATCCATGGCCGCTCGATGCGCATGGAAATCCAGATCCGCACGCATGACATGCACCGGCAGAGCGAATTCGGGCTGGCGGCGCACTGGGCCTACAAGCAGGGCGGGTCGCGCCCCGATGGCCAGGCCGGATGGATTCGCGACCTGATCGAAATTCTCGACACCGCGCAGGATGCCGACGAACTGCTCGAGCACACCCGCATGGCGATGTACCAGGATCGCATCTTCGCTTTCACCCCCAAGGGCGCGCTGCATCAGCTGCCCAAGGGCGCCACCGCGGTCGACTTTGCCTATGCCGTCCACACCAACCTGGGCAATCAGGCGGTGGGCGTGCTGATCAATGGCCGCAACGTTCCGCTGCGCACCGCTTTGTCCAACGGCGACATCGTGGAAATCCTCAAGTCCGAGGGCCAGGAGCCGCAGACCAGCTGGCTGGGCTTTGTCACCACCGGCAAGGCGCGCGCTGCGATCCGCCGCTATGTCCGCGACAAGGAGCGCGAGGAAACCGCCGCGATGGGCCGGGTGATCTTCGACGAGATCGCCGGGCGCCTGCCGGTCAAGATCGGCAAGAAGGCGCTCAAACAGGCGCTCGAGCGGCTGGAGATGGAGGACGAGACCGATCTGCTGGTGGCGATCGGCACCAACCAGATCACCGACCACGACCTGATGGATGCGCTGGTCCCCGGCAGCAGCAGCGAGCTCACCGCCTTGCGCGAGTTCCCCCGCCAGGACCGCGCGATCTCGATCCGCGGGCTGACGCCGGGCGTCGCCTTCCAGCTCGCCGAATGCTGCCACCCCGTCCCCGGCGACCGCATCGTCGGGCTGCGCCGCCAGGGCGAGCATATCGAGGTGCACACGATCGATTGCCTCAATCTGGTCAGCGGCGTCGATGCCGATTGGATAGACCTGTCATGGGAGAGCGATTCGGAAGGCGCGACCGCGCGGATACGGGCGATCCTCTACAACCGCCCCGGGACGCTCGCCGACATGGCGGGCATCTTCAGCCATCACAAGGCGAACATCGTCAATTTGAAGCTGACCAACCGCGACCAGCCGTTCCACACGTATGAGTCCGATCTAGAGGTACATGATGTCGGCCATCTGATGCAGATCATCATGGCCCTGCGCGCGTCCGAATCGGTGGCGAGGGCAGACCGCATATAGCGGCTGGGTCTAGCGGGGCCGTTCCACCACGCCGCCGCAGGTCACGGTGCTGACCCCCGACTGACGTACCGTGCAATCGGGCTTTCCACCCACCTCGACATCGGCGGGGCCGGTCACCGAGATGCGCGCCGGTCCATCCACGGTCAGCCGTGCGCGCACCGGACCTTCGCCGTAGAAATCGAGCGCAGCCAGCGTGAGATCACCGCCATCGAAAAGCCCGTCGCCCAGCATCACCGCGCGCGCACTGGCGGCTGTGCCGCCGACCTTGAGGCTACCGCTGCCGTTGACATTGAAGACCACCGCTTCGGCGGCCATCGATCCCACCTCGAGCGCTCCGTTGCCATCCATCGTGGCGTTGGGCTTGGTACCGGCCAACCTGTCGATCCGCGCGCTGCCATGGCCCAGCATGGTCAACGAATGCACAGCCCGCGCGCTCAGCCGGACCAACGGCAACGCATCGGGGGTCGCAGGGCGATTGCGCGCTTCGGTCGGGATGTCGCGCCGTGCGCGGCGGATATGCAGTGTGTTGCCCTGCACCCGGACGCTGAGCGCCTGAAGCGCACGCGGGTCGCCGCTGGCCAGCGCGAACGGCGCGGCATCCGAGGTGATCACGACCGCGACATCGCCCTCGATCCGCACCGTATCGAACGCCGGCAGGGTAAATCTGCGTTCGGCTGCCTGGGCTGCGCCCGATGCGGCAGCGCAGGCCAACAAGGCCGCCGGTATCATCGTTGCAGCCTTCATGCCCGTGCCTCTCCCATTTCAAGCCACCCCAGGAATCGGGGCGTCTTGGGCATATACTGGCTATGGCAATTGCTGAGGTGAAAACCTCGCGCGCGGAAGGAATCGCTCACCGGTCGGGTGAGATGGCACCCCCCGGCGATTTTCTTCCACATCGGCTCTATCCGCTGCTGCCAGCGTGCGGGGCCGCTGTCTGGTGCGGCGCCGTGTTCGAGAAACAGGATGGTTCCGCCAGGTCGCAACACCCTGCGCATTTCGCTCAGCACAGCCTTGGGATCCTGCACCGAGCACAAAGTGAAGGTGGTCAGCACGGTATCGAAGCTGGCATCGGCAAAAGGCAGCGATTCGGCCATGCCGGGACGAAAATCCGCTTCGAACCCGCGGGCCCGTGCCTTGGCGCGCGCGGTATCGAGCAGCTGCGGCGAGGGATCGACGCCTGACAGCGCGGTGACCCTGGCCCGGTCATAATGATCGAGATTGATGCCGCCACCACAGCCCAGTTCCAGCACATCGCCGTGGGCGCGCGGCACGATGCGGCCACGCGCCTTGGCAACCGCAGGCTGGCTGCAGCAGAAGGTGATCAGCCGGGGCATGATATTGCGGTCCCAGAAATTGGGAGCAACGCCATGCTGGCTGCTGGTTTGCGATGCGCTCAATTCGGCCTCCCCGGCGCGGCACCTGCAAGGCCGCTTCTGCCGGGACACTCTAGCAAGGTTGCGCCGCGCGCAACGGAATTTGCGACGGCAAGCCCGGCGCGCGACGTATCAACCGCAGGTCAGGCTGCCCGATCCCATCGCGCTGCTTTTGCACTTGGCGTTGCCCTTGATCGTGACATCGCCCGATCCCATCAGGCTGGCCTCGACCGAACCTTCGGATGCCATCGTCACATCGCCCGACCCGGCAATCGAGATATCGACGGTATCGCTGCGGAAACGTTCGCCGAGTACGCTGCCCGATCCGGCAATCGAGATATCCGCGGTTTCGGCAGTGCCGACCAGCCGAAGCGATCCGCTGCCGGCGATCGAGCCTTCGAGCTTTTTGGCGGTGATGCTCGCGACCGCGGCGTCGCCCGACCCTGCGACAGTCAGTTCGACATCGTCGCCGTCCATCCGATCGATCTTGGCCGACCCGGACCCGGCCAGCACCAGTGCGCGCAAGGCGGGCGCGCTCACCGCGATCGTCGCTTCGCCCGAATCGCCGAAGCTCCAGCCTGAAGATTTGCGCCGGATGCGCAGTTCGCCGTTGCGCACCTTGTATTGCAGCGCTTCGAGCGCCTTGGCATCGCCGGTCGCGCGGACGGCATGCGCGCCGTCGGTCACGAACGTGAGATCGTCAGGCCCGGCCAGCGTGATCCGGTCGAACGGCTCGCCCGACCAGCGCGCCGCCCAGCCCTCTCCGCCCCCACGTTCGCCAGACGATTCTTCCATGTCGGCTACGAAATCGAATTCGGCAGCATCCGACATCTTCCACGCGCCAATGGCGACGACTCCGACGATCAGGACAACTGCGGGCTTCCAGTTCAGGGCCATGATGGCGCCTCCCTCGTTGTGTATTGCTGTATTAATACACAGCAAGCCCGCAGATGCAAGCGGTTCGACCGCATGGTTCTTTGGCTCGACGGGAGCCAGACGAGCGATTAGACGTAAAACTGCCATGGGGGGCAAAGCATCGCGCAAGAAAGGCTCAGGTCATCAGCAAGATCGGGATGCAGGAACTGGCAGAGCTGGCCGGGGTATCGGTTTCCACCGTATCGCGGGCGCTGGCCGGGAAGACGATCATCAACGCCAAGACCCGCGAACGGGTGGTCGAGCTGGCCCGCGCGCATGGCTTCAAGCCCAATCAGGCCGCCCAGAACCTACGGCTGCGCCGCGCGCAGGCGATCGGGGTGGTGATCCCGATGGGCCACGAGATCGACCAGCACCCTTCCGATCCGTTCTTCATGACCATGCTCGGCCATCTCGCCGATGCACTCACCGAGCGCAATTTCGACCTGCTGCTGTCGCGGGTCATTCCCTCAGGCGATGATTGGCTCGATGATCTGCTGGGCTCGGGGCGAGTCGATGGCGCGATCGTCATCGGCCAGTCGGACCAGATCGCGGTGCTCGATGCGGCCGCCGCGCACCATCGTGGGCTGGTGGTGTGGGGTGCACAGGTGCCGGGGCAAAAGCACGTGTCGGTCGGCTCGGACAATGTGCGCGGCGGACTGATGGCCGGGCGTCACCTGATCGAGCGTGGCAAGCGCAAGCTGCTGTTCCTGGGCAACCCCAGCCCGCCCGAATTCGGGCAGCGCCAGCAGGGCTTTCTGCAGGCCTGCGCCGAGGCGGGGCTGGCCGATCAGGTCCACACTCTGCCGATCCACCTGACCTCCGAAGCCGCCTATGCGGCGGCCAGCGCGTTTCTGGACGACCACCCGGGAATCGACGGCATTTTTGCCGCGTCCGACGTGGTGGCGATGAGCGTGCTGCGGGCGTTGTCCGAACGCGGCATGGCGGTGCCGGGCGATGTCGCGGTGGTCGGCTATGACGATATCATGCTCGCCGCGCATACCAGCCCGCCGCTCACCACCATCCGTCAGGATCTGGAAAAGGGCGCGCGACTGCTGGTCGACATGCTGTTCCGCCAGATCGACGGCGAGACCTGCGTCTCGGTGCAACTCGAGCCCGAACTGATCGTGCGGGCTTCAAGCTGAGCTGCTCTCCCCTCCCGCTTGCGGGAGGGGAGAGGCGTGTTACGTGCCCGCAACTTCCGTCCGCACCCGCAATGTCGCGACCGCGCCGCACAGCATCAGCACGCCGGCCAGCAGGATCGCGTTGCGCGGGTCCGATCCCAGCAAGGGGGCGTAAATCAGCGGCATGGTCATCGTCTCGATCAGCATCGGCACGACGATGAACATGTTGAAGATGCCCATATAGACGCCGGTGCGCTCGGGGGGGATGCAATCGGCGAGCATGACATAGGTGTTGCCCATCATGCCCGCCCAGCCCAGGCCGATGCCGATCATCGGCACGAACAGCGCCACGCGCGAATCGAGCATCGGCAGCGCCAGCATCGCCAGGCCTGATGCCACCAGACACACCGCGTGCACCGGCTTGGCGCCCAGCCTGCGCACGACGGGGATCAAGGCCAGCGCGGCGACGAACGCCACGGCGTTATACGCAACCCCCATCTGCTGCGCGGTCAGCGAGGCCGAGATGAAGTCCGCGTTGTTGCCGCGCGCGCTGTCCGGAAACAAGGTGCGCGAGACCGACAGCGCGATGAACTGCCAATAGACGAACATCGCGTACCATTGGCACAGCATCGCCCAGGCCAGCTGACGCATCGGCTGCGGCATGGCGATGAAGGCATCGCGGATTTCGGCCAGTGCGGCGGTGGCGCCCATCGGCTTGGCTGCCATTTCGGCGACCTGGGCCTCGGTGAGCTTGAGCTCGGGCACGCGCACCACCGACCAGACGATGGTCGAGATCGACAGGATGGCGCCGATGACGAACGCGATTCGCACGATCACCGGAATGCCGTTCAGGTCGACCAGGTTCTGGCTGATGCCGAACCCGACCAGCAGGCTGGGCGTGGCATAGGACAGGCACTGGGCCAGCCCGGTAAACGCGCTCTGCACCAGAAAGCCCGCGGGTCGCTGCTGCGGCTCGAGCCGGTCGGCGATATAGGCGCGGTAAGGCTCCATGGTGATGTTGTTGCCCGCATCGAGCAGCCACAGCAGGCTGGCCGCCATCCACAATGCGCTCGAATAGGGCATCAGGAACAGGCACAGCGAACAGATCACCGCGCCGACGAGAAAATAGGGCGTGCGCCGACCCAGCCTGGAGTGCGTGCGATCGGACAGCGCGCCGACGATCGGCTGGATGATCAGCCCGGTCATCGGCCCCGCCAACCACAAGAGCGGCATCGTCGCTTCTTCCGCGCCCAGAAAGGTGTAGATCGGCGTCATGTTGGCCTGTTGCAGACCGAAGCTGAACTGCAGCCCGAAAAAGCCGAGGTTCATCTCGACGATGCGCAGCAGCGACAGGCGCGGCGGCCTCGCCATCATGGCAGACGTTCCGGATGCTGATGCATGAGTAGCGCTGGTCATGGCCCAATCCTCGATCCTGATGGCGTCTTACCGTGCGCCTTGACGATGATGCTAGGCGGCCCGGCGATGCTTTGGCAAGCCTTTTTGCAAACGATTGCAGTTTTAGCTTGCAAACGATTGCGGGGTTCCATAGCCTCCAGCGCTGAAGCCGGAGTACCGGCCAGTTCAGGAGAGGTATCATGTCGATTTTGAAGGCCCTGCGCGTTCGCAGCGCATATGCGGCACTGGCCGTTGCCACCGCCACCATCACCCCTGCAGCCTTTGCCCAGGACGCATCCGCGCAGGATGGCGCACAGGATGACCTGCAGTCCGACGACGTTATCGTCGTCACCGCCGTTGCGCGCGGCGCCAATGTCCTCGACAGCTCGATCTCGGTCAGCTCCTTGAGCGCCGATCAGATCGCCACCACCGCCCCGCGCAGCGCGGCGGAAATCTTCCGCAACATCCCCGGCATCCGCTCCGAATCCTCGGGCGGCGAAGGCAACGCCAACATCGCGGTACGCGGCCTGCCGATCGCATCAGGCGGCGCCAAGTTCCTGCAGCTGCAGGAAGACGGACTGCCGATCCTCGAATTCGGCGACATCACCTTCGGCAACTCCGACATCTTCCTGCGCGCCGATCTCAACATCGCGCGGGTCGAAGCGATCCGTGGCGGTTCGGCGTCGACCTTCGCCTCCAACTCGCCCGGCGGCGTGATCAACATGATCTCCAAGACCGGCAAGGACCAGAACGGCGGCACCATCCAGGCGACGCTCGGCCTCGATTACGACGAGAAGCGGTTCGACTTCGATTATGGCGGCAGCCTGGGCCAGGACCTGTATTTCCATATGGGCGGCTTCGTGCGTCAGGGCGAAGGGCCGCGCGACATCGGCTATAACGGCAACCGCGGCGGCCAGATCAAGGCCAACATCACCAAGGAATTCACCGGCGGCTATATCCGCTTCTACGGCAAGTATCTCGATGACCGCGCGGTCGGCTATCTGCCCAATCCGGTGCAGGTGACGGGGTCCAACGCCAACCCGAACTATTCCAACGTTCCCGGCTTCGACATCCGCTCGGACAGCCTGCACTCGCGCTTCTTCCGTTCCGCGCTGAGCCTTGACGGCAACAACCAGCCGCGCCGGTTCGATATCACCGCCGGCCAGCGCCCCTTGGTCAAGGCTTTCGGATTCGAAGGCGAGTTCGAGGTCGCCGATGGCTGGACGGTCACCAACCGCTTTCGCTTTTCCGACGTGTCGGGCGGCTTCGTCTCGCCCTTCCCCGGATCGTTCGACACCGCCGCCAACACCGCGTCCGCGATCGGCGGTGCAGGATCGCGGCTGGTGTTCGCCAACGGTCTGCAGGCCGGGCAGAACGTCCCCAATGGAGCGCTCGTGGCCAGCGTCGTGCTGTTCAACACCCGGCTCAACAGCCTCGACAACATCACCAACGATCTGCGCATCACCGGCGATTTCGCGGTCGGCAGCGGCACCGCCACGCTAACCGCCGGCTTCTACAAGTCGCGTCAGGACATCAACACCGACTGGCTGTGGACGTCGCACCTGCTCGAGGTGCGCGGCGGCGGCGACGCGGCGCTGATCGATGTGGTCAATGCGGCCGGCACGCGCCTCACCGACAATGGCACCGTGGCCTATGGCGCCAGCTTCTTCGGCAACTGCTGCCGCCGCAGCTATGATCTGCAATATGATACGAACGCGCCCTTCGCCTCGCTCTCGCTCGAATTCGACCGGCTGACGCTCGACGGCAGCATCCGCTATGACTTTGGCGATGCCTCGGGCCGCACCTTTGGCTCGGATCTGGGGGGCGGCCGCGTTGGCGTGACGGCGTTCGATTTCAACGGCAACGGCGCGATCAGCCCGGCAGAGGCGCAAACCGCGACCATTCCCTTGGGATCGCCTGCGCTGGTCGATTACAGCTACGACTATTTCAGCTACTCGTTCGGCGCGAACTATCGCTTCACCGACAGCCTCGCCGCCTTTGCACGCTACAGCCGCGGTGGCCGGGCCAACGCCGATCGACTGCTGTTCAACAACGACAACGTGAACTTCGTCACCGGCGCCATCGCGAACGAAGGTATGGCGGTCGACTTCGTCAAGCAGGCCGAAGCGGGCATCAAGTACCGCTCGGGCGGCGTCGCGGTCTATGCCACGGCCTTCTACGCCGAGACCGAGGAAACCAACTTCGAGGCGACCACCCGCCAGACCTTCGACCGCGTGTTCAAGGCCAAGGGGCTTGAGGTCGAGGCGTCGTACCGCACAGGCGGCTTCACGCTCAGCGCCAGCGGCACCTATACCGATGCCGAGATCAGCCGCGACCGGATCAGCCCGGCGAACGAAGGCAACACCCCGCGCCGCCAGGCCGATTTCATCTATCAGCTGAGCGGCCAGTACGAGCAGGACATGTTCAGCCTGGGCGCGAACATGGTGGGCACCACCGATAGCTACGCCCAGGACAACAACCTGCTGGTGCTGCCGGGCTTCACCCAGGTCAACGCCTTCGTCGCGGTCCGCCCGATCGAACGCGTGCAGCTGTCGATCAACGCCAACAACCTGTTCGACACCCGTGGCTTTACCGAAGCCGAGGAAGGCGCGATCCCGGCCAACGGCTTTGTCCGGGCGCGCTCGATCAACGGGCGCACCATATCCGCCACGCTGCGCTACGACTTCTGACGCAGCCCATGACGACTGCCTGGACCGCCGCGCACATTGCCGCCATTGCCGATCAGCCCATGCCTGCCATGGGTCTGATCGGCGAGGCCGAAGCGGCGCGGATACTGCCCGATCTGCTGCTGTGGGATATGTGGCCGCTGCAAATGCCCGACGGCCGCCTGGCTCCGGTGAACGCCGGCAGCCTGTGGATGGTGCTCGCCGCGCACGATCGCGGCGATCCGATCCTGCGGCATTTCGAGGCGAAAATCCGGTTGCTCCACCTGGATGCCACCGGCTGGCACGACCTGGGCGACATGCTGCCGCAGGGGCTGGGCGATCATGAGCGTGAATGGTCGGGCTCTGCGGTGCTTGAGGACGGCATCGTCACCTTGTATTTCACGGCAGCAGGCTATGCGGATACCCCCGGCGGCTTCCAGCAGCGGCTGGTGGAGACCACCGGCACGCTTGAGGCCGACGGGCGGATCACCGGATGGACCGCTGTGCGCGAGTGCTTTGCCGCGGATGGCACGGTCTATCTTCCTGCCGACAGGCACGATGGCGCCCCCGGCACCGTCAAGGCTTTCCGCGACCCCGCGTTCTTCATCGACCCTGAAGACGGCGCGCGCTATCTGGCATTCACCGCATCGCTGGCGGCATCGGACAGCGCGTTCAACGGTGCCGTCGGTTTGGCACGGATGGAGCAGTCAGGCCGATGGCAGCTGCTGCCTCCGGTCGTTCATGCCGATACGCTCAACAACGAGCTTGAGCGCGCGCAGATCATCGCGCATCAGGGGCTCTATTATGTCTTCTGGTCCACCCAGCGCAGCGTGTTCGCCCCCGATGGCCCCAGCGGCCCGACCGGCTTTTACGGTATGGTGGCGCAGACATTGTCCGGCCCCTGGCGCCCGCTCAACGGCACCGGGCTGGTAATCGCCAACCCCGAGATCGAGCCGATGCAGGCGTTCAGCTGGTATGTCAGTGCCGAGCTTCTGGTGTGCAGCTTTGTCGACCATTGGGGGTTGGGCGGCCGCGACCCCGCACAAAGTGCGTTCACCACGGCCGAGACCTTCGCGGGCACGCCTGCGCCGATGGTGCGGATCGCGCTCGACGGCGAGACCAGCCGCATCGTCGAGAGTTTCCCGATGGACCGCCTTCATGCCCGCTGATCGCCCGCTGCTCGGCGCGATCGAGGCGGGCGGCACCAAATTCGTGCTCGGCGTCGGCCATGGGCCCGATGCCATCATCGAGCAGACACAGATCGCGACGCGCGACCCTGCAGCGACGCTGGCTGAAACCCACGCCTTTTTCGCGCAACATCCCGGTATGGCCGCGATCGGAATCGGCTCGTTCGGCCCGCTCGAACGCGATACGAACGCGCCCGATTGGGGCCATATCCTCGCAACCCCCAAGCCGGGTTGGAGTGGGTGCGATATTGCGGGCAGCGTGGCGCGCGCGTCCGGCGCCCGAGTCGCGTTCGATACCGATGTCAACGCGGCGGCTCTGGCCGAAGCACGGCTGGGCGCGGCCCGCGAGGCCAGGGTCAGCGTCTATGTCACCATCGGCACCGGCATCGGCGGCGGCGTGATCGCCGATGGCCGTATCGTGGGCGGCATTGGCCATCCCGAGCTGGGCCATATGCGGCCGCGCCGCGCCGCCGACGACCGCGACTTCGAAGGGATCTGCCCGTTTCACGGCGATTGTCTCGAAGGACTGGCCAGCGGACCTGCGATCAAGGCGCGCTGGGGTCAGTCGCTCTCGCATCTGCCAGCCGAGCGTCCGGCCCATGCGCTCATCGCGGGTTATCTGGCAGAAATGTGCAACACCCTGCGTGCCGCGCTGGCACCCGACGCGATCACACTGGGTGGCGGGGTGATGGACACGCCGGGCCTGTTCGAGCGGATCGTCGAGGCGGCCGCCGCCAGCGACGGAGGCTATTTCGCATCCGCCGCCGCGCAGGTCATCCGCCGCCCTGCCCTCGCCCCCGTATCCGGGTTGGCGGGAGCATTTCTGCTGGCAGCGGACATGCTCCAGGCGGACGGCTGAGCGCGATCAGGTTGCGGCGGGCTCCGCCAGCTTGTCCTGTGTGCGCAGGTCGAAATCGCTGGCATCGTGGCGCTCGTGCAGCTGCTGGCTGAGGTCATCGCCCCAGGCGCGGTTGACGATCTTGCCGCGTTGCACCGCGGCCCGCTGGCCGACCCTGTCGGCCCAGCGCAGCAGATGGGTGTAGTCCTGCGCCTGCAGAAATTCTGCCGCATCATAGACGACACCGGTCGCCACGCCGCCATACCAAGGCCAGATCGCGATATCGGCGATCGAATATTCGTCGCCCGCCATATAGTCGTTGTCCGCCAGGTGCCGGTTGAGAACGTCGAACTGGCGCTTGGTTTCCATGGTGAAGCGGTCGATGCAGTATTCGATCTTGATCGGGGCATAGGCATAGAAATGCCCGAAACCGCCGCCGAGATACGGCGCGCTGCCCATCTGCCAGAACAGCCAGTTGATCGCGGCTGCCCGCTTGGCCGGATCGGTCGGCAAGAAGGCGCCAAACTTTTCCGCCAGATACAGCAGCATCGAGCCCGATTCGAACAGGCGAGTGGGTTCAGGCGTGCTGTAATCGACCAATGCGGGGATCTTGCTGTTGGGATTGATCGCCACGAAATCGCTGCCGAACTGGCCGCCCTGGCGGATGTCGATCAGCCAGGCGTCATATTCCGCGCCCGAGTGGCCGGCTGCGAGCAGCTCTTCGAGCATGATCGTGACCTTCTGGCCGTTCGGAGTCGCCATCGAATAGAGCTGCAGCGGATGCTTGCCCACCGGCAGCGTCTTGTCGTGTGTTGGCCCGGCAATGGGCCGATTGATGCTGGCAAAGGCCCCGCCATTGTCCTTGTCCCAGGTCCAGACGGCGGGCGGCGTGTAATCGGCGGGGAAATTGGTCATGGGCTGGTGCTCCGCATCGGGGGACGGTTGAGGCAGGGAGGTGCGAAACCCGACCATAGGGGCGGACCGCCGCCGCAATCAACCGACGCGCGCCCAAGCGGCAACAAAAAAGGGCGGCCATTGCTGGCCACCCTTTTCCGAATCAGTTCCTGAACTCTTCTTGCGAAGAAATCAGGGGCTGTTGGGCTCATCATCATCAGCGATGATGATGATGCCGCCGATCACGGCGGCAGCAGCCACGACACCAATGATGATGCCGGTGCTGCCCTCTGCGTCGCTCTCTTCGCTCGAGGCGCTGGACACGCGAGCTGCGGAAGTCGCAGCCTGTGCCAGAACCGGAGCGCCGACCATCGTGGTCAAAGCAAGCGCAGCCAGTGCGGTCTTTGCAAGTTTCATAGAATTGTCCCTTCAGACATGCTGCTAGCAGTCGCCATATCCCACAACGAATTCGCAAATGCAACATGGATTGGGCACTCAGCACGGGAGTTTCATCGCTCTTTTCAGTCGCTTCGTCATAGCCCCAGAACGAAGGAAATTCTCGCGCAATCAGTGATGTAACGTTAAGACCGATATCGCATCCTATGCTGTAACGCCGCGCTCGGCGCGCAACGATTACATGGGCCCGGGGCCATCATGGCAGTTTGGACGGGCGATCACCTTGTCTGTTCTGCGTATTGCCTCGTGCAACCTCGCTTCGTTCGATGCACGCCGCCCGGGTCAAGCGAGCGCCATGGAATGCGCATGCACCATCGGCATCGGGGGTCATCAAATCGTACCAGAGGAAATCGCCGTGCCTGTTGGTCACGGCCGGTCCTCCTCAGGCTGTCAGGTCGACCACCGGGACAAAGCCGCCGAAGATCATTCTCTTGCCGTCGAACGGCATCGGATTCTTGGCAGGATCCATGCGCGGATCAAGTTTGGCGGGATCGGACATCATCTCGGTCATGTGCGCCATCGCCGCATCGCGCGTGGCCTTGTCGGGCCATTCCACCCAGCTGAACAGTACCGCCTCTCCCTCTTCGGCTTTGACCGCCATGCGAAAATCGGTGGTCTTGCCTGCGGGCACATCATCGCCCCAGCACTCGGTGATTCGCAGCGCGCCCATCTCGATGAACATGGCATCGGCGGTGCGCGCGTGTTCGATGAACTTGTCCTTGTTGGCTTCGGGGCAGGCGATCACGAATCCGTCGATATAGCTCATGCGGCTTCTCCTTGCTGTGCGCCGGGTGGCGGGTCGGGGGTGAACGCGGCGATCTGTGCGCCGAGCGCGCGGGCGAAGGCGGGGCGCGCGGTGGCGCGTGCCAGATAGCGCGCGAGAACCGGCCGCTCGGCCAGCAGACCGGTATCCTGCGCCTCGCGCAGCACCGTCGCCATCGCGATGTCGGCGATGCTGAAGCGGCCGGTCAGCCAGTCCCGCTCCCCCAGTGCCGTCGCCAACCGGTCAAACCGCTCGCCGATGAACGCAAGCAGGCTGGGCTTGCGCAGCTCGGCCCAGGGCTCTCCGGCGGCAAACAAGGTGACCTGGCCCAGCTCGAACATCATCGGCTCGATGCTGTTGAACGCGGCGAACAGCCACGACAGCGTGTCGGCGCGCGGCTGCGGCTCGACCGGCAGCAGATGCGGGTGCCTTTCGCCCAGGTGCAGCAGGATCGCGCCCGATTCGAACAGCCTGATACCGCCGTCGTCGATCACCGGAACCTGGCCCCATGGCTGGTCGCGATAATGCGCGACAGGCCGATCGACCGCGCTGATCAGCCTCTCGGCGTAAGGCAGGCCAATTTCCTCGCACGCCCAGCGTGGACGCAGATCGCGAACGAAGCCCTGCGCAAAATCGGGGACCCAGTCGAAGGCCGTGATGACAAGGCTGGCATTGGGATCAACCGGCATGATCAAGCTCCTGCTGCCGGATAGTGCGAGGTTCGTGCGGCTGTCCCCACCTCGTCCGGGATGCGACTCGCATCAGGCTTGTGCAGGGTCTCAATACCCCTTAGAAAAAGCAACTGGAAAGTTATCTTTAATAACCTAGACGAGCCATGCCCTTGAAAAAACGTCAATACGATGATGCCTGCGCGGCCACCCATGCCATCGATATGCTTGGCCAGCGCTGGGTGCTGCCGGTGATGCGCGAACTGATGCTGGGGCCGAAGCGGTTCACCGATCTCAAAAGCGATCTGCGCACGATCAGCGCCAATGTCCTCACCCAGCGACTCGAAATGATGGAAGAGCGCGGGGTCATCACGCGATTGCGGCTCGCGCCTCCGGCTTCGGGCCAGGCGTACGGGCTTACCCCCTGGGGCTACCAGGCCGCGCCGATCTTCCAGACCATGGCCCGCTGGGGCGCGCGGTCGCCCGAGCATGATCCGGCCGCCCCGATGAGCGCAACCTCGCTGGTGCTATCCTTGCGTTCCATGGTCGATCCCGAACGCGCCGCCGGGTTCTGCGCGCTGGTCGGCCTGCATCTCGGACGCGAGACCTTCACGGTCGATTACAATAGCGGCGCGGTGGCTATCGCGCGCCGGACGCTGCCGCAGGACCTTGATGCCGTGATCACCGCGGACCCCGATGCCGTTGCCGCTCTGGTGCATTGTGCGGTGCCGCTGATCGATCTTGAAACGCATGGACGGATGGCGGTTTCCGGCGACCGCTTCGTGATCGAACGGATGGCAACGCTCTATCCGCCGTGTACGCGGGCACAACTTCCACCAGAATGACGCAAACCTCGCGAATCCCCTCGACCCCACGGCATGGACGCGTCAGTCTCGCGCCAGAACAAACAGGGGGCATTGATGGTCGCCATCGTCCAGACCGTGGCGTATCTGGGGCTCGAGGCGCGCAGCGTCGAGGCGCAGGTGCGGATATCGCCGGGGATGAACAAGGGCATCGCGGTGGTCGGCCTTCCTGACAAGGCGGTGGGTGAAAGCCGCGAACGCGTTCGCGCCGCCATCGCCTCGCTGGGTCTGGCGCTCCCTCCCAAGCGCATCACCGTCAACCTGTCGCCCGCCGATCTGCCCAAGGAAGGCTCGCATTGCGATCTGCCGATCGCGCTGGCGATGCTGGCGGCGATGGGGATCATCGATGCCGAATTGGCCAGCGAATATGTCGCGGTGGGCGAACTCGCGCTCGACGGACGGATCGCCGCCTCGCCCGGCGTATTGCTCGCCGCGCTGCACGCCTCTGCCACCGGACGCGGGTTGATCTGCCCGGCGGCGCAGGGGGCGGAAGCGGCTTGGGCGGGCGGCATCGACGTGATCGCTGCGCCCGATCTGCTGACCTTGCTCAACCACCTCAAGGGCAATGGCCGGCTCAGCCCGCCCAAGCCCGGCATCGCCGAAGCGCCCGCACCGGGCCCCGACCTCAAACAGGTCAAGGGGCAGGAGACCGCCAAGCGCGCGCTCGAGATCGCGGCTGCCGGGGGCCACAACATGGTAAGATAATATACGGTTACACCCATGAGCCGGAGCAGTCTGCAACGGCATGCTGGCAGGAGCCTAAAATGGGTCGCAAACGCAATGTATGTTATGAAGTAGTGCTTCGTGATGGTGGTGGGGGGTATTGGCTCACGATTGAGCCGCAGCACCGGACATTCTCCGATGAATTTCTCCTGAGCAAATCCGAGCTACACAGTAGGGCGGTCGCAGTCGTAAGCTCCTTAGGCACGGTCGTCCTGCGAGATGAGACAACCGAAGACGGGTCGGGTGCTGAACGAACTGGGCGCTATTTTGCTGCCCGCGCACCTTGGGCAAACAACGATTACGCCCCTCCGATCACCGATGATGAACCGACCCTCTTCGATGCTCGTCTCATGCCTGATTGGTATTATCGACGCTAAGCAGGGATGCTTCGCATCCCAATTTCAAGCCCCACACCTTTGCACGCGTGCAGCCCCAATTTCCGACGTTGTGATCGTATTGGCCTGTATTGAGTGATCCAAAACCCCTAATTTACAGGTATTGACGAAATACACATGGCCGCCACCACCGTCATTCAGACCCGCATCGTTCCGAAGCTTGCTATGCTGCTAGACAGCCGCGCCGCCGAAGCAGGGATCACACGCGCCGAGATGGTCCGCATAATGTTAGAAGCGGCGCTTGATTCCCCGCAGCCGGTTCGCGCCACAGTGACCGATCCGCTGCTAGGCGAGATCGCTGTAGAGCTGGGTGCGCTCATAGCCCGGGTAGATGCGTGCGAAACCAGCGCACACAACGCCCATGCCACCGCTCGCCTTGCTGCGCTCATGCTCCTACCCGCCGAGCGCCAGCAAGCGTTCATTGACAAGCTCAAGCAGGCCATTCGCTCATGAGCCGTGCGACTGAACAGGCGGGGCGTGGCCATGCCATCGAGAAATGGCGCTTGCGTTCGACGCTCATTCTGTTGCGCACAGGCGTAGCCTTCAGCCTGCTGGGCATGGTGAGCGGTGTAACGTTGGTCGGCCTCGCATCAAACGATACAGACCGCCAGCACGCAATCTCATTCACGAAAGCTAAAGCCTCACAGCATCTGGATGCTGCCATACAGATTGATCCCCGTCGTTCCGTTGCAGCGCCCACAGTTCTAAATAGAGACGCGCCGGAGCGTATCGCTGCGGTCCGACTCTTCTCGCGAATGGCCATAGCTGGCGGCCTCCTCGGACTTCTGCTCGGCATTGGTGGGGTTACGCTTTTGCGGGGCCACTGGATTAAGGCGGCCCAACACGCAGCTCTCGATCAAGTGCTGCGCGGCAACCGGGTCGCGACCGCCGATGAGCTCACGAGGCTTGTCATGAAGAACAAGCCGTCAGAACCTTTGCGCATCGGAGGGGTGCCAATCCCGCCGCAAGACGAGGCTCGGCATTTCTTGGACATTGGTAAATCGGGCACCGGCAAAACCAGCGTCTTGCAAGATCATCTCAGCCAGATCGTAGCCCGCGGAGAAAATGCACTAATCTTCGATCCGGATGGCAGCTACGTTGAACGCTTCTTCCAACCCGAACGCGGCGATATAATTCTGAATCCTTGGGACGGACGCAGCCATCGCTGGAACATGCTCGCCGACATCGCCAGCTTGGACGATGCCCACCGCATCGCCGCCATCTTGCTCCCCAAGCCCTCGAAAGTTGGCGAAAGCAATTTCTGGTTCGATCAAGCCCGAGCCCTGCTGGCCCATATCCTAGATCATACGGCCCACACTGAGTCCGCAAGTTTGGATGCGCTCTCCTCTATCCTTAACACCACCACCGCTGAAGATTTGCGCACGATCGTGACTAACACGGCGGCAGCCCGCATTTTCGAGTCGGGGGGTGAACGAGCCACCGCTAGCGTTCTGTTTATGATGACAATGGCCGCCCGCACCGTCGCAACGCTAGCCACCATCCCGGAGAACGCACCTACCTTCAGCTTCGACTGCTTTTACGCTGGCCTCGCCGAACATGAAGGCCCGAAGCCAATGATTTTCTTGGCGGTACCGCGTCGATATCGCGACGCTGGCGGACCTATAATTGCGGCGTGGATAGATGCGGCAGCGTCGGCCATCCTTCAGCGCAACCCCGGAGACGCGCCAAAGGCTTGGTTGTTTCTGGACGAGTTAGCTTCACTCCCTCCGGTCCAATCCTTGCTCACTCTGCTACCAGAAGGCCGCAAGCACCGAGCCTGCGTCGTCATCGCCTTTCAGTCTATCGCGCAGCTGAGACAGACGTATGGCAATGACGGCGCGGAAATCATTTCCGGCCAAACCGCCACCCAGTTCATTATGGCACCGGGCGATGCGGCAACTGCTAAGTGGGCTGTCGATCTATTCGGCTCGGCTGAGGTTGAGACCCAACGCGCCAGCGAATCCCTGGGTGACGACCCCAAAGCGCACGGGTCACTTGCCATCCACCGCGAGCGCAAAGCCATTGTTATGGACAGCGAAGTCACCAACCTCGCCACCGGCGAAGGCTTCCTGCGTCTGTCAGGCTACCCAATCGCTCAAGTGCTGATCGCGCCGCCTAAAGCCCTGGACATTATTGCGCCAGCCTTTGTTCCTGCGCGCCTAACTCCCCGCACCTGTTCAACTTCGTCCTGCAGCGCACCACCCGTGGACGCAGTTCGGATAGAGGACCGCGATGACTGGTTGTCGATGGGAGGGCTATGATGGTAGCTAAGCCCATCAAACTCACCGACCCCGCTGCGGCTTATAATTATTATCAGGCCGACGATTATTGGAGCCGCGAAGCTGCAGGCCAGTGGAAGGGTCGCGCTGCGCGGGCCCTCGGTTTAGAAGGGGAAGTCGACCCCGACCAATTCATGAGCCTGCTCAAGGGGCAGTTGCCAAATGGCACCCAGATCGGCACTAGCCGCAAAGGCGTGCGCGAGCATACCCCGGGTTTCGACCTCACCATGAGTGCACCCAAGTCAGTATCGGTAATAGGGCTAGTCGCGGGTGACCGCCGAGTCATCGACGCACATGCTCGCGCGGTCGATGTTGCTCTAGGATATGCCGAACGTCATATCGGCGTTACCCGTATTCGCAATGGGGAGACGGTCGAGCGGATCGCTACGGAGAAGCTGGCCATCGCGCAATTTTTGCACGTAACCGCCCGCGAAACCGAAAACGGCACGCCTGCGCCGCAGATCCATTCGCACAACGTCATCCTAAACATGACTCAGGACTGTGACAGCAACTGGCGCAGCCTTGATGCACGTGACCTCTATCGCCTCCAGAAGCACATTGGCGCGGTCTACCATATGGAACTTGCAGCCGAATTGCGGCAGCTTGGCTACAGCGTAATCGTCGCGCCCGATACCACCTTTGAGATTGATGGCGTGCCCGAGCATGTGTTACGCGCCTTCTCGCCCCGGTCCCGTCAGATCGAGGCCGCCTTGGCCGCACGAGGGCAGACCCGCGCCAATGCATCAGCAGCCGAGAAGAGCGTCATTGCGCTGAAAACCCGCGCACCCAAGCGAACTGTCAATTATGCCACGCTCGCCGCCACTTGGCGCACCCAAGCCGATGAACTAGGACTCGACGAAGACGCCCGCCGTGCCCTCGTCGATGCAGCCGAAGCCCAAGCGGTCGGCAGACCCAATCTGGGCACAATCCGACGCATGGCCGAAGCAGACAAGGCCGTTTCTTTCGCCATGGCCAAGCTCTCCGAGCGCCAGGCAGTGTTCACTGCAGCCGATCTTGAACGTGAAGCAGGGCAAAAAGCTAGCGGCGCTGCAACTCATGGTGATGTGGTCGCCGCCATCGCTCGAGCCGAGCGAAAACAGGCCCTTATGGTTCGTGCCGCCCCTCGCATGGCAAAGGGCATTGTAGGCTATACAACCCGCGAGGCCGTCATCACGGAACAGGCAATGCTCGCGATGGAGACGGAAGGACGCGAAACTGGCAAGCCGATAGTTGGACTGGTTAGGGCTGAGGCCGCTATCGCATCGGCTGAGCGCCGTTCAGCCCACGCTTGGACCGAGGGACAAAAGGTGGCAACTCGGCAGTTGCTCCTGTCCTCGTCCGCCGTCACTGGCCTGCAGGGCCATGCCGGAACTGCCAAGACGACAACCGTTTTAAAGACGGTCGCCGAAGCAGCACGCACCCAAAAGAAAACGGTGCGCGCTCTTGCCCCCACCGCAACGGCTGCCGATGTATTAGGTCGCGCGATCAAGGCGGAACCTACAACGGTCGCGAGGATGCTATCCCATTCAAGTGAATTGTCCGAACCAGGTACCGAGGTCTGGATCGTGGACGAAGCTTCTATGCTGTCAGCGCGCGATGCCCGGCGCCTAATTGCCCGCGCCCGCGATGCTAAGGCTAAACTAATTCTGGTTGGCGATGTCGAACAGCTCGGCTCGGTGGAGGCAGGGCGCGCATTTGGGCAGCTTCGAGAAGCGGGCATGGAAACGGCCGTGATGGACGAGATCGTGCGCCAATCAAATCACCACACCCGGAAGGCAGTCGAGGCCATGCTGGCAGGCGATGCCTCGGCGGCTTTCGATGCGCTCGACGCTGGCGGTGGGTCGATAGTCGAGCATGAAGAAGACGATGTGCGCCATGCGCTGATGGCGAGGGATTTTGTCAAGCTGTCGCCTGAGGAGCGCGCGGCCACTATAGTCTTGGACACAACCCGCGAGGGCAGGCAGCGACTCACGGCATCAATAAGATTTGCCCTAGTTAGAGACGGCACACTCGGAGAGCAGGCCATGATCGCGAAGGTGCTAGAGCCTGTTGGTTTCACCCGCGCCGAAGCGCGCAACGCTGCAAGCTATCAGCCAGGGCAGATCGTGACGTTCCGTAAAGGGGCCGGTAAAGGGCAGCCGCGCCCCGGCATCGGATATAAGGTGGACGCTGTTGATGCCGACGCCGGAACCGTGCGGCTGATTGGCGAGAAGGACACGCCGATCATCTGGTCACCGGCGATGTCAGGCGGCGATAGGGCTGAAGCTTTCGTTGAAGTTGAACAGGAATTCCGTGCTGGTGACCGCATACAGTTCACCCGCAACAACTATACTGCCAATCGACTCAACGGCCACACTGCTACGGTGGTAGAACTTGATCCCATCGGCGGCTCGATGGTTGTAGAGCGGCAGCGCGATGGAAAGCTCCAGCGGCTCGACCTGCATCATTTGGCCGATCGCTATGTCCGTCATGGTTGGGTGCAGACCATCCACGCCGCCCAAGGGGCAACCTCTGACCGGGTTATGGCGCATATGGAGTCTTTCCGGACCAACACTGTGGACACTCGAGCCGCCTACGTCGCCATTAGCCGGGCGAGGTCCTATGCAGTGCTCTACACCGATAGCAGGGCCAAACTCGCGCAAGCTCTCGGCTCGCGAGACGTTGCGCAAGTGGGAGCGATCGATGAATTGGATACTACGAAAGGCCAGTTAAAAGACGCTGCTCGAAAAAGCGCCGAAATTTCTTACACAACGAACAAGCCAACGTTTAACGAGGCATATTCAGTTTGATACGCCTGTGTAGATTAATTTGACGGCCCGCTCCTGCCGTCATTTAACCCGACCGCCGGTTGATACGGAAATCGAGATGGCGCTTGTGTGTGGGCTGCCAACAGCCATTTGGTTTGAGCGGAGCGCCAATTTCAATATACGTCACGACTACGCTTCGCGTCCAGTTCCTTTGTGAGATCAAATTTGTCGCCCCAGGCCGTGAACCAATGACTGTTGACCGCCTGAAGCTCTGCCAACTGAGCGGCATCCAAACCGAAGATGGCACCCGCAGAATTTTGAGTAGCGACCGACACGTAAGGACAAACAACTAGGTCCAGAAATAGCATCAAAGCCTCAGCATCATTTGGACAATGCGTCTTGACAAAATCGAGCTTCGCAAGAGCCTGAGCTTCAATAAAGGCGCGAAGTTTTGCATACCTCACTTTATTCTTTACGTATGACAAGAGAACGGTGATTGAAAAGTGATTTAAAAATTTCTCGCGCAGATAAACTCCCGATTTCTCATCCCATTTTATAAGGAAGTGGCTAGCTACAGCCTCTTCCGGAAGCCAATATTCGCGACCAATTCCAGATAGCACTATCAGCAGATACAAGCTCTCAATCTCTCTGTGAGAACTCATTTTATTCTTAGCCAGCATCTCGCGAATATTATCATGCACGAATTTGAAAAGCAGATGCTTGAGCTCATGAGGAAACTGACGACTGGTTAAAAAACCGACTGCTGTCGCCACCATTCGACACATTCTAATAGTATGATTCACTTTCGGACTTGCTGAATAAGCAAAGAACGAAAACTCGAGAAGAGCTATAATAGCATTTACCATTCGGCGGCGATCAATGTGATCCCCATCACTAGCCAAATAAGCCCCGATAATTATGTCAACTTTGTTTTCAATAATTGCGAACGTGTAATTCAATAGATCAGAGTATTCTACTTTCGACTCTTTTATTACTGTCTTGTAACCAACAATTAATCGATTGGCGTTTAAATTACAGCTAAATCTCTTAACAATCTCGCCCCCAGTATCACTATTATCGGTCTCTTCCACAGACGGGTCAATAACTGAATTCATCAAGGTCGAAATATGCTCTTTCGCAATTGTAATTTCAGTTATTATGGGCTTAGGATATACTTTTAACTTTGCGGGATTTATCGCTAATTTTTTCGATTTCAAAATTTCTTGAAGCTCCTCAATGACGTGAAGCTCCGTCGATTTATCATTATAGAAAACAAAAAAATCATCGACGTATCGGAAAATCTCATAATGGCTTTTGTGCTTTAAATTTGCCCGATCGAAAAGAGCGCGCTCCAGTTCAACGTCAACAGACTGAAGAATGATTTCGGCAAATATTCTAGAGAATTCCGGGCCTATTACAATTCCATTAGTCTCATTCTGATTTAGCTGCTGCATCACAGCATCAAAACGACCGCCAAACGTAGATTTTGATCCATCGAGATTAAACTTCGTCTGATTTTTTCCCATTACAGCCCAAGGCATTGAATGGGTGTAAATGCTATCAAAGCATTTACTTATATCTATCTGCATCATTGCGTCATATTTTTTTTCGCAACGATGATATTTATAGGATTCAAAAAACTTGTGTATATTACGATATTTTTGATATACAAAATAGGAACCGATCTGCTCGTATTCCCGGCCATATTCTTCTACCCCGCCTGAGATACTTTCAAGATCTTGGTCGTGAAGCTTGTCCTTAAAGAATGCATATCGCGATACTGAAACTGGTCGACGAATAGAAAAGGAGCTTAGCGATGTATAATATGTGATCATCGCACTGTGGCGAGCATAAAATTCGGCAATACGAACCTGATTACGCGGATGAACAACACTAAGAGTCCGCCCCTCAATTTTATGCGCAACCCGAAAATTAAATGGTATTGTTTCCATTCTGCAGGATTTTAACGGCACACTGCGGCGAGTTATTGGCTTAACAGCCCCCCACTCTTTCTGTGTAGTTGTTTCCACGACAACATTTTTCTTTACGCCGAATATTAGCTTGATGGTTCTTTCCAGGCCAGGCCCGCGATCTATCCATCGAACCCGGCCGTCCTCGATCTCAACCTTATGATCCCGTAAAAATGCAAAAAATCCGCGATTTGTGAAAGTTGGTGGAACTTCGAACGGCAGCATATCGGTCATCACTGCACGCTGCCTACGGTGCGTTAGAGCTACACTTCGTTTAGACATGCCGCCAAGCCTTTACAATTACCTTAAGCTCATCTGCGCTAAAATTATGAAATCGTCGCTGCTCGAATCCAGATTTAAACCGATACCGGTTCAATGAATTCCTCAGTTTCGGCCGCTTTATCTTTAAGATCTGCTTTTTTAGCAGTGTATCTAGAGGATCGTATTTTTTTAGATTTGTGATAATTGGACTATTATAGTATATGCCAGTTGTCGCGCTCGACTTACTATTCTTCAATCGCGCGTTTCCTGTCAGAAATTTCAACCTAGCTACGATCTCGCGGTAGGCCTGACGTTGTCTCGTGGGAACGTCCCGCCAATACTCGGCGAATGCGGCATCAACCCTACTCCTCAGTCTCTCAATCTTTGCATCACTGGGCTCAATTTCTAGTGTTCTCAATGTTGCTGTATAACTGTAACCAAGATAATCAAACTTCTTTGGAGGACCCTTGTCTCCCAAATTAAAATCTTGCGTCTTTTTTACGTTGTTGGTCAAACTATGCTTATTAAGTATCTCTAGCACCAAGTCCTTGTAACTTCCGCTAGCTGCACCGACCGGAGGCCTTGCAAAAACTGCAAAAATGTCATCCACATAGCGGCAGTAGAGGACAGCTCCAGGTAACTCTCTGATAGCTCGGTCAACGGGTCGGAGAAATAGCTCGGCCAAATAGGCGCTAATACCCACACCGCGGGGAATTCCTTTTGGGCTACCGCTGATTTTCCCGTAGGAGGTAAATATCTGACGGATGAATCGCTTGGACGATGAACTCAGCAATTGATCGCTATCGAGTGCTCTATATAGCTTATCTCGATCAATGCTCTCGTAGAATTCAGAAACGTCTGTCCGGACAAATTCGAATGGAAATCCCGTTCCAATCGTATCACGAACGCGACACGCAAGTTCATGCCGATTTGACTGCTTAACTTTATAAATACGATAGATATTCCACTGCAGCTGCTTCACCACAAAGAACGTTTCAGCTGTGCTATCGATGCAGTAGACGGGCTTTCCATTCGGCCCGGTCTTTTGAGAGAGCGTCAATCTAAATTCAGGCTTGGCGACCTCAGCGCTGAGCTTTTCCATCTCGACATCGACGGCATTCGACTTCGTGGCTTTCAATTCGGCAAGCTCGGCCTTTATTTTCGACTCTGCCGTCTCAAATACCGAAGCAACCAAGGATGCTTTGCCCTTCCTCAATTTTCTGAGTTCGGCAACCTTATCTCGAACAGCACCAGTCATTGGGCAAAGATGCGGAAAGTATCTGCCGACGACATCCAGCCCCTTGCGATTTTCCCTGTCGAATATTCGCCGGAAATTTTCGGCCGTGAACATCTGATCTAGCAACTAGCCGTCCCCCATAATATCACGGCTTTTAACCGCCGTTCGGCCCTTAGTCTCCACGCATACGCTGCCATGCTCGAATAAGGGACGCCAGCTAAATACACATTTCCCGTCAGATTGAAGTCAGTTTCCCCGGGAGCCACCCGGAAGCTAGCTGAATGTCAAAAAGTGAGATGGCGCCCCTCACAGCCAGCCGCACTTGCAGCGATCGGCGCGAGCCCTCTGGCTCCAGGCTTTAGCCCTGGATTTCTGTAAGCACCGCTAGCCGTTTCTGATCACGTGTCTTCCCGCCTTGCTGACCTGCGAGCAGCCAGCCCCTTTTGGAGGACGCCCTTTATGGTCCGTAGCTGACGCGGGCTTAGGCCTTCGCGTGACAATCGCCGTCCGCTCACGTAAAAATCTAGCGCAATACTCGTCGTTTTCGCGTCGATCACGACCGTCCGAACACCTGATTTAAAACGAATGCCGACCCTTCGGGCTTTGTGATGGAAACTCATTTTTTCAACTAATTCGGAGATAGCCACGCGAACTATAGACCGCGCCGGAAATCTAACATTCTCATCAGAGGAGTGGATTTCGTTTCTCAATACTTCAATTCGTTTTGCGTGCTCATCTGGCGAAACAGCGCCGCGCGCTTGAACGAGCGATGCGTTCAAATGGGCAATGAGCCCCTCTTGCGCATCGAACAATTCGATCATTTTCTTGTATTTTTCCAGCGTTTCTTCACGTCGCATGCTAATATGCGTCTCAAGCGCGCTATCTGCGCGAGCACGTAGTCGTTCGAGTTCTAATTTTGCTATGGCGCAATCATGTGCAATATTGGCAGCTTGACGCGGTGCGGCAAAATGAGCGTCACCAACAGCATCTGAAAGAATCGCATTGAGCACGCCTTGTTCGACTGACGAGTAATTGAACCGAACGTTATTCTTACATTTGCCTCCGTGGTCTTGAATAATGCCGCGCTGCATCGCATCGCAGACAAGATAGTCCTCGTAAACGACACGACTATCTGCCCGCTTCTTCTGCCCTTTTGATCTTAAGGTCATCTTAGCACCGCACCCAGCACAGTATGCCAGGCCAGAAAAGAGATTAGCCAGGCGCCGACCCTGCCCCATATTTAGCCGAGCCTTATCTTGCATACTAACCCTCGCACGGGCGTAGAGGTCGGCGCTGATAATCGCGGGGTAATAGTTTTTAATAGGGTCGCCAACTAGTGAACGTTTGCCACTACCCGACTTCTTGCCTAGTTGAAATTCACCTAGCACGGCTACGTTGTTCAATATCTTTTGAATGTAAGAAGCATGCCAAGCCTGTGATTTTCCAAACGTTGGCACCTCCTCTTCGTTCAAACGGCGTGCAATATGATGCTTCCCAAACCCTTGCGCTGTCTCTTCGAAGATACGGACAACGACCTGCGCACGGTCTGCAATAATTTTGAAACCCTTTCGTCCCTCACCCACGAGCAACCAAGCCGGCGCTCTGGACGTGAGGATGACATTCTCGCCAGCAAGAATCCGCGCACGCTTGTCGTCCCATGACGCTGTAATGCGCTCACTCTTTTTCAACGACTCGCGGTGAGCAAGATCGGCCTTGACCACCAGCTCGATTATGGTCGCCATGTCGAGATTATCTTGCCGATATTGTCGGTCCCCCTCGACGGTTGCTACGATCACCCCGAGGCTTGTGATTTGCTCCAACCAAGTGAAGACCTTTTTCGGCTCTTCTCGGGATAGGCGGTCCAGGTTCTCGACCAGCAACACGACCCCGTCTTTGAATTCCCCATCCTCTATTCGGGCCTGAATATGCGACATTTTGCCTGCCCGCCGGTGTCCTCCAGTGAATGCCGAAACCCCCTCCTCTATGATCTCCTCGACAATTTTCCACCCACGCACGCTTGCATGCTCGCGGCACCTTTCGAGCTGGCGGACCTTGGATGAACCGGCTGACTGTTCTGCACTGGACCAGCGCACATATAGTATGGTATTCATTTGTAACGATTTATCATAAGGAGTAGCTTGACACAACAGGGTGATGGTCGGGCCGCCGGGCGCGGGCAAGTCGCTGATGGCCTCGTGCCTTCCTGGCATTCTGCCACCGCTGACCCCGGAAGAGGCACTCGAAGTCTCGATGGTCGCATCGGTCGCAGGCACGCTCACCGACGGCCGGATCAGCCGCGCGCGCCCGTTCCGCGCGCCCCATCACAGCGCCTCGATGGCGGCACTGGTCGGCGGTGGGCTCAAGGTGCGCCCGGGTGAGGTCAGCATGGCGCATCTGGGCGTGCTGTTCCTCGACGAACTGCCCGAGTTTCAACGCACCGTGCTCGATTCGCTGCGCCAGCCGCTCCAGACCGGCGAGGTCAGCGTCGCGCGCGCCAATGCGCACGTCACCTTTCCGGCGCGGGTGCAGATGATCGCAGCGATGAACCCGTGCCGTTGCGGGCACCTGGGTGATCCGGCGCTCGGCTGCTCGCGCGCGCCGCGCTGCGCTGCCGACTATCAGGCCAAGGTGTCGGGCCCGCTGCTCGACCGCATCGACCTGCATGTCGAGGTCGAGGCGGTGACCGCTGCCGACCTGACCCTGCCCCCGCCCGCCGAGGGCTCGGCCGAAGTCGCCGCCCGCGTCGCCGCCGCCCGCGCGCTGCAGACCGCGCGCTACGCCGATATCAAGGCGCGCACCAATGCCGAGATCGACGGCGAGGCGCTGGAGCGGTTCGCGACCCCGGATGAGCCAGCGCGGCAGCTATTGGCCCGCGCCGCCGAAGCGATGCGGCTCTCGGCGCGGGGGTATACGCGGGTGTTGAGAGTAGCGCGCACAATCGCGGATTTAAGCGGCGCGGAAACTGTGGGCCGGGTGCAGGTGGCGGAGGCTTTGAGTTATCGGCGAAGGGCGCCGGTGGGGTGAGGCAGCGGAGCCCCCCGACCCCGCTGCCGTCGTCGCATGTTACTGCGCAGTCCAGCCGCCATCGACGGGAATCGCGGTGCCGGTGATTTGCGCTGCCGCTTCGCTCGAGAGGAACGCGGCGAGTTCGCCCATCTGTTCGGGGGTGGCGAACTGCTTGCTCGGCTGCTTTTCGATCAGCAGCTTTTCGGTCGCGGCTTCCACGCTGATGCCCTGGTCGGCCGCCATCGCCTCGATCTGCTTCTGCACCAGCGGGGTGTGAACCCAGCCGGGGCAGATGGTGTTGCTGGTGATCCCGGTGCCGGCGTTCTCAAGCGCGACGACCTTGCTGAGGCCGACGACGCCATGCTTGGCCGCGACATAGGCCGCCTTGTGCTTGCTGGCGATCAGGCCGTGCACCGATCCGATGTTGATGATGCGGCCGAAGCCCTTGGCCTTCATGTGCGGGAGGGCCGCCTGGATGGCGAAGAAGATGCCCGACAGGTTGATCGCAATCACCGCATTCCATTTGTCCGCGGGAAAGTCCTCGACCGCGTCGGTGTGCTGGATGCCGGCGTTGTTGACGAGGATGTCGACCGAGCCCAGCTTTTCGACGCACAATTCGACCATCGCCTTGACATCATCGGGCTTGGACATGTCGGCGTTGCTGTAGACGACCTCGACGCCATATTTGGCGGCGAGGCCGGCGCGCTCCTTTTCTATTTCATCGGCATCGCCGAAGCCGGTGATGACCAGATTGGCACCCTTGGACGCCAGAACATTGGCGATGCCCAGACCAATTCCACTGGTCGAGCCGGTGACGACGGCATTCAGTCCCTTAAGCATGTGAGATCCCCTCGATACGGTTGCGCGGTGCGGCCCGGAAGCATTGTTCGCAAGTGCAGCGAATCGCTCTTGCCGACTCGTCTAACGTGAGTTACCCCTACGTTCCAACGGAAATATACGGGTTTCGCATCAGTTTCTGGGGGGAAATGCGATGGCGACGGCTGACCCGTTGACTGCGGCAGATGCTGCGGGTGCGAAATCCAAAAGTGACAAATATGTTGCGGCCGCGAACAGCAAGCCGGTCAACCTGGCGCTACAGGGCGGCGGTGCGCACGGGGCGTTTGCCTGGGGGGTGCTCGACCGATTGCTCGAGGATGGGCGGCTCAAGTTCGATGCGGTGAGCGCGACCAGCGCCGGCGCGATGAACGCCACTGTGCTGGGCTATGGCCTGACCATCGGCGGCGCCGACGGGGCGCGCGAAGAGCTCGAGAAATTCTGGAAGAAGATCAGCGACGAAGGCGCCAAGGGCCCGCTGCAGCCATCGTGGATCGACAAGGCGATGGGCAACCACAGCCTCGATTTCAGCCCGGCGTTCCTGATGATGGACATCCTCTCGCGGGTGATGTCGCCGTACGAGCTCAACCCGTTCAACCTCAATCCGCTGCGCGATGTCCTGCAAGGCGCGGTGGATTTCAACGTGCTGCGCGAGGGCTGCCCGATCAAACTGTTCCTCTCGGCCACCAACGTGCGCACCGGCAAGGTCCGCATGTTCGAGAACCACGAGATCGGCCCCGATCAGGTGCTCGCTTCGGGCTGCCTGCCGTTCATGTTCCAGACCATCGAGATCGATGGCGAGGCCTATTGGGACGGCGGCTATATGGGCAACCCGGCGATCTTTCCGCTGATCTACGGCAGCCAGACCAACGATGTCGTGATCGTCCATATCAATCCGCTCAACCGCGAGGAAATCCCCAAGACCGCCAAGGATATCCTCAACCGGATCAACGAGATCAGCTTCAATTCCAGCCTGATGCGCGAGATGCGCGCAATCGCGTTCGTCACGCATCTGATCGATGACGGCCAGCTCAACGACGACAAGCACCGCCGGATGCTGATCCACTCGATCCAGGACGAGGTCTTCATGGAAAGCCTTGGCGTCACCAGCAAATTGAACCCCGACTGGGGCTTCATGAAGAAGCTGCGCGATGTCGGCCGCGCCTGCGCCACCAAATGGCTCGACGAGCATTTCGACGATGTCGGGGTCAACTCGTCGACGGACATCAAATCCTTTTTCCTGTGAACTGCCGTTTTCTCTGAACCTCTGGTCAAAAAGGGGGCTGCCTGACCATGACACCTCAAGACATCCTCAAACTGCCGTCGATGCCCGCGGTCGCGCCCAGCTATCCGCTCGGGCCATACCGCTTCGTCAACCGCGAATTCATGATCGTGACCTACGAGACCGATCCGGTCGCACTGCGCGCCGCGGTGCCCGAGCCGCTCGAGCCCAACGCCGACAATCTGGTGCTCTACGAGTGGATCAAGATGCCCGACAGCTCGGGCTTTGGCGACTATACCGAAAGCGGCATCGTCATCCCCTGCACCTATCAGGGCGAACCGATCAACTATACCGCGCAGATGTATCTCGACGACGAACCGCCGATCAGCGCGGGCCGCGAGATCTGGGGTTTCCCCAAGAAATACGCGCTGCCCAAGTTGATCGTCGCCTCGGACACGCTGACCGGGACATTGTCCTATGCGGGGCAGACCGTCGCAATGGGGACGATGGCCTATAAGTGGCAGGAAAGCCCCGGCGGCTGCGAGGCGCAGGCCAAATCGATGACCAAGACATCGTGCAACCTCAAGATCATCCCCGACGTCGATGGCAGCCCCAAGATCTGCCAGCTGGTCGCATACAACCTCGAGGACATTACGGTGAAGGGCAGCTGGGTCAGCCCGGCGCGGTTGCAGCTGATTCCGCATGTCAACGCGCCGGTGGCGGACCTTCCGATCCTGCGCATCGTCGGCGGAAAGCACTTCGTCAGCGATCTCACGCTACCGCACGGGCGGGTGCTGTTCGATTACATCAAAGACGCCGCGGGCTGAGGGAGGGACATATGAACAAGCAGGATGTGCTGCAGCTCAGCTCGATGCCGCTGCAAAGCCCGACCTATCCGGTGGGCCCGTACAAATTCTTCGAACGCCAGTACATGATCGTCAACTATCGCACCGATCCGGCCAAGATCCGCGCGATGCTGCCCGAGCCGCTCGAGCCCGATGGCGATACCGTATCGATCCAGTGGCTCGATCTGCCCGATGGCGAGGGCTTCGGCGCCTATTCGGCGGTCGCGCAGGCGATCCCCTGCACGCTCAATGGCGAGAAGTGCAGTTTCCTTACCCAGATGTATGTCGACAACTGCCCGCCGCTGGCAGGTGGACGCGAGATCTGGGGCTATCCGATGAAGTACGGCATCGCCAAGCTCGACACGGTCGGCGACACGCTGACCGGGGTGCTGACCTATGCCGGGCAGACCGTCGCCAGCGGAACGATGGTCTACAAGCACGGCAGCCCGACCGATCCATCGGCGATCGAGGCGCTGCTCAAGCGCACCCAGGTGACGCTCAAGCTGATTCCCGACATCGACGGGTCGCCCGCGATCGCGCAACTGGTGGGCATCACCTTTGCCGATGTCGTGATCAAGGGTGCGTGGACCGGCCGTGCGCGCGTCGAACTGGTCGATTCGGTCAACTGCCCGCTCGCCGACCTTCCGGTGCTCGAACATACAGGCGGGCTGCATCTGGTGACCGACATGACGCTGCCGTATGGCCGCGTGCTGCACGATTATCTGGGCTGAATCGCCCCACGCGTCCGCTCCGAAACCCCGGCACGGTTACGGCCGCGCCGGGGTTTTCGTGTTCAGAGCAGTTCGGCCACCGTCTCGCTGGGACGGCAGAGCCTCACCGCTGTGGGCGTCACCACGATCGGGCGGTTGATCAAGATCGGATGCGCCATCATCGCATCGATGATCTGCGCGTCGGAGACGCCGGCGTCATCGAGCCCCAGGTCCTTGACCAGGGGCTCCTTGGCACGCAGCAGGCCGCGTGCGCCGCCGTCAGCGCGCGCGATCAGGCTTTCCAGAGTCTCGCGCGAGGGCGGGGTCTTGAGATATTCGATGACCTCAGGCTCATGCCCCGCCTCGCGGATTGCGGCGAGCACGTTGCGCGAGGTGCCGCATCTGGGGTTGTGATAGACGGTGAACGACATCGCCTGGTGCCCTCGGATCAGAACGGCACGTCGTCGTTGAGGTCGTCGTCGAAGCCGCCGCCGCCGCCGCCCCAGTTGCTGCCACCGCCTGAACCGCCGCCCGAACCGCTGTCGTTGAAGCCGCGCGCGCCACCCGAGCCACCGCCCGAAGAGCCGCCGCTGCTGCGTCCGCCACCGAAGTCACCGCCGCCGCCGCCGCCGCCGCCGCCGCCGCCGGGCTTGCCGTCAAGCATGGTCAGCACCGCGCCCGGGCCCTGCAGCACCACCTCGGTGGTGTAACGGTCGGCGCCCGACTGGTCCTGCCACTTGCGGGTGCGAAGCTGGCCTTCGACATAGATCTTGGAGCCCTTGCGCAGGAAGCGCTCGGCCACGCCGGCAAGGCCATCGCCGAAGATCGCGACATTGTGCCAGTCGGTGCGTTCCTGCTTTTCGCCCGAGTTGCGGTCCTTCCAGGTCTCGGTCGTGGCGATGCGCAGATTGGCGACCTTGCCGCCGTTCTGGAAGCTGCGGACTTCCGGGTCGGCGCCCAGATTGCCGATCAGAATGACCTTGTTGACGCTACCCGACATATGCTTTCCCCGGAAATGTGATGCTGTGATGGATGGACCGGGCAAGGTTTCGCGCCGATCGGTTGTGCCGTTTATAGCCCTAAAGCCGTCGCGGTCCAGAAGGTAATCCCAGCCGCGACCCAGGCCAGCCCAAACAGATAGGTCAGCATGAAAATCGGCCATTTCCAGCCGTTGGTCTCGCGCTTGGTCACCGCGATCGTCGAGATGCACTGCGGCGCGAACACGAACCAGGCGAGGAACGCCAGCGCCGTGGGCAGCGACCAGCGCCCCGCAAGGCGTTCGCCCAGCGCCAGCGCCTCGGTTTCCTCGTCGGGCGCATCGATCGCATAGGTCGTCGCCAGCGCCGAGACCGCAACCTCGCGCGCCGCCATCGCCGGGATCAGCGCCAGTGCGATGTCGCGGCTGAACCCGATCGGCGCCACGACCGGTTCGAGCACGCCTGCGATTCGTCCGGCAGCCGAATATTCGGACTGGCTCATGCTGCTGCCTTCGGGCACCTGCGGATAGGTGAGCAGCAGCCACAGGCCGATGGTCACCGCAAAGATGATCGTGCCCGCGCGGCGCAGGAACAGCCAGGCGCGCTGCCACAGCCCCATCGCCAGATCGGCAATGCGCGGCATCTGGTATTTGGGCATTTCCATCAGGAATCCGCTCGCGCCGCCCTTGGCGACGGTCGAGCGCAGCACCAAAGCGACCACCATCGCGCCGATGATGCCGAAGACATAGAGCCCGAACAGCACGAGCCCCTGCATGCCGATCCCCGGGCCCACCGCGGTGGATGGGATGAAGGCGGCGATGATCACGGTATAGACCGGCAGCCGCGCCGAGCAGGTCATCAGCGGTGCAATCAGGATCGTGGTCAGCCGGTCCTTTTCGTCAGAGATGCTGCGCGTCGCCATGATTCCGGGAATCGCGCAGGCGAAGCTCGACAGCAGCGGGATGAACGAACGCCCGGACAGGCCGACGCCCGCCATCATCCGGTCCATGATGAACGCCGCACGCGCCATGTAGCCGGTCGCCTCCATCAGCAGGATGAAGAAGAAAAGGATGATGATCTGCGGCAGGAAAACGACGACCGAGCCGACGCCGGCGATAACACCGTCAACGATCATCGATCGAAAAAAGCCCTCGGGGATCACCGCGCTGGCGAACTCGCTCAGCGCCGCAGCGCCCGCCTCCAGCCCATCGGCAAAGGGCGAGGCCCAGCTGAACACCGCCTGGAAGATGATGAACAGCAGGGCAAACAGGATGATCGGCCCGGCAAACGGATGCAGCAGCACACCATCGGCGCGGTCGGTCCAGCGGCGGCTGTCGGTCTGCGAGACAATGGCAGCGTGCGCGATGGTTTCCGCGCGTCTGCGCCGCGCGCGCATGTCGGGCTCGCCCAAGGGTGCGTGCGGTGCCTGTTTGGCGAGGATCACCGTATCCAGCGCAGCCGCAAGCTCGGTGAGGCCCTTGCGCCGCACCGCGACGGTGGGGATCACCGGGACGCCAAGATCCGCCGCCAGCCGCGCCGGATCGAGCGTCAGGCCATCGCGTTCGGCAAGGTCGACCATGTTGAGCGCGACCACGGTGGGCAGGCCCAGCGCGAGCAGTTCGAGCGCGAACACCAGATGCTGGTCGAGATTGGCCGAATCGAGCACGATGATCAGCGCCTCGGGCTGGCGTTCGCCCGCCTGGCAGCCCATCACCACGTCGCGGGTGACCGCCTCGTCGGGGCTGGTCGGGTCGAGACTGTAGCTGCCCGGCAGGTCGATCAGTTCGCCCGGCCGGCCATCGGCAAAGCTGAACCGACCCGATTTGCGCTCGACCGTAACGCCGGGATAATTCGCGATCTTCTGGCGTGCGCCGGTGAGCGCGTTGAACAGCGCGCTCTTGCCAGCGTTGGGGTTGCCGACCAGTGCGATCAGCGGCTGGTGAAGGGTCATTCGGCGGCTTCCGGTAGGTCAGCAGGCACGGCTTCGAGAGGGCGCAGCGTGATCGCGCGGGCGTGGACACGGCGGATCGCCACCGTCATCCGCCCGATGCTGAGCGCGATCGGATCACGCCCGAAAAAGATGCCGCGATGGCGGATGGTGACGCTCGCGCCTTCGTCGACGCCCAGTGCGCGCAGCCTTTTGCCTTCGTCTGAAGGCAGGACGCTCCAGTCGATCGCGGCAATTTCCGCGCGCTGGCCGGTTGGGAGCTGGTCAAGAAGCATGATGGTGTTGCGAACCGCTATCAATATCCGCTGCGCGACGCCAGCGATTTCTTGTGACACCATCTCCTGGCATGGGCTCGACGAGGCTTGGCGCGACCCGGACGGCGGGCTAGGCCAGACAGATGGCACACGATCCGTCCCAGCCTGACGCGCTTATCATCGGCGGCGGCCACAACGGCCTGGTCTGCGCCTTCTATCTGGCGCGCGCGGGCATGTCGGTGCGCATCCTGGAAGCGCGCGAAGTGGTCGGCGGGGCTGCGGTGACGCAGGAATTTTACCCTGGCTTTCGCAATTCTGTGGCGAGCTACACCGTCAGCCTGCTGCAACCGCGCGTCATCGCCGACATGGGGCTGGTCGCGCGCGGCTATCGCGTGATCGAGCGGCCGGTCTCGAACTTCCTGCCGCTGCCCGATGGCGATCATCTGATTCTGGGCGGTGGCCTGGAGCGGACCCAGGCGGCGTTCGCACGCTTCTCGAAAGCCGATGCCGAGGCGCTGCCCGGTTATTATGCGATGCTCGAGCGGGTCGCCGATGTGCTGCGCGATCTGGCGCTGCGCCCGCCGCCCAATCTCGGCGGCGGCGTCGCCGGGCTGATCGAGGCGCTGACCACCGGGCGGCTGCTGTCGCGCCTGCCGTGCGAGGTGCAGCGCGACATGCTCGACCTGTTCACCAAGTCGGCGCGCGAATTCTTGGCACCCTGGTTCGAGAGCGCGTCCGTGCAGGCGGCGTTCGGGTTCGACGCGGTGGTCGGCAATTACGCCAGCCCGGATACGCCGGGCTCGGCCTATGTGCTGCTCCACCATGTGTTCGGCGAGGTCAACGGCAACAAGGGAAGCTGGGGGCATGTCATCGGCGGCATGGGCTCGATCACGCAGATGATGGCGCAGGCGTGCGCCGAGCACGGCGTCGAGATCAGCCTCAACAGCCCGGTCGAACAGGTGCTGGTCGAGGACGGGCGCGCCACCGGGGTGCGACTGGCGAGTGGCGAAGAGCTGCGCGCGCCGCGGATTATCGCCAATGTCGGGCCGAAGCTGCTCTATGGCCGCATGGTGCCGCGCGCCGCGCTTCCGCAAGATTTCGCGCGGCGGATCCAAGGCTATGTCTGTGGATCGGGCAGCTTCCGGATGAACGTCGCGCTCGACCGGCTGCCGAATTTTGCCGCGCTTCCCGGAGACGGCGAACATCAGCGCGCCGGGATCGTGATCGCCCCCAGCCTCGATTACATGGACCGCGCGTTCAGCGACGCCAAGGCGCATGGCTGGTCGCGCGCGCCGATCGTCGAGATGCTGATCCCCTCGATCGTCGACGACAGTCTGGCGCCTGCGGGGCACCATGTCGCCAGCCTGTTCTGCCAGCAGTTCGACCCCAAGCTGGACTGGACGCCGCAGCAGGAAGCGGCGGCGGCCGATACGATCATCGATACGGTCGAGGCGCATGCACCGGGTTTCCGCGCCTCGATCCTTGGGCAACAGGTGCTCAGCCCCAAGGGGCTCGAGCGCACCTTCGGGCTGATCGGCGGCGACATCTTCCACGGGCGGATGAGCCTCGACCAGCTCTGGGCGGCACGGCCCGTGCTGGGCCACGCCGATTATCGCGGGCCGCTCAAAGGCCTGTATATGTGCGGATCGGGCACCCATCCCGGCGGCGGCGTCACCGGCGCACCGGGGCACAATGCGGCGAAGGTCGTGCTGGCGGATCGCAAGTGGCGGCGAGGATGAGCCTCTCCCCTCCCGCGTGCGGGAGGGGTGGCCGAAGGCCGAGGTGGGCCTGAACTGAACGATCGCGCTTTCCAGGCCCACCCCCGGTCCGGCAAGCCAGACCTGCCCCTCCCGCCTGCGGGAGGGGAGAGGTTTACTGAACGATCTCTTCCTTCACATCGGCCTCGGGCGGCGTCGTGAGATACAGCCCCGTCGTGCCGATCAGCGTCAGCGCGATGAACCCCGCCTGATAGAGATTGATCGACTGGCGGAACACCAGCCAGCCGATCACCGCCACCGCCACCACGCCGACGCCCGACCAGATCGCATAGGCGATGCCCATCGGGATGCGGGTGAAGGCGAAGGCCAGCAGCCAGAAGCACAGGCCATAGCAGGCCATCGACGCCATGCCGAAAGCCGGCTTGCTGAACCCTGCCGACGCCTTGAGCAGGCTGGTGCCTGCGATCTCGCAGACGATGGCCAAGGCCAACAGCACCCATGCATTCATTGTCTGCCCCTTCACCCTGGCTGCTTGGGCAGCGCAAGCGAAACGCCCGCGAGCATCCGCGCCGCGGTCGCCTGTTTCATGAACGCCCAGACCTCGGTATCGAAGCCGGGATCGGCCTGGACCGGCCAATTGTCCATGTCGTCATACATCTTCATCGTGCCAGTCCACATCGCGGGCGAGGCGACATCGGTGAACGGCTTGAGCAGGTCGAACCAGCGTTGGACGAAGCCCGCGGCCGCCTCGCCCGAAGGGTCCATCGGCAGCGCTGCCTTGATATCGTCGCCCAGCGCCTTCCACTCGGCAGCATAAGCGTCCTGATCGAAATCCTCGCCCAGCGCGCCCATGCGGTCGGCCCATTCGGCCTGTTGCTCGGGGGTAAAATAGCGGTCGGTAACCGCCTTCCATTGGTCTTGAGACATCGTGGTACTGTCCTGTTGTTCGTGTCGGATCAGCGAGCAAAAGGTCTCGGCATCGATGGGCTCGCCGCGATCGATGCGTGACTTGACGGAAACGAGCAGCGTTTGCGCCTCGGATATGCGCCGCGCCTGCGCCTCGAGATGGTCGAGCTGCGCGGTAATCAGGCCGTGCAGGTCGATCCTGCGGTTGGCGGTCAGCCGCTGGATCTGCGCCAGCGTGAGCCCTGCCTTCTTGAGCGACAATATCAGGTTGAGCCGCTCGAGCGCTGCGGCATCATAATGCCGTCGCCCCGACGCGGTACGCAACGGCTGCACCAGCCCGCGCGCCTCGTAGAACCGCAGCGCGCGGGCGGTGAGACCAGTCAGCCGGGTGACGGCGGCGATGTCGAGCGAATCAGCCATAAGCGGCTTATGCCACTTGACGCAGCGTCAACATCAAGGGGTTTTCTCAGGCGCGAACGGCGGCCGTGCACCGGCACAGGACAGGCCGGCGCTTCACGGCGACGGGCACCTATCGAATGATCAGCCTCAATCGTTCGCCAACAGCAGGTCGGGCAGGTCGCCGCTCGCGCCGCGTGCCTCATCGATGATGAACCGCCGGATCAGGCCGGTGCGCCCGACAATCTGCATGCCCAGACGCCGCACCAGCGACGGCCCGCTTCCTGGCAGACCGTAAAGCCGGTTGAGCACATCGGTCGCACCAGCCATCATCGCATTGTCGAGCATCCGCCAGTTCTGATAGCGCTTGAGCTGGGCCAGATCGCCGGGATCAAGCCCCAGCCGCGCGCCTTCGCCCAGCACCTGCGCCAACGCGGCGGCATCGCGCAACCCAAGGTTGAGCCCCTGCCCCGCGATCGGATGAATGATGTGGGCGCTGTCGCCTACCAACGCGATCCGCGGCGCGACCATGGCGCTGGCCTGACACAGGGTCAGCGGCCAGCTGCTGCGCGGCGCGACGGGCGTGATATCGCCCAGAAACCCGCCGCTCATCTTGGTCAGCGCAGCGCCGAAGGCCCGGTCGGACAACGACACCCAGGCATCGGCCTTGCCTTCGGGCACCGTCCAGACGATCGACGCCATCGCGCGGCCCTCGTCGTCATCGTTGAGCGGGAGAATGGCGAGCGGGCCATCGGGATAGAATATCTCGAACGCGGTGTTCTGGTGCGATTTTTCCAGCGTCACCGCCGTCACGATGCCGCGCTGCCCATAGGACCATTGGCCCAGAGTGATCCCGGCCAGATCGCGCGTCGGCGACTGCCGGCCTTCGGCGCCGACCAGCAGCGATGCGGAAAATGCGCGCCCATCAGCAAGCGTGATCGTGGCGCGGTGCGCATCGACTGAACGGGTGGCGACTTCGGCAGCCATCACCAGATCGATGTCCGGGTCGGCGCTCGCCGCTTCGAACAGGCACGCGCGCAACAGGCTGTTGGGCAGCATCACCCCCATGCCCTCGACCCCGGCATCGAAATCCAGTCCGCCCTTGCGCAGCCCATCGCTGACGGCAATGCGATCGATCGGGCAGGCATCGCGCCACAATGCGTCGGCCAGGCCCAGATTGTGCAGCATCTGCCAGCTCGTGCTCGCCAGTGCCGACGCGCGCCCGTCAAAGGCGGGGTCGGCCAGCGTTTTTGGCGTGATCCGGTCCACCACCCGAACGCTCATTCCGGAACGCGCCAGCGCCAGTGCCAAGGCAAGGCCGACCGGCCCTGCGCCCATGATGAGGATGTCGCTATGCTGTGCTGAAGTGGGGGTCTGGGTCATCGCGCCAATGTAGGACGCAAGATGCCCGCTGAACAGGGGCTTTGCCGCCCGGACTCGCGCTTAAGTCCTTGCTTGACGCGGAGTCCGTCCTCTGCGCAAAATGGGAGATATTTACCATATTGCCGGAGTAATGCAGGACATGGCCAGTCGCGCCGCCACCAGAAACGCGCCCGATTGGCGCGACCTGATGCGTCAAAGCCTGTTGCGCAGCGGCAGCCTGATCCTGTCGTTGACGCTGTTTACCGTCGCGGTGTTCGTGGCGATCTCGATGATCACCTATGAGCAGACCGATCCGTCGTTCAACACCGCGGCAGGCGGTCCGATCGATAACTGGATGGGGGCGACCGGCGCCTGGATTTCCGATCTCATGTTGTTTCTAGCAGGGCCTGCCAGTGCGCTGATCCTTCCGATCACCGCGGTGCAGGCGCACCGGATGTGGATCAACCGCCCCTTGGGCCATTGGCGCCGCGCCTTTCTGGCAACCTTGGCCAGCATCCTGCTGCTCGCCGTGGCGGCGGCGATCTTTTTCGGCGAGTCTGCGCAAGCCTTTCCTGCCGGGCCCGGGGGTCTTGCCGGATTGATCGGTGCGCGCGGCGTCGCGGCCCTCGGCAATCTGCTCCCACCGGCGGGCGCTGTCTGGGGGATCTATGGCAGCGCAAGCCTGTTTGCCCTGGTCGGAACGCTTTTGGGCTGGAAGGCGCTCGGTCTCGAACGCGGGCTGCTGCGGATGCCGCCGATCAAGGTCAGCGTGCCTGAAGCGCTGTTCCGTAAGCCCATCGGTCCGGTGATCGATGAAGACGACGCTGACAGCCTCGACAACGCGCAGGAGCCTCAGCGTCCTGCGCTGGCCGCGCCGCGCAAGGAAGCCGTTCCCGACAACCGTCCGCCGCCGGAAATTACCGAACCTTCGCTGCGTCCGGCCAAGGCCCAGCTTGGCCCCAAGAGCAAGCAGGGCGATTTCTTCGGGCCCTATGACCTGCCCTCGGTCGACCTGCTCGATCCGCCGCCATCCAGCACCGGCCCGGCGCTCGACAAGATCGCGCTGGAGCGCAACGCGCGGCTGCTCGAGACCGTGCTCAGCGACTTCAACGTCAAGGGTGAGATCACCGCGGTCCGTCCCGGCCCGGTCGTCACCCGCTACGAGCTGCTGCCCGCGCCCGGCATCAAGGCCAACCGCGTCATCCAACTGGCCGACGACATCGCGCGCAACATGTCGGCGCGGTCGGCGCGCGTCGCAGCGATCCCGTGCCGCAAGGAACTGGGCATCGAGTTGCCCAACCAGCACCGCGATGCCGTGGTGCTGCACGAAATGATCGGGTCGAGCCACTTTGCAGAGAACACCGGCCAGCTTCCGGTGATCCTGGGCAAGAACATCTCGGGCGACCCGGTGATCGCCGACCTGGCGCCGATGCCGCATCTGCTGATCGCGGGGACCACCGGATCGGGCAAGTCGGTCGGCCTCAACGCCATGATCCTGTCGCTGCTCTACCGGATGACGCCGGAGACGCTGCGGTTGATCATGATCGATCCCAAGATGCTCGAGCTGTCGATCTATGACGGCATCCCGCATCTGCTCTCGCCGGTGGTCACCGAGCCGCAAAAGGCGATCCGCGCGCTCAAATGGGCGGTCGAGCAGATGGAAGAGCGCTACCGGATGATGAGCGAATTGAAGGTTCGCAGCCTGGTCAACTTCAACGACAAGATCCGTGTCGCCAAGGCCAAGGGCATTCCGCTGGGCGAAGAGGTCCAGACCGGCTGGGATCCTGTCAGCGGCCAGCCGCAATATGAAAAGAAGCAGCTCGATTACGAGCCGATGCCCCAGATCGTGGTCATCGTCGACGAGCTCGCCGACTTGATGATGACCGCGGGCAAGGAAGTCGAGTTCCTGATCCAGCGGCTGGCGCAGAAGGCCCGCGCAGCAGGCATCCATCTGATCATGGCGACGCAGCGTCCCTCGGTCGACGTTATCACCGGCGTGATCAAGGCCAACCTGCCCACCCGGATCAGCTTCCACGTCACCAGCAAGATCGATTCGCGCACCATCCTGGGCGAACAGGGTGCCGAGCAGCTGCTGGGCAAGGGCGACATGCTGTATATGTCGGGCGGCAAACAGGTCGAGCGCGTCCACGGGCCGTTCGTGTCCGATGAAGAGGTCCGCCGGGTTGCCGATCACTGGCGCTCGCAGGGCGCGCCCGACTACGTTCAGGCGGTCACCGAAGAGCCCGAAGACGGCGGCTTTGCGCTCGATGGAGCAAGCCTCGATGATACGCCCGAAGAGCAGATGTACCGCAGCGCGTGCCAGATCGTGTTCGAAAGCCAGAAGGCCTCGACCAGCTGGCTGCAGCGCCAGTTGCGGATCGGCTACAACAGCGCGGCGCGGCTGGTCGAGCGAATGGAGGAAGACGGCTTCATCAGCGCGCCCAACCATGTGGGCCGGCGCGAGGTGTATCGCGACAAGGACGGCAACCCGCTATAAGGTCGCGGGTCACTTCTGACCCGCGACCTTGATATCCTTGTCGAGCAGCGTCTTCACATAGAGGCGCTGAACCATGACGAAGATCACGACGGTCAGCGGCGCCGCCAGCAGGACGCCCATAAATCCAAAGAGCAGCCCTGCGGCAACCACGGCAAACAACAGCACCGCAGGGGGCACGTCTACCGCGTGCTTCTGGATCATCGGCTGCAGCAGATTGCTCTGCAGCTGCTGGACTATGATGTACAGCACCAGCGTCCAGAGTGCGATCGTGGGCGAAACGGTGAACGCCAGCAGCACCGCGGGGACGGCCGCGATGATCGGGCCGACCATGGGGATGATGTCGAGTAGACCAGCGATCAGTCCCAGACCGCCGGCCGCGGGGACACCCAACAGCGCAAGTCCCGCCGCCGAAAACATGGCGACAAAAATCGACGAAACCGCCTGCCCCAGCATCCAGCCGCGCAATCCGCGAGCTGCATCCTCAAGCGCATCATCGAGCGGCTTTTCCGCACGCTGCGGCATGAGCAGGACGACGCCGCGCCGATAGACCTGAGGGTCGCTGGCGATGAAGATCGCGCCAAAGAAGATGAGCAGAAAGTTGGCGAGACTGTTGGTTGCCGTCATCGCGAACCCGCCAAGGCGCGATGCCATGCTGGAGATGTCGCCGCTACCCTGCTTGAAGAGGTCGCGGGCCGATTGCCCGAGACCGATCTGGTCGAGCTGGGCTTCGACACTGTTGATGGCGGGCGGGATGCTCTGCTGGATGGTATCGAACTGGCTGGCGAGCTGTGACCCGAACAGGGTGAACACGCCCGCGAAAACGCCCAGCAGCAGGACCACCGAAATCGCCAGGGCCGGGCCGCGGCTCATACCGGTAACGCGACACACGCCACCTGCGATCGACGAAAGGATAGCTGCAAGCACTAGGGCGGCAAACACCATCATGAGGAATCCGGCGAGTTCCACCAACAGCCACGCGAGGCCCAAGATGGCCACGACGACCATCGTCATGGCAGCGACCCGGCCCATTCCCGTCATGCGGTCAGGCCCATCACGGTTTGCAGGCTCCATTATGTCAGACTTTCACAAGAGAGCAGCGCCACTGGTACCTGACCAGTGGCGCTGATGATTAGAATGAGGTGAATACCATCGGTGATTGACTTGGAAAAGCAGGGACGATACCCGGCACCAGATCGATGTCGCAGAAGCGCGAAGCGCTGGTGGCTTCAGGTTACCTTTTTGTAGATGAAGGTACCGATGACGAACAGGGCGACGGCTATCACCACCGCGATCCAGAACAGGATTTTAGCAAGGTCCCAGGCGAAGCCAGCCAGTCCGCCAAAACCCAGCACCCCCAGAACAAGTGCAATGATCGCGAAAATGAGGGCGGCTCTAAGCATGGGAAGTCCTTCCAGCGGCGGTTGGCAATAACGTTTCGATTTACGTTACGCGACGCTGCGCCGAAAGGTTCCCCACCAGCGACGGTTGCCTGTCATCAGGCGAACGCTTTAGGCCTTAGATGGAGAAACTCGACCCGCAGCCGCAGCCGGAGGCAGCGTTCGGGTTGGTAACCTGAAAGGCAGAACCACCGAGCGATTCAACAAAGTCGACCGCGCTGCCGCGTACCAGATCGAGGCTCATCTCGTCCACAACGAGCGACACGCCGTCCTGGACCGCGATGGTATCCCCTTCCTCGGCAGCATCCGCCAGACCGAAGCGGTACTGGAACCCCGAGCACCCTCCGCCTTCGACCGACAGCCGAAGCACGGCCGGCTTGCCCTGCTTCGCGGCAATCGCCGCGACGCGGTTCGCGGCACTTGGGGTGAGGATGATATCGGCGGTGGCTGTCTGCTGGTCCATGGCTTCAACATAAGCCTTTCGGCTCGCAGCGACAAGCGGCGTGCATCAAATGCCCAACTTCGCTGTGCGCGCCAGACACAAAAAAGGGGCCGGTCCGAAGACCGACCCCGATTTTGTTGCCAGATCTTGCGATCCAGCGAGTGGCTTACATGCCCGAACCCGGACCGTACGTGATTTCCACGCGACGGTTCTGAAGTTCGCGAACGCCATCGGCGGTCTGCACGCGGTTCTGGGTTTCCCCGAAAGCCTGAGTGCTGATCGCGCTTGCCGGGATGTTCCGCGAGACCAGGTAGGCCTTGACGGATTCGGCGCGGCGCTGAGACAGACCAACGTTGTAGGTAGCCGGACCCGAACGGTCGGCGTGACCTGCCAGCATGACCGGAACCGAACCACAGCTGCCATAGGCTGCCACGGCGTTGTCCAGAATGGTCGCTGCTTCCGGCGTGATGTTCGACTTATCGAAGTCGAAGAACACGATGTACGGACCCTTCTCGCAAACCGGCGGAGGCGGCGGCGGAGGAGGCGGCGGGGGAGGCGGGGGCGGCGGGGGCGGCGGCGGCGGGGGAGGCGGCGGAGCCACTTCTTCACCACCGAAGTTGTAGATGATGCTGCCCAGGACCGAGTGGCTGCGGAAGCGGCCATCGAAATCACGTCCGGCGCTATCGATCAGGCTGACCGAATCGCTGTTGAAGAAGCGATACTTCAGACCAACGTCCCAGCTGTCGCTCAGCGGAGCGCGAACGCCTGCCAAGATCTGCCAAGCAAAGCCGGTGTCGGAATCGTCGACAAAACGACCGGTGCCGGGCTGGGTCGAACCGTTGATGTCGGTACGAGCCACGCCGACGCCGCCGCCGACAAAGCCCTGAAGGCCGTCATCGGGGCCGAAGTCGACCAAGCCGTTGAGCATGAACGAAAGCACGTTCGCGCTGCCGACTGCGTCAAAGCGACCAGTCTGGAGCGGACCGACGCCACGCGAGATGCCGACGCCATTGGCCTGAACGCCGTTGATATCAGCTTCACGATAGCTGACTTCGGCTTCCATACGGAACGGACCGAAATCGTAACCCACGATGCCGCCGACATCATAACCGGTTCTGGTATCGGCGACCACAGCATTGCTGACCGCACCGACATCAAATTCGATGTCCTCGACGAGCATGGCGCCGCCTTCGACGCCAACATACCACTGGCCATCACGGGCAAGCGCCGGTGTGGTCAGGGCGGTAGATGCCAACGCCAGTCCTATGACTAACTTTCGCATAGATATTCCCCTTATAATTAGGATTTGGAAACGACAACTCGGCAACGTTACTAACCCCAACAAGGTTGCCACGCAAGCGCGGTTTTGCCGATAGTGTTGCCGAAATGTCGCCATTTCAGGGGGTGCCTGACAAAAAAAGGCGTTGCTGGCGTACCAGCGGCGACGATGCACGCATCGGCCTCGCCCAGCGAATCATAGTCCCATAATACCCATGAGATCAATCGTGTAGCGTTGATCAATTCCAGGTCGCGCAGCGCCGACAGCAGCGCTGCCACCGTCGACCGTGCCTGGGTATAGACGATGTCTCCGCCTGCAGGGCCGCAGACCGCGGCCGGCGTTATCCACGTAATGCCACCAAAGATCCGAACGATGGCGCTGGTCCGTTCCAAAGACCCGCATTTTGACGGCGGGCGGCGCAAACCGCCAGCCGCCGGCAGTGAAGACGTCCATTGCAGTTGCGTGGTAAGCTAAAAGGCTGACGGGCGAAGGCCCGACAATCCATGCTTGCCTGCATCGGCATTTACCCCGTCCGGGATCAGCCGCCATCCCTTCGACACAGCCGCACCACGCATCGATCACCACGAGCGCCTCGTTGTTCGTGATTTCCTTTTGCGACTCCGAGGCGAACTCGGCTGTTGTGGACCGCGCAAAATTTCGCGCTCGGCGGCCGAGCACAGCGTCGCCTGCGCCCCGCCCGGTCAGCGCAGGCGGCGCAGCGACGGTTTCCAGCGCGGGCATATGGCGGCCGATGCAATCGGCCAGCAACCCGTTTTGTCCCTCAACCATCACTTTGCGCGCTTCGCCCGGACTGGCTCCGACCAAAGTGGATCGGGCTTCGCTTCGCCATTCGCGCGAGCCCACTCGGCGCCCGCCCGCGTCTTGCCAAAGCCCCTCCCCGCCATGGTCAGCCATATCCACCACGGGCCAAGCGGCGCGATCTGCCTGGGCCGTGCCCAGAAGGGCCAGCAGCGCACAAGCCCTGAGCCCCCGAGCGTCATCGTATTGGGTCGCATTGCCAATGCTGGCATCAGGGCGCCTGACCGGTTTTGCGCGCCGCGCCTCGCGGTGTTAAGCATCCGGAGCTCAAGGTCGCCATGGTCGGCAGCGATCGCGTTTTGCCGCCCGCTGCGAAACGCCGGACTGCTCACGCGCAGCCAATGCACCGCTGAGCGCGACACTCCGGCACGCTTCGCCGCGACCGAACGGTTGAACGCTTCGGCCAGATGATCGAGGAACACCCACAGGCAATCCTCTTATATCAAATCGGACAACAGGCGTATCCGCAAGGGGCCGGGCATGTCGCACGGCATCGCCAATCCCGATCACGCGATCGACCCGATCCTCTCTTTCGCAATGTTCCTGTCTTACTCCTGATCAGCATCACAAAGTTGACAGTAAACCTATACGGTTATCAATAGAGCCCATCAGGTGGTGCGGGGTCATGCAGCTGGTTCAGTCGGCGCAGCGCAACGCAGGCCAATCTGGCGGTTTCGCTCTTGCGCCGAGCCGGAGCGAGGGGCCGGGTAGACGCGGGGCGAATGATCTCTGCGTCATAGGCATCGGCAATGATCAGCCCCGTCGTCTCGGGTAGGAAGGCGGGCAACTGGACCAAGCCCGAATCCAGTGTCGGAGGAAGGCCCCAATAGAAGCGATCGCAATGATCGAGATATTCGGGCCATTTGGCATCGCCCAGCAGATCGGCGCGTGCGACCTTGATTTCGACGATTACGATTGCGCCACGCGAATCGATTCCCATCAGGTCGGCCCGGCGGCCGTTGGGCAGCGCGATTTCGGGCGCCACCCAGATCTGGTTGCGGCGGAAAAGGCGCGCTATGCCCCGCGCCACCGCCGCTGCGCCCTGCGGCGGGCCGCAGCTATCGATCGGCGCCTGCAGAGATTGGGTATCTGCCGGAACAGACATGTGATGGAGCACGGCGTCGGTCATGCCGCAGCCCTAATACAAAACAAGAACAAATGAAAGTCTGCGGTGCAAGCCCCATTGGAAAGCTGGGCGGGATCGCGCGATCAGAGGAGCGGTGGGTATCCAGCATCGGCCAGGATCTGCCGATAAGCCTCGTCGGATTCCGTGTGGAGCAGTCGGGCGGCAGCGTGGCTAAACCGTCCTTCCGCCCGCGCCTTGTCGAGCGCCATGATTCCTGCCTGCAGGACAACCCCCAGTGTCTCGAGGTCGTAGGCAACGATCCGCCGGAGCTCAGGTGACAACGCGACCAGCAATCCGGACAGGTCCGCGCCCAGTGCCAGCGGGTCGGTGGCGGGTTTCAGCGGGCACCCTGCCAGCCGCGCGACGGTTGCCATAACCGGTGCGAGCGCCTCGACTCGCGCAGTGATGCCCTGCGTCTCGGCGCTTGCATCGGCATCAGCAGCCAGAATCGGGGCGAGTGGGGCGAACATGGGAATCAGTCATAGCCAGACGGGGTTAACACCTCTCTAAAGGTCCGATGCGGGCACTTCATCGTGGCGAGAAAGACACAATCTTTCGCCAAACTTGATGTTTTTAGCATTTTCCTCTTGTGCAGCGCAGCATGACACGGCAGCATTACTGTCGCTGATCATGAGCACCCCAATCTAGCGCCCAGGGACGCTGTATTAAAAGAGGGTCGCCATCGCAGCGCAGGCGGGACGAAACGCATCCAGTTGAAAGGAAAAACATGCGTACGTCCAAATTCCATCGGGGCCTTGCTGGCCTCGCCATCCTCATATCGTCGGCCGTTGCCACCCCTGCGTTCGCGCAGGAGGAAGAGGCATCGCCGCCGGTCACCATCTCGGGCTCTGTCGGTCTTGTTTCGGACTATCGCTTTCGCGGCGTATCGCAGTCCGATGAAGGCGTCGCGATCCAGGGCGGTTTCACCGTCAGCCATGAATCGGGCTTCTATGCCGGCACATGGGGGTCCAACCTCGCAGGCTGGGGAACCTTCGGCGGACCGAACCTCGAGGTCGATCTGTTCGCAGGCTATGCAACGACTGTCGGTTCTGCCGGCATCGACGTCGGCGTTACTTGGTACATGTACCCCGACGGCTTCGACAACACCGACTTTTTTGAAGGCTATGCCAAGCTCAAGGGCACGGCCGGGCCGGTCGGGCTGACGGCGGCTGTGTATTATGCGCCCAAGCAGGAAGCGCTGGGCAACTTCTCTGCCACACCGTTCAGCCGCGGACAGAAGCAGGACAACCTGTATCTCGCAGGGGACGCGGCGATCGCCATCCCCGACACACCGCTGACGCTGACCGCGCATATCGGCTATTCGGACGGCAACCCCGGCCTCGGCCCAAATGGCACCAGTATCGCCCCAACCGGCAAATACTGGGACTATTCGTTTGGGGCAGCGGTCAACGTCTATGGGCCACTGACCCTCAGTGTCACCTATGTCGACACCGACATCACCCGCGCCGAATCGGCCTATCTGTTGCCCAACTTCCAGAAGTTCCGCAACGGTGGCGGCGGACAGATTGCCGACTCGGCAATTGTTTTCGGGGTAACCGCAGCGTTCTGATCCACGCCTGACTTCAAATGCTTTCCTTTGGGGGGATGGCCGCATCTGTCTGCGACGGGTGCGGCCAGTCTTTTTTGGTCGGTTTGCTTTGTTTGGCAAACCGGCGGCTTTTTCGCTAAAGGCCGGGGCGCATGACCAGATTGCGCCTTGCCACCACGACACCGGGAGAGCCCGAGATATTCCATTCGCTGCAGGGCGAGGGGATATCCGCAGGCAGGCCGTCGGTGTTCGTTCGCCTGTCGGGATGCAATCTCGCCTGTCAGTGGTGCGATACGCCCTACACCTGGTATTTTACGGGCCATCCGGGCAAGCATCGCGGGGACCAGACCTACCAGCGCCGCGACAACAGCGTGACCCTCGATATCGCCGATGTGGCCGATCAAATCGCTGCCCATGAGTGCCGGCATATCGTCTTCACCGGCGGCGAGCCGCTGCTGCAGCAGCCCGCACTCGCGGCGCTGTGCGATCTTTTGGGGCCGGATTATCATATTGAGATCGAGAGCAACGGCACGGTCGCGCTGGCAGCGGGCTTTGATCGCCATGTCGATCAGCTCAACCTGTCACCCAAGCTTGCGCATTCAGGCAATGATCCGGGCCTGCGGATGAATGAGGCAGCGCTGGTGGCCTATGCCCGCGACACCCGCGCTTGGTTCAAGTTCGTTGTCGCCCAGCCGCACGATGCGGAAGAGATCACCGCTTTGGCCGACCGCTGCGGCATCGCTTCGGACCGCATCCTGCTGATGCCCGAAGGCACCTGCGCGACCGATCTGCACGCACGCAGCCGCTGGCTGGGGCCCTTGTGTCTCGAGCGTGGCTGGCGCTTCACCGACCGGCTGCACATCCATCTGTATGGCGATACGCGCGGAACATGATCAGCGTAGGGCAGTGAGGTTGCCCTGATTGCGCCAGCGGCCGACAACACGGGCGACCATCTCCTCTTCGCCGCCGTGCTGACACCACAACGTGCTGAACAGTGGATCGTCCGATGCCGGGCGGCGGGCCTCGGCCAGATCGTCGAACGACACGCGAATCGGGATCGACACGCCCTCGCCGCAAATGATGCACTCACGGTTGCGCAGCGCGGGGATCGAATCGAGAAAGCCACGTGCCCCTTCGGGCATCGCCGAGCGGACATGCGCCTGGTCGCGGTCGTTGTTCAAACGCATCGCGATGATGGTGCCACACTGCGACAGCACCCCTTCGGAAAGATCGGACGGACGCTGGGTGATCAGGCCGAGCGATACGCCGTATTTGCGGCCCTCCTTGGCGATGCGGCTGAGCACATTGCGCACCGCGCTGTGTTCGAGCACCCGGTCGGAAGGAATGTAGCGGTGCGCCTCTTCGCACACCAGCAGCACCGGGGTGATCTTGTCCTTGCGGCTCCAGATCGCAAAGTCGAACACCATACGGCTGAGAACGGCGACAACCGTCGAGGTAATGTCGGAAGGAACGCCGGACACATCGATGATCGAGATCGGCTTGCCATCGGCGGGCAGGCGGAAAATCCTGCCGATGAAGTCGGCCATATTGTCCCCAACTAGCATGCCGGAGAACATGAAGCTGTAGCGCGGATCGGCCTTGATCTCCTCGATCTTGCCCTTGATCCGCAGGAACGGCGCGCTCGATGTCGCCTTGTCCAGCCTGCCCATCTCGTTCTGGATGTTGGCGACAAGGTCGGACAGCATATAAGGAATGGGGGTATCGACCGTCACGCGCGAGGCGCCCTGCGCCGCCCTGCCCTTCAGCCGCGCGGTCAGCAGGCACTTGGCCAGAATTTCGGCATCGGTCTGCCGCTCGGCGCCCGAGGAGGTGAGGAACACCTCGCAATGCTCCTCGAAATTCATCAGCCAATAGGGCATCGACAGATTGCCGACATCGAACAGCGCGCCATTTTCGGCAAAGGCAGTGGAATACTCGCCATGGGGATCGACCATCACGATATGGCCTTCGGGCATCATATCGCAGATGCGGTGAAGGATCAGCGCGGCAGCGGTCGATTTTCCGGTGCCTGTGGACCCAAGCAGTGCAAAGTGCTTGCTCAGCAGCGCGTCAACATACAGTGCCCCGCGGGTGTCCAGGGTCGGATAGACCGTTCCCACCTCGATATGCGGACGGGCATCGGCAGCGTAGACCTGTTTCAGGTCGGCGCTGGTCATCGCGAAGAGCGGCGTTCCGGGGACCGGATAGCGTGTCACCCCGCGCCGGAAGTTGAAGATTCGCCCGGTCAGCTTTTCCTCTTCGCCCTCGCCGAGAAAATCGATCTGGCAGACGATCAGTCCGGCTTCGCGCTGGTGCATCCGCTGCGTGCGGACATTGGCCACCAGCCAGCGTGCACCCATGCGGATCTTGACCTGGCTACCCACCTGGCCTGCCATCGACACGCTGGGATCCTTGTGCGTCATCAGCGTGGCAAGGCGACTGGCATCGAGCAGCACCTGCGAGCTCGACCCGGCAATTTCGATGACCTCGCCGATCTTGAGATGCTCGACAGGACGGTGGACCGTCCGCTCCAGCGAGGGAAGGTCGGCAGGGTCGGCTGGTGCGCGATCCTGGAAATTGCGGGGATTAAGTTCAACCATCGCGCCGTCCGGAGCCTTTCTGAAGCAGGTACACCCCGCTCTCTAACCGGATTGGGTAAATTTTCCCTCTATGCTGAATGGCTTGGATGGACGGCAGAAACCCGCATCAAATCTTGCGGAACACCACGCCGCCCAGCCAGCCGAGCAACAGGGAGATCAGCACGGCACTGACGCCATAAAAAAAGGGCTGATATTCCGCCATCGTCGCCACAAACCGTTCGAAGCCAAACTTGCGGATCTCGATCTCACGCACCGCTGCGGCGAGAACCTGACCATCCCGGACGAGAAACGTCTCTGCCGTGTAGGTGCCTGTGGGAACACTGGCGGGAATCGAAAGCCGTGCCTGATACAGCACGCCTTCCAGGATCTCGACGCTGCCTTCCTGCTGCTTGTAAAGCCCTTCGCGCCGGTTGAGGTCGACCAACCCGGCCAGAAAGCGCTGCTGCTCCTTGGGATCGATCGAGCCGGCGGGCGACAGCTGCAGGTTGGGCAGGCCGAATTCGTAAATGGCTGCGGTGCGCTCATCGACGATCTTTTCGATCGGGCGCGACGAGGCCAAGGCGTAATATCCGGGTGCCGAACGGAATTCGGTGCTTGCAGCGTTGATCCATATCCCTGCTATCTGCTGCTTCTCGCGCAGGATGATCGACTGCGGCGGGCCCTTGAGGATCACCACAATATCGCTGTTGCCCGAAGGCGGGGTACCGCCGGGGTAGACGATCGCGCCGAACAGCAGCAGCTCTGCGCCGGTAAAGCCGTACTGGATCTGGATGTCGCGCTGCGACACTTCGGGCACCAGCACCGGTTCGGTCGCAGCAGAGGTCATCAGCCACGTCCCCAGCAGCAGGGCCAACCACCGCAGCGCGCTCATGGCAGCAACTCTACCGAATAGATTTCCGCCGGGCGGAAGCCCAGCCCGATCCCCAACCGCAAAGCCACCAGCAGCACCAGCACCGACAGCAGCAGTCGCAGATATTCGGGCGGCAGCTTCTGCGCGAAACGCGCTCCGATCTGCGCGCCGGTGACGCTGCCGATCAGCAGCAGCACTGCAAGCACGATGTCCACCGCTTTGGTGGTCAGGCTGTGGACCATGGTCGAGGCGAGGGTCACGAACAGGATCTGGAACAGCGAGGTACCGACCACGACCTGCGCGCCCATGCCCAGCAGATACAGCATCGCAGGCACCATCACGAAGCCGCCGCCCACGCCCAGCAGGATCGTCAGGATACCCGTGGCAAAGCCCAGGATCAGCGGCGCGAGCGGCGAGATGTACAGGCCCGAGCGATAAAACCGCCAGCGCAGCGGCAGGTTGGCGACCAGCGGGTGATGCCGCCGCTTCTTGGCGGGCAGCTTTTCGCCGCGCCGCATCGCCAGCACGCTGGCCAGGCTTTCGCGCGCCATGATGCCGCCGATCGACCCTAGCAGCAGCACATAGACGATGTTGATCACGGTATCGATCTGGCCGAGCTGCTGCAGCGCCCGGAACAGCGCGGCGCCGGCAAACGTTCCGAATATCCCGCCGACCACCAGCACCCCGCCCATCTGGTAATCGACCCCCTTGCGGCGGCTGTAGGCGATGACGCCCGACACGCTCGATCCGGTGACCTGGGTGGAGGCGGAGGCCGCCGCCACGGTCGGCGGAATGCCGTAGAAGATCAGCAGCGGTGTGGTGAGAAATCCACCGCCCACCCCGAACATCCCCGACAGAATGCCTACAAGCCCGCCCAGCCCGATGATGACGAAGCCGTTGACCGAAAGATTCGCGATGGGAAGATAGACGTCCATGGTGTGCGATCGACGCTAGACGCTTTGCAGGCTCAGCAGAAGGGGGCACGCGCCCTTCAACGCGCACCTTGGGCTTAAAAACCGGTGGACAGCGTCGCTGCCGCGCCCGAAGCGGGCTGCGCGTTGCCATCCACCCGCTGACGCCAGTCGAGCGCGACCGTCATCTGGCTGTCCCCGAGTGGCATCGCCAGCGCTGCGCGCGGCCCCATATCGACCCAGTGGACCCAACGCAGCGCACCATCGGAATCCGATTCCTGCTGGCCACCGGCCCAGAGCCCGCCGCCCACCGATACAGTATGCCGATCGCGCGCCGCAACCTGCCGCGTGGACACCATCTGCCCATCGAAAACCCCCGGCGGGTGTTCAGGCCGACAACACCTGCCTGCGCAAAGGCTTTGACCTTAATCTGGCTACGGCCCAGCCTGGTGGCACCACCGGACACCAGCATCGCTGCGAACCGGGCCTTCTGGCCTTCGAAGAGGCCGAAGCGCCGCTCCACAGCCAGCTCGAGCGGAATGTTGCCCCATGGCCGCGCAGTGATGCCCAGCGCCAAGGTGCGGTCATCGGCACGTGCAAGTGCAGTGGCAGCGCAGGCATAGAGCGCAGACGCCTGCCCGCCATCGCCCAGGGCATGGCGCACGATCAACCCTGCCTGACTGCCGCCATACTGAGCGCCCAGCGCCAGCGCTGCGCTTCCGCCATTGGGGCGCACCAGCGACCAGGCATAGATCCACCAGCTTTTTTGTCGGGCCTGCAAAGCCAAGGCCCGGCCCCTATCGCCGCCGCCATGATCGCAAGGACATTGCCGACATGAGCGCGAGGGATCGACCACAGCGCCTGACGACAGCCAATTTGTGCTGCTACACGAATACCGCACCACCATCCGCCACGCCAGCATCAGGCCTGCCGATCAGAAGGATGCTGAACACCGGGTAAAGAGGCGCAGGCGGATAAATGCCGGCACCCGCACACGCACCTGCGCGGGCGTTCAGCCAGCACACGAGCCCGCAATACCCCGCGATCACTCGCATCGCCAACAGCACAGAACGCCGGTCGTGCGCGCGCATCCAGATACCGGCGGTGCTGCGGCCCTAAACGGTACGCTCCCAGCCGCTAATTGCGTTGTAAATGGTCCATCGGGTCTTTTGCCGCACCGACGCGGTCGGCTCACCCGGAACATAGAAACAGGTTGCGATTAGATCGCCCGCCGCTCTGGTGAATGTGAATGCGAAAGGTGATCGCCAAGTTGCTGTTCGGCCGTCCCAAGAATTCCGCCCGGCGGGCCGGTCATCGCCCTGTCAAAGCGCCCAGGCCATCGGCAGGGAGCCGTCTGAATTGCGCGATCCGCTACTTTGTGCCTGAATGCCTGCTTCGCGCAATTTCGTCATAACATAATCGGTGGCATCGCCGCTGCCTCCTACCGTCACCGTCAGCCCCGTGCGCCGCCCCGCCCAGATCGCCAGCGCAAGGTTCGATGCCCCTTGCGTGTCGGGCGCGTCGCCATCGAAACTGACCGAGGGCAGCGGCACGGGGGGCGGGATCAGCTGCATCTGCCATTGCGGCTCGGCCTGGGCGAGACGCTGCTCGAGCGCACGATAGGTGGCAAGGCTGGCCCCGGGCAATGGCAGCGCGCGGACCTGCGCCAGCCTCTTGTCGCGATCCACCAGCACCGCATCGGGCGAAACGCCCGCCATGATGGCCAGTTCGCGCCCGACCAAAGCCACGGCCTGCCGCTCCTTGCTGGCCTTGTCCCGCGCGGACGCCGAGGCGAGCTGGGCCGCTTCGGCATCCCCTGCCGCGGTGCCGACCCGGAACTGGTCGAGGCTCAACTTGACCGGCCGTTCCAGCAATTTCTGCAGCGAGGCTTCGCCCAGCCGGGCCGCGTCGTTGCGGTATTCGGGGGTCAGGATCGTCGCCCTGACCAGCAGCGGATCGGTCGAAAAATCGATATCGAGCTGATCGATCTTGGCCTGGCCGGGGAATTGGTCGGCCAGCGCATCGCGCGTCTGACGCTGGGCACGGGCTTCCCAGGCGATCTGGCTGAGCGAATAGCCCAGCGGGATGGCCAGTGCCAGAAAAGCGGCGGTAATGACCGCCGCCTGGACGCCGCTCTGGCGGCTGGTCAGCTTCGGGCCGAACCCATACAGCCGCGCCATCACGGCAGCGGCGATCGCGATCGTCATCAGGTTGGTGACGAACAGCATGAGCGCCCCGAAGAATACCGTTCCGTTGAGCGTCGCCAGCCCGAAGCCGACGGTGGCCAGCGGCGGCATCAACGCGGTGGCGATTGCCACGCCGACGATGGTGCCTTCGCGCCCGCGAATCATCGCATAGGCGCCGGCAAGGGCGGAAAACAGCGCGACCAGCAGATCGAACAGGTTGGGCCGGGTGCGCGCGACGATTTCGGGCGTGATGTCCTTGATCGGCGAGAAGAACACGATCAGCGCGGTAAACAGCACCGCCAGCAGCACGCCGCCGGCCAGGCTCATCGCCGTGCGGCGGATCTCGTTGCCGTCGACCAGTGCCATCCCGAAGCCCAGGCCGATGATCGGGCCCATCAGCGGCGAGATGAGCATGGCGCCGATCACAACCGCAGGCGAGGACAGCAACAGCCCCAGCACCGCGATGCCTGCCGACATCAGAATCATGAACGCATAACGCGGGGTCAGCCCGGACTCGTCATCGACCTTGGCGATGACCGCGCGGTGCTCGATCGAGGGGATCACCGATCCGCGCCACCATCGGCCGAGCGGGCCGGCGATCTGCACGGCAAACGCTTCGAGGCGACCGGCAATGCCACCGCGTCTTTGCGCGATCACAGTCTGGTCGGGCTGGTCGGTCATCGTCTCTCACCATCTGCGGCCTGGCCAGGGGTGGACCGGCTAAGGCTTTGGCGATAGACGGATAAGGCCCGCCGTGCCAGATGCCCGCAGCGTTTTTTGCCGCGACGCGACCGCGAATGACAGTAAAAAGGTGACACAGCCATGACCAGGATCAACCGTTTCGGCCTGCTGGTGCTTTTGCTGCTGTGCGCGGCTTGTGCCCCCAAGACCGGACCCCAGGCGACGGCCAGCACAGATCCGATCGACGATATCGCGCGGCAATATGTCATGCTTTCGCTCGAAATCGGCACGCACGAAGATGGCTATATCGATGCCTATTACGGCCCGGCGGAGTGGAAACGTGCGGCCGAGGCCTCGCCGCGCGCGCTACCTGCGCTCGCCCAGGCAGTCGATGCGCTGGACGGGCGGATCGCTGCACTTGATGTGACCGGCCGCGAAGCGATGGTACAGCGCCGGGTCACGTTCCTGCGGGCCCAGCTCAACGCGGCGCGGACCCGGCTGCGGATGCTGCGCGGCGAGACATTGAGCTTCCGCGAGGAATCGCTCGGCCTGTTCGGCGCCACCCCGGACATCCAGCCGCTGGCAAGCTATGACCCTGTGCTCAGCCGGATCGAGGCGCTGCTCCCGGGCGCGGGCACGCTCGCCGAGCGGGTCGATGCGTTCCAGGAGCAATTCGTCATTCCCGCCGACCGGCTGCAACCCGTGTTCGACCGCGCGATCGCCGAATGCCGGGCGCGCACCGCGGCCCACATCCCGTTGCCCAAGGGCGAGAGCTTCCGCATGGAGTTCGTCACCGGCAAGCCGTGGAGCGGGTACAATTATTATCAGGGCAACCTCGCCAGCCTGATCCAGATCAACACCGATCTGCCGATCCGCATCAGCCGCGCGGTCGATCTGGGCTGTCACGAAGGCTATCCGGGCCATCACGCGCTCAACTATCTGCTCGAACAGCGACTGATGCGGGGACGCGGCTGGATGGAATACAGCGTCTATCCCCTTTACAGCCCGCAAAGCCTGATCGCCGAAGGCTCGGCCAATTACGGGATCGACCTGGCGTTTCCCGGCGACCAGAAGCTCGCCTTCGAAATGCGCGAGCTTTATCCGCTGGCGGGACTGGCCACCACCGATGCGGCGCGTCTGGCCGCGCTGCAGGAGGCGTTGACCGGCCTGCGCGGCGCGCGTTTCACGATCGCGCAGATGTATCTGGATGGCCAAATCGACCGCGATCGTGCCATCGCCCTGACGCAGAAATACCAGTTGATGAGCGAGGCGCGGGCAAAGCAGTCGATCGGCTTTACCGACACCTATCGCAGCTATGTCATCAATTACGGGCTGGGGCAGGACATGGTGGGCGAATTCGTCGAGGCCGCAGGATCCGATGCCAAATCCCGCTGGGCGGCGATGGAACGCGTGATCAGCGAACCGACTTTGCCCGCTGATTTGGCGGTGCGCTAAGCACCACTTCCGTCATTCCCGCGAACGCGGGAATCCCGCTATTGCGCCAAGGGCAGCGCACAAGCGGGACCCCCGCCTGCGCGGGGGTGACGTGGTGAGATGCAGCCATCCAAGGCTATTGGAACGCCCGGTCAGCTTGCAAACAGCATCGCGTCGTCGGCAAACGCCTTGAACTCGAGCGCATTGCCGGCCGGGTCGTGAAAGAACATCGTCGCCTGTTCGCCGACCTGGCCGGCGAACCGGATATGCGGTTCGATGACGAAGCGCGTCCCCGCCGCATGCAGCCGCTCGCCCAGCGCCTGCCAATCCGTCATGGTCAGAACGACGCCGAAATGCGGAACCGGCACATCATGGCCATCGACGGGATTGTGGTGCGCTCGCGCGCCGCTGGCTGCGGGATCGAGATGCGCGACGATCTGGTGACCGAACAGGTCGAAATCGATCCAGTGATCGGACGATCGTCCTTCGCCGCAGCCCAGCACATCGCGATAGAAGCGCCGCGCGGCGTCGAGGTCATCGACCGGGAAGGCGAGGTGAAAGGGTCTGAGAGCCATGAATACGCGCGGCTCAGAAAGTCGCCAGCGCGGCGCCGAGCCCGGTGGCCACGACGTTGATGACGATCGGCTTGCCTTCAAGGTCGAGAAATACCAGTTCGAGCTTCTGCGCTTTCTTGAGGTGGTCCATATCGGCAACGGCCAAGGGCTTTTCCGCAATGCAACCTTCGGGCAGGCAGCGGCTGAACACGATCTGGTCGATGCCCTTTGCCTTGTCGCCGTCGATCTGGATCAGCGCGCCGGTGTCCAGCCGCACGCCCAGCGGTACCTTGACCAGCAACCCGGTCTTGCCGGTCGACTTCTGCTTGGCGATGGCGACGCGGATCACTTCCTTGCCGTTGGCCTCGTCGATCAGCGACTGGACGGTATCGCAGATTTCGGCCTCGCCAGCGCCCTTGCATCCGGTGGTCCAGGGCTTGGCGCCATCGGCCACCTTCTGGGCGGCGGCAGGCGCTGCCTGCTGCGGCGCCTGCTGGGCCGCCAGAGGTGCGCCCATCAAGGCAACGGGCGCAAGACAGATAAGGGTGCGGAGCATGAAGCGCATCACATCAAACTTTCTTCATTGGGCGGGCTGAAACGTCCACAGCGGTACCGGCGCAGCCGAGCACAGGCTGATATACGTACAGCCGGTACGCTGTCCACCGCCCCGCGACGGATCGCCGGGCTGCGCGGAATCGAGCGGACGGGTTTCGGGCGCGAGCAGCACCGGCAACGGCGCGGCCAATCCCTGGAGGACCTGGAGCGGCGATGTCGCATTGGGGGTCTCCGGCATCGCAACGCTACCCTGACCGGGCAATGCGATCACCGGCGGAGGAGGGTTTGCCGGCACAGGCGTCGATGGCGCTGCATCCGATCCAGCCCCGGGAGGCTGGGCCACCGGGTCGTCGCCGGTCGTTCCGCCCCCGGCCGGAGGCGGCACGATAACGGGAGGATTGGCGGCTGGCGGGTTAGCGGCCGGCGGATCCTGCGTCGGTGGCATGATCGGTGCGAGCACGGTCATCACGCCGGGACGGTAGGTGATCTGATAGTTGCGCGCGGTACCGCGCGAGGCGTTGATGACATACTGGCCGGAGGCAGCGCTTCCGCCACCCGACGAGCGCAGCACCAGCCCGGTGACGACATCGCCAGTATCGCCATTGCGCAGGCCCGAATAGCTCACCGTCAGCACCGGATCGCCGCTGCCTTGCTCTGTCACCAGGCTGTTCGCGGTGATCAGCAGCCGCGCGCGATCGATTGTCAGGCGACCGGCCGTGTAAGCGAAGTCGTAGTTCAGCGCTGAAGCACCCGATGCGGTGATTGCGTAGCTGCCGACATCCGAGCCGATGGAGGCAACGGTGCCGAACGTCAGGCCGCTGACGACATCGGCGCGATCGCCGTTGCGGAAGCCTGTGATCATCGCGCCGAATGCGGGGTTGTCCAGTCCGTATTCACGATTGGCATTGCTGACCCGCACCTGCAGCAGCGCCTTGGTGATGGTCAGCGTGCCGGGGATGTAATCGAAACGGTAATTGGCCGCCGTGGCTCCCGATCCGGTGATCACATAGTCGCCGACGTTAGTCCGCACGATTGCCCCGGTGCGCAGCCTGAGCCCTGAGACCACCGCATCGGTGTCACCATTGCGGAACCCGGTGATGCTGGCGGTCAGCGCGGGGTTGGCAGAGCCATACACCCGGGTTTTGCTGTCCACGGTCACCGTGAGCGGCGCAGGCGTGATCGCCAGCGTGCCGGGGATGTACGCGAAGTCATAGTTCAGCGCGCTGCCGCCTGATACGCCTATGCTGTAATTGCCGACACCCGATGCATTGGTCGCAGGGGTCGCAAGCACCAGCCCGCTGATCACAGATGCGGTGTCGCCATTGCGAAGGCCAGCGATCGTGCTGGTCAACACAGGATTGGCAAGGCCGTATTCGCGAGCCAGGCTGTCCGCGCTGATGGTCAGCAGCGCCCTGGTGATCGTCAGCGTGCCCGGCACATAGGCGAAGTCGTAATTGGTGGCAGATGCCCCCGATCCGGTGATGACATAGCTGCCGACATCCGATCCCGCCGTGGCGGGGGTACCGTACACCAGCCCGGAGATCACGCTCGCGGTATTGCCGTTGCGCAGGCCGGTCACCGATCCGGTGAAGCCCGGGTTGGCCAGGCCATATTCGCGCGTCGCATCGTTGGCGGTCACCGTCAGCAGCGCCCGCGTGATCGTCAGCGTACCGGGCGTATAGGCAAAGTCGTAATTCGCCGCCGCGCCGCCCGATCCGGTAATCGCGAACGTGCCGACGTCGGACGCGGCGGTGGCCGCCGAGCCGTAGACCAGACCCGAGACCACGCTGGCGGTATCGCCCGCGCGCAGCCCTGTGATCGATCCAGTGAACACCGGGTTGGCGAGGCCGTATTCGCGGCTCGCATCGTCGGCGGCAACGGTGAGCAGCGCCCGCGTAATCGTCAGTGTGCCGGGAACATAGCTGAAGTCGTAATTGGTGGCGGACGCCCCCGAACCTGTGATGGCGTAGCTGCCAATGCCCGAGTTGAGCACCGCGTTGCTGCCATAGACCAGCCCCGACACCACGCCGTCATCGTCGCCATTGAGGAACCCGCTGATCGAACCGGTGAACGCCGGGTCGGCAAGGCCATATTCGCGCGTGGCATCGTCGGCGATCACGGTGAGCAGAGCCTTGGTGATCGTCAGCGTGCCCGGAACATAGGCGAAGTCGTAATTGGTGGCAGATGCCCCCGATCCGGTGATGACATAGCTGCCGACATCCGATCCCGCCGTGGCGGGGGTACCGTACACCAGCCCGGAGATCACGCTCGCGGTATTGCCGTTGCGCAGGCCGGTCACCGATCCGGTGAAGCCCGGGTTGGCCAGGCCATATTCGCGCGTCGCATCGTTGGCGGTCACCGTCAGCAGCGCCCGCGTGATCGTCAGCGTACCGGGCGTATAGGCAAAGTCGTAATTCGCCGCCGCGCCGCCCGATCCGGTAATCGCGAACGTGCCGACGTCGGACGCGGCGGTGGCCGCCGAGCCGTAGACCAGACCCGAGACCACGCTGGCGGTATCGCCCGCGCGCAGCCCTGTGATCGATCCAGTGAACACCGGGTTGGCGAGGCCGTATTCGCGGCTCGCATCGTCGGCGGCAACGGTGAGCAGCGCCCGCGTAATCGTCAGTGTGCCGGGAACATAGCTGAAGTCGTAATTGGTGGCGGACGCCCCCGAACCTGTGATGGCGTAGCTGCCAATGCCCGAGTTGAGCACCGCGTTGCTGCCATAGACCAGCCCCGACACCACGCCGTCATCGTCGCCATTGAGGAACCCGCTGATCGAACCGGTGAACGCCGGGTCGGCAAGGCCATATTCGCGCGTGGCATCGTCGGCGATCACGGTGAGCAGAGCCTTGGTGATCGTCAGCGTGCCCGGAACATAGGCGAAGTCGTAATTGGTCGCGGTCGCGCCCGAGCCGGTGATGCTGTAGAGTCCGGCATCGGATGTGATCAGCGCATCGCTGCCATAGACCAGCCCCGAGATCACGCTTTGCGTGTCCGAATTGAGCAGGCCGGTGATCGATCCGGTGAACAGCGGATCGGACGCGCCATATGGGCGGCTGGCATCATCGGCGGTCACCGTCAGCAGCGCCTTGGTGATGGTCAGCGTGCCCGGAACATAATCGAAGTCGTAATTGTCGGCAAAGGCCTCGCCCAGATCGATGGTATAGCTGCCCACGTCCGAGGTGATGTCGGCGATGGTGCTGAAGCTGGGGCTGGACAGGATCACGCTTGCGTCATCGCCGTTGACGAAGCCCGAATAGGTGACCGTGAACGCCGGATTGTCGAGACCATATTGCCGCGTCTGGTCGTCGGCGCGTGCGGTGAGCAGCGCCCGCAGCGTCGTCAGCGCGCCGGTGACGAAATCGAAGCCATAGCCGACATCGGAGACCAGCGTGCCGGCATCGATGAAGATCGTGTCGGTGCCGGCATTGCCCGAAGCGAAATCGAACAGGTTCGGCGCGCCGCTGAACGCATAGGCCTCGCTCTCGCCATTGACCAGTCCCGAGAACTGGAAGCCATAGGCCGGCGTTGCCTCGCCATAGGTCCGCGTCGCATCATCGGCGGTGAAGGTGAGGATCGGCTGGCGGGAGAAGATGAACAGGTTGCCCGGCTGGGTGATGGTGTCGGGCTGCGCCAACACGAAATTGCGGTTATACAGATTGTTGCCGGTCAGGCCGCCGCGATCGATAACGTCATAGTCATCCGAATAGACCAGGAAGCGGCCACTACCGGTCAGGTTGAAGACACCGGCGCCTGCCAGATTGGTAAACACATCGCTGCGCACGACAATGGCGTAGTCAGGGCCACTCGCGGTCAGCACCGCCCCTGGCAGAAGCGTGACACCGGCGTTGCCCGACATCCCGGCATTGAGGACTTCGATCGCGCTGGCCGTGACCGACCCCAGGCTGATGGCACCGGACTGGAAGAACGTGTGATCGTTGCCCGACGAAATGCCGACACCCACAAAACCGGTTCCGGCGTCGATGAAGCCGCCCGGGCCGAAGGTGATCACCGCATCGCCTGAATCGCGGAAGGCATCGACCACGCCATTGGCCACGAGATCATTGGCGATCAGGTTCACGCTGCCGTTATCGGAGACGATCCCGGCGTTGACGAAGATCGAACGGCCCGCCCGGAAGGTCAGGAAACCGCCGTCGCCCGAAGGGTTGTCGACGAGAATAGCGGCATTGACGGTGATGTCGTTGTTGGCCTGCAATTCGACACCGGTGCCGCCGGACAGGATCGCGGCGAGCGCGCTGGCGCTGATCGTCACGTCCGCGCCGGGATCGTCGCCAAATCCGAACCCGGGCAGTACGCTTTCGCCCAGCGAGAAGAAATAGGCCGCGCCCGATGCTTCGGCCTGACCATCGGGTCCGTTGCTGCGCGGCGCGCCGACAACCAGGCGCCCGGCGTCGATCGACAGACCGAGGCCGAAATCGCTGTCGAGCGTGTCTGCAACCGCAATGTCATTGGGGCCGGTGACGTCGGCCCCGGCGCGGAAATCCAGACCGGGCGCTGCAAAGCTGGGGTTGGCGAAGCTGAACACATAGGCAATGCTCGAACCGAAGGTGCCCGCCGCCAGGCTGAGCCCGTCGAGCGCGACCGACGCGCCGAAACCGGCCAGCCCGCTGAGCGAAAGGTTGTTGCCGCCGGCATAGCCCTCGCCGATGGTGCCCACCAGCGAACCGCCGGTCAGATCGCTGCTCGCAAAGGTGAACAGATGCACCGCGCCGGCCTGCGGAGCCGCGTTGGTGAACCCGCCATCCAGCGCCGCGCCGACAGCGAGCCGATATCCATCCAGCGCCACCGACGAGCCGAACCGGTCCGCCGCATCGAGGACGGCCGAAAGGTTGACGTCGCCCGCGCCATTATACCCGGCGCCCATCGTCCCGATCAGCGCCGTACCGGTGAACATGTCGTCGGCAAAGCCGAACAGATAGACCGCACCGGAACCCGCCACATCACCGCCAAAGCCGTTATCGTTGGGCGAACCCACGGCAAGACGGTTGCCGCTCAGCGATACGGCGGTCCCGAAGCCCGCGCCGGCTGCCAGCGCGAGGTTTAAGTCGCCGCCACCGAGATAGCCATTGCCGATCCGCGCTATCTGGGCAGGGTCGCTGAAGGCCGCGTCGCTGAAGCCGAACAGATAGACCGCGCCGGACAGCAAGGCGCTGTCCCCCTCGCCGCCATCGAACGGCGCGCCGACCGCCAGCCGGTTGCCGTCGAGCGAGACAGCGGTGCCGAAAAGGTCGTCGGCGGCCAATCCGCCGACCGAGAGGTTCTTGCCCCCCGAATAGCCCGCGCCGATGACACCCTCGAGCACCGGTGCGGCAAAATCGGCATCGGCGAAGGTGAACAGATAGACCGCACCCGCGTTAGCCACAGCACCCAGCGCACCATCGTCGCCCGGCGCTCCCACCGCCAGCCGGTTGCCATCGAGCGAGAGCGAGCGACCGAACGCATCGAACGCCCCATCGGGACCCTGCGCGCCGTCTGGAAATGTCAGGTCGATTCCCAGGGCCGAGCGATAGCCCGCGCCGATCGTGCCGGCCAGCCTTCCGCCCGTGAAAGCAGGGTCGTCGAAGGTGAACAGGTGCACCGCGCCGATGTTGAAAAAGGCATCGCCCGGACCATCGTCGGATGCGGCCCCCACCGCCAGGCGATTGCCATCCAGCGCCACCGATATGCCGAAATCGTCGAAGAACCCGAGGTCTACACCGACATTCTTGCCGCCGGAATAATCCCGCCCGATGGTCGCCTCGAGCACGGGACCGGTGAACTGATCATCGGCGAAGCTGAAGGCGTAGACCGCACCGGCCCCGTCTGTGTCATTGAAGGCGCCATTGTCCCGCGTCGCGCCAACGACAAGGCGGTTGCCGTCGAGCGACACGCTGGTTCCGAAATAATCGCCTGAAGACAGCTGCGACAGATCGATGTCGTCCGCGCCGGAATAGCCGAAGCCGATGGTCGAGCGCAGGCTGCCGCCGCCGAACTGATCGTCGGCAAAGGCGAAGGTGTACACCGCACCCAGATCGAAGACACTGGCGGCGATCCCGCCATCGTCCAGCCTGGCACCGACCGCCAGTCCGCGCCCGTCCAACGCCACCGATGTCCCGAAGACATCGCCCGACCCCAGCATGGTCATGTCGATATCGCCGGGCTGGGTGTAGCCAAATCCGATCTTGCCAACCGACGTGATCGCAGAGGGAATTGGCCCTGCAAAGCTGAACAGATACACCGCGCCGGCTTCGTTCACATCGCCTTCGACACCATCGTCGCCCGGCGCTCCGACCGCCAGCCTCAGGCCGTCCAGCGCCACCGAATGCCCGAAAAGGTCTTCGGATGTGTTGCCGGGATCAAGATCGATGCCCGCACCGTAACCCTGCCCGATGGTCGCCTGCAACGACGGCGCGGCAAACATCGCGTCGGCAAAGCTGAACAGATACACCGCGCCGGCGTCGAACTCTTCATTGGCGATGCCGTCATCGCCGATCGCGCCGACCGCCAGCATCGTGCCATCGAGCGATACCGATGTGCCGAAGAGATCAAAGGCCCCGAGGCTGTCGACCGAAAGGTTGCTGCCGCCGCTATAGCCCGCGCCGATCACCGAACGCAGCACCGGCGCGCCGAATGCAAGATCGCCAAAGGTCAGCAGATAGACCGCGCCCGACAGCGGCCTCAGACCCGCCGCGCCGTCATCGTCAGGCGAACCGATCGCCAGCCGCAATCCATCGAGCGACACCGAAGCGCCAAAACGCTCGTCAAAGGCTATGCCATTGGCGGCCAGCGAGCTGCTCAGCCCATTGGCATAGCCGCTGCCGATCGAACCTGCGAGCGACAGCCCGGTAAAGGCGGTGTCGGCGAACGTGAACAGATAGACCTTGCCGATCCCGAAACGATCAGCCGTGACACCGTCATCGCCCGGAGCACCGACGACCAGCCGCCCGGCATCGAGCGCGACGCTCGATCCGAAAGAATCTCCCGGGGCCAGCCCGGTGATCGAAAGATTGCTGTCGGTGCCCGAATAGCCCGCGCCGACTATCCCCCACAAAAGCGGTGCGGAGAAGTCGGTATCGCCGAAATTCAGCAGATAGACCGCGCCAGCGTTCGGGCCGTCTTCCAGGATACCGCGATCACCGCGCGATCCGACGGCCAGCGTGGTGCCGTCGAGCGAGACCGCGCCGCCGAATTCGTCGAACGCGTCCACGCCCAAGATCGACAGGTCGTTCGAACCGCTGATGTAATCGCGGCCCAGCGTCGACGCGAGCGAGATGCTGGCAAAGCTGGTGTCGGCAAAGTTGAAAAGATAGACCGCGCCGGCACTGTCTGCGTCATTGTTGGCGCCATCATCGCCCGAGGCACCCACCGCGAGGCCCAGGGTGCCGAGCGATACGGCGGATCCGAACTGATCTCCGGTTTCCAGCGTCAGGCTGAAATCGCCAGCGAGAATGTTGTAACCATCGCCGATCGTCCCGGCTCGCTCGCCGCCATTGAAGATGCTGTTGGTGAAGGTGAACAGATAGGCCGCACCGGTATTGGTGACGTTGTTGCCCTGACCGTCATCGCCGGGAACGCCGACTGCCAGTTGGGTGCCGCGCAGCGACACGCTGGCCCCGAAGCTGTCACCCAGGGTGAGATCGCCGACCGAGACGTTCTTGAACCCGCTATAGTCGCGGCCGACCCGCGCCTCGAGCACAGGGCTGGCAAAGCCGGTGTTGGCGAAGCTGAACAGATAGACCGCGCCGGCATTTGCGGTGTCATCGTTGGCGCCATCGTCGCCAGGAGCGCCGACCGCCAGCCGCAACCCATCCAGGGCCACCGACGCGCCGAACATGTCGCCATCCTCGAGAACGGCGACATCGAAATTGCCAGCGCCCGTATAGCCCTGGCCGATGATGCCGGTGACGGTCGGGGCGGAAAAAGTCGCGTCGGCAAAGGTGAACAGATACGCCGCGCCGAACGTCGTGCCGGGATCCCCGCCGATGCCCGCCACGTCGGGGGCGCCAGGCACGCCGATGACCAGCCGGTTGCCAAGCAACGCGACCGACACGCCGATATTGTCGCCGGGGTCGCCCAGCAGGTCGAGGTTCTTCTGCGCGCCATAGCCCGTGCCGATCGTGCCCCTGAGCGCAAGGTCACGCAAGCTTCCGCCATCGAAGCTGAACAGATAGACCGCGCCGGAATTGAAGCTGGTGTCGGCAAAGCCGTCCGCGCCGACTGCACCTATCGCGAGCCGGTTCTGGCTGAGCGCTACCGACGAACCGAACTGGTCATCATTGTCCATCTCGCCCGGCGCATAGTCCAGGAAATCGGTATAGCCTGCACCGATGAGGCCATTCAGCGAGAACCCGCCCTCGTCATCGTTGAACACATAGACCGCCCCTGTGCCCTCGCGCAGATCGCCCGCACCATTGTCGCCGGGCGCGCCCACGGCCAGATACGAGCCATCGAGCGCGAGCGACGAACCGAACCGCTCGGCACTGCCGATCCCGTCGATATTGAGGTCGAGGCTGCCTTCATAGCCTGCTCCGATCGTGCCGATGAGCGAACCCTCACCAAAACCGGGGCTGAAAAACCCGAACTGATAGACCGCTCCGGCGCCAGACAATCCGTTCCCATCGCCCTGATCGCCCGGCGCGCCGACGAACAGCCGAAACCCATCCTGATCGAGGGCGACCGCGCTGCCGAACAGGTCGCCTGAATCGAGCTGGCCAACGTCGATATCCTTGATGCCCGTCGCGCCCGCGGCGACATAGCCTTCAAGCTGCCCGCCATTGAAAGCTGCATCGGCAAAGCTGAACAGATAGGCCGCGCCGGAATCGAACACGCCATTGCCCTGCCCGTCGTCGAACGGGGCGCCCACCACCAGCGCGTTGCCACGCAGCGCGACCGACGCGCCGAAATTGTCGAAATCCTCCAGCCCGGCCATATCGATGCTTTGCGCGCCGACATAACCGGTGCCGATCTTGCCGACCAGAGCCCCGCCACCGAACTGCGCGTCGCTGAACGTGAACAGGAACACCGATCCGACGTCGAAGCCCGGCGGATCGCCGTTGCCCCGGTCACCAGGAACGCCGACGGCCAGCCGGTTGCCGTCGAGCGAAAGCGCGGAGCCGAACCGGCTGCCGAAATCCAGCGGGACCGAGACATTCTTGCCGCCGGCATAGCCATCGCCGATGATCGCCTCGAGCATCGGCGACCGGAACGCCAGATCGGCAAAGCTGAACAGATACACCGCGCCCAGGTCCACGCCCGATCCCGCGCTGCCGCCATCGCCGGGAACGCCGACCGCTAGCCGCCGTCCGTCCAGCGCCACGGCCGCGCCGAATTGCGGCCCCAGGAAACTGCCCGATGACGTAGGAAGCGACAGCGAGAAGTTCTGCTGCCCCTCATAGCCCGAACCCAGCGTGTCGATGAGCCGCGGCTCGGCAAAACCCGCGCCGCCAAAGGTGAACAGATAGGCCGCGCCGGATCCCGGAGCGCTGTCGTTCGGCCCCGAACTGTTGGAGGCGCCTGCGACCAGCCGGTTGTTGTCGAGCGAGACGGCACTGCCGAGCTGGAAGCCAGCCTCGATCGCGCGCAGCTTGAGCGAATAATCGCCCGCACCGGCATAGCCCGATCCGATCTGCCCGGTCTGGGTTATGCCCGAGAAGCCGCTGCCGCCGAAGGTGAACAGGAACACCGCGCCGGAATTGCCCTCGAAGCCGCTGGCACCTGCATCCCCCATCGCGCCGACGGCGAGCTGCCGCCCCTGCAACGAGACCGACTGACCGAAACGGCTGCCGCCAGGCACCGAAAGGTTGAGGCCCGGCGGCGTGAAATCGTCGCTGCCCAGGTAAAACGCACCGATCGTGGCATCGAGCGTCGCATTGGCATAGGCCGTGTCGGCAAAGCTGAACAGGAACACCGCGCCTGGATCAAAGAAATCGTCCATGAACCCGTCATCGCCGGGCGCGCCGACCGCCAACCGCAGCCCGTCCAGCGCCACCGCGCTGCCGAACCGGTCGCCACTCGAAAGATCAGCGAAATCGGCGTCGCTGCCACCCTCATAGCCCTTGCCGATGGTCGACAGCCTGATCGGGGTGGCCGAGAAATCGGGCGAGCCCAGATCGAACAGATGGACCGCGCCTGCATCGAACGCGGGAAGCACCGGATCGGTACCCGCATCGCCTGCCGCGCCGACCGCGATGAAGTTTCCGTCGAGCGATACCGCGCTGCCGAACTGTGCGCCCTGAGCCGAGATCGATCCCCCGGTGAACGTCTCGAAATTCAGCACACGGGCCAGCGCGCCCGCATCGAACGTCGTGCTGCCGAAGGTGAAGAGATAGACCGCGCCGGCGTCCAGATCGCCCGAATTGTTGTTCAGGCCGTCGTCACCCGGCGCCCCCACTGCCAGCCTCAGCCCGTCGAGCGAAACCGAGGTGCCGAACATGTCGCTCGCGTCGAGCCGTGCGACCGACAGGTTTTTGCCGCCGCTATAGCCCGATCCGATGACCGACTGGAGCACCGGCGCGCTGAACTGCGCATCGCCGAAGGTGAAGAGATAGACCGCGCCGGCATTGGGGTTGCTGTTGCCCGCGCCATCGTCGAACGGCGCGCCCACCGCCAGCCGGTTGCCATCCAGCGCGACCGAGGTGCCGAAGCCGTCGAACCGTTCCAAGCCTTCGCCGGCCAGCGACAGGCCGGTGAAATCGCGATATCCTGCGCCCAGCGTCCCGACCTGCCGGCCGCCCTTGAAGGTGGCTTCATCGAAGGTGAACAGATAGACCGCACCGGCATCGGTTGTGGCGTCGTTTTGCCCGTCGTCATTGGCCACGCCGATGACCAGTCGATTGCCGTCGAGCGCCGCCGCACCGATGGAGTCGCCAGCACCATAGCCCGCCAGGGTCAGATCCCCGAAGGCGTTGCCGTAGTTTGCGCCGATCGTGGCCCTGAGCTGCGGTGCCAATCCCGGGTCATCCGACAGCGTGAACAGACGGACCGCGCCGGAATCGGGCGCGCTGTTCTCGCCACCATCGTCGAGCGACGCCACCACCGACAGGCGATTGCCGTCGAGCGAGACCGACTGCCCGAAATGATCCGATGGATCGAGAAAGTTCAGATCGACATCGCTGGAGCCGGAATACCCAAACCCGATTCTCGACTGCAGGGTGCCGGATTCGAACGCGGGAGAGTCGAATGCGAACAGATACACCGCGCCTGTGCTGAAGCTGGCATTGCCTTCGCCATCGTCGAACACCGCCCCGACCGCGAGGCGGCTGCCGCTCAGCGACACCCCCGCTCCGAAATAATCATTGGCATCGAGCGCCAGCGCGATGTCCTTCGCCCCGCCATAGCCCTCGCCGATGGTCGCCTCGAGCAGCGGGTTGCTGAACAGGCTGTCGGCGAACGAGAAGAGATACACCGCGCCGGCATCACTGGCAGCGTTGGTTGCGCCATCGTCGAACAGTGCCCCCACGGCCAAACGATCACCGTCGAGCGAAACGCTCGCCCCGAACAGATCGCTCGCCTCCAGGTTCGCAACCGACAGGTTCGCCGGGCCGGAATAGCCCGCGCCCACAATGCCGCGCAGCGTGCCGTTGCCGAATGTCACGTCATCGAAGGTGAACAGATAGACCGCGCCTGCATCGGTCGCGGCATTGCCTTCGCCGTCGTCGTTTCTCGCCGAAACCGCCAGCCGCTGCCCATCGAGCGACAGCGCATAGCCGAACAGGTCACCCGCCTCGAGCCCGGCCAGCGCGATGTTCCGACCGCCGCTATAGCCCGACCCGATGACCGCGCTCAGCACCGGCGCGGCAAACAGGCTGTCGGCGAAGGAGAACAGATAGACCGCCCCGGCGTCAGGCTGGCCATCGTCGGCGCCATCGTCGCCGGGGATCCCGACGGCCAGCCGGTTGCCATCGAGCGAGAGCGCTGACCCGAACCCGTCGCCTGCCGCGATGCTGGCCGGAGCGGCACCTGGCCCTGAAGCGCTGAACGCCTGCAGCACGAGCCCGTATTGGCTCGGCGTGTTGGTGACATCGGCGATGATGATGTTCTTCGGATCGAGCAACAGCTTGCCGCCGCGCTGGCCGTCGCGCGCGGTTTCCACCGTGCCGCGATAGACCAGCGTCTCCTTGCCCGAAATCTCGATCTGGCCACCAAGACCGCCGACCAGGCCACCAAGCGCGATCGCCTTGCCCAGAAACGTCGTCCGCTCGTCCGACCACAAGACGATCTCGCCGGCATTGCCGCGCATGCCGATTGCCGAGACATCGATCGTCACCGCATCGGTTGCGACCAGTGTCCGCGCGTTGGGCAGTTCGTCGAGGCTGAGACCCCTGCCGCCCTGGAACTCTCCGCCCAGCCGCACCCGGCCACCGCGCACGCCACCCTGCGCATAGAATTGCGCCGAGAACAGGTCGAGCCGCGGTGCACTGACATCGATCGATCCGCCAAAACCATGGCTGCCCGATGCGCGGAACCTGCCCGAGGAGATGATCTGGTCGTCCGAGACATAGCGGATCGTTCCGCCGTGCAGCCCGCTCGCATCGATGAACGCATCGCCGGTGTCGATCGCACGGCGCGTGGTGTGGATATCGACATTGCCGCCTTTGCCCAGCCCGGCGTTGACCGTGATCCGCCCGGCGAGCGAGAATCCGCCCGCATCGAGCTGGATCTTGCCACCCGCATCCGCGCCGCTGGCCGAAAGGATCGAGCCGAACGAGAGAAAATCGCTGCCGGTGATGTGCGCGGTGCCGCCGGCCTTGCTGCCATCGAGGTTGATCGTGCCATCGAGAATGGTGCGCGCAGCCGAGATGGTCAGCGTACCCCCGGTGCCGCTGGCCGCCAGCGCCTGGCCCGGCGCGGCGGCGGCATCGCCGTCGAGCGAACCAACCCAGCCGATATTGCTGTTGTTGCCGCCCTTGGCCGGGCGGCCGCCTGTCTGCACGGCATTGGTGCCCGATGACAGGTCCATCGCGACATTGCTGCCGACCTGCACCTCGCCCGGAGCCGCGATCGTGACCTTGGCGGCGATCAGCGAGACCTTGCCGTCGGCGCCGACCTGCATGCTGGCAGCCTGCGGGGTGCCGATGCGCACCGACTGGTTGACCAGATCGCGCGCCGCCGAGGCGGTGATCAGCAGCGATCCGCCGCGGGCATCCACCACGCCGTCGATATCGACCAGCGCGCCCTTGTCGTCGAGCTTGGTGACCGCATCGCCGACCTGGAAGCGGATCAGGTTGTCGCCGTGCAGGTCGAGCGTGAACGCCTGCGCGCCGCCAAAGGCGATCCTGCCCATATGCGCGGTGATGATTCCGTCATTGGCGACCTGCGGCGCGACGAACGCGGCGATGCCCGCATCGCGCACCGTGATCGTGCTGTGATTGATGATCTTCGCGCCGGCCCGCCCGGGCGTGCCGAAGCGCAAGCTTCCGCCCGCCATGAAGGCATCGTTGCCGATATCCGCGCTGGTCGCGACCAAGCCTGCGACATCGACCCTGGCATCCTTGCCGAAGACGATGCCGTTGCCGTTGATCAGATAGACCTGACCATTGGCGGTCAGCTCGCCCATGATCTGGCTGATTTCGGGCCCGGTCACCCGGTTGAGCGCGATCGACCGTGCGCCGGGCTGGCGGAAATCGACGCCCTGGCCCGCGCCGATCGAAAAGCTGTCCCAGTTGATGACGACGCGGTCGCTGGTCTGGTCGATGCGCACCCGGTCGGTGCCCTGACCGTTGATCGTCGCATTGCCCGCGACGACATTGCCGCCCCCGGGGTTGGCCAGTGCCGTCTGCGCGGTGACGATGGCAAGGCCCGCCACCCCGGTGCGCAAGGCGGTCCGCCAGCCTGCACTGCGGCGGTGACGTGGGCGAAGGGTCAGCAAATGGCTCATCGTGTTGCCCCGATCGAGAAGAAGATACGCGGATCGCTGCTGCCATCGGGCGTGAAGCGGGCCTTGCCCGGCCATGCGGCATAGACCTCGCCGAACAGGCCGTAAGGCAGCGCGATGCGCGACCCGCCGCCTGCCGACCACAATTCGGTGACCCGCAGCTCGGCAAAATCGAGCCGCCCGCTCTGGCGCAGGATGCCGGCGTCGACGAACAGGAACGGCTGGACGGTGACCGGGCCGAAGCTCAGCCGGTCGTTGAGTTCCATCGCCACGTTGATGCAATGGTCGCCGCCTGCTGCGCCATAATCATAGGCCCGGCCGAAGCGGTCGCCGCCGAAATTGCATTCGCGCGAGGCTGCCGCGCCGCGGTTCAGGCCCATCTGCGCCTCTGCCGTCACCCGCACCCGGCTGGTGCCGACCAGCGGCGCGTTCCACACCAGCGATGCGGTGGCGGCGGTGAACTCGGGATCGCCCTGGGTACGGCTGCGCAAGGGGTTGAACCGGCCGGTGGCGCCAAGACCATCGATGCCCTGGCTCACCCCCAGTCGGAACAGGCCGATGGTGCCATCGCTTGCCGCCCAGTCATAGCTGCCATAAAGTTCATAAAAGCGGCTGCGGTCATCGATCAGGGTCACGCCGAAGATGCCGCTGTCGGAGTTGATCGCGGTCGCGTCCAGTCCGACGATCAGGCTGGAGTTGCGCGTCCGCCGCAGCGGATAGCTGAGCCCGGCGCGCACCACTTCTTCCTCGCCCTCGAACTGCAGGATCGAGAGGAACCCGCGCACCGCCCGCGACCGGGCACGCGAATAGGACAGGGTGCCGGTCAGGCCATCGTCGGTGATCGGCGCGCTGTACTGGACATAGCCCGAAACGAAGCCGTCGGTGGGCAGGGTCGCGCGCGCATCCAGCAGCAACTGATCGCCGGGGATCAACAGCGAATTGACCGTCACCCCGGCGCGATAGCGCTGCTCGCCCAGATTGTCCCGGATGCGATTGTCGAACTGCGCCTCGAGCACCACCGGGTCGAGATCGACCACCACCAGCAGGCTGGCGGCACCGGGGGTGGCTTCGGATGGGCGGACCACGACCGAGACGTCCATTCCGCCGAGGTCGCCGCTGGTCAGGATCGCGCGTTCGAGTTCATCGACCTTTACCGGACCGCGCTTGATGAGCGGCGTGAACCGACGGCGGATCATGTCGGTCAGCCGCGTCTCCCCGACCAGCCCCGCACCCGATTTGAGCTGGATCTCGATGGCATCGACGCTGCCCTCGACCACCTGGAGCACGACCACGCCATCCGCCACGTCTTGGGTTGGGACGATGGCGAATGACAAGGCATAGCCTGCCTCGGCATAGACTCGGGTGAGCAGGTCGGCGGCGCGATAGATATCCGCCAGCGACAGCTCCTGGCCTAGAAAGGGCGCGAGCGGTGCCTGCAGCCGGTCTTCGGCGATCACATCGAAGCCGACGATGCGGAACCGGGTGACCCGGACCCTCGCGGTATCGTCGATCGCGCTCGGATCAGTGCGCGGCCGATCGATGGTGAAGGGCGTGCGCGGCGTGGACAGCGGCACTTCGGGCTCACGGTTCTCGCGCTCGAATGTGCCGGCAGGCGGGCGAAGCGGGCCGGGAACAGACTGGGCGGCACCGGCTGCAGGCCATGCCATGGCGGTCGCCAGCGCGAAGGCTATACAGCCACGCGACAGGGCGCTGCGTTTGACGCCGAGTGTCAACATCCGCGAAAGGTTCATGCGGGGTGATCGTCCGATTTCCCCGAAGGGCGTTGAGAGGGCGCGACCCCGTCTCGGGAAATCAGAGTGAAACCCCTGTCACCCGGTACCGTGTTGTCGTGATGCAGCTATGCGGCCGATCACAACGCCATCATTACCGGACGATCAGCCGACCACGCAAATCCAATAGGGATTGCGCACCGCCAGCCAATCAGGGGAGGCCCCCGCCTCCTGCCGGAACGCTATGCAGGCAGGGCACAAAAACGCAAGAAAAACCGTCGGTTTGTGGGCAATAATACGGCAGGTCGATGCGCATTTCCCACACCGCGTTCGAGCGGGCGCTAGGCTGCCAGCGCCGCCGCGTTGCGCAGCACCAATGTGCCCGCGCTGCGGCTTTCGCTCCAGCCGCCACGGCGGCGGAACTGATCGGCGCAGTTGGGTTCGAGATAGATGATCGTGACCGGCTGGGTCAGCGCGCAGAGCCGCTCGGCGACCGGCGCCATCACGGCATCGTCGAAAGGATCGTAGAAATAGCACAATAGGGGCACGTCGTTCGGCGGGACATACTTGCGCGCATCCATGCACACGACCTCGATCGGCGCAACCAGCCCCCCTTTCGCCTGCACGATGTCGCGGTTGGCGAGCGCGATCTTCGCCAGTTCGGGCGCGAATTCGACTCCGATCACCCGGTGGAAGCCGAAGCGGGCGGCCTCGAGCAGCGCCCGGCCCTTGCCGCAGCCATAGTCGATGAACACCGTCCGGCCAAAATCCACGCCCAGCTCGGCAAACCAAACCGGCATGTCGGCGCCGTTGCTCGACTGATAGCGCCGGGCATGCGCAGCGACCGAAGGATCGACCTCAAGTGTGTGCAGTTCTCTGATCGCAAAGGTGTCCGTGCCCCAGGTCTGGTCGAACGCCTGGAACTGGCGGTCGCGCGCCCTGGCCCGCGGCGTCATTTCGCGCGCATGATAGGCGATGTTGTGTGCCACCAGACGCACGATCTCGGCGGGTGAGCGGCCCTTGAGGCGGCGGACGAGCGATGTCATCATGTCTGGGCAGGCCTTCGCAGTTGACGGGCGTCCGGCGGGGACGGCAAGCTCACCGCCGACCAGCTTCCTACAGGGTAGAACCCGCTTAACCATGATCCACCGATATCTGCGGGGGAATTTACCTGCATTTACAGTGCAATTAAGGACAGACTGCATGACCGACCCAATTCGGATCACATCGTTCGGACAGGTGGAAACGGTGACGCTCGCCCGCCCCGAGGCCCTGAATGCGATGGACGAGCCGATGATTCTGGCGCTGCAGGACTATTTCCGCACCCTGGCCGAGCGCCCGCAGGTGCGGGTCGTGATTCTCAATGCCGAGGGCCGCGCGTTCTGCGCCGGGCTGGATCTGAAGGGCTGGGCTCCGCGCCAGCAAGACGGCGAGACCGAAGGTGCGGTGCATGGCGGCTGGCGCACCCAGCGCGCGATCGCCACCGTGATGCAGCTGATGCGATCCTGCCCGCAACCCGTCATCGCCTGCGCACAAGGCGCGGCGTGCGGCGGCGGGATGTCGCTGCTGCTCGCCAGCGACGTGCGCTATTGCACCCCCGATTTTCGGATGAACGCCGCGTATATCCGCATCGGCCTGGGCGGTTGCGATATGGGGTCGAGCTATTTCCTGCCGCGGCTGGTGGGCAGCTCGCTCGCGTCCGAAATGATCCTGTCGGGGCGCTTCGTCGGTGCCGAGCGCGCGCTGGCGGCAGGCTTTGTCAGCGAGATCGCGGAACAGGGAGATATCATGGCCAGAGCCGAGGCCCTGGCCGCTGACATGCTGCTCGCCAGCCCGATGGGGCTGCGGCTGAGCAAGGACGTGCTCAACCGCAACATCGATGCAACCGGGTTCGAGGCGGCCCTGGCGCTGGAGGACCGCCAGCAGATCATGCTCAGCATGACCGAGGACTATGCCGAGGCGAGACGGGCGTTCGCCGAGAAGCGGGTGCCGCAGTACCGCGACCGTTGAGGCGCGCGAAAAATCACGTTGCCAAGCGCCGCGATGCCGTAACGTCAGCCTGTGATCGCGCGGAAATCCGCACGTTTGCGGGTCGATGGCGCTTTGCTTTTGCGCGCTTCCGGTGCAGATTGGCGTCCAACGCCCGACACGGGCAGCAAAGGTGAGGACCATGACTGAAGACGAAGACCTGGAAAGCTTCCGCGCCGAAGTGCGCGCCTTTCTCGATGCAGAACTTCCCGCCGAAAAGCGCTTTGCCGCCGACGGCTTTGCCAACGCCAGCAAGGAACTGACCGCCTGGTGGCAGGGCGTTCGCGCCAAGCGCGGCTGGGGTGCTCCCGGCTGGCCAAAGCAATATGGCGGCAGCGAATGGTCGCTGGCCAAGAAGCGCATCTTTGCCGATGAATCGACCAAGGCGGGCGCGCCGTCCTACAGCCCGTTCGGCATCACCATGGTCGCGCCGGTCATCTATACCTTCGGTACCGAAGAGCAGAAGGCAGAGCATCTGCCGCACATCCTGAATGGCACGCGCTTCTGGTGCCAGGGCTATTCCGAGCCCGGCGCAGGATCCGACCTTGCCAGCCTCAAGACCCGCGCGATCCGCGATGGCGACGACTATGTCGTCAACGGCCAGAAGACCTGGACCACGCAGGGCCATTGGGCCGACTGGATCTTCTGCCTGGTACGCACCAACACCGAGGTGAAGCAGCAGAACGGCATCTCGTTCCTGCTGATCGACATGAACACGCCCGGAATCGAGGTCCGCCCGATCCGCACCATCGACGGCATGCACCACCTGAACGAGGTGTTCTTCACCGATGTTCGCGTGCCGGTAAAGAACCTGGTCGGCAACGAGAACGACGGCTGGACCTATGCCAAGTTCCTGCTGGGCAACGAGCGTGCCGGGATCGCGGGCGTCACCCGCACCAGCGGCGACATTGCGCGCCTGCGCGAATGGGCCAGCTCGACCGAGCGCTTCATCGATCCGCCGATCAACGATCCCCGGATCGCGCAGCGGCTCGACGATCTCGAGCAGCGGCTCGCCAAATTGGCGGCGCTCGAAGCCCGCGCGCTCGAATCGCCCAGCCAGTCGATGGAAGCGATGCGTCTGGTCGCGCCGTTGAAGCTGCTGGGCACCGAGCTGTCGCAGGACGTGTCCGAGCTCGCGCTGGATATCGCAGGGCCGGCCGCGCTGCCGCGTCCGGCGGAAAACCCCGCGCATCCTTACGGCCAGGAAGGCGAGCACGCGATGTCGGTGTTCCTCTTCGGCCGCGCGCAGTCGATCTATGGCGGCACCAACGAGGTGCAGAAGAACATTCTCGCCAAGATGATGGCCGCCGGGCTCTAAGGCCCGTTCCCGCCATCTCCGTTTGTCCCGAGCGAAGTCGAGGGACGTACGCACAAGACCTGGCGCGGATGACCCCATCTGCGCCAGGCAGATATTCAGGACGAAACACCCATGTTCGCACCCAATGATGACCAACAGCTGCTGACCGACAGCGCCCGCCGCTTTACCCAGAAACATTATGCCGACGACAAGCTCGGCCAGATGGGCGAAGCCCCGCTCAACACCGCTCTGTGGGCCGAAATGGCCGAAGCCGGCTGGCTGATGCTGCCGTTTGCCGAGGCCGATGGCGGACTCCAGCCCGACGGCCAATCGGGCCTGGGCGATTGCGTCAGCCTGTTCGAAGTGCTCGGCGAAGGCCTGGTGGTCGAGCCCGTCCTTGCCAGCACGATCCTGGGCGGTGGCCTGATCGCCGCGAGCGCTGAATCGCAGCAGCGCAGCGACCTGATCGAAGCCATCGTTTCGGGCGGCGCCCCCATCGGCGTCGCGCTGCACGAGCCGCGCGCCCGGCACGACATCTGGTATTGCGAAGCCCGCGCCACCCAAAGCGGCGACGGCTGGACGCTGTCGGGCCACAAGTCGCTGGCGCATGGCGCGGCAGTGGCCGAGCAGATCATCGTTCTCGCCCGGATCGAAGGCGAACCCGGCAGCGGCGGCCAAGGGCTGGGGCTGTTCCTGGTTCCCGCCAATGGTGCTGGCGTCACCGTAACCGCTTACCGGCTGCGCGACGACCATTGGGCCGCTGACGTGGCGCTGGACAATGCCGCAGTCGGCGCGGATGCGCTACTGCTGGGCACCGGCGATGCCGCTGAGGTCCTCGCCAAGGTGATCGACAAGGCGCGGCTGCTGCTGGCCGCCGAGGGCACCGGCATCATGCGCCGGCTGTGCCTGGCGACTCAGCAATACACCACCGAGCGCAAGCAGTTCGGCGTGCCGCTCGCCACCTTCCAGGTGCTGCAGCACCGCATGGTCGACATGTCGGTGGCGTTCGACCAGGCGCGCTCGCTCGTGTATGAGGCGGTGACGCACGACCTGGCCGGCGATGCCGACGCCATGACCCGGTCCGCACGCGCCGCCTATCGCGCGGTCAGCGAGGACGGCGTCGAGGTCGGCAAGCAGGCGGTCCAGCTGCACGGCGGCATGGGCATGTCCGAAGAGCTGCCGCTGGGCCGCGCGCTGCGCCGCCTGCTGGCGATCCGCCAGGCGTTTCCACTCTAACTCGCGCTCTTTTCAGCTGCCCGTCATTCCCGCGAACGCGGGAATCCCGCTTGTTCGCCAAGGGTTGGACAGAAGCGGGACCCCCGCTTTGGCGGGGGTGACGATCCAGAGCGCGATCCTTCCCGGCTTACCGGAACGGCAACCCCATCGACCAGCCGAAGCGGCTGGATTCTCGGCCGGGATAATCGGTCAGGCCGATCGCCATGGTTTCGTGCCCGCCGCTGGGCCGCGGGCGATAGGTGCCCAGCAGCCGGTCCCAGATCGACAGGCAGAAGCCGTAATTGCTGTCATGCTCCACCCGCCGGGTGCTGTGGTGGACGCGGTGCATGTCGGGCGTCACGATCACCCACCGCAACACGCTGTCCAGCCACAAGGGCAGCGCCAGATTGGCGTGGTTGAACATCGGCAGCACCGCGAGCAGCACCTCGAACACGATCAGCGCCCATAACGGCGCCCCCAGCGCGAGGGCTACGCCCAGCTTGAACAGCATCGACAGCCCGATCTCGAGCGGGTGGAAGCGCAAAGCCGTCGACATGTCGAGGTCGCGATCAGCGTGATGCACCCGGTGCAAGCGCCACAGCAAAGGCAGCCGGTGGGTGGCCCAGTGCTGTGTCCAGACCGCCAGATCGAGCAGCAGGATCGCCAGCACGCCCTGCAGCCAGCCGGGCCAGCCGGTCAACGGCAACAGCCCGAAATCGGGCTGTTGCGCATAGCCGGTCACTGCGCCGAACACGCCAATGAACACCAGGGCCTGCACCCCGCGCTCGATCGGCATGTTGACCAGAACGAAGCCCAGATGCGTGCGCCAGCGCGGCGCCACCGGCAAGCGACGCCGCCGCGGCCAGAGCGCCTCGGCGAGCAGCAGCGCCAGCGCCACGCCGATCAGCAGCGCGCTGATAAGCAGAGGCTGGCTGCTGGCGATCATGATGCGGCGGCGAGTTCGGACTGCTGTGCCATCGTCGGGTAATCGGTATAGCCCTCGGGTCCCTGGCCATACCAGCGCTTGGAGTTGTCCGGGGTCAACGATGCGTCGATCGCCAGCCTTGCGGGCAGATCCGGGTTGGCAAGGAAGGTGCGGCCAAAGCTGATCGCATCGGCGCTTCCCGCCGCCATCGCGGCAGCCGCGCTTTCCAGCACATAATCGCTGTTGAGCACCAGCGGCCCTTTGAACACCTTGCGGATATGCGGGCTGACCGGGGGCACGTCGCTGGCCCCGAAGGTACCGTTGGCGGGCGGCTCGCGCAGCTCCAGGAACGCGATTCCGACGCTGTCGAGCAAGGCAGCGGCTGCGGTGAAAGTGTCCTCTGGCGTGGCATCGTTGACGCCCTGAGTCTCGCCGTTGGGCGACAGCCGCACCGAGACATGCTCGTGGCTCCACACGCCGACCAGCGCTTGCGCCACCTCGCCCAGCAGGCGGATGCGGTTCTCGATCGCGCCGCCATACTCATCTTCGCGCAGGTTGGAGGACGAACGGATGAACTGGTCGATCAGATAGCCATTGGCGGCGTGGATCTGCACCCCATCGAATCCGGCGCGGCGGGCGTTCTCGGTGGCGCGGGCGTAATCCTCGATCACGCGCGGGATCTCATCGACCGGCAGCGCCCGCGCCGTATCATAGGGCTTGGTGCCCTCATAGGTGTGCGCGTGATAATCGAAGCGGGTCGCCGACGCCGAGATCGGCGGCTTTCCGCCGATGAAATCCGAGTGCACCAGCCGGCCCATATGCCACAATTGGCAGATGATCCGCCCGCCCGCTTCATGCACCTGCTCGGTGATCGGCTTCCAGGCTTCGACCTGCGCGTCGTTCCAGATGCCCGGCGCATAAGGCGTACCCAGTCCTTCGGGGCTGATCCCGGTGGCTTCGGAAATAATCAGGCCTGCACTGGCGCGCTGCGCATAATAGTCCCCCATCAGCGGCACCGGCACGTGCGCCTTGGTGCTGCGGCAGCGGGTGAGCGGCGCCATCAGGATGCGGTTGGGGCAGGCAATCGCTCCCAGCTGGATCGGGTCGAACAGCGTTGGCATAAGCTTCATATCTCCATTCACGCTGCCCCGGTTTTGCCGAGACAGGATTTAAGCGATTGGCTAAGGCCCCGCGATGACAAAAGCAACCGAGCGCGGAGGCGGTATCGCCCTTCTCGCGCTGATATTCGCCAATGTGGCGCTGGCGTTCGGCCCGCTGTTCGTGCGGATGGCCGATACCGGGCCGGTGTCCGCCGGTTTCTGGCGGCTGACGCTCGCGCTGCCGGTTCTGGTGCTGATCGCGATGCGGCAGCGCGAGCCGCTGTCGGGCTTTGGCAAACCGATCTGGTGGATGCTCGCTCTGGGCGGGTTTGCCTTCGCGCTGGACCTGGCCAGCTGGAACTTCGGCATCGAGCGCACCAAGCTCGCCAACTCGACGCTGTTCGGCAACATGGGCAGCATCATTCTGGTGCTCTACGGTTTCGTCATCAGCCGCGCGCTGCCGCACAAGGCTGAAGCCGGCGCGGTGGTGCTGGCGATCATCGGCGCGGGCCTGCTCATGGGCAGCTCCTACGAACTCGACGTGCGCAATCTGGTCGGCGACCTGTTCTGCCTGGCCGCAGGGGTGCTGTATGTCGTCTATCTGCTGAGCATCCGCCATGTCCGCAAGGACCTGGGGAGCTGGTCGGTGCTGGTCTGGTCGACCATCTTCGGCATCGGTCCGTTGCTGGGGATCGCGCTGCTGATCGGCGAGCCGGTCTGGCCGACCGACTGGACCGCGGTGCTGCTGCTCGCGGTGGTGTGCCAGCTCTTCGGCCAGGGGCTGATGGTCTATGCGGTGAGCCACTTTTCGCCGGTGGTGCTGGGGATCGTGCTGCTCATCCAGCCGGTGATTGCCTCGGTGGTTGGCTGGGTGGCGTTCGATGAGCGGCTCTCGCTGCCCGACTGGATCGGCATGACCGCCATCGGAATCGCTTTGGTGCTGGTGCGGCTGCCCGAGGCGCGCCGCGCCGCACGGCTTGCAGGTTCGCCCGCGGCTTCCTAATTGATAGGCATCCAAGGAGGCATCTGACGCCCATGTACCGCCCGACCAAGCTCGATACCCTGCCCGCCGATGCCACGCTCGACGAGGTGCGGCTGTTTCTTCCGCCGTTCATCGCCGATGAGGCAGTGTTCGATGGCTGGACTCCGGCGGCGCGCGATGCCGCTGCCAGCGCGCAGGGCGTGGAGGCCGGGCTTGCCCAGCTTGCCTTCGATCAGGGCCCGATGGACATGATCGAGGCATGGATCAGCCATGTCGACGCGCAGATGATCGAGGCGTTTCCCCCCGAGCGTATCGCCGCGATGAAGATCCGCGAACGCATCGCTTCGCTGGTCGCATTCCGCTTCGAGGCGGTGGCGCACCAGCGCGAGGCGCTGCGCCGCGCGACCGCGATTATGGCGTTGCCGGCCAACCTCGGCCGCGCGGCCAAGCTGTCATGGCGGACCGCAGACCTGATGTGGCGGCTCGCTGGCGACACCGCCACCGACTACAACCATTATTCCAAGCGCATGATCCTGTCGGGCGTCTATGGCTCGACGCTGATGGCATTCCTCGACGACGAAAGCGCCGATTTCGCCGACACCCACGCGTTTCTCGGCCGCCGCATCGACAATGTCATGCAGTTCGAAAAGGCCAAGGCCAAATGGACTAAGGGCGGCGAGAGCCTGAGCCTCACCCGCTTCCTGGGGCGTCTGCGCTACCCGGCGCGGTAGACCCCGATCCTTGCTGAAACAGGGTCTGCGCGATCACCGCGGTGCGATGGTGCGCCAGGCTTCGGCGATTTCGGCGAGCATCTGGCGGGCAGAGCTGAGCAGGTCCACCTTCTCGACGCTGATGGCCGCGTTGATCCGGCGGCTGGCCTCGCGGTAGATCCGCGCCAGTGCCAGCGCCAGTTCGCCACCCTTTTCGAAATCCAGGCTCTCCTCGAGCGCGATCACGATCGCCGACGCCCGTGCGCGCGCCTGGATCATCGGGACGCTCTCGCCACGCTGGGCGTGACGCACCGCCGCGTCGAGCCGCAACAGCAGCTCGTCGAACAGGATGACCACCAGATCGTGCGGGCTCGCGCCCTCGACCCGGCTGACGGTGTCGACGGCCTTGTAGCTGCCCATGTGGCGGCGAGGCGAAATGAAGCTCATGGCGTTCCCTTATCGTTTCTTGTTCTTAGCGGTTGTTCGAGTTCGACCAGACCGAAACCTGCTGCTCGATATAGCTCTGGGTCGAGCGCAGGATGGTCAACTGGCGGTCCATGTCGCCAAAGGTCTTTTCCAGCTGTTCGCGGTAGCGGTCGCTGTCTTCCTGAACCTTCTCGAGTTGCTCGGCGAGGTTGGACGCCAGCTTCTTGAGACGCTCCTGCGCTCCGGTCAGCGAGCTGCTCGGCGCCTTGAGGCTGGTCTTGACGTCCTCGAAGGCCTTGGCGAGTCCGGGATTGCCCGCAGTCGGCGTGGCCGGCTCGAGCATCCTGGCCACGCCCTCAGGATCGGCAGCAAGTGCCGAATCGAAGCGGGCGCTGTTGAGGGTGAGAGTGCCGTCGCGGCTAGTGCTGACGCCGATATCGGCGAGCGAGCGGAAGGCGCCGGTGTCGGTGAGCGGCTTGGTGGTCAGCGATGCCATCGCCCGCATCATGTCGCGCGCGGCGCGTTCACCCGCCAGCGGACCGCCGCTCGCACCCTCGAGCCCGGGCGCGGTCGCGTCGTTCAGCGCGGTGCGCAGATTGTTATAGGCCTTCACGAATTCGGTCAGCACATCCTTGACCGTCGCAGTCGGCTGGTCGCCACTGATCACGACATTGGTGCCAGGCGCTGCCGACAGCAGGTTGATCCGGACACCCGGCACGGCCGTGTCGATCTGGTTGGAGCTGTTGACGACCTGGATGCCATTGACGTTGACGATGCTGTCGGCCGCGGTGGTCACCGAGTTCATGCCCGCACCGCCCGCAGGTGGATAGGCAAAGGCATCGAGCGCGGTGCCACCGCCCGATCCGGTGACGGTAAAGGTGTTGGCCGAGCCTTCCTGACCGCGCAACACCAGCCGCGAGCCCGAATTGTCGGTGACGATGCTCGCGGTTACGCCGCCATCGGCAGCGTTGATGGCATCGCGCAGACCGCTCAGGCTGTTGTTGGTGGCATCGATTACGACATCGAAGCTGCCGCCTGCGGTGGTGAACGTCAGCGTGCCCTCACCCACCTGGGCGTTGGCGGCGAGCGAGTTTGCCGACACCAGGCTCTGCGCCGAGGCAAGCTGCGTCACCTGCACCGTGGCGGGCAGGCCCTGCGGCTTCTGCCCGGGAATGAAGCTGGCGGCGACCAGATCGCCGCGAGTCGACACCAGAGCGCCAGAGAATTTGCGGCCGTTGAGGATTTCCGTGAGGGCGTTCGAGAAGGTATCGAGCGCCGAGGATGCCGAAGCGAGCGCGGAAATGCGCGCCTGGTTGAGGTTCTGCCGTTCGCGCACTGCCGCCTGTTTGGGCTGCAGCGATGCCGCCACCAGATCGTTGACCAGCGATGCGCTGTTCACGCCGGTGAAACCGGTGATGAGATTCGAAATTCCGCTATTGGTGACCATGGCCGTGTCCTCTTCGATCCGTTAACGGCGCAGGCGTGCCGGGTTTAAGCAGTTTTTCCGTCATTTCTGCGGCTTTCCGTCCATATCGAACCGCATGTCCGCGGGCACCACCAGCTCGGGCTGGCCGAAGCCAACATCCATCTTTTCGTTGATGCGGAAGACGAAGGCGAGCAGCGTCGCGACCGCCATATACAGCCGCTCATCGACGATCGCGCCGGGGCGCGAGGTGAAATAGATCGCGCGGGTGAGTTCGGGATAGCGCAGGATGGTCACGCCCTTTTCCATCGCCATTTCGCGCATCGCCTGGGCGATCGCACCGCGCCCGCGCGCCAGCACGACAGGGGCTGCATCGCGCAGCCGGTCATAGCGCAAGGCGATCGCAAAATGGGTCGGGTTGACCAGGATCACGGTGGCCTCCTCGACCGCCTTGCGGGTCGACCCGTTGAGCATCTCGAACTGCCGCCGCCGCACCGCCTGCTTGAGTTCGGGCGAGCCTTCGGTTTCCTTGTGCTCGTCCTTGACCTCCTGCTTGGTCATCTTGAGCTTCTGGTTGCGCTGGAACCATTGCGCCGGAACGTCGATCATCGCGATTAGACCCAGACAGCCCGCCATCGCCATCAATGTGATCCCGAACAGCTCGCCGAACGCGCCGATCCCGGCGCGCACATCACCATGGCCCAGCTCCGCCATCTGCGGCAGCATCGACATGATCATCACCACGCCGACCGTGCCCATCAACGCGACCTTGGCCATGGATTTGCCCAGTTCGATCAGGCCGTGCATCCCGAACATGCGCTTGAAACCCGCCATCGGATTGAGCTTGCTCGCCTTGGGCTGCAGTGCGCTCCAGCGAAAGCCGAGCGACCCCAAGGAGGCAGGCGTTGCCACCGCCGCGAGCATCAGGAAGAGGAACAGCCCGCCAAACGGCAGCATCAGCGGCGCGAGCAGCGTGAAGGTGCGCTGGCCGACATTGAAGTCGGTCGCATCGTGCAGGTCGAACACCAGCCCGGCGCGCAGCATCGCTGCGATCGCCGAGACCATGACATCGCCGAACAGCACGAATGCCAGCGTGCCGCCGATGACGATCATCGCGGTGCCGAGCTCCTTGGACTGGAGAACGTCGCCCTTTTCCGCCGAATCGCGAAGGCGCTTTTCGGTCGGTGCTTCGGTCTTTTCACCGCCGCCGGGAGGCTGGTCTGCCATAGCTTCAGCCCTCCCCTGCCATCACTTCGGATTGCTCGAGACCCATTTCGATGGCGCGCATCATGCCATCGGCGAGCACGGGGGCCGCGATCGCCAGCAGGACGATGCCCGCGAGCACCGCAACCGGAATGCCGACCGAGAACAGGTTGAGCTGCGGCGCGGAGCGGGCGAGCATCGCCATCACCAGCTGCACGATGATCAGCGCAGCGCCGACCGGCAGCGCGATGAGCAGCCCCATCGAGAACAATGTGCCACCGAACTCGACCAGGTTGAAGATGACCCGCGGCGACAGAAAGGCATCGCCCGGCGGCAGTGTCTCATAGCTGTGCACGATGATCGCGATCAGCATCAGATGACCGTCCATCGCCAGCAGCAGCAGCACCGCGATGATCGACAGGAAGCTGCCGATCACCGGGCTCGAGGCACCGCTCTGCGGGTCGCTCATCGAGGCAAAGCCCAGACCCATGGTGTTGCTGATCGCCTCGCCCGCGACGAACGCGGCCGAATAGCCGATCTGCAACGCAAAGCCGATCGCCGCGCCGCAGATCACCTCGCCCAGAATGAAGACAAAGCCGGTGTAGCTGACCAGCGTGCTCTCCGGCAGGTTGATGGGTACCGAATTGGCCGCGGCGATGCCGATCATCGCCGACAGGATGATGCGCACCTGCAGCGGAACGGCGGTCGCACCGAACACGGGCGCCACCATCAGCGCGGCACCGGGCCGGATCATCGCCATGATCCAGATCCACAATTGCGCTTCGACAGAGGCAAAGCCCGGTGCGATCACAACAGAAGATCCGGGATGCGGCTGAAGATCTCGACGGTGAAGTCGGCGATCAGATAGAGGATCGATCCGCCGAACAGCGCGAGGATGATCGCGAGCACGACCAGCTTGGGCACGAAGCTCAAGGTCGCCTCGTTGATCGAGGTCGCCGCCTGCACCATGCCGAGCAGCACGCCGACCAGCAGCGCCGGGATCAGCAGCGGGGCAGAGGCGAGCGCGGTGATCCACAAGGTCTGCTGCGCGAGGCCGATGAAATAGTCGGTCTGTTCCATGTCAGAATCCGGTCCAGGCAAAATCGGGAGTGTGCGGGCGGGCGGTCATCATGGTCACGTCACGAACGAGCCGGCAAGCGACCCCATGGTCAGCGCCCAGCCATCGACCAGCACGAACAGCAAGAGCTTGAACGGCATCGAGATGATCGTCGGCGACAGCATCATCATGCCCAGAGCCATCAGCGTCGAGGCGACGACGAGGTCGATCACCAGGAAGGGCAGGAAGATCATGAAGCCGATCTGGAACGCGGTCTTGAGCTCGCTGGTCACGAACGCGGGCAGCAGGATCGAGAAGGGAATGTCCTGCGGCCGCTCGAACGACTTTTCCTTGGCGAGGTCCATGAACAATTTGAGGTCGGTCTGACGCGTCTGCTTGATCATGAACTTGTGGAATTCGCGGCCCGAAATCTCGATCGCGGTTTCCAGTTCGATGGTGTCGGCGGCATAAGGCGCGACGGCGCGCGAATTGATCTCGGTAAAGGTCGGCGCCATCACGAACATCGAGAGGAACAGCGACAGCCCGATCAGCACCTGGTTGGGCGGGGTCTGCTGCAGCCCCAAAGCCTGGCGCAGGATCGACAGCACGATGATGATCCGCGTGAAGCTGGTCATCATCAGCAGCATCGAGGGCAGAATGGTGAGCAGACCCATCAGGACAAGGATCTGCAGGCTGAGGGTCAGCGGCTTGCCGTCGCCTGCGACGTCGTCAAGCGCGCGGCCCAGCGCCTCGGACGCGCCGGGGACCGCGACCGGGCCGGTGGCCTGGGCAAAAGCGGGGCTGGCGAGAAAGATGGCGAGGATCGCGAGGAGGATCGCGGCGATCCACCAGCGCAGCAGGCCGGAGCCTGCGCGGCGGCGGTCGCGGCCTTGAGCGTTGGCGAGAATCATGCCCGGCGTCCCTGGAACGCCGCGAGCAGGTCGCGTTCTGATCCGGCCAGCGTCGCCGGGGGGTTTGGTACGCTGGCCGGACCGCTTTCAGCATCGGCACGGGCGATCGTATCGATCCGCGCGCGCGTCACCGAAACCAGAATTCTTTGTCCCGCGAACTCGACCACCGCGAGCTTGCCCGACACGCCCAGGCTGACCGTCTCGACGATCTTGAGGTCGCGCTGGGGGCCTGCCATATCGAGCCGGGCCATCATGCCGGGCTGATACTTCTTGTACAGCCACAGGCTGCCATAGATCATGCCGGCCATGATCGGCAGCATGATGACGAGTTTGATGATGTAGTAGGTCATGCAGGTCCGCTTCTTGTCCTCCGCCGCGCCGCCGGGTTTGCGGCGGGCTTGGCGGGGACAATGCGGACCCCGTCAGACTCGCCGTTCGACCCGTGCCTGGCCGACGTTCTTTGTCACCACCTCGGCGACCCGGATTCCGAACCGGCCGTCGACAGTGACAACTTCCCCTCTTGCAACCAGCGTGCCATTTACGTTGATGTCGAGCAGCTCATTGGCCTGGCGGTCGAGTTCGACCACCGAACCTTCGGCAAGCTCCATGATTTCGGCGAGGCGCAGCGATACGCTGCCCACCTCGACCGACAGCCGCACCGGGATATCGGCAAGAAAGCGGTAATGATTTGCCGCCTCATGCAATCCGTTGCCGCCCAGGTCGAGAGCATCGGCAGGGCCGCCCAGCATCGGGGCTTCGGTCATGTCGCTCATGGATCTCTTATCCTCTTTCAATGGTTTCGATGCGGAACGCAGCCAGGCCGTTCTGTTCACCCAAGCTGCCACGCGCGAACACGCGGTCACCGATGATCAGCGGCAGGTTGCGCGCCGGTGGAATGGGAATGATGTCGCCGGGCTTGAGATCCGCCAGCTGCGGCAGCGTCAGCACCGGGCGCGCCAGCACCGACCGGGCGGGCAGGCTGACATCGGCCAGCACGGTGCCCATATGCTCGCGCCAGGCGGGGTCGGGTCCACGCTCCTCGGCAAAGCCTGCGGGCGTCAGGCACTGGTCGGCGCCCTGCAGGCCGTCGAGCGGATAGACCATCTCGATTTCATAGCGGCTGTTGCCGGGCAGCGTCAGGCGGAAGCGCTGGATCACCATGCGCGCCGCAGGCGCCGCGATCCGCGCTCCGTCGACGCTGCTCGAATGCCCCGCGGCGTGGCAGGCAAAGCTGCCGACCTCGTTCCACGCCCCGCCGATCTGCTCTCCGATCGCCTTGGCCATGCGGCCGATCAGGCGGATGTCGGTCTGGGTGAACTCCTTCTTGGCCGTCGCGCTGTCGCGCGGCGCGCCGCCGAAAAAGGCATCGAGCATTGCCGATACCATCGCCGGCTCCATCCGCAGCAGCACGCGACCCTTCATCGGGCTGAGCTGAAACTGGGTGATGCTGACCAGCTCGGGCTGGCGGTCGCACCAGCCGTCGAACTGGGTGAACTCCGGATCGGGCGCGTCGATGCGCAGCTTGACCCCGGCAATCGGCTCCAGCGCGGTGCGCAGGCCGACGCACAGAATGCGGCCCACGCGGCGCAGCACCGGCACGACCGTCTTCTGGTCGGCATCAGCCCGAGCGAAGCTGTGCTCGGCCGGACGACGTTCCGCCACGGGGGCAGCCGTCTCGCCGGGCGCTTCGGCAGCCTTGGGTGCGGTGGTTTTGGCCTTGCTCATGAAATGCTGTCGCCCCGTGTCATCGAAGTGTGTCTCACTGGACCACGATGCTGGTGAAATAGACGTCCTCGATGCCGCCAAAACCGGTCTTTTCGGTCAGCGTGGCGTTGACGACGTCCTTGATCTTGCCCTTGAGCGCTTCCTTGCCTTCGAGCGATTCGAGCTGCATCGCGTCGAACTCGCTGATCGTCATCAGCACCGCCGAGCGCACGGCAATGTTGTGCTCGGTCATCGCTGCGGTGATCTTCTCGTCGAAATAGGTCGAGACCGCGAGCGACATCTGAGCAAAACCGGTGTCGCCGCGCAGATTGGCGGTGAACGGCTCCTCGATCGGGAAATAGGTGACCTTGAACTTGGCATCGAGCTGCGTCGCCGATCCCGGGTTCTTGAGGCCCGCAGCCTTGGCGGACACGGTCGTTCCGTCCTTCAGGACCACCTTGGGCGCGTTGGGGTCTTCATGCTCGCCGCCGCCAATCATGCCGGCAGCGAAGAAGCCCGCCGCCGCACCACCGCCACCAAGTACCGTGACGGCAAGGAGCGGAATGAGCAGCTTTTTGACCATGCCGCCCTTCTTCTTCGGTTCCTTTTCGGTTTCAGCCATCTGTCGATCCTTAAGAGAATGTCATGTGTTCAAGAGGTTAAGCGTAGCGCACATTGCCGCGCAGGCGGCGTTGGGCGGGAGTGGAGTCTGTCGGGGCATCCGCCGCGGTCTGCCGTGCCATCGCGTCGCGGGCTGACCCGGCGTCTTGGCCGGCCTGGCCACGCTGCTGCTGCGCCGATCCACCCTGGGTTCCGGGAGACTGCTGGCGCAGTTCCACCGTGACATCGGCGGTTCGCTGGCTGGTGTTGCGCAGATCCTGCTCGAGCCGGACCTGCGACTGGACCAAGGTATCGCGCACGGCGTCATGCTCTGTCGTGATGCGGACGTGGTCACGTTCGGGCCCTGCCAGCATCTCGATATCGATCCGGCCGAGATGCTCGGGGCTGATCTGCATCCGCACCATCTGGCTGCCGCCGATCACCCGTGCGATCTGCGTTTCCACCGAGCCGATGAAGTCGGCGTCGAACATCAGCGTTTCGAGCGGTGCTGCCTCGGCGGGGCCGGTCGGCAGCGGTGCGGCGAGTTCCTGCAGGCTCTCTCCGGTCGCCGGCGGCACGACCGCATTCAGCGCGGCAGCCCAGGACGGGGGAACAGCTTGCGACCCGGTGCCCAGGGCCGTCGACCGACGGATCGATCCAACCGACTGAGCGGAAGTCTCGTCCACATCGGACACTGCGGCGGGCGCCTGGTCCGGGCGCGCGGACCGCGTTGCGGCCTCGATCGCGCGCTGGGCAGAGGCTGTCCCGCGCACAGACGGCACCGAAACCTGGCCGGACGCCTGAATCTGCGTGGCCTGGACGATCTCGCTGGCAGCCGCCGAGCGAGTGGACTGGACGTCTTCGCCTGCAGGGGCTGCGTCACCCGCCGCCATATCCGGTCCGGCTGCGCCGGTGACCGAGGGTTGCGCACTGATCGCGGTCCGCGCGCTGCCGGTTTCCGGCGCGATCGCTTCGGGGCGGATCGGCGCGGGGGTGGCAGGCGGGATGAAGGGCGCCGCCAGCGGAACGGCGTCAGCGGCAGAGGCGACAGCCGTGCCCGGCTTTGCGGCAGGGCGTTCGGCGTCTGAGTCAACGTCACCCATCAGCGCGTCTGCGTCGACGGCTTCGGGCAAGGCCTGGGGCACGAAGGCTTCCATATCCGCCGGGCCAGCCTTGGTGGCCCCCGGGGTGATGGTGCCCTTGAGAACCGCCTCGAGGATCTGGCTGGGGCTGGCATCTTCGGGCAATGCCAGGATGTCTGCGGGAACGGGCGCCGCAGCGGCATCCGATGCTGCGTCGGTTGCGCTTTGTCCGGCGAGCGTGGCTGCAAAATTGCCGTCGCCCAGGCCCGGCGCATAGCCACTGGCACCGGCCAGCGAGCCATCGGCTCCGGTCATCAGCGCCAGTTGACTGGCAAAGGGGTTGGCATCAAGCATCATGCCCGACTTCACAGCAGGAAGCGTGCCAACTGAAAGCGACATCAGCGAAGATCCCGACAGCGCCTGCATCATGTCCTGGCTCATTCTTCCCCCTCCTTCTTGAGTCTGCGCCGGATCGGCAGCCTCGCGGCCTTGCGGTCGGCGGTATCGTCGGCATGGGCGATCGCCCGGTCGAGCAGCTTCGATGTGGTTTCGCGGTCGATATAGGCGGCAGTGCGTTGCCGCTCGACCTGGGCAAGATGCTGCCGCGCGCGCAACAGCGCGGCGTTGATTTCGCCATCCGCCCGGATCAGCCGCTGTGCCAGCTCGAGCTGCGCGTGCAGCGCCGCGCCATTTCCGCAGTGCCCCGCCTCGAACGCACCATCGCGCAGCTTCTTGAGCCGCTCGGCGTTGTTCATCAGGGTCGCCTCATTGCGCATCGCGGTCGTGGCCGCGCCGATCGCGAGCTTGACCTGCGCATCGCGCACCGCGTGGACCCGGCGCCAGGATTTGGGCTTGAGGCTCATGCGCCAAAGCCCTGCAGCAGATCAGCCACACTGGCGTCGAGATCGACCCGGTCCTGCGGTTCCTGGCGGATGAAGTCGAGCAGATCGGGCCTGCGCGCCACCGCCTCGTCGATATTGGCATCGGTGCCTTCGCGATATGCGCCCATCAGCAGCAGATCGCGGTTTTCTTCATAGGCCGACCAGATCCGGCGGAAATTCGCCATCGCCCGGCGGTGCTCGTCGGAGATGATGTCGGTGGCGACACGGCTCAGCGATTTGCCGATGTCGATTGCGGGGAAGATGCCCTGCTCGGCCATCGACCGCGACAGGATGATGTGCCCGTCGACGATCGCGCGTGCGCCATCGACGATCGGATCATCCAGATCGTCGCCATCGGCAAGCACGGTGTAAAGCGCGGTAATCGATCCGCCGCTCTCGCGGTCGTTGCCGGCGCGTTCGACCAATTTGGGGATCAAGGCGAGTGCCGAGGGCGGATAGCCCTTCATCGTCGGCGGTTCGCCCAGCGCCAGCCCGATTTCGCGCTGCGCGTGCGCGATGCGGGTGAGGCTGTCGATGATCAGCAGCACCTTCTTGCCCTGCTTGCGGAAATATTCGGCGATCGCGGTGGCACGATAGGCCGCGCGCAGCCGCAGGATCGGGCTGTGATCGGCAGGCACCGCGACGGTCACGGTGCGCGACTTCATCGGGCCCGACATTTTGGTCTCGACGAAATCGCTGACCTCGCGGCCGCGTTCGCCGATCAGCCCGACGACGATGATGTCCGCCTCGGCAAAGCCGATGATCTGGCCGATCAGCACCGATTTGCCGACGCCCGAGCCTGCCGCGATCGCGATGCGCTGGCCATGGCCTGCGGTGAGCAAGGCGTTGATTGCGCGCACGCCCAGGTCGATGGTTTTTGTCACGCGGCCGCGGTTGAGCACGTTCTCGCGCTTGCCCGCGAGCGGCCAGCGGTCGTGCGCGATCACCGGGCCGAGGCCATCGAGCGGCTCGCCCATCGGCCCGATCACGCGGCCGAGCAGCGCCTCGCCGACCACAGCCATGTTGGCCTGGGCGTCGGGTTCGACCCGCGCGCCGCTGCGCAGTGCGGCATCGCTTTCCAGCGGAACCATCATCGCGCGCGATCCGCGAAAGCCGGCGATCTCGGCGCGGATGCGGCGGCCATCGGCGGCGCGGACCGATCCGCCATAGCCGATCGGATAATCGAAGCCGGTGACTTCGAGCATACCGCCTTCGTGCGCGACCAGACGCCCGACGCGGCGCGGCCCTGCTCCCAGAGCCGCCACCTTGTCGGTGAACTGGCGGACGGCGTCTTCCTGTGCGGCGATCATTGGTCCCCCTCCAGATCATCGATCAGACCTTGCAGTGCATCGAGCATCGGCTGTGTTCCTTGCTCAATCCACCCATCGGCATGGTTAAGCGAAACCGTACCGCGCCGGATTGTCGGATCAGGGGTGAGCACCAGGCCGCATTCGGCGTTGCCGAGCAGCTTCATGTCGTCCGGGTGCAGATGCAGCGCGCTGCCGCGCATGTCGCGGGTGACCAGCATCGCCAGCGACTGGCAGTGCTTTTCCAGCACCACGGCGTCGGGCTCGGCAAAGCCGGATGAGCGTTCGAGCATCTGCTTCATGGCGTGGAGCAGCATGGCGCACAGCCCTTGCGAGAGCTGCGGGCGCAACGCGGTGATCGCTTGCGCCAGCGCCTGAGTCGCGGCATCGCTCGACTGCAGTTCGGTGGTGGCCTGGGCGATGCCATCGGCAACCCCCTGGTCATAGGCCTGGACCAGCAGTTCCTCGGGCGACGGGCCGGCGTCGATCACGGGCTCGTCCTCGAGATCGTCTTCTTCGTCAAAGTCGATGATCGGCGGTTGCGTATCGGCGCTGGCAAAGCCTGCCATCGCGGTGAACAACGCCGAGGGACGGAACACCGCAGGCGGCGCCTGCATGTTCCACACCGGCAGGAACTCCGCGGCGCCATCCGGCGCGATGGTGATCGGGCGGTCAGACATATTCGTCGCCGCCGCCGCCGATCACGATCTCGCCCGCATCGGCCATCCGCTTGGCGGCCTGGACGATCGCCTTCTGCGCCTCGAGCACCTCGGACAGCGGCATGGGGCCACGGTCGGCGATGTCGTCGGCGATCGACTGCGCAGCGCGGCTGGACATGCAGCCGAACATCTTGTCGCGCAATTTGTCGTCGGCACCCTTGAGCGCGGGGACCAGCACTTCCGCCTCGATCGACCGCACCAGCGCGCCCAGATCCTTGGGGTCGAGCCGCAGCAGATCGGCAAAGACGAACATCTCGTCCTCGATCTTGCGCGCGATGTCCTTGTCGCGCTTGGTCACCGCGCGGATGATCCGCGCGCTTTCGCGCTTGTTGATGATGTTCATGATCGCGGCCGCATCGGACGTTCCGCCCGACGAGCTCGATCCGCCGTTGCGCTGGCTGGCGCCCTGGCTGGCGAGCAGGGCATCGATGGTTTCCAGCGCTTCTGCACTGACCGGACCCAGCGTGGCGAGCCGGAACACCACGTCCTCCTGCACATCCGCCGGAAGCAATTGCAGCACATTGGCGGCAACCTCGGGCTTCAGATACGACAGCACCACGGCAGCGATCTGCGGGTGTTCATGCTCGACCAGCAGCGCGATTTCCACCGCGTCCATCCATTTGAGCGCCTCGAGCCCGTTGCCGGACTTCTTGGGCGCGACGCGGGTCAGCATGGTTTCGGCGCGGCGGTCACCCAGTGCGCGCTTGAGCATGCCCTCGATCTGCTCGTCGGCCTTGTAGCCCAGGGTCGTGCGGTTGCGCGCCTTGTCGATGAACAGGTCGAGCACCTCGTTGATCTCCTCGGCGCCGACATCGGCCACCGAATACATGATCTCGCTGATCTGGCGCACTTCCTCGGGCTCGAGCCGGGTGAGGATCTCGGCGGCCTGTTCTTCGGCAAACAGCAGCATCAGGATGGCAGCGGCGTGCTCGTTCGGGATCGGGCGACGGCCAGCAGGGGCGATGCCGTCTTCGACCACGGCGTCCAGGGCATCAGGCATCGACCGGCTCCTTGGCGGCATCGGCATTGCCCTTCAGCAGATCACGCACCACCAAAGTGGCGTGATCGGGGTTCTGCCTGACGAAGTTCTGGATCAGCAGCGCGCGTTCCTGATAGCTGGAGGCGGCATTGATCATGTCGAGGGTCACCGGCTCGTTGTCCGGGGCCGAGCGCCCTACGGCGCGCGGGTCGGCGCCATCGCGGGCCAGCGCCTGGACGAGCAGGCCGGTCGGCCCTTCCACCGCAGCGGCGGCGGCCAGCGCGGCTTCCTTGTCCTCTGCCTTCTGCTTGGTGTAGCGCTTGAGCAGCGGGCGACCGATGCCGAAGATCAGCGCGAGTGCCACGAGCAGCGCCGAGATGTTGCGCACCAGCATGTTGAACCAGCTGGTTTCATAGAACGGCTCTTCCAGCGTGGTCACCGGCTCGAAGTTGCGCGACGAGATGGCAACCTGGTCACCGCGGGCGACATCGAAGCCGATCGCACCCTTTACCAGAGCCTCGATCGCGGCGATTTCCTGCGCGCTGCGTTCCTTGCCACCAGCGAGGTTCTTGACCGCGACGGCGACCGAGATGCGCGTGACCTTGCCCGAGGGCTCGCGGGTCACGGCGACCTGACGGCCGAGTTCGAAGTTGCGGTTGACCTGTTCGTTGCGCGTCGTGGTCTGGCCGGGGGCAGCGCCCTCGGCACCTGCCAGCTCCGCGCCGGGTTCGGTCGCGACATTGGGGTCGGCGGGCGGCTGGTTGGCCAGCGCGCCGGGAATGCCGCCGGCAGGCGCCGGCAGGGCTTCGGTGGAGGTGACGGTCTGTTCGCTGCGCACCCGCGCCTCGTCGGCAGGGAAGCTTTCGGTTGTTGCCTGGCGTTCGGCGAAGTTCACTTCGGTCGAGACTTCGGCAACGAAATTGCCCGCACCCAGCATCGGGGTCAGCAAGGCGGTGAGCTGACGGCGATAGCGCTCCTCGATCGTCTCCTTGACCTCAATCTGACGCTCGGCCTGGTCCATCGCGCTGCTCTTGGAGTTGCTCGACAGCAGCCGGCCGTTCTGGTCGACCAGCGAGATGTTCTCGGCCGACAGACCGGGGACGGAGCTTGCCACCAGATGGACGATCGCCTGGACCTGCGATTCAGGCAGACGCCCGGAGTCGACCAGATGCAGCACCACCGACGCGGCGGGTTCGTTGCGATCGCGGATGAAGATGCTCGGCGGCTCGACCGCAAGATGGACGCGCGCCGACACGACCGAGTCCATCGCCTCGATGCTGCGGGCCAGGTCCAGCTCGCGCGCAGCACGCAGCTTTTCGTTCTCGACCGCGCGGCTTGCGCCCATCGGCATCGACGAGATCAACTCGTCGCCGCTGGGCGAGCTCTTGGGCAGACCCTGCGCCGCGAGTGCGATCTTTGCTTTATGATAATCATCTTCCGACACCATGATCGTGCCCGACTTGTCCTCGAAACTGTACGGGATGGTCGAGCCGTCGAGCGCGGCGATGACGGCAGCCTTGTCGCTGTCGGGAAGCCCGCGGAACAGATCGCGCTGGGGCGGCTCACGCAGCGCCGCCCAGGCCAGGATCGCCAGCATGACGACGCCGATGAAGCCGATCAGCGGCATCGCCTTGGCGACCGCCGGCTGGCTGACGAAGTTGCGGACCTGCGCCGGAATGGCGGTGCCACCCAGGATGCGCGACGAGGCGCCCGCGCCGCCTGTCCCCGCGACGATCGCAGGTGCAGGGTTGTACGCGCCACCGTCGGATGGATTGGGGCTGATGGTAATCTCTGACATGGATTATACCGGCATGTTCATGATGTCCTGGTAGGCGGACAGCAATTTGTTACGGACCTGAAGTGTCGCTTCGAAACCGATCGACGCCTTCTGCTTGGCCATCATCACCGCCGCGATGTCGGTGGTCTGGCCCATTTCATAGGATGTCGCGGCATTCGAGGATGCGTGCTGCACCTGATTGACCTGGTCGAGCGCGGTCTTGAGCGTGCCTGCAAAGCCGTCGGGCTTGGTCTCGGTCGCTTCGGTGCCGAGCATCGGCGATTTCTTGGACAGCTGCTGCAGCGCGCTGTTCTGCTGGAGGATCGCGTTGCGCGCCGCCATTATGGTGCTGCTGATGTTGCTCATGGCTTAGCTCCTCTCGGCCCGGTCACGCTGCTGCGGCCAGTTCGCGCATATTGGCGAGACGATAGCGCAGCGTGCGTTCCGAGATGCCCAGCATCCGGGCGGTTTCGCGGCGGTTGCCGCCATTTTCGTCGAGCGCCTGCTGGATCGCATCATGCTCGACAGCGCGCGACAGGCTGTGCAGATCTCCGGCGCGCATCATGCGGACCGTGCCAGCGGCGGGCACGGGGTCGGCACGGGGGCCGGACATGGCGGGGGCAGCCGCGGGCGCGGTAAACAGACGGACAGGCGCAAGCCCGAGGTCTTCGGCTTCGATCGCATCGCCGTCGCGCAGCACCAGGGCGCGCTGCAGCACGTTGCCCAGCTCGCGGGCATTGCCCGGCCAGCTGTGCGCCTGCAGGGTTTCCAGCGCTTCTGCGCTCAGCCAGGCGAAGTCACTGCCGTCGCTCTGCATGCGCAGCAGCATCGCAGCGGCAATGGCACGGACATCCTGACGGCGATCGGCAAGTCGGGGCAGCGCGATCGGCATCACGTTGAGGCGCCAGTAAAGGTCTTCGCGGAACTCGCCCGCGGCTACCAGATCGGCAGCATCGCGGTTGGCGGCGGTGACGATGCGGACATCGACCTTGACCGAGCGGGTTTCGCCGACGGGCAGAACCTCGCCCTCCTGCAGCGCGCGCAGCAACTTGGCCTGCAGCGCCAGCGGAAGTTCGGTGATCTCGTCGAGGAACAGGGTGCCGCCATCGGCAGCGCGGAACAGGCCTTCGCCATCAGCAGAGGCGCCGGTGAAGGCACCCTTCTTGTGGCCGAACAGGATGGCTTCCACCATGGTTTCGGGAAGTGCGGCGCAGTTGACCGCGATGAAGGGACCTTTTGCGCGGGGGCTCTGGTCATGCACCAGACGGGCCATGCCTTCCTTGCCGGTGCCGGTTTCGCCCTGGATCAGCACGGCAGCCTCGCTGCGCGCGATGCGTGCGGCATAGCCCATCAACTTGGCCATGGCGGGTTCGCCGACGGCGGGGCCACGGCCAGCACGGAGCAGCTCGGCGATCAGCGCGAGGCCGAGCGGCATGTCGTCAAAGCCGAAAGCGATGCGGGCGGGAAGACCGTTGGCAGCGCGCACCAGTTGCGGTGCGCCGTCGCGCAGGTCGACAAGAATGTCACGATGGCTGGCCGAGGCGATTTCCTGCGCCATCATCACCTTGACCGTTCCGGCGGTTGCGGCCTGCGCAACCGGGTTGATCCAGGCCGACTTGAGCCAGCTGTCCAGCATGGGCAGGTTCGTACGAACGGCCTCGCTGAGTGTGCATTCGATCATTTTTCAGTCCCCCGACTTAATGGATCGCGGGGTCTGCCGTTAAAGAGAGGCCCCGCAAGGCCTATTCTAGCAAGGCCTGTGCCAAACACTCACAATGGCGGGAAAGCGTGCCTCTGGGCCGCCTGTATATAAGGCATTACCCGCAGGCGTCATTTTATTGACGCGAGCAGTCAAGGAACCGGTGACGGATTTTTGACGCCTGGCACGGACCTGACGGTGGATTGACGCCCCCGTGCTTTCCTTTCCGCGCCGGCAAAAACCAAGCTGTCGATTTTTTTCTTAAGCTGTCCTGCCCTGCACCGTTAACGCTTTCGAGGCCGCTTTGGTGGGACCGAGCCGCCCCGTTCAAGAACTGAAAGGAACAACAGATGACTGTTATCGGAACCAACGTCGCGGCAATGCGTGCATCCTATGCCTCGACCAGTGCACAGAATAGCCTGTCGAAGGCAATCGACCGCCTCTCGACCGGCAAGCGCATCAACTCGGCTGCAGACGATGCCGCCGGCAACTCGATTGCCACTCGCATGACCTCGCAGATCCGCGGCCTGAACCAGGCTGTGCGCAATGCGAACGACGGCATTTCGCTGGCGCAGACCGCAGAAGGCGGCATGAACGAAATCACCAACATGGTGCAGCGTATGCGTGAACTGGCAGTGCAGTCGGCTACAGGCACGCTGAGCCCGGAAGACCGCCTCAACCTGCAGGAAGAAGTTAATGCTCTGGCTCTCCAAATCGAAGAGATCGGAACCAAGACGGATTTCAATGGTGTCGATCTGCTGAGCGCCGACACCACGGTTAGCATCCAGACCGGTACCAACGCCACGGATACCATCGATATTACCCTGACAGACGTAACTGCAACAACGTTGGGACTGTTCGATGGCACCGACGGGATTGACATTTCGACCGACGCCGGCACCGCACGCACCGCGCTGACCGCGCTCGACAACGCTCTCGATACGCTGACCACGGCACAAGCAGCGCTCGGTGCCGGCCAGAACCGTCTGCAGGCGACCGTTTCCAGCCTCGTCAACCGTGCGACCAACCTCTCGGAAGCGCGTTCGCGCATCCAGGACGCCAACTTCTCGGAAGAATCGACCCAGCTCGCCAAGGCGCAGATCCTGAGCCAAGCATCGACCGCGATGCTGGCCCAGGCGAACCAGAGCCAGCAGGGCGTTTTGAGCCTGATCCGTTAATCGATCGGGAACAAGTAGCGACCTCAACCGTATAGGCTCAGCACCGGTTATTTTACGACAACTCAACGACCGGAGCCTTTCGAATTCCGAACAACCCTCTTCCCCGTCCAACGGGAAGGGGGTTTTTCGTGTTTGGGGCGGAGGTATCTAAAATCCTCCCCTGCAAGGGGAGGTGGCAGTCCAAAGGACTGACGGAGGGGTGTCCACGTCTGCGGGAGGTGACACCCCTCCACCGCTTCGCGGTCCCCCTCCCCTTGCAGGGGAGGATTATTTACCGGGTGCTCGCCAGCCGTTTGCGCAGCTTTTCCAGCGCGGCCTTCTTGATCTGGCAGACCCGTGCGGCGGTGATGCCGAGGATCAGGCCGATCTCGTCGAGGTTCATTTCCTCGATATAATGCAGTTGCAGGATCAGCTTCTCGCGATCCTTCAGGGTTTCGATGCTGGCGTTGAGCAGTTGCTTGAGGTTGTCCGCCTCCATCCGGGTCTCGGCGGAGTCCTCGTGATCGGCAAACCACATCGAATGTTCGGAATAGACCTCGTCCATCGATTCAAATCGCACGTCCTGCGCAGCGTCCGAGCGCATGCGATATTCCGCAGCGTCCATGCCCAGCGCCGTGGCCACTTCGCTTTCGGTCGGGTTGCGACCAAGCTGGCGGACCAGTTGCTCCTGCGCGCGGCGCAATTTCTTGCGGAAATCCATGGCCGAGCGGCACATGTTGCTGTTCGATCGCAGATGATCGATCAGCGCCCCGCGGATGCGCATGCTGGCATAGGTCGCAAAGCCATGGCCGCGATCCTCGTAATGATTGGCGGCCTCGACCAGGGCGACCATGCCGATCTGGATCAGGTCCTCGATCTCGATGACGCCGGGCGCCATGCCGCGGACATGCCAGGCCAGCTTGCGGACCAGAGGCAGATGCGCCTCGATCAGCTTGCCCGGCGCGATCGCTGCCGGCTTGCGGCCATAGGTAATCGTCTCGATGGGAAGGTGCTGCATATTATGTGTCCAGCTTCATGAGAATGTCGGGCTGCGGCTTCGGTTTCAGCCGCGCGAGAAGGAGTGTTCGGCCTGCGGCGCGCGCTGCTGCGGCTGACCGCCGACGGTGGCGACCACCTCGACCGGCTTGTCGTCGGGCAGCTCGCGGAACGAGAGCACCGGCGTATCGGGGAAGCGCGGGCGCAACAGGTCGGCGAGCGGCTTGCGCGCCAGCGGCGAGGTGACCAGCGCATAATTGCGCTGTTCCATCATCAAGGGGCGTGCGGCCTGTTCGATCGCGCCGAGGATGCGCTGGGCAAGGCCCGGCTCGATCGGGAAGGCGGCATCGCCCGCGACGCGCAGCGACTGCGCGAGCAGCGTCTCGAGCTCGGCATCGAGCGTGACCACCGGCAGCGGCAGGTTCACCGGCACCAGCGACTGGATGATGATCGATCCGATCCGCTGGCGGACGCCTTCGACGATCTGCGGCACGGTGGTGCCTTCGCCCGCGGCTTCGACCATGGCCGAGCAGATGCGCCGGAAATCGCGCAACGGAACACCCTCGCGCAGCAGTTCGCGGCACACGGCGGAGATCGTGAACAGCGACAGCGGCTGCGGGGTGAGCCCGTCGACCAGCTCGGGCGAGCTTTCCTTGAGCGTTTCGAGCAGCTTCTTGGTCTCGTCCATGCCGAACAGCTGCGCGGCGTTGAGGCGGACCATCTGGTTGAGATGGGTTGCCATCACGGTGGCGGCATCGACCACGGTATAGCCCGCGACGATCGCCTCGGCGCGCATATCGGCCGAGATCCACACCGCGTCCATCCCGAAGGTCGGGTCCTTGCACGTGCGGCCCGCAATCGGCGTATCGATATCGCCGCTGTCGAGCGCGAGCAGATCGTCGGGCCAGATCTCGTCCTCGGCGACGATCGTGCCGCCGATGGTGATGCGGTAATGGTTGGCGGGCAGGCTCATGTCGTCCTTGATCCGCACCAGCGGGATGACGAAGCCCAGTTCCTTGGAGATCTGTTTGCGGATGCCGGTGACGCGCTTCATCAAGGGCGCATCGCGACGTTCGTCGACCAGAGGCACGAGGCCATAGCCGACATCGATGCCCAGCATCGCGCCATCGGAGACGTCCTGCCAGTCGATGGCATTGGGGTTTTCGGGCGCAGCGGGAGCGACCAGCTCGACCACCGGCGGCTTGGGACGCGACAGCTTCCACGCGATGAACCCGGCGATGGCCGCTGCGGGCAGGATGATCATGTGCGGCATCCCGGGCAGCAGGCCCATGATGCCGAGGATCCCCGCAACCGGCACCCAGGCCTTGGCGATGCCGAACTGTCCCGAGATCTGTCCCGGAAGGTCGAACGGTGAGTTGACGCGGGTGACGATCGAGGCGGCGGCGATCGACAGCAACAGCGCAGGCACCTGCGCCACCAGCGCATCGCCGATGGCGAGCATGGTGTAGTTGGAGGCAGCCTCGCCGATCGACAGGTCGTGGCTGACCGTCCCCAGAATGATGCCGCCGATGATGTTGACCACCAGGATGAGCACGCCGGCGACCGCATCGCCCTTCACGAACTTGGACGCACCGTCCATCGAACCATAGAAGTCGGCTTCGGTGGCAACCTCGACCCGGCGGGCCTTGGCTTCCTCGGGCGTCATCAGCCCGGCGTTGAGATCGGCATCGATCGCCATCTGCTTGCCGGGCATCGCATCAAGGGTGAAGCGTGCCGACACTTCGGACACGCGGCCCGCGCCCTTGGTGATCACGACAAGGTTGATGATCATCAGGATGGCGAACACGAAAATGCCGACGACATAGTCACCGCCGATGAGCAGGCTGCCGAACGCTTCGATGACATGGCCCGCCGCCGCGCCGCCCTCATGGCCGTTGACCAGCACGACGCGGGTCGAGGCGACGTTGAGGCCGAGGCGCAGCAAGGTCGCGAACAGCAGCACGGTGGGGAAGCTGGAGAAATCGAGCGGCTTGGTGACGTTCAAGGCCACCATCAGCACCGCAAGGCTGATCATGATGTTGAAGATGAACCCGATGTCGAGCACCAGAGCGGGCACCGGCAGGATCAGGAACACCACCAGCAGCAGCGTTGTCAGCGGCAGGATCGCACCGCGAGACAGGGCCAGGATACCGCTCAGTTTGGAGGGCGCAGGGTTCATCGAGGTCAGGCTCCCATCGCGGCGAGCAGCATATAAGCCAGCCGCGCGTTTTCGTTTCCGCCCAGCGGGGCGGCAGTATCGGGTCGTGCGGCGCGCGCATTGGCGAGCCGGAGATAATCGGCAGGCTGGACCTGCGGCAGGTCATTGCCTTGCCGCGGCAAGCGGCTGCCGCCGGCATTTGCCGCTCCGCCCAGCTTGTCGGCAAAGCGGTTGCGGATCTCCGCAAAGCTGCGCGGACTGCCACCGCGGTCGTAGAAGATGTTGCGGTTGGCCTGTGCCGCGCGGCCGAACATCGGCGCAGCTGCGGCATCGGGATTGGCATCGTGCGATGCCAGGAACTGGCGGGCGCCTTCGGGGCCCAGGAAATGCGCGAGATACAGGTCCACCGGGGCGGCCTGGCGACCGAGGCTGCCTTCGAGATACTGGCGGTTATCGGCGGCGAACTCCCCCGCCATCAAGGCCGCAACTTCGGGGTTCTTGCGCAGCGCGAGGATCGCATGGCGCGTTTCAGGATCGGCGACCCGCAGGCGGCCCTTGCTGTCGCGCTGGATGGCGTTGGCTGCCCAGTCGAGCCCGTGCTTCGAGCCGTGCTTGTCGACAACGCCGAGCCAGCTCTGGTCGATGAACTGATACAGGCCGGTGGCGGACGACGTCGACGCCTTGGCATCGGGATTCATCCCGCTTTCGACCTTCGCCTGGCCCATCAGATAGTTGAAATCGACCCCCGTGCGGCGCGCAGACGCAGCAATCGCGCGGGTGACGCGATCTCCGTTGCTGCCGACACTGCCAAGATACGAGGACAAGAGGTCATCTCCAGAAGGTTTCTGAAGAGAGTATCAGCAAGGTCTGTGCCAGTTTGAGGGGGTCGGCGTGGCTTGGCAGCGACGAGGTCGCAGAACACCTCTCTCCCCTACCGCTTGCGGGAGGGGCAGGTCCGGCTCGCCGGTCCGGGGTGGGCTGGGAGCACGACCCTCAGAAGGATTCACATAGTCTCAGGCCCACCCCGGCCTGCGGCCACCCCTCCCGCAGGCGGGAGGGGAGAGGGTTGCGCACACAAAAAAGCCCCCCATCCGTCGCCGGATGGAGGGCCTGCCCCACTGTTATCTCAATACTTTAGGCGCGGCGCGCAGGCGCGCTATAGGTCGCGGCGGCTTCGCTGCCCTGGATCTCCGCGACGCGGCGATCGACATGGTCGCGCAGGAAGCGCAGCCGCTGGGCGGCGGCGGTGTTGAACTTCATCAGCCGGTCGAGCTGGCTGCGGGTGCTGGTGTCCGCGCGCAAGACGCCCTGGTTGCGCAGCGCATCGGTGATCCCGCCGAGATCGCGCGTGTGCGTGATCATCGCTGCAGTATCGCCCGCATCCAGGGCCGCGATCAGCGCGCTTTGCGTGTCGGCGAAGCGCTCAAGCAGGTCGGCCTGCATCAGTTTGCGACTACGCCGAGGTCGAGTTCGATCATCTTGGCCGCAAGCTTTTCGGCATCGATGACATAGCTGCCATTGGCAAGCGCATCGCGGATCGCAGCGACGCGGCCCTCGTCGATCGGCGCAGCCGAGGCTGCGGCCTGGGCAAAGCTGGTGGTGGCTGGCGCGTTGCGGACGGTGTTGTCCGATGCAGCGGTGGTCGCCGAAGCTTCCACGGCCTTCTCGGTCGCCCCGCCCTTGCGGGTCGCGCCGATCGCCGGACTGCCATATGCGGTTATGCGGGACATGGAATAAAGACCTCGTTCTAGCATGACTTACGTCCTTTAACGGCCCTGGCCTGATTTGCTTAAGGCGAATTTTTGACAAAAGGTTAATGCGGTTCTGCCCGCATTGGTAAACGTCTCAGTTACCAAGGATCGTGGCGCGACCGGGTTCGACGATGCGCACGAAGATCGGCTTGCCGCGGGGTTCATCGCGCACCGAGATGACCTCCCCGACGCGGCCGTCCTTGTCGGCGATCATCACCCGCGACAGCGAGAAGTTCGGCCTTTCGACGGTCAGCAGGATGGGCTCGCCGCGCTTGATCGCTGCCTCTCCGATACCGGCGAGACTGCGCTGCTGGGGTCCGCGCGGTGCCATCGCCTGGCTCGGCTCGGCGGTCAGATCCAGCGGCACGCGGATGCGCCAGCCCAAGGTCGGGCACCGCACGGCGGCCGCGCCCATATCGGGACCGGTGATTTCGAGCGCGACCGGGCACGCCTTGAGCTTGAGACGGCGGTCGACCAGCGCGCGGGCGCCACCGGGCTGACCGACCTCGGCACCCATGGTGGCGGCGACCAGCACGTCGATCTCGCCCAGGTTCTGCATCGCCTGGGCATTCGCCGGCAAGGATGCGGCGAAGACCGGGGCCACAAGCAGGGCGGCAAGCGCGGTTTTAGGAACAAACATAAGCGGTCCTTTGATGACTGTCGGTCGAGTCACAGCAAGGTCCGTGCCAGAACAGGCCTATGGCTGCACGCCGATCGGACGTACCATCAGCGTCACCTCGCGCGGTTCGGCGGTCCCGCTGCCCGGCTGGGCGAGATCGGGAATCATCGCGCTGTCGGCGATCCCCTGCTCGGCAAGCACCCGCATGATCGCTGCAGTGCGCGCAGCGGCAAGCTCCCAACGGTCGAGCCGCGATGCGCCTTTTTCTGCCACCACCGGCACCCGGATGCCGATATGAGCGCCCTTGGCCTTATGAGCGAGAGCGGCGATCTGCGCCACGCCCTGCCCGGTCAGCCGCGCCTCCTGCGGCTCGAACAGCCGCGCGATCGGAAGAGTGGTGGGTTGCGCCGATGCTGCGCCTGGGGTGCCGAAACTATCGACAAGTGCCTCTGCCACCGCCGGATGGCGGTCACCGACGCTGGCGATCATCGCCATCACCCCGGTCATGATCAGGGCAAGGTCGAGAAACGACAAGGTTGTGCGCTGCGCGGGGGTCATCACATCGCCACCATCAGGGCGAAACGACGGACGCGCGGGCCGGACGCGGCTCTTCGGTCGCAACGACCAGGCCGCTGGCGGTGATGTCGGGATATTCGCGGCGGCCGATCTCGATCAGGCGGCGCGCGGCGTCCTCCTCCCAGCCGATCTGCTCGCTGGCGATGCGGGCCAGCCTTTGCGCGATCGGCCCGGCGATCAGGTTGGACAGCACCAACCCGTATAAAGTGGTGAGCAGGGCGACCGCCATCGCGCGCCCGATCGATGCTGCGTCCGAGACGTTGCCGAACAGCAGGATCAGGCCGATGACGGTACCCAGCATCCCCATCGCGGGCGCGCAATCGGCAACGTTCTCCCAGAAGCGCACCATCGCGGTCAGCCGGGCGCGGCGGTGTGCGCCCAGCCGCAGCATCGCGGCCTGAAAGCCATCGAGCGAGCGGTTGTTGGCCATGGCATCGGCGGCGGCGGCGACAAAGGCCCCGCCCGCCTTGACCCGGTCGGCGCAGCTGATGCCGCGGCTTTCGACCGTGTGTTCGATGCGCAGCACCGCGCGGTGCCCCTCGTCGGCCTGGTCCTGGGTTTTCATCCACAGCTCGCGGCGTAGCGCGCCAAAGCCGCTCAGCGCCGCTGAGGTGCCGTTCTGCACCCACGCGACGGCGAAGCTGCCACCGGCGACACAGCCCAGCGCCAGCGGGTCGAGGAAGGCGGCAATCGTCATGATCTGTCCTGTTTCCAATCCCGGTTGCCAGCGGACCAAGGCGGCAAAACCTTGCCGCAGGACCGGCAAAACCTTGCCGCGCGGCGCTGGCCTCTCCCGCATGATCTGCAACACCTCCGCCTGAAACCCCCGGAAACCCGGTGTTTCAGGAAAATGGCACGGGCATTGCTTACCATCTGGGCGACGCATTCTGTCTATCGCTTATGACGGCAGGTGCAGCCATTGGTTAAGAGGAATGGTCCCATGGGGGCAGACAAGATTTTCGGAATGCACGGCACCGCGCTGCAGCTGCGATCGCAGCGGCTGTCGATGCTGGCATCGAACATCGCCAATG
>NZ_JAUCZC010000008.1 GCF_030373265.1 Blastomonas sp.
TAGTCAGGTTGCTCCCTGTTCAACGCAAATGTGACCAGGCCGACCCCATGAATGCTGCAAAGAGATTTGAGCCGGCTCATATCGTCGCTGCTCGTAGAATTTGGGATCACGATATAGCTCTTGTGCGAGAACAAACGGTAAGCAACTGCTTGGCCAAACGCCACAACCGGCTGGCTAGGAACCGCTTTGATCTCAGCGGTGACGATCTGCGGTTCAAACTTGAATATATCCTGCGCTCGGGGCTTCAGAACACCAATGACGTCCGGAGTACCCCATTTTCCGCCAAGGCTGCTGCCACCCAGCGCAGAAGCCACCGTGGCCTCATCGTTTTCCTCCAGCCACTCCGCAAAGCTCTGGTAGAAGTCCTGCTCCGTCAGCGTTTCAGCCGCTGGTGTGTCTGACCGGACGGGAGCAGAAATGACTTCAGCCTCGTGAACATTTGCAATCGCATTATCGGCCACCACATATTTTGCTAGCTGATATGTGCCGCGCGCGACCTTTACAATGTCGCTCGTTCGCGTTGTGAGCAAATTGTGAATGCCGCCATGCACACTGTTGTGGGGCGTATCAGGCGCCCGCGCTTCGACCGCGCGCAGCAGGTCAACCCATCGGATACCCTGGGGATGGTCAGCTAACACCTGTAATGCCTGCTCATGAATTTGCTGCCGGTTCAATTTCATTGACCGCCCCTCCAACCTTTCAAGTTTGAACGTCCGCGCTACATCGCTCTTGGCCGTAACAGCAGGTGAAGTCATAGGGTATCGAAGAATGCATAGGTGTCCCGAGACTGGTCCGTGCCTAGGCCGTGCCTAGGCCGTGCCGCCTAGCTGCAAGCTGCACATTCGCCCCATCTCGCTGATTTTTGTCCTCGCAGACTGGCTTTGATGTGGATCAAGCTATAGTCATTGTACCGAAGGACAAGATCCAATGATCAACAAGAAGCCTCTGAGCGAACGAGATATCTGCACAAAATTTATCACTCCAGCCCTTAAGAAGGCTGGCTGGGATGAAATGACGCAGATCAGGGAGGAGGTTAGCTTTACCAAGGGTCGCATCATAGTGCGCGGTAAGATGGTGCACCGTGGCAAGGCTAAGCGCGCTGACTATGTTCTTTACTACAAGCCCAACATTCCACTCGCGATCATCGAGGCGAAGGAAAATGGGCAGAGCATCGGGGCAGGCATTCAGCAAGCACTCGAGTACGCGGAAACCTTGGACATACCATTCGTCTTTGCCTCAAACGGCGATGGCTTCGTTTTCCATGATCGCACTGGCACGGGCGATGCTGTCGAAACCAACCTCAGCCTTGATGCCTTCCCGTCACCTGACGAACTATGGGGCAGATATGCTAAATGGAAGGGTCTGACACCCAGGGGCGAGGAGATCGTCCTCGAAGATTATTACGACGATGGTATTGGAAAACAGCCTCGTTATTATCAGGTCAACGCAGTCAATGCGGCCATGGAAGCCATAGCCAAGGGTCAAAACCGCGTACTGCTTGTCATGGCCACCGGCACTGGCAAGACCTACACGGCGTTCCAAATCATCTGGCGGTTGTGGAAGGGCGGGCACAAAAAACGTGTACTGTTCCTCGCTGATCGCAACATTCTGATCGATCAGACCATGGTCAACGATTTCCGCCCATTTGGCCCAGCCATGGCAAAACTGTCTGCCAACGCAAAAACCATTGAGCGGGCGGATGGTAGCAAGATCGACCTGACCCTCGCAATGGACAAAAAGCGGCGCGTCGATACCGCTTACGAGATTTATCTGGGGCTGTATCAGGCGATCACCGGCCCAGAAGAGCAAAAAAAACTGTTCAAGGAGTTCTCGCCCGGCTTTTTCGACCTGATCGTGATCGACGAATGCCACCGTGGCAGCGCCGCCGATGATAGCGCATGGCGCGAAATCCTTCAACATTTCACCGATGCAACGCAGATCGGGCTAACCGCCACGCCCAAGGAGACGACCTACGCCTCCAATATCGATTACTTCGGCAAGCCCGCTTACAGCTACACCCTGAAGCAAGGCATCCGCGATGGCTTCCTCGCGCCATACAAGGTCATCAAGGTTCACATCGACCGTGATGTTGAAGGGTATAGGCCTGAAAAGGGTCAGGTAGACCGCGACGGCATCGAGATTGAAGACCGTATCTACAATGCTAAGGATTTTGACCGGACCTTAGTGCTGGATGATCGAACCAGGCTCGTGGCCAAAAAGGTTACAGAATTCCTCAGGGCCAGCGGCGACCGATACCAGAAAACCATCGTGTTTTGCGTCGATCAGGAACACGCTGCTCGTATGCGGCAGGCGCTCATCAACGAGAATGCTGACCTGTTTGCCGAAAATTCCCGCTATGTCATGCGCATCACCGGCGATGATCCAGAAGGACAGGCGCAGCTTGGCAACTTCATTGATCCGGAAAGCCGCTACCCTGTGCTCGTCACCACTTCCCGGCTGCTATCGACCGGCGTTGACGCACAAACGTGTCGCCTGATCGTGCTCGACCGCGACGTAGGCTCGATGACTGAGTTCAAGCAGATTGTCGGGCGCGGCACACGGGTGCATGAGGACACTCGCAAGTATTTCTTCACGTTGATGGATTTTCGCGGGGCGACGAACCACTTTGCCGATCCCGATTTTGACGGCGAACCCGTCCAGATTTACGCACCTGGACCGGACGATCCAGTGATACCCCCCGATGGGGGGGACACTATCTCCGGCGCGGATGAAGATGACAATCAGACCAGCGAAAACGGTGAGGCCGGTGGAGATGCAGTTTTGATTGATGATGGCAACGACATCACCATCGCCGGGGACGCCGGTAAAAAAGGCAAAATCTATGTCGATGGAGTGCCAGTGGTCATCGTTGCCGAGCGGGTCGAATATCTGGACGAAAGCGGCAAACTTGTCACTGAAAGCCTGCGCGACTTTACCAAAAAGGCCTTACGCAAGCACTTCGCCAGCTTGGATGAATTCCTCAATCGTTGGAATTGTGCCGAACGCAAACAAGCCCTGATTGATGAATTGAGCGCCGAAGGGTTAGAACTGGCTGTGATTGCTGACGAGCTAGGCAAAGACCTAGACCCGTTCGACCTCATCTGCCACATCGCCTTTGACCGCAAGCCGCTGACCCGCCGCGAACGCGCGGACAATGTCCAAAAACGCGACGTTTTCGGCAAATATGGCGAGCAGGCCCGCGCCGTGCTCGATGCCCTGCTGACCAAGTATGCCGATGAAGGAATGCTCAATCTCGATGATACCAACGTGCTGCGTATTCCACCCTTGAATACGCTGGGCACCCCCGTACAGCTCATCATGGCCTTTGGCGGGAAGGCTGGCTTCGAAGATGCCGTCCATGCCTTGCAAAACGAACTATATCAGGAAGTTGCTTAATTCATGTCGGTCCGCACTCTCGTCAAATCCATTCAGGACATCATGCGCAAAGACAGCGGCGTCGATGGTGACGCCCAGCGCATTAGCCAGCTTTGCTGGCTGTTCTTCCTTAAAATCATAGACGATCAGGATCAGGAACTGGAACTGATGCGCGACGGCTATCAGTCGCCCGTGCCCGAGCAATTCCAGTGGCGTACATGGGCCGCCAACCCTGAAGGCCTGACCGGCGAGGCGCTGCTTGCCTTTGTCAATGAGGAGCTGTTCCCGGCGCTGAAAGACCTCAAGCCCACGGGCCTGCCCGGTGATCGCCGCCGCGTGGTGCGTGATGTCTTCGAGGATGCATACAGCTATATGAAATCCGGTCACCTGCTGCGGCAGGTGGTCAACAAGATCAACAACGTCGATTTCAATAACCTTTCCGAACGCCAGCACTTCGGCGACGTTTACGAGACGCTGCTCAACGACCTGCAATCCGCTGGCAACGCCGGGGAATACTATACTCCCCGTGCAGTCACCGCCTTCATGGTTGACCGTATCGACCCCAAGCCGGGCGAGATCATTTTTGATCCATCGTGCGGCACTGGCGGCTTCCTCACTTGCGCCATGAAGCATATGCGCGACCGCTATGTGAAGCGGCCCGAGGACGAGGTATTGATGCAGGCTTCATTCCGCGCCGTGGAGAAGAAGCCTCTCCCGCACATGCTCTGCGTCACCAACATGCTGCTGCATGGCGTGGAAGACCCCAGCTTCGTACGCCACGATAACACACTGGCCCGACCCTATATCTCTTGGGAGCAAAAGGACCGCGTTGATGTAATCCTCACTAATCCGCCGTTCGGCGGCAAGGAAGAGGACGGCATCGAAAGCAATTTCCCGCAGCATTTCCGCACCCGTGAAACGGCCGACCTGTTCCTGGCCCTGTTCATTCGCTTGCTTCGCAAGGGTGGTGTCGCGGCTATCGTGTTGCCGGATGGCAGCCTGTTTGGCGAAGGCGTGAAGACCCGACTGAAGGAGGCGCTGCTCGAGGAGTGCAACCTCCACACCATTGTTCGCCTGCCCAACTCCGTGTTCAAGCCCTACGCCTCCATCGGCACCAATCTGCTGTTTTTTGAAAAAGGCGAGCCGACCAAGGACATCTGGTTTTATGAACATCAGGTGCCGGACGGGCAAAAGGCCTATTCGATGACGAGACCCATCCGGCAGGAGCATTTCGCACCCTGCGTCCATTGGTGGGGCGGCGGCGAGCGCAAGGGGCGCGAGGAAGGGCCGCAGGCGTGGAAGGTCGGTATCGATCAGGTAAAGGCGCGCGGCTATAACCTCGACTTCAAGAACCCGCACAGCGTCGTTGCCGATCTTGGGGCGCCCTCCGAATTGCTGGCGGCGCTGGACATGGCGGAAGCAAAAACGGCGGACCTACGTGATAAACTGAAAGCCATTTTGGCCGAGGCGCTGGCGCGATGAACGCTGCGCTGTTGCTGGAACACTATGCGCGGATCGCGGATGCGCCCGATGCCATCGCCCGGATGCGGCGGTTCGTACTGGACCTCGCCGTGCGCGGAAAGTTGGTGGAACAGGATGCATCGGAAGAACCGGCATCGAAATTGCTCCAAGCATTTGAAAGCGAGCGGGCAATACGAGTTGCTCGTAAGGAAATGCGCAAACGTAAAGGGCTGGAACTCGGTAGTGAAATTCCGTTTGAGGTTCCTTCTAGTTGGCTGTGGTTGCCACTTGGTGAAACCGGTCACATTTTTTCTGGCAGCAGCATAAACGAAGTCACGCGCGAACGGTTTTCACGTGCAGAAGATGGCCGACCTTTTATCGCGACGAAGGATGTGGGCTATGGTTTCGACCAACTAGCTTACAGCAATGGGCTTCTCGTCCCCACGTCTGAGGAACGCTTTAAGACCGCGCGTCCAAATACGCCGCTAATCTGTGCTGAAGGTGGTAGCGCAGGTCGCAAAATTGGCCTGTGCGACAGGGAAATTTGCTTCGGCAATAAGCTGATCGCAAACGAGTTATGGGGCCAAATTGCACCTAGATACGTCTTGTGTGTCTACCTTAGCGGTTTCTTCTACGATCAATTCTGCTCTCGGATGACTGGAGTAATCGGCGGCATCTCCCTCAATCGGTTCCTTCAACTGCCTTTCCCTTTGCCACCGCACAACGAGCAACACCGCATTGTTACCAAAGTCGATGAGTTGATGGCGCTGTGCGATCAGCTTGAAGCGGCACGAGCTGCGCGCGAAGCGGCGCGTGACACGTTCACGCTGTCCACCCTTGCTCGGCTCAACACCCCCGACCCTGAAATGTTCGTGGCCGACGCTCGCTTCACGCTGGCCAACCTCGCCCCACTTACCACCCGCGCGGACCAGATTAAGCAACTTCGCCAAACCATCCTCAACCTTGCCGTTCTTGGCAAACTTGCCGAGCAAGATCCCGCTGACGAAATTGCAGATGTGCCACCACTTCGGCAGTTTTCCGCTGCCAGCAGTATTGACCCTGCCGTTTTCGAAAAGTTTAGCAAAACGATTTCGTTGCCGGGGGGATGGCAGGTCGCGCCGCTTGCACAGCTATCAGCATATATTGTCGATTGCCCCCACACGACGCCAAAATGGAAAGAACAGGGCGAAATCTGCATCCGGACGAACCAGCTTCGCCCCGGTGCTCTGGACTTGTCGGCTCCACGTTACGTCAGTCCGGAAGAGTATGTTGAACGCATCGAGAGGCTAGAACCACTCGTGGATGACATTCTCTATAGTCGGGAAGGAGGCATTCTGGGCATAGCGTGTCTTATACCGCCCGGGATCCGGCTGTGCCTCGGTCAACGCTTGATGCTTATTCGCGCGGGAGCTGAAACACGCCCGGACTTTCTCGAATTAGTCCTGAATTCACCCTTTATCACCTCAATAGCAAAAGCTTGCACAACGGGGGGTGCAGCTCCTCGGGTCAACATGTCGACAGTCCGCGCTTATCCGATCCCGCTGCCTCCGCTTGCTGAGCAGCACCGAATTGTCGTTAAAGTCTATGAATTGATGGCGGTGTGCGATGAGCTTGAAGCCGGCATCACAACTGGCGAACACACACGCTCTCGCTTGTTGGAAGCAATCTTGCGTCAATCGTTGAAAACTGACACGGACCGAGATGAAGGCCCATCGAATGCGTAAAGGAAGCACATTTTGAAGCACTCCGATTTCGTCGGCCGGGTAACCGTCGATATTGCCACTCGCATGGTGGGTGACCAAGAGGACATCTACATCGTGCAACCGGGGCGGCGGTACTGGCTATACGAACATTTCAGGCGGTCGAGGCATATTTTTCTTGAGTTTCCCGGCCTGGACCTCGAGTTTTCAAGCCCTGCGCCAGATGACCGAGTGCTTCGACAAATGGTTGTTCGCTCAGTGGCCATTTCAGACTGGCTCCAAGATGACAAGACCGGCCCTCAACCCGCTGATGATCTGAACGCCTACATAGGCAAGGACAAGCGCAAGCGTCTCGGTCGGTATGTGGGAGCGATCAAGCGGCTCTATTGGGATATGGAGCCCGGAACTATAATCGTTGTGCCGGGGCCAAACTACTATGACGAAGTGCTGATCGGCGAAATTGTCGGGAAGCCAAAAATGCTTCGAAACGAAGCTATTTATCCCGGCTATGCGACGCCTGCTCGAAAGATTGAATGGCTACGGTCCAAACCACGTGCCGCCTTTTCCCGAGACGTCCGAGAAAAGTTCGGCACCCCAAACCCCATCATGCAGCTTGACCGCAGTTTAAGGAAGGAAATCCTGCGAGCCGGATACGACCAGTACGCCTTTGAGAATGAGTTTACAGCTCGGCTGAATACCTCTGAAGATGAATTCTCAAGCCTCGATGATTACAACATCCAGACGTTTGTGAACTACGTTAGCGGTGTGTTGCTCGCGCTCGAGGGTGGCCAGACCACCGAGATAAGTTTCTTGGATGCGATCGATCGCCTACGCAGGGATCCGGACGCAGCGCCTGAGTTGAAGCTGAACATAAACTCAATCGGCTTTCAGCGGTTGATCGACCAAACCGTTAAACCTCTGGTCATTGCTGCATTGCTATCGGCAGCTTTATCTGCGAATGCGGGTGCGCAGCTGGCTCCTCCAACCATCGCCATCTCCAACACTGTGGCAGCAGGTGGGGACGAATGCACGATTATGGTGTCCGAGAAGGTCGAGGGTGCATTGAAGCTAATGAGACTTCAAGACTGGAAAATGGTATGCGAAGCTGCCCGAGACGCGCATAATGCGACCGGCCTTTCGACAACCATGCGTGCCGAGTAGGAGAGTTGATCGCTGTGTCTGCTACCGGTGCCAGTCCTGCAAGCCCCCGCCGCCACAGCATGAAGGCGAAGAATTGGTTTGCGCCAATAGTCTCAGCCGTGGGCGTGAGCGCCCTCGGTCTGATCGGGCAGTACTTCGTATTCTCTTATCAAACCCAGCAGACGCAGCGCTCCGCAATGGTGATGCAGTTCGTCGACGTGTCTCAACAATTCGATCGTAACGTTGCCGAATTCATGGGGCCATTTCTGGATGGAAAAGCCAGCGATGCGCAGCGGGAGGCGCTTCGAAAGAACATTCAGGATCAATTTTTGGCACTTGAACAATCAGAAGGCATTTTGCCAGCAGCCGAAGAAAGGCGCGCCAAGGCCTACAGGGACGCTCTGGTTGACGTAAATTTCCAGCTCGGTAGGAACGAACGAGCGCCCAAAGCTCGCGCGCTGGTGCAGGCAATCGCAAATGCACGTGAGGCAAATGTTTGCGTTACCTTTTTCATGAAGGACGAGGTTGGCTTGAGCGTGTCGGATGCCGATGCAGAGTATTGCAACAGTAGCCGTAAACCTCACCTCGAGCCGCTGTGATCAACACTAGCGGGGACATTAGATTAAGCTGCCAAGCAGGTCCGCTAGGCCGATTAACCTTATTGGCGAGCTAAATCGCCCACCTTCTGACCAAGTCAGCCAGTTTTGAGGTTACTGGCTAGCGCTCGAGGTAGAAAGGTACCTAGGCCGCACCTTTGCGATTTGACTGCCCTTATCTTGGCAATGGCGAAGAATTGCGGGGAGATGGTGGCCAAGGGTTGCAACGGCTGGCAACCAACGGCTCGGATGACGCAAAAGCTCAGCTTTATCCCAGGCTATTCGCTTCACCGTTGTCCCTCCCTCGATCAGAAATAGAACGTCGCCGACAATCCGGGGCCAAACTGATTTCGCTATTCCAGCTTGTGCGAGTAAGTGCTGCAATTCCTGATCCCCAGCAATGATGGCCCGGCTGATCTGGTTGCCCGTCCGCGTGAACTGGTCCAGCGCATAACCAGGGACGCCTTCAATGAGCTGGACGGCCACCATGGGGTCATCCTTCACGAGCTGTGTTCCGCCAGCTTGTGACCACGCTTGCCAGACCAACGGCAGCAGCAACGCCATCGGGTTTCTGGATACCCTCCATGCCTGCTTGCAGGTGGCGACCACATGGGAAAAGCTGCCCGCCTCAGCCATGACCTCGAAGACAGCTGCTGGGTCGGAATGCGGCTGGCCTTCTGCCAGCCCGCCCCCAACTGCCAAGGCGGCTATGCCGCGATCAACCAGTGGCAACGTGCTGTCCGCCATCGCCGCCGTCAGCGTGGACATGCTGGCGTCAAGTGCCCACTCCCGCACGGGCTCAAGCGCAGGGTCGTTGCTTGCTCGTAGCAGCAAATCACAGGCAGCCTGACAATGGTTGCTGTCGGCCATCTGCCGGACAAGCTCGGCCATCACCGACCAGTCCCCACCCATGCTGATACGCCATGACCTATCGCGCTGGGCTCCGACGATCTGCGCCAGCAAATCAACATTGGCAACGCCGACATCTTCAACGGCGATGATCACCAGATGACGCCAAATCGCCCGGGGGTCATGTCCATACAGATTGGCCAGGGCGCGTTGAGCAAGGGCCACTTCCCCGCGCCGGATGGCCTTTTGGAACGCACTTCGGGCAATCCACCGGTCACATGGGAGGGGGTCGGCTAGTGGGGTGGGATCACCTCTAATCCCGTCGGCAAGATCGAGCAGGAAATAGTCAAACAGGGCAGCATCGGGAAACATCATCGTGACCTCCATATCGGGAGGCCGCAGGACTTCTGCCCCGTCATTAACGATAGAGAGGTGGCACCCTCTGTGAAGTTAATTGCGCAACCTCAGCCGGTCTTTGTGCAATTAACTTCAGCATAGGTCAGTCAGTGGCCGTGACAAATCCAGTTCCATCCCATCTGGCCACCGCACGATCAGATGGCGGCTGGAGATCGTAATACAGGCTATCACCGATTTGCGGGTTCCAGCGATATTCTACACGGCGAAACCTGAGCCGGTTTACGACGGGAGCTAGCACCGTTTGGGTATCTTCGACATTAGCATTGCGAACGAACATACCACCAACGAGCTTTAATGTGGTCCCGCTAACAGTCACCCTGACATCTCGCCTGAACAGTTTTTCATCCAATGCCTCGGAATACCGCCGCCGCATTGCAGGAAGCAGACTGGCTTGCTTGCTGCCCAGCTCTTGCATCAGCTGGGATCGCAGCAGTTTCTGCTTCGGGCTCAGTTCTAGGTCTGCTCCATCCTCCACGTTTACAACCAACCCATCAATCTGGGTTAGAAGCTTTCCGAATGCTTCATCGTCGGCCGGCGGTGCATCTGGCAACGCGCCAACCTCGGGCAACCAATATGTCTCGATCCGCTCTGCATACGCTGACGCCGGATCTTGCATCACAGGCGGGGGCGGTGTCTTCGTGAGCGCCGCTGCCGCTTTGGATTGGTCGGGACTATTCGCCGGTGCCTTGCTCGCATCAATCGCTGTCAGCAGAGCATCGATCTCGCGATCTTTGTCGCGGCTAACACTAAATTTTGTCAGGGCCATCCGTGCAGCGGTCGCGTTACCTTTCGCCAAGTGAGCTTTGGCGTCCGTGATCGCAGCTTCTCGCAGCGCGGCTTGCTCGCTTGCCGACGGCTTGAAGGGCTCTGCTATCGCTAAAGATATCGGTATCAACAGCGCACCGAAGATCAGGGGCACGATGCTAGGACGAACAAGCGGATAGCGGACACGGAGCCGTCGCAAAACAGGAGGCAGAAGCAAAGCACCCCCGGCCATGTAAAGGGCTCCAGCTACCCGGTCGTTAAGCCAGCTTTGCGGGGATATTGCCCCAGCCAGCCCGAGCAAGATCACGCCCGCCGAGAAAATCCAGCAGAACAAAACCTTTAGATTGGCTCCCGTGGATTGGCCGTCTGATTGCCTGGGCGCGACACTCGTCGTCATACTTTTCTCCGCACTACACTTCATACTTCCGGCAAAAAGCGTAGCGGGATGACGGACTTCCGCAAGTAGAAGTCGGATGGAGACCGTTTTCGCAATTCTGGTTCGTGTTGTCGAGCGCCGCCCTCTCCTATGCCGGGTGCAGGAGCAGGTGATGGACCTTCGTAAGCGCGTCGGAATTTTGGTTGCCAGTCATCGGCGGACGCGTGGCCTTACCCAGCAGCGCCTTGCTGAGCTGACGGGCATGTCTCCCGACATGATCTCCCGCATCGAAACAGGCGGGACTGGATTACGCTTTCCCACAATCGAGAAGCTGGCAGAGGCACTGCAGGTGGATCCCGCGCAGCTGTTCATTGTCGATCCTGCCCCAGGCCGCGACATGCGGCGTCCGCTTGTCGAACTGACAGTGAGGCTTTCGGCTCTGTCGGACAGCGATCTGGCGTGGGTGGCCGATTTGCTGACGTCGGCGTTGAAGACGCGCCGATAGACGTGGCTGCGCCATCGCCGCCAGCTGCGCACCTACAAGCGGTCGGACCGCCTTTGCAGATAAGATGCAAGCTCGCTGCAGTTAACTTCACGGCTGGCTCAGCTCAGACGCGCGGCCAGCACAATCACACTGGCGTGAAGTTAACTGCACTTTTCGGGGATCGAGGCGCTGGCATTCGCTTCTTGTCGCCCTTCATAATTGTCCCCATTTTCGCTTCAAAACTGGCTTTTGCGTTTTGCGTCTAAGCAGCCACGCAAGATAGGCAGCATTAGACCTATTTTTTGGCAGATTTCCTAGCGTTTCAGGCAATCGCCATGATGAATTTAGACCATCATAGAGCATCGGTCGCCCCCTGGTTTTGTTTCATTGCTGCCGTTCGCAGGCCAAGGCGTTGAATTACCTTCTGCGCCGTCTGGGCTGTCCACTGCTGTCCCTCTCGGGTGCAGTAGTTTTTCATGTTCAGATGGGCTGCCACATCCTTCAAGGTTGCGTTGCCGCTGTCGATTGCCTCTTCGATGGTGCTGCGCATGCTTTCGGCAAAATTCTGTGCTTCCGCCCGGCGGCTGGCGGCCAGGACCTTCCCATTCTGGCCAAGAATGACCCCGCGCGCCTTTGCAGCGGCCAACGCTGCCTTGGTGCGGGCAGCTATCTGATCGCGTTCGTATTCCGCAAACACCGCGAGCATCTGGAGCATAACCTTCGTGGCAGCCGGATTGTCAGCAGCGACAAACTCAACGCCGCTGTCGATCAGCGACGACACGAAAGTGACGGATCGCGCCAGTCGATCCAGGCGAGCGATCAGCAGCACTGCCTTTTCTTTCCGGCACTGTGCAATTGATTGCAGCAAAATCGGTCTGGTGGCTGACCTGCCCGTCTCGACCTCCACGTGCTCTGCCAAGAGATAACCGCCGACATTTTCGACATATCGCCGCACCGCCTCCCGCTGGGCTTCGATCCCAAGGCCAAACGCGCCTTGGCGATCAGTGGATACTCGGAGGTACGAAACAAAGGATGTCATGGGCCGCTTCACGGATAAATGGTGGTTTGTCCGTGAAACGATATGACCTGACCGGCATCAACAAAGGGAAATCGGCTTTGCACTACCGAATTTACCCACCCCGTGCAGTTAACTGCATACTCGGCCAGCTGCAAACCGGCTATCCCTTGGCCCCCGCCAGTACTATCCAATCGCCTAGCCCGGTGTAGTTCAGGCCATCCTGCCATCGATCCCAACAATCCGGGTGGACAAGGTCGCCGGGGCAGGTGGAATAGGTTTTTCGAAAGTTGAGCCCGACGCCACCCGGCCATTTGTGCTGGGCTGTCCTCACGCCGCCGCCGAATGCCGCGAGGCAGAATGCAAGCCAGTCCTGCGGCTTCTGCTGGCTGGCAGCAAGACTTGCTGCGTAGGCCACATGTGTTCCGGCGAAAAGATTGCTTAGGTTCGCCAAGCTAGACAGCGCTGGCCTCTTCGATGGCGTCTTGTTGGTCCATTTTTTGGTCGTTTCCACACGGGTTACCGGACAACCGGCGTATGGTGGTTCGAGCAAAAGCTGCTTAAAATAGTCTCGGCGTTCATACAGTTTGAGGCGGAATGGGCCGGTCGTTTTTGTAGAGAGCGATTTGGGGGGCTCTTTCAGGAGCTTACGTTTTTCGTAAAGATACAAGCTTTCCGGCTCCCCGTGGTCTCCGACGTAGACCAATCGTTTGCCGGGCTTCTTGATACGGGAGATAACATCAATCGGTCGGATGCCGACAAGATCAATTGCGGCATCAACACGAGATACCCGAAAATCTGGCAGGACCTTCTCGAAAACAAGAGGTAGGGCTTCTTCGACTGCTGCAGTTAACTGCACGAGACCGTGCGGAGAGGCCTTACTCACCGAAAACTCCAACCGAACAGTCCATATCCCATAATCTTGGCCTGGCCTTCTCGTTAGGGTCAGATGGGCGCGATGCAGTGGCTCTACCGAATTGTACGCTATCCAAAAATCAGCCTTCGCGTGCTCCCCTGCGACAACATACGGCTTGGGGACAAGGAGCGTCTCCTTTTTGGTGACTTCGATGAATTCCTGCAGCTGTTTATCCACCCCCTTGTAGATCTTTTTTGCTCCTCCCCCCGTCGAAGATGGATTTGCCAGATGCTCATTTCTGACTTCTGCGATCAGAGCTATCGTGTCAGGAAACGGTACTGTCACCAGGATAGTACGGTCTCCGTACTCCATACTCTGGGCTATCAGATCACTCGGTGGGTATGGCTCAGGCTTCTCCGGGGGGCTTGTTAGAGAGTGAACTTTCGGCCCTGAGGAAATTGATACGGCCATAGACACCAGCTGGGGTTCTGCGTGGCTTGCCAGTCATCTGATCCGCCGCTTTCGAAACGGTGCACGGACAAGAGCTTCCATGTCAACCCCGACCGTTTGTCAGCTCGATCATTCGCACGGGATTGGCATCGTTACCAATGGACCTTTTTGTTCCATGGCCCTCCCAGCAGGTGGAGGAGATCGAACCCATAATCTAGCTTTTCAAGGGTTTTCAGTTTTCTGGTCAGCGGCTGATCACCGCCATACTGTCCAGTCATGGTATCGGGCGCGTGGCCAACCAGGGCACCGATGTCTTCGTTCGTCGCTCCGTTGGTCCGCAAACACGCCACGACGGTATGTCGCCACACATGGGTAGACCGGCCAGGCAGCCAAAGATCGAACTTCTTGGTGTAGTGCGACCAGAACTTCGTCATCCCGTCGCTGATCTTGCCACGCGTTCCAAGCCGGAACTCCCGGAAGAGGCGATCCTTGGGGTACCGGCTACCACGCAGAGTTACAAATTCTTGGAGCCCGAGCTGCAACAGGACTGGATGCAACGGCAAATCGCGAACCGATGCATTGTTCTTGGTTTGCTTGGTATCCTTACCGCTGCCGTCTTCCCGGCGCACCTTCAAGTGGGGCACCGGATGGTCAAACATGAAATCGGTCGGCAATAGCTGAGATAGCTCGCCAGCCCGAAGGCCAGTCAGCGGCATGATCACTCCTGCCCACCAACGCCCCTCGCGCCGGATGCAAGAGCCGGGTGTGGCCAGCCGGTGGTTGGAAAGATATCCCGCATACAGCGGCGTCTTGAACAGACGCTGCAACTCGTCCGGCGAATAAGGTTTAGGGGTGCTCGGTTGCTCTCCCTTTTTCGGTTTGAGAATGAGCCCTTCGGCCGGGTTGGTCTTAACCTCGTCGAACTCCGAGTGCGCCCAATTGAAGAAGGCGCTAACTGATCGCCAATACTTGGTTGATGTGGCCGATTTGATCTGTCGGTCAGTGATCGAAGTCAGCCTTTCGCTGAATGGCCTTCCTTGGCCCCGCAGCGCCCTATCCATCCGGCATATATCATCCCGAAACTTTCGGGCGTCCGCTCTGGTGACCGAGTTGATGTCTTGATCATGCCCCAGAACTTCCAGCATCCATTGGAGAACGCGCCCGACCTCATCAACGTGGGAGAGCCCAAGCTGCCGCTGGTGCATATGCCGCGTGTACTCTCTTACCAAATCAGCCAGTGATGGACCGGCGGTTTCAGATTGATTTTGAGGGCTGGCTGCAACCGATGATGTCGGCTGCTGGGATTGCGAGAATAACAGATCATCGCCGCTGAATGGGGCGGTCGGCTTAAGCAGAAGATGTTTTAGCAACTGCAGCTTTTCCCGCTCGGCACGTGCCGCCAGCTTGAGTGCATATCCCTTTAGCTCGGCTGGCAGCTCAGCGAATGTCGATCCAAGCTCCTCCGAAAGAAGGCCAGCTTCGTTGTGAACGAGTGGATCGAACTCATTGCTGACCAGCTGAAAATCTAGTTGCCTTATACGGTCATCGCTCATCTCGATGTTGTAGGCGACCTCTTGATCGACATAGTCCGGATCGAAGCCACGCGGCACGTCAACGGCTTTGGCGAGCTGACCAAAATATCGCCGGGCAGCATTTTCGAGATCGGCGCGGGTCGGGTTTGGCATCTTGCTCAATGTCTCGATCAGCGCCGCAAACCAGTACGTTGCGGCAAGGCACCTACGACGGGCTTCGGCAGGCTCGCGAGTGTGCAGCGACCGGCTCAACTCGGCAATAGCCAATGCTGAAGCCAGTTTCTCCGGCAGCCGACAGCGGAAATGGTAGGTTGCACCTCGCCGGATCAGGTGTCGTGGACGCCTACCTGACATGACGATGTGGTATAGTAATGTGGGAACAAAGATAGACGCGGCCCATCCTGGAAATCATAACATGTTGAAATGTTTTGATATTCTGGGAATTTTGGCGCGCCCTACAGGAGTCGAACCTGTGGCCTCAAGATTAGAAGTCTCGCGCTCTATCCAGCTGAGCTAAGGGCGCGCACCGATTGATATGGGGCGCAATAGCGGGCTTTGCATGGGCGTGTAAACCGCGATATGGCGATGCTCGATGCAGCCCGCCCGCCCCGCCTCCGCCGGTCCCGATCCCACAGGTTCAGCCCTGCCCTTAGGCAGCGGCTTCGACCCTGCCACGCACCGCTTCCGCTATTACGACTTCGTCATGGCGGCGTTCGTTACGGTGCTCTTGCTGTCCAACGTGATCGGCGCGGCCAAGCCGACGTTCATCACCATCGGCGGCGAGCAATGGATCTATGGCGCGGGCATCCTGTTTTTCCCGCTGGGCTATGTGATCGGCGACGTGCTGACCGAGATCTATGGCTATGCCCGGGCGCGCCGCGTGATCTGGGCCGGCTTTGGCGCGCTTTTGTTCATGGCGTTCATGAGCTGGGTGGTCGTCAGCCTGCCGCCCGCGCAAGGCTGGGACGGACAGGCGGCGTATGAATCGGTGTTCGGCCAGGTGCCGCGCATCGTGTTCGCCTCGATCATCGCCTTCTGGGCGGGCGAGTTCGTCAACAGCTATGTCATGGCGCGGATGAAGGTGTGGACCTCAGGGAAAATGCTGTGGACCCGGACGATCGGCTCGACGATCGTCGGCCAAGGCGTCGACAGCCTGATCTTCTATCCGCTCGCCTTCTGGGGCGTCTGGGAAACCGGGCAAGTCATCACCGTGATGATCACCAACTGGCTGCTGAAAGTCACCTGGGAGGCGGTGCTGACCCCGGTGACCTATCTGGCTGTCGGCTGGCTGAAGCGGCGCGAGGGCGTCGATGTGTTCGATACCGCCACCGATTTCACCCCGTTCAGCACGAAAGTCTGAACTGCGGGGCGGCTGCCGCCCCTCTCACCGGTCCGAGGCGACCAGGCCGATGATCAGATAGATCAGCACCGGTGCGCCGACCCCGAACAGGGCAGCCAGCACGAAGGCAATGCGGATCAGATTGCTATCCCAGTCGAAATAGTTGGCGATGCCCGAGCACACGCCCATCAGCTTGCCGTTGGACTTGTCGAGATGGAACGAGCGGTTGGTCATGATGGCTTTCCCTTAAAAGCGGATGGAAGGACTGAAAGGATGGATCAGGCGATGATCACCGCCATGGTGCCGATTTCTGCCGGACCTACGCTCAGGCCGATGAAAAGTGCCGAGGCCGCGAAAGCGCAGACGGCGGCGAGAAGGTTGCTGTTGAGGTTCGAAAGCGAGAACATGATGAAGGTCCTTTCTGGTGTTGGGGTCCCTCGGGAGTGTCCGTCGGGAGATGCCAGAAGCATTGCACGGGGCGTGCCAGTTTGAAGAAGCCCACCAAATCAGTAGCTTTTACGCGAAGTGACAAATCTTGCCCAAAGCTGAATGCGAAGTTTTGGGAATATTCACGATAAATTGGCGAGTGACCTCCCGGCCCATCGCAAACCGAAGCGATTTTGCGCGCGATCGCCCTGACTTGCGGCTATAGCCTAGCCCACATGGCGCTCTCCAACCTGTCCCTCAGCCAGTTTCGCAACCACGAAGCCAGCCGCATCGCGGCGGGCGCGCGGTTCAACGTCATCTGGGGCGACAACGGTGCGGGCAAGACCAACATCCTCGAAGCCATATCGCTGCTCGCCCCCGGGCGCGGGATGCGCCGCGCCAGCATCGACCAGATGGCGCGCCAGCAGGGACCCGGCGGCTTTGCGATCTCGGCGAGCCTTGCCGGCGAAGAGGTCAAGATCGGCACCGGCACCAACGCCGACGCGCCCTCACGGCGGCTGGTGCGGGTCAACGGCGCCGCGGCAGCGGCGACGGGACTGGCCGACTGGCTGGCGGTGGTGTGGCTCACCCCGGCAATGGACCGACTGTTCCTGGAAGGCGCGGGCGGCAGGCGGCGGTTCCTTGACCGGCTGGTGCTGGCGCTGCACCCCGCGCACGCGCGCCACGCCGCACGCTACGAGGCCGCGATGCGCGAGCGCAACCGGCTGCTGGGCGAAACCCGTGCGATCGATCCGGGCTGGATCGATGCGCTTGAGGCGCGGATGGCCGAGCACGGCGGCGCGATCGCCGAGGCGCGCGCCGATACGCTCGAAGCACTCGAGGTGCAGATCGATGCGCTCGCCGATGGTCCGTTCGCGCAGCCCACGCTGGCGCTCGAGCGCAAGGGCCCGGTCGAGGCGGATGCGCTCGCCGCTGCGCTGCGAGCAGGCCGTGCGCGCGATCGGGCCGCAGGGCGAGCGCTTGCGGGCCCCCACCGCGACGACCTCATCGTCACCATGCGGCAGAAAGCCCAGCCAGCGGCTTTGTGTTCGACCGGCGAGCAGAAGGCGATGCTGATCGCGATCATCCTCGCGCATGCCGATCTGGTCGCCACGCGCCGTGGCAGCCGCCTGATCCTGCTGCTCGACGAAATCGCCGCGCACCTCGACCCTGTGCGCAGAGCCGCGCTGTACGAACAGCTTGCCGATCGCTCCGGCCAGGTGTGGATGACCGGCACAGACGCATCGCTGTTCGAGGCGGTGCCACTGGCGGGACGGGCCGACTGGAGCGTCAGCGGCGGGGTGGTGAACGCGGTGGGCTGAGGGCGGTCCGTAACCCGCCCCGCTCTTTCGAGCTGGCCCCACACCCGCTCAGCCTGAGCGGAATAAGGCGTGGTCAGACTTTACCGAAACACGCCTGCCGTCCCGCCGTTTCCGTCATCCCGGGCTTGACCCGGGACCCAGCGTTTCCGGGCAAGCGGCAATCAAGGATGGCCCTGGGCCCCGGATCAAGTCCGGGGTGACGAGGAGGGGCTGCGGTGGGGAATTTCCTCAATTCCTCAATTCCTCACTCAACCCACCCCTCAGTGAATCGTGCCAATACTCTGGTCGATCGTCATGATCACCAGCAGCCGTTCGATCTGGCGCCAATGGCAGAAGTGGATGTGGTTGCCGCGCGCGCGGGCGGCTTCGGCGCGGTCGGAGGCTTCGAGGCCGGCGGTCTCGCCGAAGCGCGAGAGCAGCATGCAGGCGTCGTCATAGGCTTCGCGGGTTCCGATATAAGGCAGGTTCATGGCCGCTTGTGTGTTCCTGTGTACAACCGCCCCCCCTGCTGGTTGCGGTTCGAACAGGGATAACGCGCGGGCGTGCAAGAAGGCTCAACCGGCTTGGTAAATACAGCGTTAGTGTTTTGCGGTGGCGCTCCGCCTCACTTCGCGTTGGCAAATCGGAGCCAGCCGTGGCAAGGGCTGGGCCATGCAGAACGATACGCGCAAAACCCCTGCCCGCCCGGACGATCGCCCCCCCGTACGCGGTGGCGGCGTGTTCATGGCCTTGGGGACGTTGGTTGGAACCGTGGTCGGCGGACTGATGGGCCAGCCCTCGATCGGCTTTCTGGCAGGCCTGGGCGGCGGCTTCGCGCTGCACGGGGCATTGTGGTACATGGACAGCCGCAAACGCTGAGGGCTGGGTCCGCGCCGCCTACCCTCGTCATTCCCGCGCACGCGGGGGTGACGGTCAACGAACGATCACGCCAGCGAGATAAAGCTGTCGATCACCCGCTTGCGGCCCGCGCTTTCGAAATCGATCTCGAGCTTGTTGCCTTCCTTCTCCGCGACCAGCCCGTAACCGAATTTCTGGTGGAAGACGCGGGTGCCGATATCGACATCGCTGCGCCCGGCATTGCCCAGGCTGATCGCGCTGGTGCGCGCCTCGGCGACACGCTGCGGGGTGGTGTTGAACCCGCCAGGCGTCTGCGCCGCGCGCTGCCAGCCGGGGCCGCGCCGCGCCGCGCGTTCGGGATCGCGCGCCAGATGCGCGAACGGATCGTCGCGCTCTGACAGCCCCGCCCGCCACAGCGACGCGCCGCCGGTCAGCGAGCTTTCCTCATCGATATGCTCGGCCGGCAGCTCGCCGATGAAGCGCGAGGGGATCGAGCTGGTCCACTGACCATAGATGCGCCGGTTGGCCGCGTGCATGATCGTGCACGTGCTGCGCGCGCGCGTAATTGCCACGTACGCGAGGCGGCGTTCTTCCTCGAGGCTGGCGAGCCCGCCCTCGTCGAGCGAACGCTGCGAGGGAAAAACTCCCTCCTCCCATCCGGCGAGGAAGACATGCTCGAATTCGAGCCCCTTGGCGCCATGGATGGTCATCATCGTGACCTTGGCCTCGTCTGCCGAGGCCTCGTTGTCCATCACCAGGCTGACATGCTCGAGGAAATCGCCGAGGCTTTCATACTCTTCCATCGCGCGCGCGAGTTCGGAGAGGTTCTCGAGCCGTCCCGATGCCTCGACCGACTTTTCCGCCTGAAGCACCTGGGTATAGCCTGATTCGTCCATGATCTGGCGCACGAGGTCAGCAGGGTTCATCGTCGACAGCAGATCGCGCCAGCGGGCGATGCCGCGCATCAGGCTGGTGAGCGAGGTACGCGCACGCGCGGGCAGTTCGTCGCTGTCGAGGATCTGGAACGCTGCGGCGCTCAGCGGCAGCCCGGTGGCGCGCGCCAGCCGGTGCACCTTTTCCAGCGCCTTGTCGCCCAGGCCGCGCTTGGGGGTGTTGAAGATCCGCTCGAACGCCAGGTCATCTGCGGGCTGGTTGACGACGCGCAAGTAAGCCAGCGCATCGCGGATTTCGGCGCGCTCATAGAAGCGGAAACCCCCAACGATGCGATACGGCATGCCGATGGCGATGAACCGGTCCTCGAACTCGCGAGTCTGGAACGAGGCGCGCACCAGGATCGCGGTCTTGTCGAGGCTGGTGCCTTGCCGCGTGATCCGCTCGAGCTCCTCGCCGGTGCGCCGCGCCTCTTCGAGCCCGTCCCATACGCCGAGCACGCGCACCTTGTCGCCCGCATCGACCTCGGTCCACAAGGTCTTGCCCAGCCGGTCGCTGTTAGAGGCGATCAGGCCCGAAGCCGCGCCCAGGATATGCGGGGTCGAACGGTAGTTCTGCTCGAGCCGGATGGTCCGTGCGCCGGGAAAATCCTTTTCGAACCGCAGGATGTTCGCGACCTCGGCGCCGCGCCAGGAATAGATCGACTGGTCGTCATCGCCTACGCAGCAGATATTCTTGCGCGCCTGCGCGAGCAGCCGCAGCCACAGATACTGGCTAGAATTGGTGTCCTGATATTCGTCGACCAGGATGTACTTGAACCTTTGCTGGTATTGCTCGAGCACCGCGCGGTCGGTCTTGAGCAATGTCAGCATGTGCAGCAGCAGGTCGCCGAAGTCGCAGGCATTCAGTGCCTTCAGCCGGTCCTGATAGGCGGTGTAGAGCTCCTGCCCCCGCCCGTTGGCGTAGAGCTCGCTCTCGGCGGCATCGAGCTCGGGCGGATTGAGCCCCTTGTTCTTCCAGCGGTCGATGCAACCTGCGAGCTGGCGCGCGGGCCAGCGTTTGTCGTCGATGTCGGCGGCCTGGATCAATTGCTTGAGCAGACGCAACTGGTCGTCGGTGTCGATGATCGTGAAATTGCTCTGCAGCCCGACCAGTTCGGCGTGGCGGCGCAGCATCTTGGCGCCGATCGAGTGGAAGGTGCCCAGCCAGGGCATGCCCTCGACCGCATCGCCGATGATCCGCCCGACGCGCTCGCGCATCTCGCGCGCGGCCTTGTTGGTGAAGGTCACCGCGAGGATCTCGGACGGCCAGGCGCGGCGCGTCGCGATCAGGTGCGCCAGCCGCGCGGTCAGCGCGGCGGTCTTGCCCGTGCCCGCGCCCGCCAGCACCAGCACCGGCCCTTCGGACGACAGCACCGCCTCGCGCTGCAGCGTGTTGAGCCCCTGCAGATAGGCGGGGTCCTGCGGCGATGGCGGCGGAAATTCGGATGCGGGGGCGAGACTGTTCACCAACGAACGTTTAGGGAACGCAGGCGCCCGGGGCAAGGGGGGAGGTGGCGGGATCGCTCAGCCGAAAATCCTCCCCGAGCTCGCCTCGGGGAGGGGGACCGCCGCAGGCGGTGGAGGGGAAGCGATTTGGCACAGCGATCAATCGGAGCACTATCCCGCTTCCCCTCCACCCCCCGCTGCGCGGGCGGTCCCCCTCCCCCAGCAAGCTGGGGGAGGATTTGAGTCGCTAGCAAACGCCATCACTTGAGAACAAACCGCTCCAGCGTCTCGACATCCCCAGGCAGCGCCAGCCCGATCTTCGCGCGTTCGAACGCCTCGTGCGACATCGCCCGCGCCGCCGCACCGAAGTGCGCCGGATCATGCGCGGCGAGCGACTGCAGCGCCTTTTGCAGGCGGATCTGGACCTCGAGCTGGCCTGCGCCGTCGCGCGCGATCCAGCGGAAGGCATCGCCAACCAGCTCCTCGACGCGAACCGGCGGCACATGCAGCCGCGGGCAGGTCGCGCTGGCTACCGTCTTGCGTGCTTCGCTGCTCCATTGTGCCAGCACCCGAAGCGCTGTCCCCAGCACATCGATGGCGGTCCCGGGATCGTTGATCCCGGCGGACAGCGCCTTGGACGCGGTTTCGGACAGCACAATCAGGCAATAGCGCGGATCGGCCTCGAAGGTGCGTTCGCCGCCGATGACGAAGGCATTGCGCACCGAGCGAACGGTATCCTCGTCCAGCGCCTTGGATGTCTTGAGCAGGATGGTGGTCGAATCGACATAGGTGCCGGGGCGGACAGCGAGATAGATGTCCATGTCTTGCTCAGCGGTCAGCGCCGCAAACACCTGATCGTCGATCGCCTGAACGAAGCCAAACCGCGCCGCGCGCAACGGAACGCCCAGGTCCGGCATCGCTTCGAGCGCCACTCCGCCCAATAACGGCCTGTGCGCGAGTTCGGCAAACGCCTTGTCAGCCGCGCCTTCCAGCAGGTCGACCACTTCGGAGACGTCCCCGAGATTGCTCAGCCGTCCGATCCAGCGGAGCAGCGCATAGATCACCGAGACGATCACCAGGCAGGTCGTCATGAACAGGATGACGCGCGCGGGCGGGCCGTAATAGCTGGTAGACAGCCCCACGGTGCCCACGATCGAGAAGATGAACCCGCCGATGAACACCGAAATGGCGTTCTGCGCGGTGCGGTCCTGCATCATCAACGGACGCGCGCGCGGTGTCGCGGCAGAGGCCGCCGCCTGCAGCGAGGAGACCATGATGCCCAGCGAGAAGATCGCCACCGCCAGCAGCGTGTTGGCGAGCACGCCGAGCAGGTCATCGACGCCATCCAGCCCGATCAGCTCGTTGAATTCATCGGGCAGCAGCACCGCCGCTGCCGGCGCGAGCAGCAGAACCGCCACCGCCAGCACCGCATAGGCGGCGGGCGTGAACCACAAGGAGCGGACTATTCGCAGCGCGATCAGTCGGGCATGGGGCATGTTCATGGCCGTTGCTCCCCTGTGTGCGGACCATGGGCCTGCACCGCCGGGGCGGTGCGCCGACAAGGCATGCGCCTAGCCAAGCCGCGCGAGCGCCGCTGCCAGCCGCTCGGCTTCGGCGGATTTCTCCGCATGATCAGCGCGGGCCTTCTCGACCGCCTCGGGCTTGGCCTTTTCGACGAACGCCGGGTTGGAGAGCCGGCCGTCGAGCGACTTGGCTTCCTTGGTCACCGCTTCGAGCGCCTTGGCGAGGCGGGCCTTTTCGGCGGCGATGTCGATGATGCCTTCCAGCGGCAGCACGAAGGTCGCCTCATTCACCACGATCTGGATGGTCGCGCCCTCGGGGGCAGCGTCCTCGAGCGGCGCGAAGTCGATGCGAGCCAGGCGTTGCGCGCCGGCTTGGAAGCCGCTGATCCAGCCTTGGGTCTGGTCATTGGCATCCTGAACGAACGCCTTGAGCCGCGCGCCGGGCGCAATGCCGAGTTCGTTCTTGGCCGAGCGGATTTCGCGCACCAACGCGATGCGCCACTCGGTCTCGGCCTTGGCATCGGCATCGACGCTGGCGTCCGGCGCGGGCCATTGCGCGAGGATCAGGTCGTTCGACCGTGGGTGGGTGGGGCCAGACAAGGCGTGCCACAATTCTTCGGTGATGAAGGGCATGAACGGATGCAGCATCACCAGGATCTGGTCGAGCACCCAGCCTGCGACCGCGCGGGTTTCCGCAGCTTCGGTCGCGTTGCCCTCGGCCGACAGCACCGGCTTGATCAGCTCGAGATACCAGTCGCAGAACTGGTCCCAGACGAAGTGATAGATCGCATTGGCAGCCGCATCGAAGCGCAGGTCGGCGAGCGCCTTGTCCAATGCTGCGACGGTATCGACCACCTCGCCGATGATCCAGCGGTTGACCGCCAGCGTTGCCAGCGGAGCCGAGACCGACGCACTCGCGCCGATGCCGTTGGCCTCGCAGAAGCGCGCGGCGTTCCACAATTTGGTGGCGAAGTTGCGATAGCCCTCGACGCGGCGCTCATCCATCTTGATGTCGCGGCCCTGGCTTTCCATCGCCGCCATGAAGAAGCGCAGCGCATCGGCGCCATATTGGTCGATCAGACCCAGCGGATCGACGGTGTTGCCCTTGGACTTGGACATCTTCGCGCCATCCGCCGCGCGGACGAGCCCGTGCAGATACAGCTGCTTCCACGGCGCCGCGCCCATGAAATGCGTCCCCATCATCGCCATCCGCGCATCCCAGAAGAACAGGATGTCAAAGCCCGAGATAAGGAGATCGTTGGGATAGTGTTTGCGCACCAGATCCTCCCCGGAACGGGGAGGGGGACCATCCGAAGGATGGTGGAGGGGAAGCGAGTTTGTGCCCCCGTCGCTTGCAGCCGCTTCCCCTCCGTCAGCGCTGCGCGCTGCCACCTCCCCCGTTGGGGGAGGATTTGAAGAGTCCGGCCAACCCAGAGTCGCAAACGGCCAAAGCGCGGAGGAGAACCAGGTGTCGAGGACATCCGCATCGCGTTCCAGCGTGACGCCCTCGCCGGCCAGCGCCTGAGCCTCCGCTTCGGTCTCGGCGACATAGCATTTGCCGTCCGAACCATACCAAGCCGGAATCCGATGCCCCCACCAGAGCTGGCGGCTCACACACCAGGGCTGGATATTGTCCATCCAGTGGAAGAAGGTCTTCTCCCAGCTCTTGGGGACGATCTCGATGACGCCGGTCTTCACCGCCTCGATCGCGGGCTGCGCGAGGGTCTTGGCGTCGACATACCATTGATCGGTCAGCCAGGGTTCGATGACCACGCCGCCGCGGTCGCCATAAGGCGTCTGGATGGTGCGCGGTTCGGCGTCGTGTTCGGTGACCTCGCCGTCCTTGGCGGTCACGACGTGCGGCACGAGGCGACCCAGCGCCTTCATCTGTTCGACGACGAGCTTGCGCGCATCGAACCGGTCCACGCCGACGAACTCGGCGGGGATCAGGCCATCGGTGGTCTGCACCACCTTGGCCTCGGCATCGAACATGTTGAGCATGTCCGCCGCTGCAATCCCTGCGCGCCTGCCGACCTCGAAGTCGTTGAAATCATGCCCTGGCGTAATCTTCACCGCGCCCGAGCCCAATTCGGGATCGGCATGGTCGTCGGCGACGATGGGCACGCGCCGTCCGGTGATCGGCAGCTCGATAAACTTGCCGATCACGCTGGCATAGCGCGGGTCTTCGCCATTCACCGCCACCGCCATGTCGGCGAGCATCGTTTCGGGCCGAGTCGTCGCGACCACGATATGATCCCGCCCGTCTTCGAGCGTCACGCCATCGGCGAGCGGGTAACGGAAGTGCCAGAAGCTGCCCTTGATCTCGCGGGTTTCCACCTCGAGGTCGCTGATCGCTGTCTTGAGCTTGGGGTCCCAGTTGACCAGCCTTTTGTCGCGGTAGATCAGCCCCTGATTGTACAGATCGACGAACACCTTGAGCACCGCCGTGCTGAAATGCGGGTCCATGGTGAACTGCTCGCGAGACCAGTCCATCGAACAGCCCAGGCGGCGCAGCTGGCGGGTGATCTGGCCGCCGCTTTCTTCCTTCCACTCCCAGACCTTCTTGACGAAGTCCTCGCGGCTGTAGTTGGTGCGCTTGTCCTGCGCCGCTTCGAGCTGGCGCTCGACCACCATCTGCGTCGCGATGCCCGCATGGTCGGTGCCGACCACCCAGAGCGCATCCTTGCCGCGCAGCCGCTCGTAGCGGATCATGATGTCCTGCAGCGTGTTGTCGAGCGCATGGCCGATATGCAGGCTGCCGGTGACGTTCGGCGGCGGATTGACGATCGTGTAGGGCGCAGCATCGGGCCGCTCGGGGCGGAACGCGTTCGTCTCCTCCCAATGCGGATACCATTTCGCCTCGATCGCGGCAGGATCGAATGTCTTGGGCAGCTCTTGCTTGTCGGTGCTGGTCATCCCGCCGCTTTAACGCAGGACGCGGTATTTTCCAGCCGTTTTCAGGTGCCGCCCTTCAGATGCTTGGCCAGCCAGTCGAAGACATTGCGGTGCCATTGCACCGAGTTCTGCGCTTTCAGGATCCAGTGGTTCTCATCCGGGAAGATCAGCAGCTTCGATTCGATCCCCTGGCGCTGCAGCGCGGTGAAGGCGGCGAGCGATTGCGAATAGGGGATGCGGAAGTCCTTCTCGCCGTGGATCACCAAAGTCGGCGTCTTCCAGGCGGTGACGTAGTTGACCGGGTTCCACTTCTCGGCATCGGTCCGCTCCCACCACGGGCCGCCATGATCCCATTCGTCGAACCACAGTTCCTCGGTCTCGAACGCCATGGCGCGCAGGTCGAACACGCCCGCATGCGTCACCAGGCACTTGAAGCCATCGGGCCACTGGCCTGCGATCCAGTTCATCATATAGCCGCCATAGCTGCCGCCCAGCGCGCAGGCGTTGGCGGTATCGAGCGACGCGTCGATGCCCGGCAGCGCGGCCATACCGAGCTTGAGGTCTTCGAGCGGTTTGCCACCCCAGTCCTTGTTGATCGAGTCGGTGAAGGCCTGGCCATAGCCGGTCGATCCGTGGAAATCGATGCTGACTGCGGCATAGCCCTGCGAGGCCACCACCGCCGGGTTCCAGCGATACGACCAGCTGTTGTTGAACGTGCCCTGCGGCCCGCCATGGACCAGCAGTGCGACGGGCAGCTTGCCCTGCACGCCTTGAGGCTTAACGATCTGGCCATGGACGAGATCGCCATTGGCGCCCTTGAAACTGAACTTTTCGTAGGCCACCGGGTCAAGCCCGGCGAGCTTGTCGGCATTGACATTGGTCAGCCGGCGGGTCTGGCCGCTCTTGTCCATCAGCACCAGATCATCAGGCGCGGCGATCGAGTTGATCGTGTAGACGAAACCGCCATTCATCAGCGGAACGACATTGTTCACATTGCCGCGCTCGGTCAGCCGGATGACCTTGCCATTTGCCACATCGACGCGGAACACCGGGTGCTCGAGCGTATCCTGCGCGGTGACCAGCAGGCTTTTCGAATCCGCCGCCCAGGCAATCGAGCCTGCCGAGCGGTCCCAGCTTTCGGTGAGCCTGGTGACCTTGCCGGTCTTCATGTCGCGCAGGTGCACGACCATGCGATCGGCTTCGTAGCCCGGCCGCGCCATCGCCGCCCATGCGAGCCACCGGCCATCGGGCGAGGCGGCGGCCAGCGAATCCGTCGCCTGATTGGCCTCGGTGAGGTTCACCGCCGCCGCGCCGTCGGCCAGCGGCTGCCAGATGATATCGGTGTTGGTCGAGCGCGGCTCGTCGCCATCGGATTTGCGGATGGTGAAGGCGATCGCGCTGCTGTCTGCGGCCCAGGCAATCTCTTCGCCGCCGCCGAACGGCTTGGTCGGGGCGTCGCCCTCGATCGCGCCGCTGATGCTGCGCGCCGGCCCTGCGGCCTTGCCATCGGTCCCGAGCGCATAGGCATAGATCCGCGAATAGGTGCCAGGCTCGCGCCACGTATCCCAATGCCGCACGAACAATCGGTCGTATTCGCGGCCACTGCCCTGCGGCGCGGTTTCGGGGGCGGCACAACCGGCCAGATCGCAGCCCTGCTTCACATCGGCCCACACCGCGAGCTGCCCGCCGTCGGGCGACAGGCTGAACCCGCTGAGGTCGGTCGCGGCCTGCGTGACCTGCACCGGCTCGCCGGTGGGCAACGCGACGCGCCACACCTGGCTGCTGCCCGAACGGTTGGAAAGGTAATACAGATGCTGCCCATCACGCGCGAACACCGGCGCGCTTTCATTGTGGCCAGGCGAATCGGCGACCGCCATGGGTTGTGCGTTTCTGCTGGCGATATCGAGCAGATACAGCCCCGTGCTGCGCGTGTTCGCGGCCAGATCGGTGGTGGTGAGCTGGAAGGCGACCCATTTGCCGTCAGGCGAGGCGGCGGGCGCACCCAGCCGGTCGAGCCCGGCCAGATCGGTTTCGATCATCGGGCGGGCGGCGGCGGGTGTGCTGAGAACCAGAGGCGACAGGGCGCTGGCCAGCAGCGCTGCGAGGATAGGCTGTTTCATGGTTGCAGGCGATACCAGCATGCGCAGGCAGGTGCAAAGCCCCTGAACTGTCCTGGGCGGCCAGGACAGGAGTGAAAGCTAGCCCTTGCGTCCGGTGATCCGCCCGATTTCCTTGGCGACCAGACCCTCGACCATGCCCGGCAGGTTCTTGTCCAGCCAGTCGGCGAGCATCGGACGCAGCATCTCGCGCACCATGCCTTCGAGCGAGGTTTCGCCCGAACGGACAATCTGCGGGCTGACGCCAGGCTCGGTCAGCGTGGCCAGTGCCGCCAGCGATTCGCGCATCGACTGCTCGCCTGCGCGGCTCATCAGAGGCGGCTCATCGTCGATTGCATCGAGCGGCTCGACGCTGTCGGTGAGTTCGAGAACGTCATCGGTTGGCTTTTCCTGCCGCGCGGATGCGGGCCGCGAGGGCGCAGGACGGCGCGGTTTGCGGCCATCCTCGGCGATCACCTTCTTGATCGAGGCGAGGATTTCCTCAAGGCTTGGCTCGCCGATATCGCGCGTCATTGTTCCAGCCCCTGATTCGAAATCGCCCCTGAGCCCGGCCTATTGATCGGGCGGTCCCATCACTGCGGCATTTTGCGCGGGGCTGTCAACGGTGCGCGTCGATTGGGCAACCGGGTTCTTGTCCGAATCCCAGTCATTGATCTTGTCGCGGACGCGTTCGTAGTTGATCTCGGGATCGTACAGCACCCCGCCATCGAGACCCAGATCGCGCGCTTCGGCGCGGCCCATCGCGGCGAGCAGCGTAAAGCCTGCGACATAGGCGTTGCGGCGCGCGGTCACCAGCTGCACCTGCGCATTGAGCAGTTCACGCTCGGCATCGAGAATGTCGAGAATGGTGCGGTTGCCGACGCTGTTTTCGGCGCGCACGCCTTCCAGCGCCAGCGTGTTCGATTCAACCGCCTTTTGCGACGATTCGATCACCTGCATCGAAGCGTTGAAGCTGGCATAAGCGGCGCGAACCTGCGAAATAATGCTGCGCTCGACCGCGATTTCCTGCTCGATGGCCTGTCCCGATATTGCCTGCGCGCGGCGGATCTGGGCACCGGGGCGCCCGCCCTGATACACCGGTACGGTCAGCTGGACCCCGGCAGCGGCGCTCGACTGCTGCTGGACGAACGGCACATTGATCAGGGCACTGCCCAAAGTCCCAAGGAAGTTCTGGTAATTGCCCTGAGTGAACAGGCTGACCTGCGGCATCCGCGTCCCACGCGCGGCCTTGACGTCGAAATTGGCGGCCTCCACGCGCTCGCGTGCGGCTTCCAGATCCGGGTTGTTGTCGAGCGCGGTGAACACCGCGGTCTCGGGTGCATCGGGCAGGTTGGGAAGCGGCGGCGGTGGCTGCAGCTCGCCCGGCGCCATGCCGACCAGCTGAATATAGGTTTCCTTGCTGCGGATCAGATTGGCTTCGGCGGTCTGCAGATCGCTGCGGGCAATCGCCAGCCGTGCTTCGGATTGCGCGACATCGGTGCGGGTCAGGTCGCCGATCTCGAAGCGGTCGGACGACGCCTGCAAGGTGACATCGAGCACCGCAACGTTCTGCCGCTGCAGCCCGACAATCGCCTCATCGCGGATCACGTCCATATAGGCCGCGACGACATTGCTGAACACCGTCGCTTCGGTACCGCGCAGATCAGCCTGGCCCGCATCGACGCGGACCTTGGCGGCATTGATCGCGTTGCGCGCGCTGCCGCCCGAATAGATCGGAACGTTGAGGTTGATGGTACCGCTCACTGACCTTTCAGGCGCCGTGAAGGCGTTGGCCGGGTTGAGGAAGTTTTCCGAATACTGCGCCTGCACCTGCGAATTGGGTCGGCCATCGGCCAGCGCGATCGACACGCCTTCATCGGTCGCCCGCTGCTGCGCGCGCGCGGCGTTGAGCGTGGGGTTGGTCTGATACGCAGCGATCAGCGCATCGCGCAGCGTATCCGCCTGCAACGGCGCATTGCCCAGAATGAGTGCCGCACCACAACCGGCCAGCCAATGCGAAGTCTTCATCAATCCGGTTCTCATATCTTCCACCGCCTCTGCTGCCGGGCGGCGGTCATGCGTCAGAAGCTGTAGCTTTTTGGCCGGGCAAAGGCCGCAAGCGGGGCAATATCGGTGTCGGCGAACGGGATGAGGGCAAAGGCACCGCCCTGCCGCCGCCCTGTCGCCAGCCGCGAAACTCCATTCTCATCGACGCCGGCGAGCAAGCGGCCACCTTCGGCCAGTTGCGCCAAGATCGCTTCGGGCACCTGCTGCACCGCGCCATCGATGATGATCAGATCATAAGGCGCGTCTGCTGCATGGCCTTGCGCCAGCGGGGATTCGATGACCGAAACATTGGCCATGCCCGACAGCGCGGTGGTGGCATGTTCGACCAAGGCACGATCGTCTTCGACCGCCACCACATGGGCGACGATGCCAGCGAGCAGCGCTGCGACATAGCCTGTGCCGGCGCCGATCAGCAGCACCTTGTCGTTGCCGGACAGTTCGGCGCGCGTCAGCAACAGGCCGGTGGAAAGCGCGGGATTGATCACGCGACCGCCACCCAGCGGGACGGAGCGATCGATATAGGCCAGATGCTGCTGTCCGGCGGGGACGAAGTCCTCGCGCCGGGTCACCGCCATCGCGGCGATGACGACGGGGTCGCTGACGTCGCTGGGACGCAGTTGGCTTTCGATCATGTGCCTGCGGGCAGCGGCAAAATCTGGCGGAGCGAGTGTATGTGTGTCGGTCATGTCCAAGCGCCCTAGAATATGCAACCAGCGATGCAAGCCCAAACGGCCCGAAGAGAACCGCTTTGATAGACTTCCGGTTGCAAAATGCAATCGACATCGCGTTATCGGCGGTTATGGCACGGCTGTGTTATTATGGCAATACAGCTTTTGGGGATGCCGGTGCGTTTGATTGTGCTGCGAGGGAAGCCGGTCGGTCGCTTGAAGCTTGACTTTCAAGCCAAAGCCGCACAATGCCGCGTCCTTCCCCACCGGTGGCCCGATGGCGGAGTGGTTACGTAGAGGACTGCAAATCCTCGCACGCCGGTTCGATTCCGGCTCGGGCCTCCACCCCCTTTGTATTTGGGCAACGAAACCGGGGTGTTCCGGCTATTTGGTGTCTAACTTCGATTGAGGGTTAGACTTTTCCCAATCCACAAGCTGGTTGATGGCGCTTCGCGCCAGTCTTTCCTGATTGGCAGCCTCGGTGTAGCGGGCAATCTCATCATCCTTCGAGTGCCCACTGACCGATTTCATAGTTTTGTTGGGCATTTCGAGTTCAGCCATCCGCCTCATGGTTGCCTTGCGTAAGCCGTGCGCAGTGCATTTGGGTAGGCCTGCTGCGTCGCATTGCTCTCGAAACCAGCCACCAAATCCTTTGACGGAAAATGGGCGGCCCCATTCGGTCATCAAAAAGCACATGGCATCGGACTTGGGCATGGCTGCAATGGCATCGGCAAGTGGCGGCGCGATAGGAAGGGTTAGGAGTTTGCCGGTCTTGGTTTGCCGAAGCTCGAATTTTCCGTTGCGAATGTGCTGCCGCCCAAGGTGGATTGCATCAACTTTGCGCTGATCGGTCCACAGCATCAATTCCATTGCCAACCGCTGCTTTGACCCTAGCGGCCAGTGGGTGCGGTATTGTGTAATGTCATCTTCCGTCCAGGTGTAGAATCCCGTCGATCGCTCGCTGGGCGAGACCCGAATTTGTTGCGAGTCGTCCACTGGGTTCGTTGCAATCCAGCCCAGTTTGCGCGCAAATGCGAAAAAGCGTCTCAGCTCCTTGCGCAGCTTTCGGGCGGCTTCGACACCGCCCACAGTGCGCCCCTTGTGATCGAGAGTCTTGATGCGGGCCTTAGCAATAATCGCGTCGATATGTTCAAAGCGAATGCCTCTGACGGGTCGGTCCTCTCGACCCTCGGCAAAGCGCTCAAGAATATTCCTGACCTTAATCTGGGTGACCTCGCTGGGGCCAAGACGTTCAGGGATAGCGACGTAACGACGCAATAGGTCTCCAATGCTGCCGGGAGGGCAGCGTTCCGCAGCCAAACTTGCTGCCGCCTGCGCGACAATCTCGGCGCTATTGAAACGGTGATATTCTTCGCGGAATGCCTCTGTTCCCAGCGGTGCGGTGAAATATTGTGAGGGATAGCCTTTCCGCCTAAAACGCAGTCGCTCCTTGCCGTGCCTGTCTTTGAAGAGAGACACGTATTTGGGGAGGAAGCGGTTTGCTTTCGATCTGCGGCGGCTCATGCTGGCAACTCCGCGTCCCAAGGATTGTTGCCAGCATCTCCCGCAAGCGGGCTTTCGCTCAAGATAACCAGAATGGCCCCAGACGGTTCAATACGATAACCACTTGGGCGCAAGCCGGCTCGTTGTGCAGCGCGAAGCGCTCTCGTGGCATCCGCTTGCTTGAATTGCGCTCTCCGCGTTGTCCCGACGCTCATGAGCAGAATTCCGGCGTATAAACGGGAATGAGATTGCCGTTGCGAATAGGGCAGGCTCTGCTGGAAACATTCTGGCTAAAAGATGGATAAATCCGCATGGCCATATATACAGCCAAATGCGGATTTTATCCATCCTACCGACCTCTGAACATAAACTATTGGTCTATTTTCAAGCCGATTATAGGCTATCAAATGGTCGCCATAATTGCAGAAAACAGCTCTTCGGGCTTTTCATCCAACGCCCTTGCTATCTCGGCAAATTCGATGACGTCCAGTCTTCGCTGTCCCCGTTCAATATTGCTGATATAGGATTGATCGCGTCCTAGCCGTCTCGATAGCGTTTCTTGGGTCACACGCTTTTCACGCCGCACGTCACGAAGTGCAGCTATGAAACTCCTATGATCTTCCGTGAAAATTGTTTTCGCCATCGTGGCTGTCGAGCCCTTTGGCGATTGCAATATATGCGGTTAACGAATATGCATTTTTCTAATATTTTGGAGGTGTGAATGGGCAAGTTTACCGCATTGGTAGGCATGGCAACGGTAAGCACTCTGCTGTCAGGTTGCGTTTCGATGGGAACGAACTTTGATCCGGCAGCCGTCGGAATGGTACAGGCAGGCATGACGGAAAGTGAAGTTGTCGGGCTACTGGGTAAGCCTAATAGCCGCTCGCGGACCGCCGATGGCAAAGAGGTTTGGGTGTGGCTATATAGTCGCGGGACGGCGCTTGGGTCTGCAAGGTCGCGGCTCGCAAGCATCCTGTTCGATCAACATCACAGGGTAATCCGTGTGCAAAACATGACCGAAACTGAGTTGCGGTAATGAACCGCTTCGCGCCAATACTAGCGATAGCCCTCGCCTGTGGCGGGTGTGGAACAGACAACCAGATGGCCGCCGATAGGAAGCCAGATAAGTTACGGCTTGCAGATATTGCGGCTGTTGACGCGGTAAAGTCCAAGCTGCGCGATCCCGGCAGCGCGCAATTCAGGAATTTCCGTCGCGTCCCGATGTTTGCTGATTCCGAAGCGGATACTGCAATAGGAGAGTCCTATGTGTATTGCGGCGAAATAAATTCGAAAAATGCATTCGGTGGCTATGTAGGATTTACCCGACTTGCAGTATTGCCGTGGGCGAGCAAGAAGCCTGACGATCCGTATGGCGTACCGGGCGAGCAGTTGTCGGTGTATATCTTAAACGCGGACGATCTGTTTGGCCCAATAGCAGTTAACCCTTTCTGTGGCGAACCGGGTTCGGAGAAAACGGGAACACCCATAAAAGCGTAAGGGGGTTGGATCAAATCCAACCCCCTGTTGCAAAGTCCTGGGTTCTGTCCTGTATTGTAATCAATTCCTGAAATTGCATCTTCCTGAATCTCAGTTGCAATCTTCCATGTTCCTAAAATGATGCCGAAGGCAGTTGTGGTTTGCGAGATTTGTCTTGCTGCCGCTTACGATGCCCTGCCCGTGTCCACCTCGCTAAGACCGCACTTGAGCATGCGGCCCAATGGCCGCCCGACCTCTTTTAATGCTGTTTCATTCGCTCTCGGAATTCGTACCATTTGTACCATTTCCAAGAGGAAAGCGTCACAGATCAACCTCCTCGACGCGCTCTGGCTCAACCATACATGACCGGAGAAATTCATCCCATCTGGCTAAATCGCCTCGGCGTGCGACGAATTCCCGCTCGACGCTTTCTCGCATTCCTCTCATTGTTGCGCGGCTATGCCCCGCTGCGTCACGAAGGCAATTCCAATGACGCTGCTGAAACACCATTGGAGTTCGTTTGCCCCGCGCAACAAATAGGAAGCGTCCGCCATCATGCCCCATGGACTCTAGCAGTTGTTTGACTACCTCGCTGCGGCGGCCTGACGTATGATCGTCGCCTTCGGGCCATTCATGCCAAGCACGTTCACGGGTGAGTGAGAGAATTTCATCGATCGATCGCCCGCTGGCGATCATCAGGCGAAACGCGATCGCCCAATTGGCGGGGAGTACCGCACACGCTCGCCAAATAGCACCAATTTCAGCGCCGGTGGGCGAATACGAGTGCGCGCGAGGTCGCCAAGGCAACTTCACTCGCCCACGTAGTACGTTGTAGCGAACCAGACCCTTCGAATAGGCCCAGGTCAAAAACGCTGAAAGGATGTATGCAGGCGTTCCTTTGACATAGTAGCCTTCCAAGTGATCAAATAGTTCGGCTGCTTGATCACCAGTGAGTTTATTTATCTCGACATCACCAATTTTTGGCAAAATCAAGTCCCTGAAGGTTTTTTCAATTCTGCCTGACCACTGCGATTTTGGTTTTTCGCTTATGTAAATGTCGAAGCTTTGCGCGACGGTCTTTTTATTGGGACCCCCGATAAAAACTCGGGACATACGCCCTTCGTCTCGTTCAATTTTGATCCGTGATGCCGCTGCCCGTGCTGCCGCGATTGATTGGGACTCTGCATTCCCTAGTGTGACCGCCTGCTTGCTACGGATGCCGGGCTGCCGATAGCAATAGGTTTTTGCGCCTGATGGACGGATGCGCACGAAAAGGCCTCTCATAGAGGCATCGTGAATCGACCGTTCTCTGCGGATTGCAACCGCCTCGGCGACCATTTCGTCTGTTAGCTCGGCACGTTCCGAGGCTTTGCGACCTCGGCGTTCTATGTCCCACTCAGGGTCTTTGAAGGCCGATTTTCTGCGTCGAGACATAGGAGGAGATTCCTTTCCTCCCCTTATACAGTGGCGCGCGAGAAATCTCGGTAAGGGGCCTTACTGACCTCCCGCGCGCCAGTGCATCAGCGAGCGCCTTCGATGACCTGAGCGTCGAAAAGCTTGGCAAGCTGGCTAGTCTGCAAGCTGGTGTAAATGCTCGGTCCTGCTGCGGTATAAACGACCGCGCCGCCATTTGGGCCGTTCGGTCGTGAACCGACAACCTGCGCGCGCCGGATCAGCACACCATCGCCCGTCACGCTGGGAAGGAATACGAAGCCATTCTGTTCGTCGGTCTGTTCCATGTTCAACTCCATCTGGTTGGTTCATGGGGAGAAAAGCGGGTGGAATTAATTTCCTACGTCACCTTCTCCCCATTATCTAAAACCAGATTCCCATGGGGTGTCAAATATTCGGTCGTCGCCCAGCCTCCATCGGTCGTTTTCAAAGAGGTAGATTTCCTCCCTGAATCGCAACGCGGCAGGCGTTATGCGGTAAGGCTGGAGGCGAAAGGAGATTATATTTTTGCGAAACCAGCGCACCGAGGAGTGACCTTCGGCGAAGTTAGCACTAGAATGACCCTCAATGTGGCGTAGGAGCTTTGGTGCCGGGTCTCGTCGAACAACTTCAATCGGATGCTTTGGACAATAGTGTTTCCGTGGGCACCTTACTCGGTAGGGTAAAAATTTGCGCGGTACGGCTAGGACTTGAAGACGCGCTTGCGTGGGTTGAAGGTGAACTGAACGGCTATGATTGCGACGGCGATAAACTGCCACCATATCGGGTAACGCAAGGTATTACCAACGCCCAGGATAGGTTCGGACGCTGGACACCAATTCAGTTTGGTGATGCTGACCTTGCAGACAAGATTGCAAAGGTTTATTATAAAGAGCCGGTCTCTAGTTACGAAGAGCTGCTCCGCAGTGATGCAAACACTTTCATGATTCCGATTGATAATGGACTGGTCAACATCCTAGCCAAATCATACGGAGTAGAAATCATTGCGATGCGTAATATGGTTTCACGAGGTGCAATGCATGCAATAGTTCAGAAGGCGAGAAATCTTGTTCTTGACTGGTCTCTTGAGCTTTCGCGTGCGGGTATAAACGGAGATGGTATGAGTTTCAGCGCCGATGAGCGAGAGCGCGCCGACAGCGCGCATATTTCTATAGGCACATTCCATGGCACATTCAGCACGGGCGATGCTTCGGGTGAAGGTGCGAGGATTCAACAGTCTTATTCGGCTACAGCCACGGATTTGCCTGCAATTGTCGAGCTGATCGCTGCAGTGCGCGCCAATGTATCGGAGGCAACCGAACAGGAGGCGATCGTGGCTGCTGCGATGCAAATTGCCGACGCCAAGGACAAGCCGACGATGCTGCAAGGGTATGATAGGCTGATTGCTGCGGCTGCGAACCACATGACGGTAATCGCGCCATTCCTTCCAGCAATAGGCTCGATGCTAGCTAGCTAAATCCCGCGTGAGCATGCCGAGCATCTTGGCAGACTACCATTTTGGGGGCTGCGGTGTGTCCGATGAGGTAACCATATGATGACGTATGTGGGTACGAGGCTGCCAACAGATTACATTGAGGCGTTGGATAGTTGGCGTCTCGCACAAGATGATCCCCAGCTAACGCGAAGCGATGCCGTAGAATATTTTATCGCAAAGGGTTTGGAAATGGCAGCCCCCAGTTTTGCGGGGCGGCGACGGCGACCTTCGGAGTCAGATCGCGATGAAAGAGCTGAAAAATACTGCCAGCTTTACGCGGAGCTTGGGACTTACACTGCGGTTGCTAGGGAAGTAGGGTTCTCCGTCGACACCGTGAAGAGGGTGATCCATAGTTATGAACGGAGAGTTCGTTTTCCAAGGGCGCGACCTACGCCTGTCGGTGCGTGATCTGGTTAGCCAATGGAGTATAAACCATTGATATATCGTGGGCCGAAATTTGCCAGTTAGACAATCGAGGGCCGCACCAAACCTCAATTGTGGAACCCCGGCTCGGGCCTCCAACTCTCCTGATCTGACCGCTAATAGTCTGGCAGCGCCTGTTCGGCGAAGCCCCAGCCGCGCAAGCCAGGGTCCGCCGCGCGGTTGATCAGCGCCTGGGCATCCTCGATCGTCCATCTGTCCGCAGACTCGATATCGGCAAGCTCTTCCCATCCGATCGGCGCCGCCACCGGCGCCCTGGGCCGCGCCCGCGCGGAATAGGGCATCACTGCGGTGCTGCCGCGCTGGTTGCGCATCCAGTCGATGAAGATCTTGCCCTTGCGCTTGGCCTTGCTCATCGTTGCGACGAAGCGGTCGGGTTCGGCCAGGCTCAGGGCTTCGGCGAAATGCCGGGAAAAGGCCTTGTGCTCCTGCCAGCCATGTCCCGGGGTCAAGGGGACGACGACATGAACGCCCTTGCCGCCGGTGAGCATCGCAAAGCTCACAAGGCCGATGTCGGCGAGATGCCCGCGAATATCCAGCGCGGCCTTGCGGACGTCGGTGAAATCCAGAGCGTCATCCGGGTCGAGATCGAACACCAGCCTGTCAGGGCTTTCCACCGCGTCGCTATGGCTGGCCCAGCCATGAAACTCGATGGTCCCCATCTGCACGCAGGCGAGCAGCCCGTCGGCGTCCTCGACATACAGATAATCCTCATGCCCGCCGTGCTTTTCGCGAATCGCGACTTGATGGACGGCATCACCGAATGCCCCCGAATCGTGTTTCTGGAAGAAGCATGCCTTGGCGCGCCCCTGCGGGCAGCGGACAAGGCTGATCGGCCGACGCGCGGCGTGGAGCAACATCAGCGGCGCGACGGCAGCATAATAATCCGCAAGATCCCCCTTGGTCTTTTTCGCTTCGGGAAAGATGATTTGCTCGCGGCTGCTGATCTTCACGGCGGGGGCAGCATCGGGCGCCGGGCCCGCCACCTCGGGCGTGACCTCGCGCGCCGGCTTGTCGGCTCTCAGCCCCAGAAAGCTGGCGTGGCGCACCGATCCGCCGGCGGTGAACTGGGCGAACGCGATCTGGGCCACCAGTTCGGGCCGCAACCAGTGCGCATGGCGCGCGCTGGCGGCATCGGTCTTAAGCGGTGCGGTCTTGCGCGCCAGCCGCGCGAAGCTCCTGGCCAGATCCTGCATCGCATCGGCGGAAAAGCCGGTGCCGACATTGCCCTTGTAGACCAGCGCGTCGCCTTCATATTGCGCGAGCAGCAACGAGGCGAACGGGCGGCCCTTGGCCTTGGACGGGTTCCAGCCGACGATCACGAACTCCTGCGCCAGCGTGCATTTCACCTTGACCCAGTTGCTCGACCGCTTGCCCGAATAGCTGGCGCCGGCGCGCTTGGAGATGATCCCCTCCTGCCCGGCGTCGCACATCGCCTTGTACAGCCTCTCGCCCGCACCGATGACATGATCGGCGACCGCGACCGGCCCGCTGGCCTGATGGAGCAGCGCCTCGAGCCGCTCCTTGCGTTCCAGATTGGTGAGGTCGTCCAGCGTCTCGCCATCGCTTTCGAGCAGGTCGAAGGCGAAGAACGACAATGCGGTATCGTCGCCCTGCGCGCCGCTGCCGCGCTTGAGCACCGCCTGCAGCGCGGAAAAATCCGGGTTTCCGCTGCTATCGAAGGCGACGATCTCGCCATCGATCAGACAGGGCGGCAGATCGAGCGCGGCGATGTGGCGCGCGAGCGGCGCGAACTTGTCGCTCCAGTCAAGCCCGTTGCGCGTGTAGATGCGCACATTATCACCCGCGGCGGCGACCGCAGCGCGATAGCCGTCAAATTTGATCTCGTGGATCCAGTCATGCCCCGTCGGCACCGCGTCCACCAGCGTTGCCAGTTGCAGCGAACGGAAGCTGGGCGGCTTGCCCGCGCCCGATCGGCTCGCAGCGGGCGCCCTGGACTTTGCAGGTTTGGCGGACTTGGCGGGTTTTGCGGCAGACTCGGGGGCTGCGCCCTCCTCCCCCGATGCGATCTGCGCCATCGTCCGGCCGGTCGAAACGCTGGTCAGCGCGCGCCCGACCAGATCGTCGGTGCCGCCAGCCCAGTCGTCGTCGATCTTGCGCAGCAGCCAGTTCTCGCGCTTTTCGCCCGCGCGCGGCTTCATCCGCACCAGCAGCCATTCGCCCTGCATGCGCTCACCCTCGAGCGTAAAGTGCAGATGCCCTTCTTCGATATCGCTGGCGCTCTTGCCGGCGATCGGCGCCCAGGTTCCGCGATCCCACAGCATCACCGTGCCGCCGCCATAAGAGCCCTTGGGGATCACGCCTTCGAACGCGGCATAGGCCATCGGGTGGTCCTCGGTGCGCACCGCGAGACGCTTGTCGGAGGGGTTGGCGCTCGGCCCCTTGGTCACCGCCCAGCTCTTGAGCACGCCGCCGATCTCCAGACGCAGGTCGTAATGCAGCCTTGTGGCATCGTGCTTCTGGACGATGAATAGGTGTCGGTCGCCTTTGCGCCCCCGACCCGGCTTGCCCGCAGGTTCGGCGGTGACCGAAAAATCGCGCTTGGCATTGTACTGCGCGAGCGGATCGGGCGCCTTGGCCATATCAGGCGCGCTTGCGCGGAGCCGCCTTTTTGGGCGCGGCCTTGGCCGAGGACTTCGCCTTGGCGGCGGCGGGCTTCTTGGCCTGGGCGGGCTTCTTGCCATCGACCGAGGCCTTGAGCGCGGCCATCAGATCGATGACGTTCGATCCGCTTGCACCGGTATCGGCGGGCTCTTCGACATCCTCGAGCACGCGGGCGCCCTTGGCCTTGGCCTTTTTGGCGATCACGCGCTTGAGCGCATCGACATAGTGATTTTCGTAATCCGCCGCATCGAACTTGCCCGATTTCTTCTCGATCAGCGTCTCGGCCAGATCGAGCAGATCGGCATCGGGCTTGTCATCGCCCACCTCGCGGAAATAGTCCGCCGCCTTGTTGACCTCGTCGGCATAGCGCAGCACTTCCAGGATGAGACCGCGACCACACGGGCGCAGCGCCACGAGCTGTTCCTGGCCGCGCAGCGACAGCTGACCCAACCCGACCTTCTTGGTCCGCTTGAGCGCCTCGCGCAGCACGATATACGCCTCTTCGGCGAGCTCGTCGGCCGGCGCGACATAATAAGGCTTGGTGTAATAGAGCAGGTCGATCGAGTCGATGTCGACAAACTGGACCAGTTCGAGCGTACGCTTGCTCTCGAGCTTGACCGCCTCGATCTCCTCATCATCGAGCAGCACATAGTTGCCCTTCGACAGCTCGAAGCCTTTGACGATATCGTCGTGGTCGATCGCGCCGATCCCCGGCACCACCTTTTCATACTTCACCGGCTTGCCGCTGGGTTCGTGGATCTGGCGAAAGCTGACCGACGCGCCCGATTTGGTCGCCGAGTAGATCTCAACAGTGATCGACACCAGCGCCAGGCGGATGTGTCCCTTCCAATATGCGCGTGCTGCCATCTTGACCCCCGAAGGTTGTTCCACCTGCAGATATGCCTCAGACCACGACAGGTTCCAAACGTTCCGCGCACAACGCGTCGCCTGTCGGTCCGTCGAGGATCGCGGTGGGTCTAGCGCGAAGGGCCTTCAGGCTAGCTCGCCCAATAGAGATGGCATGGCGGAATGTTGCGCCACACAAAGGATTTGCGCACCTTGCCGAAGCGCGGTTCCAGATAGCCTTCGACCGCGGTGCGCATCTGATAGGCCAGCACCTGCCCATGAGGCGACAGCACCTGCGCGCTGGCGTCCATGATCTGGTCCGCCAGTTGCGCGGACATCGTCGAAAACGGGATCCCGGTGACGATCAGATCGGCCGAACCGAGGCCGTGGCGTTCGAGGATTTCGGCAACCGAAGACGCCGACGCGGTGACGGCGAGCAGACGCGGATCGTCGATCGAGCGCTGAAGATGCCGGGTAAAATGCGGGCTGACGTCGAGCGTGACCAGCCGGCTGTCGTGCGGCATCCGCTGCAGCATGGCGCGCGTGAGCGGGCCCGAGCCCGGGCCGTATTCGACCACGACGCGGGCGCTGCTCCAGTCCACCGGATCGAGCAGCCGGTCCACCAGAACCTGCGAGGCCGGGAACGCCGAACCGACGAGCTGCGGGCTGCGCAGGAACTCGCGCGCAGACACGCCCAGCGCGGACGTCTTGCGCGCAAGATCGCTCGAGGTCTTGTCGGGGGATTGGAACCGGGTTGCCATGCCTGTCTCCTGGGTCTGCATGTTGGGCTATCAACGTGGCGACGCAGCACCGGGTTCCGCGTCTGCTGCAGTCGACTGGGGCACCAGGATCAGTTCCCGGCCCTCGACCCGCCACGATTGCAGTTGCGACAGGAAGTTCATGCCCAGCACATCGACGTTCCCAAGCGCAGGCGACACCACCACCTTGAGGTTGCGCGCCTCGATATTGCCGAGGCCGAGCTGCTCGACCGTGCCGGTCTGCGCCTGGACATTGCCATTGGCGGTCCGCAACACCACCGGCAGCAACCCTGCCGAGTAGCTCACCGATGCAGCATCGGCGGTTGCCTGCGACAAGGCGGTCACGGTAGCGCCGCTGTCGATCAGCATCCGCCGCTCAACGCCGTTCAGCGATACCTGTGCCCAGAAATGGCCGTCGCTGGACATCCTCAGCCTGACCTCGTCGCCCTCAACCGATTGGGTGTCGAGACCCAGCCTCTCGGTGATCCGAGACAAATTGGGATCGAACGGCGCCTGCTGGAACAGCACGAACAGGCACAAAGCGAGCAATGCGATCGAAAACAGCGAGCGGAAGATGCGCCCGACAAAAGGGATATTGAACAGGATGAACAGCACCAATGCGCCGCCCGCAGCGTAAAGCGCAAGCTGCTGCCATTCGGGGTTTGTGGTGATTTCCATGCTGTCTCCGGTTGTGCCCGCCGCCCCTGTCCGGGCTTATACGATGTAGCGATCCCAGCTGCCGTAGCGTTCGTGGACCGAACCCCTGCGGACGCTGAGCGCGATCAATGCCAGACCGATGACGATGTTCGCACCGGTATGGAGGGGGCTCGCTTCGAGCACGAATGGCGTCACCATCGCTGCGACGCCCAGGGGCACAAGGCCATAGCGGACCGCGCGCGCGACTTCGGCAGCCGCCAGCGAGATCACGGTCAGCGCCAGCAGCCCGATGACATGATCGGCATGGGCCATGGTGCCCTCTGCGCCAAAGGTCAGCCGCGTGAACGGCAACGTGGCGGCCAATATGCCGGCCAAAGCGAGGTTCCATGGCAGGTTGACCCCGCCGATCCACATGTCCTTGAGCACCACGCCTGCACCGCGGTCGAACTCGTCGGCGCGCGCGTCGCGCGGTCCCTCATCGGTGTCGCCGAACAGGAAGACCCGCAACCACGACCGCCCCGCCTTCGCCCGCCGCCGGACGAATTGCAGCGTCGCGAGCAATTCATCGAGCGAATAGGGAATCTGGATCAGCATCGCCGCCGCGCCGATAAGCGTCAGCGTCGCCCAGGTGCCGATGACGATCGGCTGGATGATCACGAACAGGATCGAGACCACGCCAAGCGGCGCGATCATCAGCCCGAACAGGAACACCAGCCAGGGCATGGTCCGCCAGCGCGCGCGCGATCCGATGATGCCGGTGACGATCTCGAGCGCATAAGTATAGCCGCCGAGCGCGGCATCGGGGATCGGGAAAGCTTCGGAGACCGATGAGGTGATCACCGCCTCGGTGCCGTTCTTGGAGGGGTCGTCGGGAAGGCCCGGGAAGAACGGATCCCAGACGCCATCGATCTGGCCGAGCTGATAGGCGGTGAGATAGCGCGCCACCAGCAGCCCGACCAGCGCCAGCAGGATGATCGGCACCCTCTGGGTCCAGTTGGACGGGTTGTAGCTCCATCCGGGCGGCACATCCGGCCCGGTCATCGCCGCGACCATCGATGTCCCGGGCTCGGGCCGTGTGCCCACCGCAAGTCCGAAGGCGAACGCGCCGACCAACGTATCGGACAGGAAGGCGGCGGGATTGGTCGTCCAGAACAGGAACGGCACCGCCATGATGCCCGCAGCGACCGCAGCGCTGGCCCAGCGCGCCCAGGCCATGCGCCACGACAGCGAGAGCGTGGCGAAAATCATCAGCGCGGATCCCAGCCCGATCTCGGACCAGAACAGCGCCGGTTCTGCGACCTGGACGATAACCGGCTGCACCAGGATCCATAAGCCCAGCGCGATGTTGACGAAATGCGCCCAGCGGGTTTCGCGATGCGCCGCGCGCCGCCATGTCTCGTGGCGCGCACGCAGCGCTTCGGGGTCTTCGCCCACCTCCTCGGCCTCGGTCACAAAGGGCGGAACGGGGATCTTGTTGGCCTCGTACCATGCCGCCGGATCGTCCTTGAGCGTCTCCACGATGGCGGGCAGCTCGTCCGCCAGCCGATGCTTCGGCTGCCAATCCAGCAGTTCGCGGGCGCGGCTGGTGTCGATCGCATAATGATCGCTGGCCATCTCGATCATGAACGGCTGAATGAACGGCCGTTCGCCCTGATCGATCGCATCGGGGATCAGGGGCTCGGCCTTGTCCTGCACCCAGGCCCCCAATTTGGCCGGGGTCGATGGCACGCGCAGCGTTTCCCAATCATCCTCGCCATGGATCAGACACCCCAGCCGGTCCTGCAGATCGTCATAGCCGATCGCGTCGCTCTCGCCGATCAGAATGACGGTTTCGCCTGCAAAGCTGGCACGGCGGTCGATGGTGCGGACAAAGGCGTCGATCATGTCGTCGCGGTGGACCATCGCCTGCCCGGCATCGGTATCGCCCGAATACAGATGGCTCTGGAAATCGCGCTCGTAGATCCGCGCGATCTGGTTGGCGAAGGTCGGCACCGATGTGTTCGTGTCGTACAGCCCGGCCAGGTGCAGATAGACCACCGGAATGTCGCCGCGTTCCTCGCCGATCGCCTGCTCGGCCTTGGCCTTGGACTTGGGATAGGCCCAGCCCGGTTCGATCGGGCGGTCCTCGTCGATGCGCTCGCCGGGGCGGCCCGGCTTGTGGACCAGCATGGTGCCCGAATAGACGAACTGCTCGACGTGGAAGTCCTGCAGGGCGCGGACGAGATGGCGGCTGCCATCGACATTGACCGCCTGATATTGCGGCTTGTCCTCGCCGCTGAAGTCGAAAAACGCGGCCAGATGGACGACGCTGGCGATATCGCGGCCGTGTTCGGAGCCGATCTTGTCCAGCGCCTTTCGCACGCTGCTCTCGTCGGTCAGGTCGACTTCGAAGACCGGATAGTCGGTGTCGCCGGTCACCATATCGAGCCCGACGACCGAATAATCGCGCTGCAAAGCCTGCGCCAGCGACTTGCCGATGTTGCCGGCTGCACCGGTAATCAGAACGATTGGCTTGTTCGCCATCAATTTCCCCCGAAAGACTGGTCTGTTCGCCCGGCGATCAGGCAGGCGTGATCGGCCGAGCCGCGCTGCGCCGGTGTTCAGGGCATTTACTGTTAACGCCGCGGTTCGTTGCCGAGCCCGCCAATTTCCTGCACGAACGAGCGGAAACATGCGCCGCGGGCTGGCATTGCCGCGCCGCATCGCCCATCAGGGCACCCAAGCCTCAGCCGCCCAAGGAACGATGCCTTATGCCCATTCTGGTCGATGCCGACGCCTGCCCGGTCAAGGACGAGATCTACCGCGTCGCTTTACGCCACGGCGTTTCGGTCATGATCGTCAGCAACAGCCCGATCCGGGTGCCCGACCACCCGCTGATCGGGCGCACGGTGGTGGGCGACGCATTCGACGCCGCCGACGACTGGATCGCCGAGCGCGCCGATGCAAAGACCGTGGTGATCACCGCAGACATCCTGCTCGCCGACCGCTGCATCAAGCAGGGGTCGGTGGTGCTGTCTCCCACCGGCAAGCCGTTCACCGCCAACTCGATCGGCAGCGCGATCGCGACCCGCGCGATCATGGCGGATCTGCGCGCAGGCGGCGACATCATCGGAGGCCCCGCACCCTTCAGCAAGGCCGACCGGTCGCGGTTCCTGCAGGCGCTGGACGAGACGCTGGTCCGGCTCAAGCGGCTCTGATGATCGCGAGCTTGTTCCGCAGTCTCAGTTGCCCCCGTCGCCGATCGGCATTCCCGGCGGAACCGGAACGCGCGCCTTCTCACTGGCCAGCGCCACGCCCAGCGCCTCGCGGTCGCTGAGCAGCCGCGCGGTCGAAAGCGCCCAGGCACGGTCGGCCGGATCGGCAAAACGGCGTGCGCCCTGCGCCTGTGCCCAGTCCTGCAGCGCCTGATCGATCCGGCTCGATGCCTCGGTCCCCGTGGCAGGATCGCGTGCAGCCCTGGCGAGCGACAGCACGATCCGCGTGCCCAGCGCGCGCCTTACGGCAGCCAGATGCGCATCACCTGCCGGGGCATCGGCCAGCGCCAGCAGTCGCTGCACGATCCCATGCGCCCCAGGGCTCGCAGGATCGGCGCGGTGCTGCTGCGTCATCCGTGCCAGCCTTTCAGGGGCAAGCAGCGCGTTCAGCGTGACCTGCGCCGCGACCTCGGATGCGGAGAGCGGATCGAAGGCCGCAGCGCCCGCCATCGGCATGATCTCGATCTCGGTCTGGCGATCGCTATCCCCCGAGAACCCGGCGGACAGCTGCAACACCAGCGGAGCGGGAATGTCGAGCACGGCGGGCTGCAACGTCGCCATCAGTGCATCGAGCGCGCGCAGCTGTTCGGCTGGAGCCACCGCCGCGGTCGCGCCATCGCCCTGCCCCGCCACCGTATATTCCGAATACATCCCGCCGAGCAGCTTGGCCGCCGCCTCGACCTGATAGCGGTGCACCAGCCAGATCGGCACGAACTTGCGGCGCAGATTGGCCACCGGCTCGCCCGCAGCCAGCGCCGCCGGTCCGAACCGCGCAACCGCCGCGGCGCGCACCTGCATCATCCGGTCGAGCTCGGCCACCGGGTCGGCACCGTCGTCCCACAGGCTGCCCCAGGGCTGGCTGGCCGAGGCCGTGCGGGCGTTCTCGTCCGCGACAAAGCGCTGGCCCTGACGCGCTGCCTCGCTCGCTTTCGTCATCGCCGCAGCATCGGGATCGCCGCTCACCGGATCGCCATACAGCCAGTCGATCGCATACGCGTCCCAGCGGCCTAGCCCCACGCCATAGGCATCGGACAGATCGGGCACGCCATCCTTCAGCCCGATGCGCGGCGCGGGATAATCCATCACCGAAGCCCGGTCCTGCGTGCTGCCGGCGAAATTGTGCAGCAGCCCCAAAGCATGACCGATCTCGTGCGCGGACAGCTGGCGGATGCGCGCCAGCGCCACCTCCGCGGGATCGTTGGGACCGCCGGTGCCGGTCTTGTCCGCGCCGACCAGCCCTTCATAGATCAGCATGTCCTGCCGCACGCGCAGCGAGCCGAGCAGCACCGCGCCCTTCAAGATCTCGCCGGTGCGCGGATCGGTCACCGCATAGCCATAAGACCAGCCGCGTGTCGCGCGGTTGACCCAGTTGACGACGTTGTAGCGCATGTCGAGCGGATCGGCGCCTTCGGGCAGGATCTCGACCTGATAGGCATCGATATAGCCCGCCGCCTCGAACGCGGTCTTCCACCACAAGGCGCCTTCGAGCAAAGCGGTGCGGATCGGCTCGGGCGCGGCATTGTCGATATAGAACTTGATCGGCTTGCGCACCCGCGAGCGCGGCGCGGTGGGATCGGTCCGCTCGAGCCGGAAGCGGTTGGCGAGATTCTGGACGATCTGGCCGCCCAAGGGCGCGGAAAAATCGAGGATCTGGGTGGCAAAACTGCCACCGCGCGGATCGAACGCGCGCGGCACATAGCCGGCCTGCGGCAAGGCGATGAGGCTGTGGCGTACAACCAGCGTCACCTGCCGCGAATCGGGCGCGATGTTGCGCACCTCCGGCCCCGGGGTTTCGCTGGCATAGGTCTGCCGCGCCTCGAACTCGAGGTTCATCGGGAACGCGCGCACGGCGGCGGGATCCGCGGCGCTCAATGCATCGACAAGCTTCCATCCCTTTTCGCCGCTCGAGTTGAGCTGGCCGATGACGTTGCGGGTATCGCGCGCCAGGAACGGCGCGACATCGACCAGCAGCCGGCCGTCGGGCGCATCGATCGCATCACCCAGCCACAGCATCGAGGTCGCAAAGGCGTTGGCGGCGGCGGCCTGTTCGGATGGCGAACCGGCGCTGGCGCGGAAGCGCGGATTCTCGAGCTCGAACGACACCTTCTTGCCCATCCGCCGGATCAGCAGGATCTGCGCCGGTCCCGGCTGTGCACGATCAAGCCCGATTGGCGCCGAGCCCAGGCCGGTACGCAGCGCGGTGGTGTAGAGCATCCGCGCGACCACGCCGTCGGCGCCTGCAGCGGGAATCGAGAGCAGGATACGCCCGGACGTCTGGTCGACATGCACCGGATACAGCCCGTCGCGCTTTTCGGTCCCGGCATAGGGGTTCGACGCAGCGGCAGCAGGCGGCGCGGCGAAGGCCTGCGGCGTGGAAAGGACAGCCGCAAGGCCCAGCGTAAGTGCAAGTGTTCGGTTCATTGGACCCCCAGTCTTTGGGTAAGACTAGGGGCCAATGATGCTGGCGGGCAAGCGGCTTTTGCCACGGGCCTGAAGCCAGACAGGCAGACCTTACTGGCCAACCGGCGCAGCGGCCACGGGCGGATCGGTTGCAACCGCTGTCGCAGCGGCTGCGGCTGCGGCTGCGCCGACGACCATCGGTGCAGGTTCGGCCGATTTGGCAAAGGACAGCGGCACATCCTCCTGGACGAAGCCCGTGACCGAGCTGCCTGCAGGGATGACCGCGCTGGTGCCGGTCAGGAAAAACCCTGCCACCGGCAGCAGCACCACGGCTCCGACGACGCCGGCGGTGCCGGTCACGCCCTTGTCGTCACTTGCACCCGACAGCCGGATCTGGCGGCCGTTGACGGTGGTGTAGAGCATCCGCACCTCGATTGCCCCCGATTTGCCCCACATGCCCTTGTTGCGCACGCTGGTGATTTCACCCGTCGCCGGGCTGCCCACCGGAATCACCGTCACACCGTTGACCATGACGGGCTCGGCCACTTCGAGGTTGAAGCGGTCGCCCACCCGCAGCTTCTTGCCCTTGGTGGTCAGTTCGGTCAGCGTCTTGAGCGGAACCGACGTGCCAGCGCGCAGCGTCGGGCGTTCCTCCGCCCCGATCGTCATCGCCTCCTGAGCGAACACCGGCGCCGAAACGGTCGCGGCCAGAAGCGCTAATGACACACTATATGCTAAATTTTTCATTAATTTTCCCCTGCCTTTTCAATTGGCTAGCTGGAGATGCCGATAGTCGCAGGATCTGTCAAACGCCTTCTAAGCCAAATCGGGGCGACTTGGTTTTCACGGCGGGCAGACGAGGGGCGATCGGCCAGATCATCGGCCCCGTGCCCGCCTGCGCCGTCGGTCGAGCACCAGCCCGATGCCGGCCATGAAACCCAGCAGCAACAGCACGAACACGCCCACCACAACGTTCAGCCCGACCCGGCCGATCGGGAACAGGAAGTTCCATTTGTGGACGAAACTGAAGATGTACCGCTCGGGCTTTTGCCAGTCCTCGGTGCGATCGGCGAGGACGCCGGTGGTGGTGTCGACGAACAAGGTCGCGTTGACCGGCGCGCTATAATCGATCCGCCACACCGGGAGGCGCTTGTTGCGGAAATCATAATCCGGGCCAAAGCGGGTGACGACCTCCATGCTCTTGATCGCGCTGTCGGGTGCGCCGCTGAACCTGCGCCCCAAAGCGGTCGCCAACGCCTTGTCGCCCTGCGCCCAGGGCTTGCCGGTGGCGGCATCGATATAGAGCGCAGGGCCGGTGGGGCTGACCCCGTCGAACCGCGCATTGCGGATCGCGGTGTCGCCCATCGGCATCGTGTGCCCTGCATGCGCGCTGTGGTCGTGCTCGCCCTTGGGCATCGCGCCCTTGGGCTGGGCGAGACCCAGCCGGTAGAGCGGGCGGCCATCGGGGGCTTCGACCAGCGAGAGCGCATTGACGTCCAACCCGGCGGCGATCTCGGCCCAGTCACGCTCGATCGGATAGCGCGCGTTCGCCACATCGACCGGCGGCGACATCCGCATCTGGCTGGTCGGCACCTCGATGGCGGATTGCACGAGATGGATGATCCCGCTGATCGAGAACATCAGCAAAGGCAGCGCAAGCACATAGCCCATCGCCCGGTGCCAGCCCTTCGATCCCGCCAGACGTTTGCCGCGCCGGATCGCGATGAGCAACAATATGCCGGTCACCGCCAGCGCGGCGAGACTGCCGACCATCGCGGTGATCACGATCACCCGCAGCCAGTCGAGCCCCGGCGGCACCCATTCCCAGCTGTGCAGCCAGCGAAACACCTTCTGCATCCGCGTCTTGGTGAGGTTGTTGACCGCAGCGAGGCTACTCGTTTCGGTATGCACATAGGCGGTCAGCCGGTCATCCCCTGCAAACCGCACCCGCCACACCGGCAGCAGCCGGTTGACCCACGGGTAGTCCGCATCGAACTTTGTCTGGTGGACGATCTCGGCGACCGGGCGCTGGTCCTTGAGGTAGTGCCGCGCGATGAACTCGGCCTGGCGGGAGTCGTATCCTGCCTGCTCTGCCCCACTATCGAGCGCAAAATAGCGACGCGGCGCTGCAGGCGCCTCGGTCACCTGCAGCAGGTTGGCTTGCCTGCCGACCACCACCTTGACCGCAGTGGCCTTGGCGATGCCTGCCTTAGCCAGCACGGCTTCCACCGGCTGCGCGGCGGACATATCGACGCTGCGCATCGGCGGCATGAACTCGGCCTGTTGCGGGCCGAACAGCACCATGACGATATGCGCGAGCCCCGAGAGCCCCCAGATGAAAAGGCTGATGCCGCCGATCAGCGCCAGCCATTGATGCTTGCTCATCGACCATCGGCCAAGCTTGGGACGGTTTGCCATGATGCTGTTCTCCTTGTCCGTTGCTCAGAATTGCGCGGTGAGGCCGCCATAGATCGCGCGTCCGACCCCGGGCGTGTAGATCGCGGCGCGCTCGAGCGACTGGTTGGCGTTGGTGGCGACGTTGGAGATGAACACGGTGTCGAACAGATTTTCGACCGATCCGAACAGCTTCACGCCGGGCAGCACATCGACGCCGGCGGTCAGCCCGACCAGCTCGTATCCCGGCGCGCGTTCGGTGTTGCTGAAATCCGCCCAGGGGCCGTCGAACACCCAGCGCAGATTGGCCGAGACGTACCATCTGTCCTTCTGCTCGAACCGCGCTTCGGACACGAACACATGGCGCGGGACGCCCGCAAGCTGGTTGTCGCCATAGGTCGCGTCATCATCGAAGCGGAAGTCGTTGAAGGTGTACGCGCCGCGCAGTGTGAGCGCCTGTCCCCGCGCCGCCAGCACATCGCGCGCGACATAGACGTCGAGCCCCAGCTCCACGCCCTGGTGGATGGTCCTGTCGGCATTGGCGGTGAACGAGACGAAGCCGTTGGCACCCGGCACGCCGAAGTCGAGGAACTCGTTCTCCACCTCGCTGCGATACAGCGACACGTCCCAAGCGACGAAGTCCGCCTGGCCGCGGCTGCCGATCTCAAAGGTGGTCGCACGCTGTTCCTTGAGCGGCGCGAACGGCAGCGCGCCGCCCGAGGTCAGGTCGGCCAGCGTGGGCGGTTCGAAGCTGCGGTTGATGTTGCCGTAAAGCTGGGCGGTGTCGGAAAGCTGATAGAGCAGCCCGAAGCGCGGGCTGAACTGTTCGTATTCGCCGCGGCCCGAGACATCGCCCAGCGCGGCATCCACATCGCGCACCACCTTGACGAATTGCCCGCCGGCGATCGCGGTCAGACGGCTGGTGAGGCCGAGCTCGAACTGGCCGAACGCGGTGAGGTTGGTCGAATCCTGATCGGATTGGCTGACCAGCCCAGCACGCTCCCCGTTCAGGTTGCGGTGCCGCCGCGCGAGCGTGTCGCCCTGCGCGTAGCTGCCGCCCAGCGTCCAGCGGCTGGTGGCATCGCCAAGCAGCGTGACCTCGCCGAGCGCGCGCAGCGACACGCCGAACTCGTTCTCCTTCTGGTCGATGATCCCGGCAAAGCGGGTGATCGCATGGTCGAGCTTGCGCCGCGCATACCAGCTGCCGATCTCCAGCGTGCTGCTGCCCAAAGTGATCGCGGTGAGGTTGGAGAGCCGTAGCACATCGAGATTGCGGTCCCAGTCGTCGGCGACCGGCCCCGGATCGAGCACCGTCACCGGACCGCCGGGGCGGAACGGCCCCACGGTGACCGGACGCCCCGCCGCGCGCGGATTGGCCAGCGCATCGGCCAGACGCAGCGAGCCGTTCAACTCGAAATTGTCGCTGAGCGCGGTGACGTAGAACCGCGTTTCGACCGTGTCGCTGAGCTTGAAGCCGATATTGCCATGGCCATAGAGGCTGCGGACATCCGAGTGCTCGCGAAAGCCGTTATCGCGAAGACCGGTGAGCCCGATGTAATAATCGGTGCTGCCCGAGACCCCCGAGGCGCTGACATTGCCGCGCAGCGTGTTGAAGCTACCGCCCTCGATGCGCCCTGCAAAGTTCGAGCGCGCGGTGCGCCCGGTGGGCGAGACGATGTTGACCGCGCCGCCCAGTGACGCTGCACCAAACTGCAGGCCATTGGCGCCCTTGAACACCTCGAGATAGCGGATGGTGAGCGGGTCGATTTCCTGGAACTCGGTCGATCCGCTCGCGCGGCTGATCGGAACGCCATCGCGCAGCACGGTGAGGCCGCGCCGCTCGAAGCCCGAATTGAGGCCGGAACCGCGGATCGAGATTCGCGATTCGCGCTGGGCGCTGGTGTCGGCGAAAACGCCGGGCGTGAAGATCAGCACATCGCCGATGCTCTGGGCGAAATCTTCAGCGAACACGGTGTCCTCGACCAGACCGACGCCGCCGGGGACGCGCTCCAGCCGTTGTCGCGCTTCCTCGACGGTGGGCGACGTCGCCGTGCCGGGCGCGCTGGCGGTGACGACGATGACGGGTTCGGTGCGCTGGCCGACGCCCTGGGCCAAGGCGGGAGACACGATCACGAGCGAGGCGCCGCCCAGCAGGGCGGCGCGCAGAATTGCGTGGATTTTCATGGGTATATACGTCCCTGAACGGGGAATGGAATGGCAGCAGCCGGTGCTACGCGCCGGATGGTCCGGCACGCAGGATCAGCGCTGCAGCGTCAATGGGTTCAGGCGAGCGAAGGGGGCCCAGTCGCAGGCGGCGTTGCGGCGCGATGGCGCGCGCGCAGCAGGCTGTGGTGAAGCGCGGGGGGGACATCCAGCGCGACCAGCATCGGCGGCAGGACGACAGGTTCGGTCGGAACCGCCAGCATCGCCAGCCCGGCAAAGGCGCAGGGCGGCAACGGATTGTCGCTATCGTCGCCCTGATCGTGAACCGGCTCGCCGGTGCTCGCTGCGGCCAGCACCAGATAATCCTGATACCGCGGATCGTCGCGCGCGATTGTCGCCGCCTTGTTGCCGACACCCGAGCACAATTCGATGGTCAGGCCATCGGGCCCGAAGCGCGGCATGAACCCCTGGGGCGCAAGCGCACCGAACAGCATGGCCAGCAGCAAAGCCGGCAGAATGCGGGTCGTCCATGTGCGCATGCTATCCATGATCCGGCGCGTTAGAACCGGACGGCGCAGGTTTCAAGCAGGAAGCATATTGATCAGGCCAGGATGGCCCTGCCAGATCAGGACACCCAGCGGCGCGGCGCGCGGCGATCGATCGATCTTGAAGGGATCAGCGCCGCTCTGACGCGTGACCAGACGGTCGGCCTGGCTGCTTCGGGCAGGGTCTGGCCGGTCACCTTCAACAGATACCGCGCCAGCAGCAACGCCTGATTGTGGGTCATGACGATGTCCTGCTGTTCGATCATGTCGTTGTCCAGCGCGATCCGCGACCGGGCAAATTCCATCCGCAGGTCAATGCCATTGGGCATGTCCAGATGTGTCCACCCCACCAGAGCCAGCGGCGGCTGAAGAACGGATTTCCGTTCGGTCACAACCGGTTGCAGTTCGTCATTCATAGCCCCACTCCTGCGCTATCTAGCTTCTATTTGTCCGCTGCTGTCAAGCGTCCGAATGATGGCGCGTGGTTGTTGGCGAAGATGCAAGATCGGCAAGGAACCCGGGATGAAACGGCGCGTAGGAACTGTGTAAGGCCTTGCCATCGTGTGGGGCCATCCCTTTCGCATTCAAAACAGGAGACCATGACATGGCAACTGACGCCAAAAGCTCATCCAAAGCCACCACCAAGTCCGAAAACGTCGACATCGGCATCGAAGCCAAGGATCGCAAGGAAGTCGCCAAGGCGCTCCAGCACGGTCTGGCCGACACCTATTCGCTGTACCTCAAGACGCTCGGCGTTCACTGGAACATCGTTGGCCCGTCGTTCTACAGCGTGCACAAGCTGACCGAAGAACAGTATGAAGACCTCCATGCTGCTGCCGATGTGATCGCAGAGCGCGTCCGCGCGCTGGGAGAAATCGCACCGGCATCGTTCGGCGACTACACCAAGCTGTCGGTGGTCGATTCGAGCAAGACCCCGCATGAGGCCGACGCCATGATCAAGGGTCTGATCGGCGACAACGAAGCCATCGCCAAGCGGATGCGGGAATTTGTCGAAGTCGCTGAAGAGGCGGACGATGTGTTCACCGCCGACCTGCTGACCGCACGCATCGGCAAGCACGAAGAAAATGCCTGGATGCTGCGCGCATTGATCAGCTAAGCGCCGATCGAAGGCTAATCCAAAAAGGGCTGCGATCCATAGCGGATCGCAGCCCCTTTTCTTGCTGCTTGCTTGTATCGCGACATGGGCAACCGTTCGCACCGGCAAGACCAAAAGAACCGCCCGCACCCGCAAGGGTGGGACGGTTCGGTAACTTGTGCTGCAAAAAACTGTCAGACCGCTAAAAGGTCTTCTGGTTTTAAAGAGGCGTGCCGTCAGCGCGAAGCGGCCGTAGCGCCGATCTTGTCGAGTTCATCGAGCAGGGATTCGAACTGGTCGGGAAGCGGGGTATCGGTGACGCCGTTATAGACCTGACGCAGGCTGCGCCCGATATGCGCCTGACGCATCACGATCGGATCAAAAGCTGACGTCTGCATGGCGGTCTCCTCCAGGGTGTCTAGGGAACTGGCGCCGCGCACTGTCTTCACTTCCCGATCCGGCCAACATGGCCGCTTTCTATGTAAAGGACGCATAAAGCTGGTCCTGGTTGCACATGGTCGCGACGGGTCGAGCCGCGATGTCCGGCAAAGCGCCGGACGGAGATTGTCACGCGGCGAGCGCCGTAACGCCCTCGCTCAGTCGATCGAGCGTTCCCAGAATATCGCTCATGGCTTCGTCAGCCGAATGGCGCTGACGCTTGGTGCCGATCGGCGAATCGCCGTCCAGCATCGCCACCAAAGCTGCCCGTGCGCGCGAAACGCGGCTCTTCATCGTGCCGACCGCACATTCGCAGATCTCGGCAGCTTCCTCGTAGGAAAAGCCGCCCGCGCCGACCAGAATGATCGCCTCGCGCTGGTCTGCGCCAAGCTGCATCAAGGCCATGCGGACATCTTCCAGATGCAAGGGTGCCTGCTGGTCGGAATTGGAGGTCAGCGTGCGCTCGGCCACGCCCTCATCATAGGGGGCGGTGAACTTGTTGCGGCGCATCTGCGAGATATAGCAGTTGCGCAGAATGACGAACGTCCAGGCGCGCATCGAGGTGTCCGGACGGAAACGTGCGCGCGCTGCCCATGCCTTCAGCATGGTGTCCTGTACCAGATCGTCGGCCAAATCCATCTTGCCGCACAGGCTGTAGCCGAATGCGCGCAGATGCGGGATCGTCGAGGCCAGCCGCTGCTTGAAGGTGGCATCGTCCAGGGGCACGATAGCGTTCTGGGTGCCTGCCTCGACGGAATCGGTTTGCGTGGTCTGGTCCGGTTTGGTCGTCATTGTTTGCGCCTCTCGATAGCTGCCCCCAAGCAGCATGATTCGTCCTGATGGGGCATGTCCTTTGGCGCCTGATCTTCAGGCACCAGCCCGCATCCCACTCTCCAACAACCCGCCGCCTGCGCGATGGTTCCGTTATAAATCAAGGCAACCATTGCTGCAGCCTTGCGTAGGTGGGCGGGCCATGCCGCCCTGAAACGGCATCAGGTTATTGAAAACGAAGGATTACCAACATGAAGCGTACCCAGTCTTTTCGCATCATCGTAGCCGCCGGCCTCGTCGCGACGCTGCTGTCCGCCTGCAACACCGTCAAGGGTGCCGGCCGCGACGTCGAATCCGTGGGCCGCGCTGGCGAACGCGTCATCGATTAATCGCTTTCAGCCCCGGCTGATAGAAAAAAGGCCCGGATCGCTCCGGGCCTTTTTTTTGGTCATCGTGCGACCGGCTTTACGCTCGGCCTCGCACCAGATGCATGATCAGGCTGATGACGAGGAACGCCAGGAACAGGAAGAAAAGGATCTGGGCAATGCCGGCAGACGCGCCGGCAATTCCACCAAAACCCAGAACGCCCGCCACGATGGCGACGATCAGAAAGATAAGGGCATATTGCAACATTGTTCATCTCCGGTTGGGATGAACGGTTTACGCAGTCCGTCCGGTCGAGGTTCCGCAGGGCTTGCAACCTTTTTGCCCCGCTATGACGACAATTACCGCCGCATGGCCCTGTTCAGCGGCTCGCTGGTGACCGGATAGCCCAGTGCGTCGGGGATACACAGGTGCTGCTGACCATCGCGCTCCTCGATAAACGGGATGATCATCTGCGGCGGAAATTGGCCGATATGCTCGATCGCATCCTCGAAACTGCCGAACTGGGCCAACCGCTCCAGATTGCGGCGTGTCGGAAAGATCAGCTTGACCTTGCCTTGCGCTGCCATGCCCAGCACGTCGTCGGCGGTTGCCCAGAACAGATGGCGGTTCTCGGTCGCATCCACCTCGACGATATGATCATGGCCATCGCACCGGGCGACGTAGAACCGCGTATCGAAGACCCGCTGCTCGTTGAACGGCGGCCGCCAGCGCGTGAAGGCGCTCAGCGCATCCAGATCGAATTGCCAGCCTTCGCTGCGCACCAGATCGGAGAACACCGATCCCTCGTGCAATGCCGCCCGCGCCCGGGCCAGCGCTTCACGCTGCGGGGCCTCAACAAAGCCGATGCCAAGACCGGTTTCCTCGATCGTCTCGCGGATCGCGGTGATCCGCGCGGCCGCATCGAGCGGGTCGAGGTCGTGCTCGATCGCCTCAGCCAGTGCATGATCATCCGGATCGACTCGGCCACCGGGAAACACCACGGCGCCACCGGCAAACACCATCTGCGAGGATCTCTCGACCATCAACAGCTCGGGTGCGCCCTTGGTCGGCGACGTCCGGCATACGATGATCGTCGCTGCAGGAGTGGCAGTGGCCATCGGCTCGCCGGTGCGCGGATCGACGGCGGTGGTTTGATCAGACGGGGGAGCAGCGGTAGGATCGGCCATGCCCTATGTCATCGCCGATCAGGCGGATGCTGCCAAGCGCGAAAACGATAGCCAGCCCGAACCTTCCGGTGTCAGTGCCGCAGCAGCCGCTCGGCGATGCGCTCTGGCTCGATCCGGTAATGGCCCTGTGCGGCGGCACGGGCGAGCGAGTAATAGCGATCGGGCAGCAATGTCGCATCATCGACCAGGCCTGCCTCACGGTCGCATTCGTCGACCAGCATGTCGAGCAGCCCGATCAGCCGGTCACGATCCGGCGAAGGCTGCGGCGCGCTGTTGCGGCTGAACAGGCCGAGACCCTTTTGCGCCAGAATACCGATCATCGCTGCTGCTCCCTTGTTCATTGGTTCGGACCAGACATTAAACGGCAGCGCATCGCCCTGGTTTAGGGTTTTGCTAACCATAACGATGCCGTCGGGAAATTTTACAGTCATCCATGGCTGGAAGCATTTGTTAACCAAGCAAGTGCATGACTGTGTTTGCAAAGCGCGGACTGGCACAAGGACTGCATCGGTTCGCGCACAGTCGTCTTATACTTCCGGCAGGGCGGTCGCTTCACAGGTCTCGCACCGCCCTGCCCCTCCCCCCGCACCGCCAGCATCATCCGCCGCCGAGCGCGCGCAGCACCTGCATGGTGTGCGAATCGGCCGGGAAGAACGTCTCCAGCGCCAGTTCGGACAGGGTGATATCGCGCGGCGTGCCGAAGATCGTCACCGTCGTCATGAACGACAGCCTGCCCGCCACGGTATCGATCACCAGGGGCAGCGCGATCGGTGCGCGACCGGCCGGGGCGTTGTCGTTGGCCGAGCCTGGATAGCCGGCCAGTTCGTCGCGCAGCGCCGCCAGCCCCGAATCCGCGGTCAGATCGATGTCGCGGTCAAGCCGGTGCAGGATATAGCTGCGCCATTGTTCATAGTTCACGATCTGCGGTGCCAGACCATCGGGATGCAGCGCCAGCCGCAGCACATTGACCGGGGGCTCGAGCAGATGCGGCGCGATCTGTTCGGTCAGCAACGCCAGCGCGCCATTGGCGGCGACCATGTTCCAGTGCCGGTCGACCGCCAGCGCAGGAAACGGCTCGTGCGCCTTGAGCAGATGCTCGACCGCGGCCAGCGCGTCGGCCATCTCCGGCGCGGACAGGCCGGTTTCCTCGAACTCGGGGGCAAGGCCCGCCGCGAGCAGGATCTGGTTGCTTGCGCGCAGCGGGATATCGAGATAATCGGCCAGCCGGATGATCAGGTCGCGGCTGGGCTGCGCGCGCCCGGTTTCGACGAAGCTGAGGTGCCGGGTGGACATCTCCACCTCCAGCGCGAGCTGCAACTGGCTGAGGCGGCGGCGCTCGCGCCATTGGCGCAATTGCTGCCCGGCGGGTTCGGGGGTGCGGCTGTCCTGCTTCATGCACGCGATGCTAGCGCGGCCGGGTAGGCAACGCCATTACCTGCCGGGTAACGCCTTCACCCCGCCAGCCCGACCGTGGCGAACGCCAGAAAGGCGAGCAGGCCGGCGGTGCGGTTGCTGCGGAACCGGTTGAGCGGATCGAGCGGGTCGGAGGGCTTGAGACCTGCCACCTGCCAGGCAAGGTGCCCGGCCACCGGGAGCAGCGCCGCCAGCGCAAGCATGTCCGGGCGCACTGCCCAGATCGCCGCCGCCCACAGGCCGAGCGCGAGCGCATAGAACACAGCGACCCCGGGCTTGACCGCGCCGCCCATCGCGCGTGCGCTTGACCGGATGCCGACCAGCGCGTCGTCCTCGACATCCTGCAGCGCGTAGATGGTGTCATAGCCGATCACCCAGGCGATACAGCCGCCATAAAGCAGCAGCGCAGGCAACGGCAGCGCATCGGCGACCGCCGCCCATGCGACCAAGGCGCCCCAGCTGAACACCAGCCCCAGCCAGACCTGCGGCCACCAGGTGATGCGCTTCATGAACGGGTAGGCCGCGACCAGCGCCAGCGAACCGATCGCGATCAGCGCCGCGATCCAGGTGAGCTGGACGAGCACGACCAGCCCGATCAGGCACAAGACCAGCAACCACGCCCAGGCCGCCTTGAGGCTGACCGCGCCGCTCGCCAGCGGACGCCCACGGGTCCGCGCCACACGCGCGTCGAGATCGCGATCGACGATGTCGTTGTAGACGCAGCCCGCGCCGCGCATCGCGATCGCGCCCAGCAGCATCCAGGCGAGCAGCGGCCAGTGCGGGATCAGCCCGCCCGACAGCGCCAGCGCAAAGGCGCACGGCCAATACAGTAGCCACCAGCCGATCGGCCGGTCGAACCGCGCGAGCAACGCATAGGGTCGCGCCGCTGCCGGCAGCAGCGCGAGCAGGCCGCGGGTCTCGGTATCGGGGAGCGGTGTGGTGGTCATGGCATAGCCCTAATGCGGTTTGCGGCGTCAGGGAACCCGCTGTCCCGCCAAGTTACACACGCGCCTTGCTGCTTCGTCATACCCGCGTTCGCGAAAATGACGACGGATGAGACCACAAAGGCTGGGCTAAAGCCGCGTGCGCAGCGACCACAATTCCGGAAACGCCCGCTTGTTCAGCGTGGTGTGCAGATACGCCGCGCCTGCGGTGCCGCCGGTGCCGCGCTTCATGCCGATGATGCGTTCGACGGTGAGCACATGCTTGTGCCGCCAGGCGGCCATGGCATCATCGAGGTCGACCAGTTTTTCGGCCAGCTGGTAGAGGTCCCAATAGGTATCGGGATCGCGATACACCTCAAGAAACGCATCCTCGACCGCAGGATGCGGCGCGTGCGGCAGGCTGAAGTCGCGCTCGAGCAGCTCGGGCGGAATGGCAAAGCCTGCGCGGTGCAGCGCCGCGACCGCATTGTCCCACAGGCTGGGGCCGTTCAGCGCCTGTTCCATCGCCGCCTGGGCTTCGGGCCGGTCGTCCTGATATTTGAGGAAGGCCTTGTCCTTCAGCCCGAGCAGATATTCGACGGTGCGGAACTGGTCCGACTGAAAGCCCGAGCTGGGGCCGAGCACGTCGCGAAAGCGGGTGTAATCGCTGGGCGTCATCGTCGAGAGGATGTCCCAGCTCAAGGTCATCACCGCCTGGATCCGGCTGACGCGTGCCAGCCCCTTATAGGCCGGGATCAGCGCGCCGCCTGCGACCTGGGCATTGGCCAGCCGCAGCTCGCGGATGATCTGCTTGAGCCACAATTCCTTGGTCTGGTGGATGATGATGAACAGCATCTCGTCGTCTTCGGACGAGACCGGGTGCTGGCAGTCCAGCAGCGGGTCGAGCGCAAGATAGCGCGCATAGGTCATCGGAAGGGATGGTTCTGTCATGCCCGGCGTCATAGCGCCCGGGCGAGGATGACGAAACCTGCTATTGCGCGGCTGCTATTGCGCGGTCGTATCGGTGGCCGCGTCCGACTGCGCGGAAGCGCCGGCAGGATCGGCATTGCGCTCATCGAGCATTTCGGCGGCTTCGTCGAGCGCGCGGGCCTCGCCCACGGTGACGCCGCCAGGGCCCGGATCATTGTCCGCTGCCCCACAAGAAACGGCCGCCAGCGCGGTTGCGCTGACGGCCAGAATCTTCAGCATGCTTCCGAAGAAGCGTTGCATGGCTTATTCAGCAGCCTTCTTGGCAGCGTCGCCAGCGGCAGCAGCAGCAGCCTTGGCATCGCCAGCAGCAGCAGCGGCTTCGTCAGCAGCGCCTTCAGCAGCGTTCACGGCGCCTTCGGCAGCAGCTTCGGTTGCGTCACCAGCAGCGTCGGTTGCTTCAGCAGCGGCATCGCCAGCAGCTTCAGCAGCTTCCATGCCGGCTTCAGCAGCTTCTTCAGCGGTTGCTTCGGTGGTGGCAGCTTCTTCGGTGTTTTCTGCGCCGCAAGCAGCCAGGGCCAGCGAGAGAGCGGCAACCGATGCGATCGAAAAAATGGTCTTCATCTTGAACTTCCGTCCTTATCTAATTGGCTGATCACCAGCCCAAAAGGAGTTAAACACTGCACATTCGTGCCGACAAGCTTCAGCCAAGCCCCCACTGTCGGACCGGCGCATCTAGCGCCAGTTATTGTCCTTTGCAACCACTTTGGTTGGGATAGCGGCACGCCGGGGATTCCCCATGGCATCGACACCTTGCCCAGCGCGATGCGGCGACCCGAGAACCCGAGGCCATATGCCGCATTGACCACATATAAAGATTTCTTTATATGACTGTTCATGGATATGACGCAGCTCTTCAAGGCCTTGGCCGACGACAGCCGTTTGCGCATCATGCTGCTGCTGCAGGTGATGGAGCTTTCGGTAGGCGAGCTGGCGGCCGTGCTCGACCAGAGCCAGCCGCGGGTATCGCGCCATGTCCGCATCCTGGCCGAAGCCGGGCTTGCCGAACGGCACAAAGAGGGAAGCTGGGTGTTCCTGCGCCCCGCCCTGCCGCGGATGGACCACCCCGCGGCCAGTCTGCTCGACCGTTTCCTGCGCCAGGACGACGCCGTCGGCTCCGCGCTCGCGGCTCAGCACGCCGCCGATCGCACCCAGCTCGATGCGATTCGCGCGATCCGCGAACAGCGCGCCGCCGATTTCTTTGCCCAGCATGCCGGCCAGTGGGATGCGATCCGGTCGCTGCACCTGCCGGAGGCCGACGTCGAATCGGCGCTGGCCGACCTGATCGGCGACAGGCCGCTGGGCCGGCTGCTCGATATCGGCACCGGCACCGGGCGGATGATCGAGCTGTTCGCCGCATCCGCCGATCACAGCACCGCGCTTGATCGCAGCCCGGAAATGCTTCGGCTGGCGCGGGCCAAATTGCAGCATCATGCCGCAGGCCAGGTCGATCTGGTGCAGGCCGATTTCTATTCCTTGCCGCTGGCCGATCAGGGTTTCGACACGATCCTGCTGCACCAGGTGCTGCATTACGCGCAGAACCCGCAAGGTGTGCTCGACGAGGCCGGCCGGGTCGCGGCGCCGGGTGCGCGGATCGCGATTGTCGATTTCGCGTCGCACGCGCTGGAAGAACTGCGCGAGCGCGACGCGCATGCCAGGCTCGGTTTTGCCGACGATCAGATCGCCGCGATGTTCGAATCGGCCGGTTTCGATCTCACCCGCACGCGCGGCCTTTCGGGCGGCACGCTGACCGTCAAGATCTGGCTGGGGCGCCGCCATGGCGATGCATCCCCCACCCTGCTTCATCCACAAGAACAAGAAACGCCCAGAAAGGCTGCCGCATGACCCTGTCACTCAAACAACTGGCTGAAGCGCGCGAAGCGCTCGGCACCCCCTTGTTCGCAGGGCTTGCAGGCGACGTCGAGGTCAGCTTCGAATTCTTCCCGCCCAAGAGCGAAAAGATGGAAGAGACATTGTGGGATACGCTGACCACGCTGGCGCCGCTGCAACCTAAGTTCGTCTCGGTGACCTATGGCGCGGGCGGATCGACCCGCGAGCGCACCCACGCGACCGTCGCGCGGATCGCGGCGGAAACCGCCATTCCCGCCGCAGCGCACCTGACCTGCGTCGATGCCACCCGCGACGAGATCGACGAGATCGCGCAAGCCTATTGGAACGCAGGTGTGCGCCACATCGTCGCTTTGCGGGGTGATCCGCCGCGCGCGGGCGAGACATTCGCGCCGCATCCGGGCGGCTATGCCAATGCCGCCGAGCTTGTCACCGGGCTGAAAAAGGTTGCGCCGTTCGAGATTTCGGTCGCGGCCTATCCCGAAACCCATCCCGATGCCGATTGCCCCGAGAGCGACATCGACAATCTGAAACGCAAGATCGATGCGGGCGCGGACCAGGCGATCACCCAGTTCTTCTTCTCGCCCGAAGCGTTTTTCCGCTTCCGCGACGCGTATGCCAAGGCGGGGATCACCAAGCCGATCCTGCCGGGGATCCTGCCGGTCAGCAATGTCGCCACCACCCGCAAGATCGCCGGGCTGTGCGGCACGGAAATTCCGCAGTGGATGAACGACCTGTTCGAGGGGCTCGACGATCACCCGACCACCCGCCAGCTGGTCGCGGCCACTGTGGCCGCCGAGATGTGCCGCCGCCTTTATTCGGGCGGGGTGCGCCACTTCCATTTCTATACCCTCAACCGCGCCGAGCTGAGCTTTGCGATCTGCCACCTGCTGGGCATGCGCGCACCGCAAGCCGCAGCGGCCGCACCGGTGCTACAGGAGAATGCAGCGTGACCCCCGCCGAGAAACTCAAGTCGATCGCCGCCACACGCATCATGATGCTCGATGGCGGCTATGGCACCGCGATCCAGGCGGCCAAGCTCAACGAAGCGGATTTCCGTGGGAGCCTCGAGTTCACGCATGACCAGAAGGGCAACAACGACATTCTGGCGCTGACGTGCCCCAGCGTGATCGCCGGCATCCACCGCGCCTATCTCGATGCGGGATCGGACATCATCGAGACCAACACCTTCAGCGCCAACCGCATCAGCCAGGCCGACTATGGCGCCGAGCATCTGGTGCGCGAGATCAACCTCGAATCCGCCCGCGTCGCGCGCGAGGAAGCCAACGCCGCAGAAGCGCGCGACGGCAAGCCCCGCTTCGTCGCGGGCGCGATCGGCCCGACCAACAAGACATTGTCGCTGTCGCCCGATGTCAACGATCCGGGCTATCGCGAGGTCGATTTCGACACGATGCGCGATGTCTATCGCGAGCAGTGCGATGCGCTGGTCGAAGGCGGCGTGGATTTCATCCTGATCGAGACGATCTTCGACACGCTGAACGCCAAGTCCGCCGCGATGGCGGCGCGCGATGCGGCAGAGGCGGCAGGCCGCGACGTGCCGATCATGATCTCGATGACGATCACCGACATGGCCGGGCGCAACCTGTCTGGCCACACCGTCGAGGCGTTCTGGCACGCGGTGCGGCACATCAAGCCGCTGACCATCGGGCTCAACTGCTCGTTCGGCGCCGACCTGTTGCGCCCGCATCTGGCGGCGCTCGCGCGGCAGGCCGATACTTTGGTGATGGCCTATCCCAATGCGGGCCTGCCCAACGACCTTGGCCAGTATGACGAGCTGCCCGAGCACACCGCCGAGCTGATCAAGGTGTGGCTCAAGGACGGGCTGATCAACATCGTCGGCGGCTGCTGCGGTACCACCCCGGCGCACATCGGCGCGATTTCGCGTGCGGTCGCCGATGCCCAGCCGCGCGCCATCCCGACCCCGCCGGTGCAGACCCGCCTTGCCGGGCTGGAGCCGTTCACGATGGCGGCTTGAATCAATCCTCCCCTGCAAGGGGAGGTGGATCGCCGCAGGCGAGACGGAGGGGTATCGCCCCCTCGATAGCGTGACACCCCTCCACCATGCTTCGCATGGTCCCCCTCCCCCGCAGGGGGAGGAATTTGAGAGAAAAAATGACCCAGTCCTCCACTCCTTCGACGGCCCAGTTCGTCAACATCGGCGAGCGCACCAACGTCACCGGATCGGCCAAGTTCAAGAAGCTGATCATGGAAGACCGCTATGAAGAGGCGGTCGATGTCGCGCGCCAGCAGGTCGAAAGCGGCGCGCAGATCGTCGATATCAACATGGACGAAGGCCTGCTCGACGCGCACGCCGCGATGACCCGCTTTCTCAAGCTGATCGCCGCCGAGCCCGATATCGCGCGCGTGCCGTTCATGATCGATTCGTCGAAATGGTCGGTGATCGAGGCAGGTCTGAAGTGCGTTTCGGGCAAGCCGATCGTCAATTCGATCAGCATGAAGGAAGGCGAGGCCGAGTTCCTGCGTCACGCACGGATCTGCATGGATTATGGCGCTGCCGTGGTCGTCATGGCGTTCGACGAGGTCGGCCAGGCCGATACCAAGGAACGCAAGGTCGAGATCTGCGAGCGCGCCTACAAATTGCTCACCGCCAACGGCTTCCCGCCCGAGGACATCATCTTCGATCCCAACATTTTCGCGGTCGCCACCGGCATCGACGAGCACCGCCGCTATGCGATCGACTTCATCGAAGCGTGCACCGAGATCAAGCAGCGCTGCCCGCACGTCCATATCTCGGGCGGGGTCTCCAACCTGTCGTTCAGCTTCCGCGGCAACGAGCCGGTGCGCCGCGCGATGCACAGCGTGTTCCTCTATCACGCGATCAAGGCGGGGATGGACATGGGCATCGTCAACGCCGGCCAACTCGACATCTATGACGACATCAACCCCGAATTGCGCGAAGCGTGCGAGGACGTCATCTGGGACCGCCGCGAGGATTCGACCGAGCGGCTGATCACATTGGCGGAATCCTTCCGCGGCAAGGACGAGCGCGCCGAAAAGCAGGCCGCCGAATGGCGCGGCTGGCCGGTGACCAAGCGGCTCGAATATGCTCTGGTCAAGGGCATCGACGCACATATCGTCGAGGATACCGAGGAAGCCCGGCTCGAAGCCACGCGCCCGATCGAGGTCATCGAAGGCCCGCTGATGGACGGCATGAACGTGGTCGGCGACCTGTTCGGCGAGGGCAAGATGTTCCTGCCGCAGGTGGTCAAATCCGCGCGCGTCATGAAAAAGGCGGTCGCCCACCTGTTCCCCTATATCGAGGCCGAGAAGGACCCCAACGCCAAAGGCAAGGGCCGGATCATCATGGCGACGGTCAAGGGCGACGTGCACGACATCGGCAAGAACATCGTCGGCGTGGTGCTGCAGTGCAACGGCTATGAGGTCGTTGACCTTGGCGTGATGGTCGCCTGGCACGATATCCTGAAGGCCGCGAACGACAACAATGCCGACATCATCGGTCTGTCGGGGCTGATCACCCCCTCATTGGACGAGATGGTGACCGTGGCCGAGGAAATGCAGAAGGCGGGCATGACGATGCCGCTGATGATCGGCGGGGCGACCACATCGAAGGTCCACACCGCGCTCAGGATCGCACCGGCCTATGAAGGCCCGGTGATCCATGTGCTCGATGCCAGCCGCGCGGTCGGCGTCGCCTCGAACCTGGTCAGCCAGACCAACCGGGATCCGTTCGTGCTCAAGGTCGCCGAAGAGTACGAGGCGGTGCGTATCGCCCGCGCCAACAAGGGCCAGAACGAGCTGTCGCCGCTCGAGGTCGCGCGCGCCAACGGCTTCGTCGCCGACATGAGCCAGAAGCCGCCCGCGCCCGCGCAGCCGGGTCTCCACGTGTTCGAAGACTGGGACCTTGCGGACCTGCGCGATTGCATCGACTGGACACCGTTCTTCCGCGCGTGGGAGCTTGCGGGCAATTACCCCGCAATCCTCACCGACGAGATCGTCGGCGAAAGCGCGACATCGCTGTTTGCTGATGCCAATGCGATGCTCGACCAGATCATCGCCGAGAAATGGCTGACCGCCAAGGGCGTGGTGGGCTTATGGCCGTGCCAGCGCGATGGCGATGATGTGTTCATCCATGCCGGCGGCGAAGAAGTCCGCATGTCGTTCCTGCGCCAGCAGATCGCCAAGCGCGAGGGCCGGGCGAACATGTGCCTTTCCGATTTCATCGATCCCGCCGGCGACTGGATCGGCGGCTTTGCGGTGACCGCAGGGCATGGCATCGACGAGCACCTGGCGCGCTTCAAGGCCAACCACGACGATTACAACGACATCCTGCTCAAAGCGCTCGCCGACCGTCTCGCCGAAGCCTTTGCCGAGCGGCTGCACCAGCACGTCCGCACCACCTTGTGGGGCTATGCGGCGGGAGAGCAGCTCACCAACGAGGCGCTGATCAAGGAGCAGTATCGCGGCATCCGCCCGGCACCGGGCTATCCCGCCTGCCCCGATCACAGCGCCAAGCCGGCCTTGTTCGAGATGCTCAAGGCCACCGATGCCACCGGAATCACGCTGACCGAAAGCTTTGCCATGCTGCCGACCGCAGCGGTGAGCGGGTTCTACTTCGGTCATCCCGATGCCGCCTATTTCGGCGTCGCGCGGATCGGCGAGGACCAGCTCAACGATTACGCACGGCGGCGCGGGGTCGATATGGACACCGCCCGGCGCTGGCTGCGTCCCAATCTGGACTGATCGCCAGCGATTGACGCGGATACATTGACTCTGCGCCTTTAAGCCGCAACATCCCGCCCGGATTGGCGCTGCGCCGGTCGGGGGCCCCAAGCGCGTGACACCATCGGAACTCAGCGCGTATTTTTTCGTGCAGGTGGCGCTGATCATCGCCACCTGCCGCATCGTCGGCTATGCCGCGCGCCGGTGGCTGGGCCAGCCGCAGGTGGTGGGCGAGATGATCGCGGGCGTGGTGCTGGGGCCATCGCTGTTCGGCTATGTTCTGCCCGATGTCCAGGCTGCGCTGTTTCCCGCAGACACCAAGAATGTGCTGTTCGTCTGCGCGCAGATGGGCGTGGGGCTTTACATGTTCCTGGTCGGGCTGGGATTCCGGTCGGACCATTTCCGATCGCAGATGGGCAGCGCGGCTGCGGTATCCTTCGCCGGCATGGCGGCGCCGTTTCTGGTCGCGGTGGTGCTGGCGCCGATACTGCAGCAGGTGCCCGGCCTGTTCGCAAGCGACGTCAGCCAGTTTCAGGCAACGCTGTTCCTCGGCGCGTGCATCGCGATCACCGCCTTTCCGATGCTGGCGCGCATCATCCACGAACGCGGCCTCACCGATACCAGGCTGGGCAGCCTGACCTTGTCCGCCGGTGCGATCGACGATGCCGCAGCGTGGACGGTGCTGGCGATCGTGCTGGCAAGCTTCGGCGACGGGCCGCTGGTGGCCATCAAGGCGATCGTCGGCGGGGCAAGCTTTGCCGCGTTCATGCTGCTCTTCGGGCGCCGGTTGCTCGCGCCGCTGGGCCGGATCGCCGAGCGCGACGGCAAGGTGACGCACTCGATGCTCGCGGTGGTGCTGGTGCTGTTCATGCTCGCTGCGTTCGCGATGGATTATATCGGCATCCATGCGGTGTTTGGCGGCTTCGTGCTGGGCATCTGCATGCCGCGCGGGGTGCTGGCCAGCGATACCCAGCGCCAGCTGGAACCGGTGATCATGGTGCTGCTGATCCCGATGTTCTTCGCTTATTCGGGCCTCAACACCCAGCTGACCGTGGTCAACAACGCCGAACTGCTGATGATTGCGCTGGGGATCCTGGCTGCCTCGATCCTCGCCAAGGGGGTCGCCTGCTATGCCGCAGCGCGGCTCACCGGGCAGGACAACGCCACAGCCATGGCCATCGGCGCATTGATGAACGCGCGCGGCCTGATGGAACTGATCATCATCAACATCGGGCTGCAGCGCGGGATCATCGGCCCGGCGCTGTTCTCGATGCTGGTGATCATGGCGATCGCCACGACCTTCATGGCATCGCCCCTGTTCGATCTGGTCTATGGCCGCAGGCGCATGTCGACTTCGGTAACGGATGCGTCCGGCCCTGTCCCCTGACGGGACGGCCGGCGTGTTAACCCTCTAAATCCGGGCATCATCGTGCCGCCGTGCTATGGTCGGCGGCATGATTATCCTTCGCATCGCCCTTCTTGCCGCGCTGGTCGCCAGCATCGCGGTTCCGCTCTCCGCGCAGAACCGGCCCCTGCCCTATCGGATCGCAGAAACCGGCAGGGAATATCGCTCGCTCGCCGACGCGGTATCGCGGATCGGCAACGGCAACGGCACGATCGAGGTCCAGCCGGGCACCTGGCGCGACTGCGTGGTGCAGGAAGCCGGCAACATCACCTACCGCGCGATCACACCGGGCAGCGCGATCTTCGATGGCGGCGTGTGCGAGGGCAAGGCGACCTTGGTGCTGCGCGGACGCAGCGCGCGGGTCGAGGGGCTGATCTTCCAGAACATCGCGGTGCCCGACGAGAATGGTGCGGGCATCCGGCTGGAACGCGGCGACCTCAATGTGGTCAACAGCCTGTTCCGCGACAGCCAGCAGGGCATCCTTTCCGCCATCGACAGGAACAGCCGCATCGTCATCGACAAGAGCACGTTCTCCGGGCTGGGCCTGTGCGCATCGGATTGCGCGCACTCGCTCTATATCGGCGACTACGGCTCGCTCACCGTCACCCGTTCGCGCTTCGAAAGAGGCCAGGGCGGGCACTACGTCAAAAGCCGCGCCGCGCAGGTCAGCATCACCGATTCAAGCTTCGACGACAGCAACGGCAACGGCAGCAACTACATGATCGACCTGCCCGGCGGCGCGAGCGGCGAGATCACCCGCAACATCTTCGTGCAGGGCCAGGCCAAGGAAAACTGGTCGGCGTTCATCGCCATCGCCGCCGAGGGCCGCAGCTATTCGTCCGCGGGCCTGCAGATCTTCGACAACAGCGCGAGCCTCGCCCCCGGCGTAGTGCGCGACACCTGGTTTGTCGCCAACTGGAGCCGCGATGCCATTGCGCTGGGCGACAACCGCCTTGGCAAAGGCCTTAGCCCCTACGATCAGCGCTGACGGCTCACGCCGCCGGCTGATCGATACCGATCCGCTTGGCCCGGGCCTTCCACATGTCGCGGGCATAGGCCTGCATGTCGGGGATCTTGTCGACCTCGTCGATGATCTCGAGGCCGAAGATGGTCTCGACCACGTCCTCGAGCGTGACGATGCCCTGCGCCGAGCCATATTCATCGACCACCAGCATGATGTGATGGTTCTCCTCGATGAACCGCTGAAACAGCCGGTCCACAGGTACCGTGCCCAGCGTGCTCGACATCGGCCGGATCAGGGTATCGAGCGTTCCGGCAGACTGCGCGCCGTTTTCGATGATGTGCATCAGCACCTCACCCTTGATCACGAAGCCGATGACATCGGCAGGATCGCTGTCGGAGATCGGGATCCGGGTAAACGGCTTGTCGCGAACCTTGCCGACGAAATCGCCCAGCGATGTGGTCCTGGGCAGGCCGAACACCACCGTGCGCGGGGTCATGATATCCCAGGTCTTGACCTCGGACAGCTGCAGCAGATTGTGCAGCACTTCGCTTTCCTGGCGGTGGAGCTGGCCCGAATCCTTGCCCATCCGGGCGACCGCCATCAGCTCCTCGCGATGCTTGGGCGCGTGCGCGGCCTGTCCGAAGGTGATCAGGCGGGTCAGTTGCTGCGAGAACCACACCAGAGGCGCGAGCAGGCGGATCAGCACCGGCAGCACCCGCCCGACGAACGGAGCGAGTTGCAAAGCATAGCGCGCGCCGATGGTCTTGGGGATGATCTCGGTGAGGATCAGCACCGCGACGGTCAGCGCGGCAGCAAAGATCGCCTGAGTCGCATTGCCGAACAGCCGCGCATATTCCGCGCCCGCCCCTGCCGCACCCATCGTGTGGGCTACGGTGTTGAGCGTCAGGATCGCGGCCAGCGGGCGATCGACGTCGCGCTTGAGCACTTCCATGCCCTTGGCCCACCGGGCACCGTTGGTCTTGCCGGTCTGGATCGCCGATGGCGTAATCGTGAGCAGCGAGGCTTCGAGCAGCGAGCACAGGAACGAAATCCCGAGCGCGCTGCCGACATAGATAAACAATAGGGTCATGATGCTGCCAGATGGTTGGGGAATGCTTCGACTTAGGCGGTGTCACCTGCATCCGCAAGGTCGCAGCGGCGGACCGGGCATGCCTGTGAGCCATTGGCGGATGTGGCAAAAGCGACTACATCCCCGGCCGATGACGATGCGTGTCCTGACATATCTGCTGGCAGCGATGCTGACCCTGGTGCCGCTTGCCACGTCGACCGGACTGTCCGCGCAACCGCTGCAGCGCGGCCCCAGCAACATCACCGCAGAGTTGGTCGCCGAAAGCCCCTCGCCTGCACCGGGCAGCACGATCGATCTGGCCTTTGCGATGCGCCCTGCCCCCGGCTGGCACGGATACTGGCAGAACCCCGGCGATGCGGGGCTGGGCATGAGCCTGAGCTGGAGCCTGCCGTCCGGCGTCAGCGCAGCGGAACTGCGCTACCCGGTGCCCGAGACGCTGATCATCGCCGGACTGATGAACTATGTCTATGAAGGGGCCTATGCGCCTTTGGTGACCTTGACCCTCGATCGTGGCCTCGCCCCTGGCACACGCCTGCCGATATCGGTCAAGGCCGACTGGCTGGCGTGCACCGACGAGATCTGCGTTCCCGAAAGCGCGACGCTGACCACCAGCCTGACGGTCGGCGAGGGCGCGGTGAGCAAGGCCGACCGCACCCGGTTCGACGGCTGGCGCCAGCGCCTGCCCGCGCCATTGGGGTCGCAGGCGCGCTATCAGATCGACGGCAAGGCGATCCGCATCGCCATCCCCTATCCTGCCGCTGGCGCGGTCGATGACCCGTATTTCTTCCCGAGCACCGACCTCGGCGTCAGCTATCGCGCGCCCCAGGCGTTCTTCCGCGATGGCGACCGGCTGATCGTCGAGACCGAAGCGAGCGGGTCTCTGTCGGGACCGCTGGAAGGCGTGCTGCGCATCGGCGAGCATCTGGGGCTTGAACTGGTGGCCGAGCCGGGCGGCGTGCCTCCCGGTGGCACACGGATCGATGCCACGCCCGCCGCAGCACCTTCGGGCGACATGCTCGCTCTGCTGGCCGCTGCCCTGGGCGGCGCGCTGCTCGGCGGGCTGCTGCTCAACATCATGCCCTGCGTCTTCCCGATCCTCAGCCTCAAGGCGATCAGCCTCGCCAAGGCGGGCGGCGACGAGCGCGCGGCGCGGCGCGATGCACTGGCGTATACCGCGGGCATCGTCTTGGTGTGCGTAACCCTTGGCGGACTGCTGCTGGCGCTGCGCGCGGGCGGCGAGCAGATCGGCTGGGCGTTCCAGCTGCAGGATCCGCGGATCATCGTCGCGCTGTTGCTGCTGGTCACCGCGATCGCCTTCAACCTGGCGGGCCTGTTCGAATTCTCCAGCCTGTCGGCAGGATCGGGCCTGGCTGCCAGAGGCGGTGCATCGGGGTCGTTCTGGACCGGCGCGCTCGCAGCATTCGTCGCGACGCCGTGCACCGCGCCGTTCATGGCGGCCGCGATGGGCAGCGCGCTAATCCTGCCGGTGCCCGCCGCGCTGCTGGTGTTTGCCGGGCTGGGACTGGGCCTGGCGCTGCCGTTCCTGGCGATCGGCTTCATCCCCGCGCTGCGCCGCCGCCTGCCTAGGCCGGGCGCGTGGATGGCGACCTTCCGCAGGATCATGGCGGTGCCGATGTTCCTGACCGCGCTGGCGCTCGTCTGGCTGCTCGGCCAGCAGACCGGCAATACCGGCGTGCTGTGGGGCTTGGCCGCCGCGATGGGGCTGGCGCTGCTGTTGTGGTGGCTGGGCGCGCGGCAGGCGGGCGGGCGCAGCGGATGGCTGGCGATGGTGCCCGCGCTCGCCAGCGTCATCGCCGCGATCGCGCTGCTGCCCACCGATGGCGCGCTCTCCGCCCGGGAAAGCTCTGCCGACGCCACCTTGCCCACCCAGCCGTTCAGCGAGGCGAAGCTCACCGAGCTGCGTGCGGCAGGCACCCCGGTCTTCGCCTATTTCACCGCCGACTGGTGCATCACCTGCAAGGCCAACGAGGCCGCGGCAATCCAGCGCAACGCCACCGCAGCCGCCTTCAAGCAGGCGGGCGTGGTGGTACTGGAGGGCGACTGGACCCGGCGCGACGCCGAGATCAGCCGCTATCTCGAGGCGCAGGGCCGCTCGGGCGTACCGCTGTATGTGTGGTACAAGCCCGGCAGCGACCCCGTCATTCTGCCACAGGTGCTGACCGTCGACACGCTGACCGATCTGGTCGGCTGACCGTCCGACCGGCTGACCGGCGCGGTTGCTCTCAGGCGGTGACCGCGCGCAGGCCGTCGATGAAGTGCGGGATGTTGGCGTCGGTGAAGCCGGCGATGTTGATCCGGCCCGATCCCGCCATGTACACCCCATAATCGGCGCGCAGCGCGGCGATCTGTTCGGGGCTGAGCTGCAGCACCGAGAACAGACCGTTCTGCTGGCCGACGGCGGCAAGGTTGACCGATCCGATTTCCCGGTGCGCCGCCAGTGCATCGCGCACGCTGCGCATCCGGTCGCGCATCGATTCCAGCTCGTTCAGCCAGATCTTGGTCAGGCCCTCGTCCTCAAGCACGATCCGCACCGATGCTGCGCCGTGATCGGGCGGCATCGACCAGTTGGCGCGCGCCAGCGAAGCAAGGTTGGATTGCACCGCCGCCTGTTGCGCCGGGCTTTCGGTCATCACGTACAGCGCGCCGACGCGCTCGCGATACAGGCCGAAATTCTTGTCGCAGCTATAGGCGATCAGCGCCTCGGGCACCTTGGAGAGCACCGCGCGCAGGCCATAGCCGTCGGCCTCGAACCCATGGCCCAGGCCATGATAGGCCAGGTCGATCAGCGGGAACAGCCGCTTGGCCGCGATCGTTTCGGCGATCTCGTCCCACTGGGTTTCGCTATAGTCCGCGCCGGTCGGGTTGTGGCAGCAGCCGTGCAGCAGCACCGCATCGCCCGCCTCGGCCTTGTCGAGCGCGGCTTCGAGCGCGTTGAAATCGAGCCGCTGGGTCGCGACGTCGAGATGACGGAAGGTCTCGCAGGCCAGGCCCACCGCATTGAGGATCTGCACATGGTTGGGCCAGCTCGGCGTACCCATCCAGATCCGCTTGACCCCTGCCTTGAGCAGTAGATCCGCCGCAAGCCGCACCGCACCGGTGCCGCCCGGGGTCTGCAGCCCGTCGATGCGCCCGGCGGGATCGAAACCGCCCAGCATCCACGGCATGATCGCGCGCACGAAGCCCATATCGCCTTCGGGGCCGAGATAGCTCTTGGAGTCCTGCGAATCGAGCAGCCGCGCCTCGGCTGCCTTGATCGCGGCGAACACCGGGGTCGCGCCATCGGCGGTGCGATAGACGCCCACGCCCAGGTCGATCTTTTCGGGCCGGCTGTCGGCGGCGTAAAGCTTGATCAGCGCGAGCAGCGCATCGGCCGGCTGCGCCTTGAGTTGTTCGAGCACGATGGTATCCCCCAAAGGTTCACAAGATTGTTGCCGAAATGCCAGCGTCCGGCATCAGGAAAATGCGCGTGTCTCCATGCCGCCAGCGGCGCGTCGGGGCAAGGCAAAAAGGCCGGTTGCCGCTTTGTCGCGACAACCGGCCTTTCGACGCCCTTAGCGGCGGTGCGACCCTGCGGGCTAAGACACGGTGATGACGGTCTGCGCCGTCATCAGAAGGGAACAAAATTGCGCTTGCGGGTGAACTTCATATAGCCCGCGTTGATGCCCAGCCTGAGGCCCAGCCCCAGACGCACCGGGATCAGCACCACATCGCCGCGCCTGAGATAGCTGGTGTGGAATCCGCCGACCAGATAGGCCGCGCCCTCGCCGGCGCCAAAGCGCTTGTAGAGGTCCTCGCTGTCATACAGATTGTAGACCAGCACGAAGGTGTTGCCGGCATTGGCGCCGGCATCGAAGCCGATCGAGGGCCCCGTCCAGTAGACCGGCCGCTCGCCCTCGACCTTATGGTGCAGCGTGCCCGAGCCATAGCGCAGGCCGACCACGAACGCGCCCGACGCTTCGCGTCCGACGATATAGCCATTGGGCTCGCCCTGCTTGCGCAGGATATCCTCGATCAGGCCAGCCAACCCTTCGGCGCCCTTGCCGAACACGCCTTCTGCCGCGCCGATCAGGTCGTCCCGCTGATAGCCATTGGCGGCCGTGCCCGAGGGTTCTTCGAAGGCCGACGGCGCATTGAACCCCGGCTGAGGCGGGGTCGCGGGCGGCGGCGCGGCGGCAGGAGCGTTATACGCTCCCGCATCCGGGGTGCCATAGTCATAGCCCCCGTCGAGCGGCAGGTCGGTGGCGTGAGCATCGGGCGAGGGGCGCGCTGGCGCCAGGTCCGAATCGATCGCGTCATTGGGGTCGATGGTGGTGAGTTGCGCCAGGGCCGGTCCTGCGACAGGTCCCCCCAACGCCATGGTCAACACCCCGGCGGCCGCCAGAATATGCTTGAATAGCCCCGATCGCATACTTTGCCTCCCGCTGATGCACGTGGTTAACGAATCCCGCATTTGTGGGCCGGGCACAATGAACCGGCGATGACCCGAGTCGAGGACACGGTGACTCGAGTCCTGCACGCGTCGGAATGCCGAAAATCGGCCATTTCAGGCGGTTGCGCCGGCCGTTTGGCGATCTTGCGAAACCGCGCAACTATCCAGTTGATCCCCGGCCCACCCCCCGCTATAGCGCGCTCTGGCCAATCGACCGGCCCCCAGGCAGGGGCTTGCTCGCATCAAGGTGCGTGCCATGCGGAGACGTGGGTGAGTGGCTGAAACCAACGGTTTGCTAAACCGTCGTGGGGGGATTACTCCCACCGAGGGTTCGAATCCCTCCGTCTCCGCCACTTGCTGCTAATCCAAGGCACCGGCACCGAGCCTTTGCATCCGGCGCTTTGCAGCCTTTTGGGCCAAGGCCCACCCGGTACGATCATCAGATTAAAACACGCCGGCTATCGGAGCGGCGGCGCTGCCTTCGGCTGAGGCTCGGACGAACACCTGCTGATGAGGCTACATTTCGGATTTAGGCCGCTTGCGGATGGGCGTGCGCCGTTTGGTCGCAGCAAGGCTTGCGAGCAAACGGCGCCAGCGCGCAGCGCAAAGGGGTACAGGTTACTTGGCGGGCTGTGCCTGCCTGGCCGCATCGATGTGCTGCTGCGCTGCAGCCTGGATCCGCTGTTGCAGTTGCGGATCGCCCTGGCTGGCATCGGCGATCTGGTTGAACCTTTGCGGCTGCATGCCGATCTTCTGCATCGCGCCGGCCATGGCGAGCTGCTGCTGATCCTTGGCTATGGTTTCATCGGCTGCGATCTGCTCGATGACCAGCGCGGCAAGCGCGAAACGGGACACTTCATTGTCGGGAATTTCGGCGCTCGGAGCCTGCTGCTCGACCGGCGGGGTTTCCTGCGCGTGCGCGGTGCCCACCATCATCAACGGCGCGGATAAAGCTAGAAATAGGGTTTTCACGGTGACTCCTGCGTTTCGGGGAAAGTGGGAGAAAGGGTATGAAGGATGACAGGCGATGGTAACCGTCAGCGCGGCAGTCCGTGGCGCTGCCCGGACGACGGGTGGCCTGCACCCGCGTTGCGCTCCGATTGCCGCTGCAGCGACGGCGGGGGCGAGCCCGGCGCCCGGCTGGCGGAGTTTCCCGGGAACGCTCGTTGCCAGCGACCGTTGAGAGATCAAACGAAAGGCGAATTTATGTTGAAATTTCTGGGCAGCGCAGTGGGCATCATCTTCCTGGTCGGACTTCTGGTCATCATCGGGATTTTGTCCCTGATCTTCTAGATATGGCTGATCGTGCCGCGGACGTGTCGGAGCCTTGCGGGGCTTGCCGAACGCCCGGCTGGATGCGGCTTTCTGGGCAGATCTGCAACCAGCGGCCTAGTTCGGACGGTTCTCGCGGACCTGCTGCCCGTCAGCGCTCGCGATCCCGGCACGTTGTCGCTGCCACGATGGCAGCACGATATGTCCGCGCCGCGCCGCCATGATCAGCAGGACGATACCGGTGGTGGTGCACAGCAGGAACGCGATCAGCGATGCCTCGAGGCCAAAGCTGCCGCCGGTAAGCGCATCGGGACCCTCGATGGTCGGCCGGATGAGGCCCGGGTCGCTGACACCCCCCGACACGATCCCGGAGAATATCGCCGACTGGGTGTAGTTCCATGCCATGTGGAAGCCCATGCTCATCCACAGCCGGCGGGTCAGCATATAGGCGGCCGCCAGCAGCAGCCCGGCCTCGACGCTGATGAAGATCGCGCCGGTCAGTGTCGCGTCGGGATTGGCCAAGTGGACCATTCCGAACACGACCGACGACGCGATCAACGAGACCCAGCTTCCCAGCCATTCCTCGACGATCCGGAACAGCACCCCGCGAAACAGCAGCTCCTCGAAAATCCCCGAGCTCAATGCCATCGCCACCGCAGGCAGCATGAAGGCCAACGGATTGAACCCGTCGATGCGGTAGATGCCCATCACCATGAGGATCAGCACGCATCCGGTGTAGAGCCCCGCGCCGATCGCAAGGCCGATGCCAAGCTCGCGCGTCATGCCGGCAAGTCCCAGCTCGGTCACCGGCCTTCGTTCGACATAGCGGACATAGCCGCAATACACCGCGAAGCCGAGCGCAGCCCAGGCGATTACGATCGCGATCTGGAGCAGCGGTTGGCCCTTGGCCTGCACCATGAACGTGTTGCTCTGCATGAGCATCATCAGCATGACGAAGCCGATCATCGCCAGCCGCACCGGCGGCCACTGCAGACCCTGCAGCCACATGGGCGGTCTGGAGGGAAGGTTTTCCATATCAGCGTTCCCAGATTATGTCGGACGGGTTGAAATCGGCGCAAAGTCCGCCGTCGATCATGAGCGATCGCAAGGCCCTGTCCGCGCGGACGACAAGCGACGGACTAGGTCGCATCACTCTCCTCGCCGCCGATGGCCTCGACACCTTCACCCGGCATCAGCACGATTTTCCAGATCAGCGCGCCGATGGCGGCGCCGATCAGCGGCGCCAGCCAGAACAGCCACAGTTGGGACAGCGCGCCGGTCTGCGCGAACAGTGCCGCCCCGGTCGAACGCGCCGGGTTGACCGAGGTGTTGGTCACCGGGATCGAGATCAGGTGGATGAGCGTCAGCGCCAGCCCGATGGCGATGGGCGCGAAGCCCGCGGGCGCGGCCTTCGAGGTCGACCCCAGGATCACGATCAGGAACCCTGCGGTACAGATCACCTCGATCAGCAGCGCCGCCTGGATGGCGTAGCCACCGGGCGACAGATCGCCAAAACCGTTGGAGGCAAAGCCGCCGGGTTCGAAGCCCGGCTTGCCAGAGGCGATGGCATACAGCGCCCCGCCCGCAACGACCGCGCCTGCAACCTGCGCGATCCAGTAGGGCACCAGATCTTTCCAGGCAAAACGATCGGCCAGCGCCAGACCCAGCGAGACCGCGGGGTTGAAGTGTCCGCCCGATATGCCGCCGACCGCATAGGCCATGGTCAGCACGGTCAGGCCGAAGGCGAGCGACACGCCTGCAAAGCCGATGCCCAGATCAGGAAAAGCCGCTGCCAGGATGGCCGAACCACAGCCCCCGAAAACCAGCCAGAATGTGCCAAAGAACTCGGCCGAAAGCTCCCTCATATCGCCCCCCAGTCGTCGAAAACCCCCTTGCCCGGCCCTGATCGTGCGCGGATTATGGCCTTCAGCCAGTCTTGCGCGGTTCCAGGATCAGATGCTTGGCATCGCCTGCATTGCGCTCGACATCGGCATGCTCGCAAAACGCCTGTTCATCGCTGGCGGCGATTGCCAGTTGCGCGCCGAACATCATGCCGAAGCCCATCATCACCTGCCGCTCGCGCAGGTGCAGCGCCTCGGAGTCGACCTCGAGCATCTTGCCCTTGTCGTCGTAATAGATGATGTTCATTTCGTCTTCGAAGCGCGCCTTGTTGACGGTAAAGCCCGCGCAGATGACCGCGACCGCCTGCTGGTGCGCCATCGCCTGGACGACATTGCGCTGCCCTTCGTCGAGCCCCGCCTTTTCCATGGCGGCGCCATAGGCTTTGGACACCGTCAGATCCATATGGGCGAGGTCATCGGGACCGGTTGCCGCGGCCTCCGCCTTGGGTGCGGGGCCTTCGGAACATCCGCCGATCAGCACAAGGACTGCCGGTGCGAGCAGTCCGCCGAGAATCGTGTGGGTCTTCATGGCTCAATACCCCCGATTGTAGGGATCATAGCCGAACTCGCGGCTGGTCCATTCGGCCGAATAATAGCCCTTGCGATAGCATTGCCGCTGGCTGCGATAGCACAGGACGTTCTTGGCGGCGTTGTAGGTATCGCCCCAGCCGCCACGATAATCATCGCGATCGTAATAGCTGCGATTGTCTTGCCGGTTGCGGCGGTTGGCGGAGGCCGCAGCCGCGATGCCGACAATCGCAAGCCCGATCGCGGCGCCTGTGGCCCTGTCGCGGTCACGGTGGCGGTGATGATCGCGCGCCGTCGCCGCTGCCGGTAGTGCCAGGCTTGCCGCGAGCGCCCCTGCCAGAGCCCATTTTGCCATGGTCATGTGGTTCCCCCTTCTCAATCACGCCCCGCCGACCGGTGTGTCGCTCCGCTCAATCGCGGCAGGTGCGCGCCGACACGCTTTCGAGCGACACGACATAGCCGTTGCGCGAATTCAAGATCAGGCACTGCCGCGAAGCGGCGCGCCAATAGGTCATGTAGCGGCCGGTATCGGTGCGCTTGTTGTCCAGCTGTGCAAAGCCGCGGCTCGAAAGCTGCCCGGTGGCAAAGTCGCGCTCCCGCCCCTGCAGGTCGTTGAACTCGACATAGGCGCTGTAGCCACCGCCATAGCTGTTTCCGCCGCGATAGCTGGTCTGGTTGGCGCGTTCGCGCACCCCGGAGTCATAGCCGCTCGAGTACGCGTCGCTGCGCGAATAATTGTGATAGGGCTGGTTGTAGAGCCCATCGCGATGGCCACGCTCGAAATCCGCGGTGCCGCGCTCGTCATAGTCCCGGTCGCCGCGATGGTGCGACTTGCTGGCGAGCGCTGCAATCCCGAGCAGCGCGACCGCACCGACAGCAATGGCCGCGGCCTTGTCGCCATTGCCGCCCTTCTGGTTGCAATCGGCATTGGTCGTCTTGTCCAGCGACTGGAAGCGGCCATCATAGGTGACCGCCTTGACGCACTCCTTGGTGTTGCCGTTCCACCAGTAATTGATCTTGCTGTCGTCTTCGGTGTGCCCGGAAATGCGATGAAAGCCGCGATACTCGAGCTGATCTTCGCCACCGGCGGCGCGTGCGCCCACCAGATCGCGCACCGATCCGGGGGCCTGCGCTCCAGCGGCCACGGGGCTCAGCACCATCGCTGCTGACAGCACGGCGGCGGTCAGGGCTTTTGCCTGCTTGATCATCATTCCCTCTCCTCACCCTCTCACGACAGTCGGCATTGCCCGGCAAGTTTGCCACATCGGATCGCCGCCGCCATTGGACATTTGTTGCCACCGGCTGGGCATTTTGCGCCACGCCGATGCCCCCCTTCCCGGTCACGCCTCAGCCTGTGGCGCCGATGGTGATCGTGAAGGTGGCGCTTTCGTTCCGCCGTGCGGCATTGCGCATCAGGAAGAGGTCGATCTTGTAGTCGCCCGACGAAGGCACGACGTCCTGCATCGCGTTGCCCGATATCGACCCGATGAACATCGCCTGCTGCGCACCGGGTGCGGTGACTTTGAAGTTTGCCGACGCATTGCTGGAGACCAGCTTGACCGAGATTGTCTGGCCAGCGCGCAGATTGACCACGAAGCTGCGCGACTGGTCGCCCTTGATCGTGCCCTTGATCGCCTTGGACGACGTGCCTTTGGCGAACTGCACCCGTTCGGGCTTGGGCATCGGTGCCTGGGCGATAACTGCCATCGGCACCGCGACCGCCGACAGTGCCAGCGCGGCTGCGGGTAGGTTACGCCAAAACGTCATCGCATCTCTCCTTGTTTGGGATGGGTTGGATCGTAGCTGTCGTCGCGCCATCCGGCGCGCACCTGCTCGTTGCGGACCAGCCACAGGCCGTAGAGAAACAGCGGGCCGGTGAGCATCAGGCCGAACATGAGCTGGCTCATCCAGGCATCGGGCGGGGCAGGTGCAGGGTCTGCTCCGCTGCCGGTCAGGAAAACGACGAAGTCCCAGGTGGCGTGGATGATCATGATCGGAATGATCGACCGCGTGCGGATGCGGATCGCGAGATAGGCACAGCCGCTCATGAACGCGTTGAGCGCCTGAACCCCGGCTCCGCTGAGCTCTCCGGTGATCAGGGCGTTGAAGATGTGCACCGATCCGAACGCGGCGGACACCAGCAGGAAGCCTGGCCAGAACGACAGCGCCTTGCGCGCCGCGCCCCACAGCACGCCGCGAAAGGCGAGCTCCTCGCTGAACCCGACCAGCGCGGTGTTGATCGCGACCATAATGATCGCGCTCATGCCCAGCCGGCCGGCCAGCGCGCCAGTGGCACCCAGCGCCAGCAGGTACAGCACAGGCAGCCACAGCAGCCTGAGCGAGGACATCGGCCGGGGCTTGCGGAAACCCAGGTCGCGCCAGCCGGCAAGCCAGGTGGCGGCGACGAGGAACAGCGCCGCGGCCGCGACCCCCCAGGCCAGGCCCCGGGTGATCAGCTCCTGCAGCGAGATGGTCGACGACTGCACCAGCATCGTCGATCCCAGCGTGATCGCCGCCCAGATGGCGACCACCAGCAGCGCGAGCGCAAGGCGGGCGAAGGGGGCTGTCATGCGATCATTGCGATTGGCCTGCCAGCAGCACCACGACCGCAGCGACGACGATCAGGACCTGGGCCACGAACGCTGCAACCAGCGCATTGCCGAAACCTCGGGCGAGGCTGGTCTGGAGCTTGGTGCGGAACCACAAGGTCTGCTGCGCCAGATACCAGCCGATCAACAGGACGAAGAGAACCGATGCGAGCGTTGTCGCACCGTCGAAGCTGGCATGGCTGACCGACCGGGATATCCCGAAGCTCATCGCGATGGGGGCGGTGACGAAGCACTGGCTGTAGAAGATCGGCTTGAGCGTATCGCGGTCGAGACCGATCCTGAGCTTCTGGAGCAGGCGCAGGGCCATGATCAGCGGAAACAGGCTGAAGATGAACACGCGGAAGATCAGCAGGTTCTGCGTGTCGTTGAGGAAGTCCGGCAAAAGACTGGTCGCCTGCGCGGGTTCTGCCCGCTCGAACAGATGGCTGATCAGCAGGCACATCATCAGGAACAGCGGCGGGCTCAGCGTATCCTTGTACTGTTCGGACTGGACATCGCCCAATTCGGTGTCGGCATAGTCCATCATGCGCTGGGGATAGCGAACGGTGAGCCACAAGGTGCGCGGGAAGAACACCAGCATCACCATGACCTCGTAGAGCAGCTCTTCGAGCGATTTGAACAGCCTCATGAAATCCATGGTGTGACCCCCGCATCACCGGCCAGGACCATCGATCAGTCGCCCCTGATGAACACATCGGGCACCTCGTAGCGCTCGGGTCCGATGGTCACGACGGTGGTGTCGCCCTCGCGCTTGCCAAGCACCTCGAATTTCGACGAGCCGTCGGCCTCGTTGGTGTTGGCGGTGAGGATCTTGCCGGCCCTGTCGAAGATCAGCATGCGGCTGTTCACGCCATCGGGCCAGTCGATGAAGACCAAAGTCTGGCCATCCTCCTGATTGCGCTTGACCCCGGCGTCGCACATCGTCGCCTTCATGCCGCGATAGCCGGCGCAGCGAAGCTGGGCGGTGGCGTCATAATCGGTGCCAGCGACCTTGGCATCGCCCTGCCCGTCTCCGTCCCCCGGGATCGGCTGCGGGGAATTGGGAACCGACACCAGGACGACGCCGTCGACCGTCTTGAGGATCGTGCCGCCCAGCCGCGCCGCTTCGTCTGCGCTCGGACAGCCGACAAGCGAGGCGCTGTCGTCGAGAAAATTCACCGTCTCGGGGGACTCGCCGATCCGCCGGCATGCTGCGCCCGCAGCCGGGAAGCCATCGCCGAAGACCGGGAGGCTGGCCGGCCAGGCGAATGCCGGTTGCTGATTTGCGCCGGGGTCCTGCGGGGCCGGGTCCGACGACGGTGCACCACATCCCGCCAGCGCAAGACCGGCCGCCACTAGCCCGATCAGCGCGGCGGTCGGGTAGCCCGGTATCTGCCATATTGCCATTGCAAGCCTCTCCTGTCGCGCTTCGGGCCGGGACTATGACTGCGCGGCGAGTCCGGCCCTGGGGGGGTCATCTTGCGGCACGCAGCAAGCATCTGCCATGGTCAATCATCGCCAACTTGTGGACAAATGACGCCAATGCAGAGTCAAAGCCAGCCCCGCGCAAGAAGCAGCATTTTGTTTTTATTGGGGTTCCATTTGAGGTAGAACGATGTCGTCGGACTGCGACGCCCGACACGGGGGGCGCCACCATATGTCTGTTGAATTCGATCGGCGACAACTCAACTCCACGGTCCGGGCAACAGCAGGTACCGCAGCTTCGGGCCGCGAAGATGCCCAGATCGCCATCAGCCTGCTCGGGACAAAGGCCGGTCTGGAGATCCCCACTGCGACCACCCTGCATTTCGGCCAGTGGCTCGGCTGGCCCGATTGGATGCGGGACGGCACCAGCCTCGAAGGGTCAGGTCCCCTGCCGCGAACGGTGACGCTCGCAGACGACCTGATCATCATCGGCAACATCATCGACAACGCCGATGGCTATGCGCTGGCCCAAAGGATCTTGGCCGCACCCAGACCGATCATGGGCACCACGGGCGTTCTATCGTTGTTGCACGCGCCCGATCTGGGCAGCGCCTTGCGCACGATTGTCAGAGCGATCGCCGCGCAGAACCTCTTTTTGACCATCGAGCTTGAGGAGACGGACAGCCACATCACGATCAGCATGTCACCGCCATGGCCGATGGGACCGCTGTTCCAGTTCTCCTCGATGACCGGGCTGGCGTTGATCTATCGTGCGATCGAAGCCCTGGCCTGTTCCGACGCTGGCGAGATGGTGCTTGAAACGCGGCTTTGCGAATTGCCCGAAGCGCAAGCGGTGCTGGCCGGGTTCCAATGCCAGATCAGGCCCTCGGACGGCGCCGAGCGCCTGAGCTTTCCCGCCGGCTGGCAAGCCACCGCAAACCCCGATTATGACCCCCAGCTTTGGGCCGTCGCGCAAACCAAGACGGCGGCGCTGCAAACGCTCATGGGCGAACCGGACGACGTGGCCAAGGTGCGGATCGCGATCGCGGACATGCTGGCGCGCGAGCACCGCGTGCCCAGGCTCAAGCAGATATCGCTCGCGCTCGACATATCCAGCCGGACGATGGTGCGCCTGCTGGCGCGGCATGGCACCAGCTTTCATGGTCTGGTGGAGCAGGAACGAAGGGCCAAAGCGTTGCTGCTGATCGCGGATTGCTCGATTTCGCTGGCCGAAACCGCGCGGTTGCTGGGCTTTACCGACATGTCGAGCTTTGGCCGCTCCTTCCGCAACTGGTTCGGCGAGACGCCGGGCAATGTTCGCAAATCGTGGCAAAGCGGTTCTGCGGCCCGGGCATGACCATCCGCCGATGATCCAGCGTGCTGCCGTGCCCCCGGGCCTTGTCAGCCTGTGTGCCAGCGTGGGTTTCGAGCGGATCGCCTATTACGGGCTGCAAAGCCTGCTGGCGCTGTATCTCGCGGCCACCCTCTCGCAAGGACGCGGCGGCGCCGATATCTGGTTGCTCGCCGATCTGAGCCACCTGACCGGAGCGCAGGGTGTGGCCCTTGCCTCTGTCGTCACGGGGCTTTTCGTTTCACTCGCCGCGATCGCTCCGGTCATCGGCGCCCTCGCCGCCGATCGCGTGATCGGCCAGCACCGGGCGGTGCTGGCCGGGGGCATGATGATGGCGGCGGGCCATGGCTTGCTGATCATCGAGGCGGCATTGCTGCCTGCGCTGGTCGCGATCGCCTTGGGTTCGGGCTTCTTCAAGGGCCCGGTGGCAGCCCGGCTGAGCGGCCTGTACCGGCCCGGCGACAGCGCCAGGGTGGAGGGCTTCAGGCTCTTCTATATCGCGATAAACCTTGCCGGATTGGTGGCGCCGCTGATCATCGGAACCACGGGCGAGCGCATCCACTGGCATGCAGGCTTTGGCCTGGCGTGTGCGGCGATGCTTGTCGGGCTGATCATCTACTGGCGCAACTTCGCCGAAGACCAGCGCCAGGATGCGATGACCGCGGGGCCGCAAGAGACGCTGGCAGCACGAGCACCCGGCCATGTCTGGACCCTTGCCATTCTTGGCGCCAGCATCGCCCTGCTCTGCGTCACCAACTTCCAGATCACCAACGCCTATCTGCTCTGGGCCGACACCGGTTTTATCCTGTCGCTGGGCGATTGGCGCTTTCCGGCAAGCTGGATGATCGCCGCAGATGGCCTGCTCAGCCTGTTCGCGCTTGGCATTTCGGGGGTTTTCTGGGCCCGCACCGAGCGCCAGCATGGCCGCGTCGATGCCGCTGCCAAGGCCGTCACAGGTGCCGTGCTGGTTGTCGCCGGCGTCGCCTGCCTTGTGCTGGCCGCAGCGGTACACGGCCGGGCGGGGGTGCCGGTGGTGTGGGGGCTGGGCTTTCAGTTGCTCAACAGCCTTGGACTGGCCAATGTCCTGCCGGCGGTCATGGCGATGTTCGGGCAATCGAGCGCCAGACAGTTCAAAGCCACAGCGATGGCGGGTTTCTATCTGTCGCTGTTTTTCGGCGGGCTTGTCAGCACCGCCCTCGCCAGCCAGTTCAGTTCGCTTCCCACCTTCGCGTTCTGGACGATCCACGCGCTGTGCGCGCTGTTCGGAGCAGCGGGTCTTGTTCTCGTCTGGGCTCGCTCAAAGCCCTCGCGCGCGGGGATCGCAGACGGCTGAGCCTGTCGCGCCCTGGCGTGAAGAGACCCTGAATGGCGCAAGGTTGACACCGGGGTGATGACACGGCGCCTCAAGGCTCGTCGGGGGGTGGGGTGGCAAGGCACCGTGTCGGCATCCGGTGTAGGGCCGGCAACAGGCCCCGATGATTACATAGGTTGGCTTTGCGCGGATTTAGGTGGGCCACGGGCGATATCAGCTGGTGCGGTCCTGCACGCGGGCCAGCGGGATCCTGACCTCGAACGCCAGGCCCGTCGGCCCGAGCTCGCTGCTGGTTTCGGCGTCGAGCTCATAGCGCAATGCCGAATGCAGCAGGTCGTGTGCCAGGCTGTCGAGCCTGGCGCCCGTCTCGGCCAGACCGCTGGCTCGAGCCACCCAGGTGAACCGTAGCACAGGGGCGTTCGATGTCTGGCCAGAGCCGTTTTCGATACCCCAGCTGACCGCCAGCGAAAATGGCCCATCTTCGGTGCGGCCGTTTGCGACCAGATGGCTGGCCAGTTCGTGGACCGCCAGTCCCAGCAGGTTGGAACCCTTGATCCCCAGCATCACATCGGGCCCGTCGACCCTGACCTGGCTTTCATCCTGCAAATGATGCAGCATCAACTCGTCGAACACGATCTCGCGCAGGTTGACCAGACCGGTGGGCGAATGGGTCGAGAGCGCCTGGGTGCGCGCAAAGGCGTTGATGCGCCCCTCGAACTTGAGCAGAAATCCGTCCATCGTATCGCTGTGGTCCGCCGTCCGACGCGCCAGCGCGCGCACCACGCCCAGCATGTTGCGCACGCGGTGCTGCAGTTCAGCCAGCAGGCTGTGCTCCTGTTCGCGCAGCCGCTTGAGATCGTCGATATCGGTCGAGGTCCCCAGCCATTCGAGGATCGTGCCGGATTCGTCGATCACCGGTCCGGCGCGGGTCTTGTGCCAATAATACCGCTGCTCGCGGCTGTTGAGCACGCGAAATTCGACCTCGAAGGTCTGACGATCCGCAGCGGAGCGCCAGGCGGTCTGCGCCGCTTGCCGGTCATCGGGGTGGACAGCCTGCAGCCAGCCATCCCCCAGATAGTCCGCTTCCGCCTGGCCGGTGAAATCCTGCCATTGCGGACTGGCCCACAGCCATGCGCCGTCGCGCCGTGCGCGCCAGACCAGAAGCGGCAAGGTTTCGATCACCTGATGAAGCGACTGCAGCGGCCCTGACCAGCTAGAAGGCATAATCACTTTCCTTTTCAGCTGATGCGCCGCCGTCGTCGTCGCAAATCTTGAGATAGCCGCTGTCGAACAGGGCAACGCGCTTCAGCTGAGCCAGATCGAAGATCGTCAGCATCTTGTGCTCGAGCTGGACAAGCCCCTCGCGGCGCAAGTCCTGCAGCGTCCGGTTGACATAGACCGGGGTCATGCCCAGCGCTTCGGCGAGTTCGATCTGGGTCAGGGGAAAGGGACAACGGCCGCCGTCGGCGAGCTCTACCTGACGTTGGCGGATGTACAGTTCGCACAGCAGATGGGCCATGCGCTCGCGGGCGGTGCGCTGCCCCAGAGAGGTCGACCACTCCCGCTGGATCGCGGCAGTCACATGGATATCGCACCACAGCGCCTTTTCGAGGGCGGCATGTTCGCGGCGTGCGGTGTCGAGAAAATCATTGTCGAGCCTGGCCAGCGTCACCCCGGTGAGGGCGGCGATACTGTGGTCCATCGAGCTGGCCATGAAACCGTTGATGTCGAAAAGGTCGCCGGGAAGCAGCACCGAAAGGATCTGGCGCCGCCCATCCTCGAGCGTCTTGTAGCGAATGGCCCAGCCCTCGATCAGGATGTGCATCGGGCCGGTGCAGTCGCCCTGGCGCAAAAGGTCCACCTTGGGCCTCACGTCGCGCAGATTGCGGCTGGCGACCTCTGCCAGCCATTGCTCAGCGGGCTCTTCCAACTCTTCAAACCCGCGCAATTTGTGGGTTATGTGCGGTACCAACGCAAAGACTCCCTTTCGGCGCAATGGGGAACCAACGCACATGCCGCGAGTATGTTGCCCATGGGGCAACGCATAGCTGCGCGGCCCTGTGTGTTCGTTCAATTTTCGGAGCAGTCGATGTTGAACCGACCCCTGCACGGGCGCCGCGTTTTTCTGGTGGAAGACGATTATCTGATCGCCGACGATTTCGTGCGCCGGCTGAGCACCGCCGGCGCGCAGGTGGTCGGCCCTGCCGCGACCCTGGAAAGCGCGCTGGCGCTGTATGAATCCGCTCCGCCGATGGATTTTGTCATTCTCGATATCAATCTGCGCGGAACGATGGTGTTTCCGCTCGCCGAACGGTTGCGCGACGATGGTGTCCCGTTTCTGTTCTGCACCGGCTATGGCGACGAGGGCATCGACAGCAGCTTCCGCGAGGTGGAGCGCTTCGAAAAGCCGATATCGCAAGCTGACTTTGCCCGGATGGTCGATCTGGTGGCGTGCCAGCAGGTCGCACGCGAACAACCCGCGCCGCAGGTCGACCGGCGGTCGGCGCAATGGCAATGACCGCAGGCATGCCGGCCAACTCACGCGTGCGGCCCCTTCAGGCTGATCGCCGGGCCAGATCCGCGAGCCAAGGCGCGTAAGACCGGTTCGGCAGACCGTCGAGGCCCAGGTTGCGCACCCGTGCATTCAGCGCGTCAGCATCGGGGCCTTCGAGCGCGATCGTCCAGCGGATGGCTTGTTCGACCCGCGCCAGAGTGGCCTCCAGCTTGATGTCGTGGATCGTTGATTGCCGCCGGGCCTTGTGCATTGCGATGATCCGCAGCTCACCTGCCTGTTCGAGGCGCTGCATAAACGCGGCCGCGCTGTCGGGGGCGATAGCGTCTGGCGGGATGTCCAGCAGCAGGCTGGCCTTATTCCGGGCATCATCGCCGAGCGGGAAGCATGAATCGAGGGCCATATCCCAGCATTCGACACGCAGCGTGCGCGATAGCAGGGTCTTGATCTGCAGGCGTTCGCCGCCGCGCAGCTTGCACAGCACGTCGGTCCGCCCTGGAACCACGCAATACACATCGGTCCGCCTATCCGGCACCGTAAGGCCGAGCGGCGTCTGCAGCGGTGGCGCGCGGCTGGTCGCATCGGGCCAGCAGCGAAACTCGTACCGGGATGATGGGCTCAGGGTCATATTGTCGTGAAACGATCGAAACCGTCCTTTCAGTTTTTGCCGCGCTGCAGGATCAGGTGTCGGTCTTGTTGGCATCCCGGTCCGACTCTTTGGCCAGGTCGTCCCTGTCTGCCTTCTTGGCAGCGTTCGCGGCGGCGTGGCGCGGCCCGAAATAGCGGTTGTCGCTCTGGCCACCTTCGACAAACCCGCGCTTTTCTCCGCGTGCCTCCTTGCCGGTGTGTGGATTGGGATAGGCGCCTCCCCCGGATTCGCCCGCGCCGCCTTTGCCGGTCAATGCCTCCATGTCGTCGCGTGGCTGCTTGCCTGGCGAGGCGTCGGGCGAGGGGCGAGGTGTGTTATCGGGCATGGCAAACTCCAAGGGGCCGCCGCTCGGACCGAACGGACGGCGCGCGACTGTGGAACACCTTGGACCCTATCGCAGCGCGTCGGCGCGCGATCTTACATAAGTGAGCCGCTGGCCCGCTTTTAAAACTGCCGTGGATTGACCCATGTTATGGGGCGCGCCGCCCACTCCCTCCAGCCTTGGCCTGTCCGGTGCGGATGCCCCGCTCCGGCCCCCGAATGGAGTACTGCATATGACCTCGATTTTCGGAATGGCGCTGTTGCCGCTCTGGATCATGGGTGTGCCCGTGATCGGTGCGCTGATCAGCCTGGCGCTGCCTGCACCGCGCACCAATACCATGCCGCGCGCACGGCGCCGCAACACCGACGTCATCGCTCCAACGGCGTATCCGCGCGCCTGATCGCGTAGCCGGCAACCTGCGGCGGGCCTGAAGGTAGCATGGGTGGCAGGCCCGCCGATGCCGCCTGCCGCGCCACGCGCGCCCCACCGCCGAATACAAGGATGGCCCGATGACCGAGACGATATCGAAACTTCAAGAAGGCCAGCTGCCCGGGCTGGAAGCAGAGCTGGACCCCAAGCCCGAATGGCAGCCGCGCTATCCCGGATCCGGCCGGCTCAAGAACAAGGTCGCGATCATCACCGGCGGTGACAGCGGCATTGGCCGTGCGGTCGCGGTGCTGTTCGCGCGCGAAGGGGCCAACGTCGTCATCTCGCACCTTGAAGAGGATGAGGACGCGCAGGACACCGCGCGCATGGTCGAGTCCGAAGGCGCCAGGGCCGTCACCATCGCAGGCGATATCGGCGACCGCGAGCATTGCCGCAAGATCGTCGATCTGGCCCAGCGCAGCTTCGGGCGGCTCGACATCCTGGTCAACAATGCGGGCGAGCAGCACCCCGACAAGGAGGTCAACGACATCTCCGACAAGCAGCTCCAGCGCACTTTCCAGACCAATGTCTATGGCATGTTCTATATGGTGCAGGAGGCGATGCCGCATCTCAAGGCCGGCGCCGCGATCATCAACTGCACCTCGGTGACGATGTACAAGGGCGCAGACGAACTGCTCGATTATTCCTCCACCAAGGGCGCGATCACCGCGTTCACCCGCAGCCTGAGCCAGAATCTGGCAGACAAGGGCATCCGCGTGAACGGCGTGGCTCCGGGACCGATCTGGACCCCGCTCAACCCGTGCGGCGGCGCCAGCGAAGAAAAGCTGGAACACTTCGGCGAATCCACGCCGCTGGGTCGGCCCGGTCAGCCCAACGAGGTTGCGCCGTGCTTCCTGTTCCTGGCGTGCGACGATTCCAGCTATATGACCGGGCAGGTGCTGCATCCCAATGGCGGGGTGGTCGTGGGAAGCTGATCGCTGCCACAGCCAGGCGACGCAAGGGACCCGAGCGCCGCCGCCAAGACACAGTGATGGTCAGGCAAAGCACCGAGTCGTTCCGATGCAGTCTGGCGGTGGTGCGGAAAGACATGGCACCGTCAAAAGTTGACATATGTAAAGTCAATCGGGTCAGAACGCTCCTGGGGGGAGCGATTTGCTCCCCTTTTTTCATCGATCCATCGCTCAGACCGTCTGAGGTTAAACCAGTATAACGAAGCCGGATGAACAAAATGAAAGTTTCTAGCAGGAGGGATCGTTAGCGAAAGTCGAGTCCATGACCTTATCTGTGCATACGCCTGCTCCCCTTCCGGCCTATAATCGCCACTGTCAGACATCGGTGCACCCGCGATGCGATTTCATCCAGCAGGGCGACACCATCTTGCGGCCCAGGTTGCTGCTGGAAGGCTGGTGCGCCGGTTACCGGATTACGGTCGATGGTCGCAGGCAGTTGACCAATCTGTATCTGCCCGGCGAGATCATCGGGGTTTGGCGCCAGAGCCAGCCCAGCTTCTATCATTCGGTGATGTCGGTGACCCGGGCGTCGTTCATCGAGTTCACCACCTCAGCCGACAGCGAGGTCGCGCAGAGCGAGTCCGCGCTGTTCGAGCAGCAGCTTGAGAACAGCATCTTCCGGCTGGGCTGCCTGAACGCCTATGAGCGCATGGCGCACCTGTTCCTGGAACTCGGCGAGCGCCTCGCGATCCGCGGCATGGGTGCGCGCAACGCCTATCGCATGCCGCTGACCCAGGAGCTGCTCGCCGACCTCGTCGGCATTTCCTCGGTTCACGTCAACCGCACGCTGCAGCAGATGCGGGCGGACAGCGTGATCCGTCTGGTCAACAGCCAGCTGACACTGACCGATCCCGACGACCTCGCCGAGCAGGTTCATTATCAGCCGCTGCTCTGAGCGCTGCGCATCGACGTCGCTGACGAGCCGCCGGGGCGCATGAAACCTCGCGCCGAGCCGGACGTTGGGTGTGACAATGGAATATTCCGAAATCTGGACGATCGCCCGCACGCCGGTGGTGGTGGCGGCTTTGGTGCTGGCCGCGCTGCTGCTGCACTGGCTGCTGGTGTTCGTCATCGCCCGGATCGCGCGGCGCACGCGCACCGGGCAGGACGAGGCGCTGCTCGCCTCGGTGCGCCGTCCGCTGCGCTGGATCATGGTCGCGCTGGCGCTGCTGTCGGCCGATCGGCTGGTGGCAGACTTTCGCGATGAAGCCGCATTCGTCACCGGTGTCGTCCGGATCGTCATGCCACTGCTGTGGGGCTGGCTGGTCATCGCGATCATCCGCTTCATCCATGGCTATATCAGTGCGCGCTCCGATCTGTCTGCCACCGACAACCTGACCGCGCGGCGCAGACGCACCCGCGCCGACATTCTCGCCCGGATCGCGACCGTGGTGGTGATCCTGATCAGCCTGGGCCTGTTGCTGCTCAAGATCCCCGAGGTCCGCGAGATCGGCGTCGCGCTGGTCGCGTCCGCAGGCATCGCCGGGCTTGCCTTCGGTATCGCCGCGCAGCCGCTGCTGAAGAATCTTGTCGCAGGGATCCAGCTTGCATTCACCGAACCGGTGCGCATCGACGATGTCGTGGTTTATCAGGGCGAATGGGGCCGGGTCGAGGAGATCACGCTGACCTATGTCGTGCTCAAGATCTGGGATGATCGCCGCCTGGTGATTCCTGTCTCCAAGCTGCTGGACGACACCATCGAAAACTGGACGCGCGAGACCAGTCACCTGCTCGGAACCGTGATGCTGTATCTCGACCATGCCGCCGATATCGACGGCATCCGCAGCTTTGCCGTCGAGCAGGTTCGCAAACACCCCTTGTGGGACAAGCGGGTGGCGATGCTGCAGGTTACCGACATGAACCGCGACGTGGTGGAACTGCGCGTGCTGATGAGCGGCCGCAACGGATCGGAGCTGTTCGACATGCGCTGCGATGTTCGCGAAGCGGTGCTGCGGCACGTCGCCACAACGTCGCCGGGGTCGCTCAATCGCAACCGCGTTCAGTTCGAAGCGGCCGAAACCGCTTAGCGCGCTCGGGCGAAACGCAGATTCCCCCGCCGAAGTACCGGGGAGCACGGGAATGGATTTTTCAGGCGTGACAGGACCGCAATGAGCACAGATGACCGAACCGAGCTGGCGCAGGACCGGACCGATTATGCCGAGGACCGCACCATATTGGCGCATGAACGCAGCTTTGCCGGCTGGGTCCGCACCGGCATGGCTGCGGTGGGCATCGCGCTGGGCTTTCATGCGCTGTTTCGCACGCTGAACCCGGACTGGATTCCCAAATCGATTGCCAGCGCGTTCCTGCTGGTGGCGATCTATATCTTCCTCTCGGCCGAGCGCCGGGCGCGCCGGATCGTGGACCGGCTCGACGCGCATCAGGTGAGCGCGCTCAAGCCGATGCGGATCCGGCTGCTTGCGTGGCTGCTGACTTTGACCACGATCGCGCTGATGGTGGCGATGTGGGCGCTGATGGGCGAATGACGGCAGCGTGATCGCAAGATGAGCGCTGCGGTCATCCGGGGTGGTCGCCGTGCGTGATAACGACCACCCCGGATGCGCTGCAGACCTGGGCGCGACGGCCAGCGGACCGACCGTCGCAGCGCCAGGTTACAGACCAATGTTAAGCGTCAGAAGCCCACCCGCAGCGAGACGCGGGCGTTGAGCGCGAGCCGGTCGTATTGCTCTTCGCCGCCCAGTTCGCCGGCGAGCGAAAACCCGCCTTGGCCACCGACCAGGCGCAGCCCGCCGATCCAGCCGTCGCTGCGCGCATCGGGGATAAGCGTGAACGTTTCGCCGCCCTTGAACCGCGCGGTCGTTTCGCCCAGCGATCCGCCGATGATCTGACGGCGGCCGCCCTCGACTTCGACGCGCAGCCACACCTCGTCGGCGGCCAGGCTGCCCAGATCATAGCCCGCCACCAAAGTGCCGTTGACCGCGATCTCGTCGCTGCTGCGCTTGTCGACCGTCAGGTTGAACGCATCGCCGCCGCCGGTTTCGGCATAGCCGTCCTCGTCGAGCCGGTAATAATCGATCGATGCCGAAGGGCGCAGCGCAAACCGCCCGATCTTCGCTTCATACGCCAACCCCGCCGACGCGCTGTAGAGTTGCCCGGACCATTCGCCGTCGCTGACCCGCTCGACCACATCGGTCCCGTTGGCGAAGGCGAAACGGCGCGTGCCGTCAAAGTCGATCTGCGCGAACGAGCCCCGCGCAAAGGCGCGCACCGGCCCCCAGTCGCCGCGCCAGTGAGCAGCGAGCTCATACTGGTTCGACCGCATCTCGTTGGCCAGATTGTTGTCCTCGTTCTTGCCGTTGAGATACGCCAGCGAGACGCCGAACCTGCCGACATCGCCGGCCTTGATTTCAACGCCACCGGTGGCGCCCCAGTCGCTGGTGTCGAACGATGCGGTCTCTTGCCGATCCTTGGCGCTGCCCCAGACCGTCTGCTGCAGCCAGAAGCCCCAGCCGCCCTGATCGCTATAGGGCGCCGACGTGTCGGTGAGGAACCGCGCGGTCGCGCGCGAACCCTGGGTCACCGTGGCAAAGGTGCCTCCGGCATGGTCGGGAAGCATCTGCTGCAGCGCCTCTCCGGCCTGCTCGGCATTGCTGATGGCAAGGAAGCTGCCGGCCACCGCAGCGTCGCTGTCCAGCGCCTTGAACACCGCATCATAAGCGCGCGCCTGCGACCCCGAGAGGCTGAGCTCGGTTGCCGTCTTGCGCTTGATGTCGACCGATACGGTGCCTGCAGCATCGCTGCCCGCCACGGTGGACTTGAACAGGAACGGCAAGTCGATGCCGGCTGCCACGATGTTGGCGCTGCCGGTCAGCGATCCGGCGGAGAGGACCTGATAGGTGCCTTCCGACTTGCTGACATTGACCAGCGTCACCCCGAGCCGCGAGCCTTCGGCAAAGCTGGCGGCTCCCGCGACGTCGATCTTGGTGAAAGTTCCCGCCTGGCCATCGATGGTGACACCGATCAGGCCCTTGTCGGCCACGGCGAGCGACCCGAGAGCCACGGTGCCGGGGCTGGCGATGCTGAGCGATCCGCCCGACACCGTCACCGCCGTCTGGCCGGCGCCTGCGAGCGTTCCGCGGAACCGCGCGGTCCCCGATATCGCCAGAGTGTCATTGCCGCCGCCCATATCGAGCTTGCCGACCAGCGCCGACTTGCCCGCAAGCTGCACCGTATCGGCGCCCGAGCCGAACGTCGCATCGCCGGTGAGCGCAGCTTCGCCGCTCGCCGTCAGCCGATTGCTGCCAGCGCCGAACAGCATCGCGCCGGTGACCGTGCCGGCATTCACCTCGAGCAGGTCATCGCCCGATCCCAGCCGGATATCGCCGGTGATCGAGGGGCGCCCGGTCGGAGTCGCGGCGCTCTGCCGGATGGTGGTGCCGGTGGTGTTGGCGGCCAGATCGATCGCGGTCGCCCGGCCTGCGGCGGGCTTGGCAGCGACAGCGCTGATCGCACCGGTATTTTCGACGCTGCGCAGCGATCCTGAAAGATCGACGATCGCGGCTGCCGACCCGTCGCCTGCTGCCGTCGCTGCGATCTTGCCGGTGTTGGTCACGCTGGTCAGCGTTCCTGCAGCATCGATGACGAGCGCGCGGACCTGGTTGCCCGCGACACTGCCGCCTGCCGCCTCGATCGCACCGGTGTTGCGCAGCGCAGGCACGCTGGCCAGATTGCCGATGCGGATCGCGGTGGCATTTCCACCGTTCGACTGGGCGCCAATCGCACCTGTATTGAGCACGCCGCCGGTGATGGTGGTCGCGTGGCCCAGGCCGCCGATCACCAGGCCGTTGCCCGCGACATCCTTGTAGACGCCGCTGCCCACGACACGGCCCTTGAGCACCAGACCGTTGCCCGCCGCTGCGGTTCCGGCGACCGCACCGATGGTGATGTCCTCGCTCGTGGATCCGATCTGGACCGCCGCGGCAGACCCGAACGCGGTGACCGTGGCGGTGCCTTCCTTGTCGTCGTCGATGCCGTCCTTGTCTTCGTCCTTGTCGTCCGGATTGGTGTTGGGCGGCGGCGCATCGAACAGGATGCCGCCTGCGACCGAGCCTGCGATCTGCAGCGCAGGGCCACCCTGCAACAGGTCGTCGGCATCAAGCTTGCTGGGATCGGCAGGCGGGGTGGTGGTGCGATAGCCGGTGGCGGTCACGGTGCCCTGCACGGTCAGTGCGCCGCCGATCGGTCCGGTGAGCGAGACCGCCATCGAATTGGCCCCGGTTGCGGCAATCGTCCCGGTGAGCGCGACGTTGCCGCTGACCGCACCGGCGCGCATGCCGGCCGAATTGTCGCCCAGCATCGATATCGTGCCACTGCTGACCAGCGATCCGGTGAGCGGTCCTTCCAGGCTGATCCCGGCGCTGGTGTTGCCTTCGATGGTGATCGATCCGCTGTGGATCACCGAACCGGTCAGCGCCCCCAGCGTGCGAATGCCGAACCGGTTCTGTCCCTGCGCATAGGGTCCGTCGATATCGCCGTCATTGTCGGTGTCGGTCGGGGTGTAGTTTTCATCGAGGACGATGACACCCGAGTTGGTGATCGTGCCGCTGGTCCCGGCCACCGCGAGAATTCCGGCGGAATTGCTGGCGTCGGTGGTCTGGATGGTGCCTTCGTTGGTGACGTTGTGGTTGCTGTCGATGGTCACCGCCACGCCGGATGCCGGCTTGACCGAACCGGTCGAGGTGATCCTGATGCTGTCGGCGGCGCCATTGTTTGCGCTGGAGGTCGCGATCGGCGTGGTGCGCGCGGTGGTCACGCTGGTCTGGGCAAGCGCCGCAGCGTGCGGCAGCATCAGCGAAATCGGGGTCAGACAGGTACAGGCCAGCAAGAGGCGCATGATCTTCCTTTCGGGACTTGGGGAGGAGAGTGGTTTCACTCACCAAGACGCTGCAAAGGAATCAGACCCGCACGACAAAGCCCGTGGGGCGGACGGATTTTCCGCCAACCTTCTCAAAAACAAAGATAAGTTATCTCAGAAGCTGAAGTCGGCGCCGATCCGCACGGTGCGCGGACGCAGCGGCGTGATCTGCTCGCCAAAGGGCAGCGTGAACGGCGAGCCCAGGGCGAAGCGGTTGCCACGCGCATCGAGCAGATTGGTCGCCTGGATCCAGAAGGTGCTGCGATCGCGCGCCAGGCTGACCGACAGGCTGGTATCGAGAACGTCGCCCTGCTCCACCCCCAGCACCGGCCCGATGCCAAGCCGCGAGCGTCCGGTATAGCGCAACGACCCGCTGACGGTGAGGTCGCCTGTATCGCCCAGCGTGGCCCGGTAGCTGCTGCCCAGTCGTCCGGACAGCCGCGCGACATTGGGCAGATCGTTGCTGTCGGCTATCACCGCACCTTCGGGGATGCTGGCGAAATCGAACCCCACGCGGTTGGCGGGCAGCACGAATATGCCGGCCGAGGGCGACACCAGACGGCTGTCGGCCCAGACCGCCGAGGCTTCGATCGATACCGCGCGCACCGGCTGCCAGGCCAATGTGGCATCGAGCGTGACGATGCGGCCGTTGCCGATATTCTCGGTCGCCGGCAGCCCGCTGATATCGATCAGGTCAGCCTGGATGTTGCGCCAGCGGGTATAAGCGAGCGTCACATCGCCGCTGAAGGTGCTGGCGGAAAAGGCGAGCCCTGCCTCCACCGCCGACACGGTGTCGGGCCGGTAGCGCCGCACCATCAGGTCGCGCACGCCGATGCCGCCGGGACGGAAGCCTTCCTGATAGCGCGCATGGGCGGACAGGCCATCCGACAGCCGATAGCGCAGCCCCGCCGACGGCAGAAATGCGGTCTGGGTGCGTCTTGCATTGCTGCGCGCCTGCGCGGCAAGGGACAATAAAGGGGTATCGAGCGCTTCGCCCGACAGCCGCATATGGCTGAGCCGCGCACCGATATCGAGAAACAGCCGGTCGGCTGCCGGGATCGCGAGATCGGCATAAGCGGTGGCCTCATCGACCCGGTTTTCGACCCCCGTGATCGCCCTCGCCCGCACGATATCGCCGCGGGTGCGGCGGATGCGGTAGCGGTTGCTCAGCAGGCTGGTGCCGACCAGCCAGCCGACACCGCCCGCCGCCTCGCCCGACAGCCGGGTCTCGTTGGTCACCAGCCGGGTTTCGCCGCGCTGGCGAAACAGGCTGGGCTCCAGCCCGGGGATGGTGGCATCGAAGGTCTCGCTGAGGTCAAGCCCGGTCACGGTGGTCGTCGACAGCAGCTCGAATGCGTCCCACTGCTTGCCCACCGCCAGCTGGCCGAGCAGAAACTGGCTGCGAAAGGGCTGTGCAAAGGGGCTCGCGCGGTCGAGCCTGTCGCCCGCACGGTCGGCGAACTGGCTGTCGCGTCCGTCGATGTCCTGCGCCGCGCCCATCATGTCGATGGTCCAGTCCGCGCCCGGCTCGATCCGCAGCAACACGCGCCCGCCGATGGTATCGACGCGGTTGATGTCATCGCGCTGGCGCAGCCGGTCGTCGATATAGCCGCCGTCGCGCGCGCCGTAGACCACGCCGCGCAGGCCCACCACGCCCTCGACGAGGGGAACGTTGACCATCGCGCTGCCATCGAACGACGGCGCGCCATGCTGGGTTGCGGCGACAGACAGCGATTGCGCCGCCTGCCAGTCGTTCGAATCGGGCAGGTTGGGCAGCAGCCGGATCACGCCGCCCAATGTGCCCGCGCCATAGAGCGTGCCCTGCGGCCCCTGCCGCACCTCGACCGCGTTGAGATCGACCAGCCTGAGGTCGGGATCGGGCGCGTTGTAGTTGAGCCGTGCCGAGCCGAGATACTGGCCCACCACCGCCTGGGTCGGTCCGTTGAAGCTTGAATCCGATATCGCGCGCAGGAACAACCGGTTGCGCCCCGGCCCCAACTGGGTCGAACCCAAAGCCGGCAGCCGGTCGACCAGTGCGTCCGAGCCCCGGCCCTGCCCGCCCAGCGCAAAATCGCCCTCGAGCCTGATCTGGCTGTAGGCGCTCCGCGTCAGGTCCTCCGGCGGCGCGCGCCGCGCGGTCACCACGATGTCCTCGACAGGGGCCGGCAGCCTGGGCGCCGTCGCCATCGCCAGCCGGATCGGCGCGCCGCTGCGCCGCGCAGAGGCCGGCGCGCGCATGATCCGCCAGTGATCGGGCGCCAGACGCACTGCGCGGGCATCGCTCGCCTGCAGCAGCCGGTCGAGCGCCTCTCGGGTGGTCATCGTGCCGCGCAGCCGCCGGACGCGCTGGGCACCGATCTGCCGGTCGGTGATGCCGATGCTGATTCCCGCCTGCCGACCCAGCGCGATGATGGCGGCGTCGAGCCTGCCTGCCGCGATATCGATCCGCACCGGGACCTCGGCGAGCGCAGGGGACGCAACAGCGGCGAACGGCAGGGCGAGTGCCAGGCTAAGGCTGCGCATTATCGCCCACCAGCTCCCAGCCATCGCCGCGCTTCACCGCGCGGGTGCCCAGCACCGGCGCGATCGATGCGACCGCGGCTGAATCGCGACCGGCGATCTGGACTACGCCGCTGAACGGCCGCGCCGCAATCGACGGATCGACCGCGATGCGCGCGCCGAGCCCGCGTTCCAGCGCCGCGGCGACGTGGGCGAGGCTGGTGCCGGAAAAGCTCAGCCTGCCCGATCTCCAGCCTGCGACCTGATCGACCGGGACATCCGACACGATGATGGCGGCATGGACGCCTGTAATCGAGGCGCGACGTCCTGCGGGCAGGCGGACATTTTCGGCCTTCGGGTTGACGATCACCACCCCTTCGGACACCGCCACATCCAGCGACCCGTCAACCCGCGCCACGTTGAACGCGGTGCCGGCATCGACCAGCTGCACATCGCCGGTTTCGACGACGAACGGGTCGGCGGCATTGTGGCGCACCTCGAACAGCGCCTCGCCGGTCTCCAGCCGCGCATAGCGAGGATAGCGCCGGTCGAGCGCCAGCGTGGTGCCGCCGTTCATCACGATGCGGCTGCCATCGGGCAGATCGACAGTCTCGCGCTCGCCCATCGCGGTGGTCACCGAATAAGGCTGCGGGCGCATCTGCCATGCGGGAATGGCAATGACCGCGAGCAAGGATGCCGCGAGCGCGCCGCCCAGCCATCGCCGCCGCACGATCGAGCGATGCGCGATGCGATCCTCGTCATTGGCGGCTTGCGGCCTGGCGGGCCGGACTTCGGCCGAAAGCTCGGCCACCTGCGCGCCCGCGGCCAGCGCCTGATCATAGGCCGTAGTATGGCGCGGATCGGCCTCGAGCCAGCGGGCAAAGCCGTCCCAATCGGAAAAATCCGGGTCATGGGTCGCGATGGCCCAATCGATCGCCTGGAGGCGGGTCTGTTCGCCAGTGTCTGTCATCATGTCTGTCCTGACCCAAAGACGCCGCCAAAGCACTCAATCCGCATCGAGCGTCTCCCGCCAGCGCATCAGCGCACGATAGGCTTTCTGCAAATCCTTCTCCACCGCGCTCAGGCTCACCCCCAGATCCTGCGCGATCTGGCGCTGGCCGACGCCTTCGATGCGGAACAGCCGGAAGACCTGCAGCACCCTGGCGCCCTCGGCCTCCAGCACCGCTTCGGCCTGTGCGAGCGTGGCGCGGGCGATCAGCTCGCGGTCGGGCTGCGGCGCATCGGATGCCTCTCCCGACAGCCCCTGCGCCTCGATCCAGTCGGCATCGCGCTGACGGCTGCGCTGCGCCGAGCGATAGCGGTCGTGCATCACGTTGTTGGCGGCGCGGAACAGATAGCTGCGCGGATCGGCGACCGGGCCGGTGTCCAGATTGACCAGCCGCAGCCACAGTTCCTGCAGGATGTCCTCGGCGCCATCGCCTGCGCCGCGCGCGCGCAGAAACCGCAACAGCGGCTCGCGCTGCGCGATCAATACGGCTTCAAGGCCCTGGCGCGACATCGGACTTGGCAATCACTTCAAAGGCAGGAGGAATGCGGGCAAGGCCCATGCACCCAGACGCCACCGCGCGCAAGAACCCGCAGCGCCAGCGGCACGCGCGTCCTTTTTTTGATCGGTGGCATGCGGGTTCGGCAAGGCTGCAACGTCCTATCTGCAAAGCCAGCCTCACCCCAGGCTGGCTTGGACCGGTCATGGTGCCCCCCGTGATCCGGTAGCACCTTGAGGGCAAGGTTGCGACCAGCCTTTTGCCCTCAAGGTGCCCCCATGCCCGGGCTTGGCGGCAGGAGATACGCATGCATTGTCTGCAAAGCTGGTTTGCGGCCGCCGCCTTGATGCTCGCCCTGACCGCGGCTGCTGAAGCTGCCGAACCGGTGGGGAAGGACCTGTGGTTCGTACCCCCGGTCTCCGACGAGGCCGGATCCGAGATCGATATCGACACCGGAATGGACTGTATCGCGTTGCACCGGATCCGGTCGACACGGATCCTGGCGGGCCAGGGCATCGTCTATCAGATGAACGGACAGAGACAGCTGATCAACCGGGTCAGGCACGGCGCGGGGCTGCTCAACCCCAACCAGGTGCTGATCACCCGCACGACAGGCGCGATGCTGTGCGCAGGTGACATCGTCCAGCTTGCCTATAGCAGCCCGGGAATCTCGGCGGGATCGGTCGCGCTGGGACGCTTCGAGCGGTATCATCCGGCCGCCAGGCCCTGAAGCCAGCGGCCTGGCCACGGCCAGCACGGTTCGCCTGCCCCGCCGCTGTTCCGGACAGATTGGCAAAACCACGCCAATAGCGCTTTGCAGGCGCAACCATTACAGTTATGTGACCGTTTTGTTGCGCGTTACGTGCCGGTGTGGTGCGTGCCTGTGTGGTGCGTGCCGGTGTGGTGCCTGTCTGTGCGGGCCTGATCGACACCGCCCAGAGCCGCGCTTGCGCGGGTCCGGCCGGGCGCACGCCATTCACGATCGCCCAGAGGAAATCCCCATCCGCCAGATTGCTGCCCTGCCCTATCGCACCAACCGCGAGGACGCGACCGCGCCGGTCAGCATCCTGCTGGTCACCTCGCGCGAGAGCCGCCGCTGGGTGCTACCCAAGGGCAACATGATCGATGGTCTGCAGCCGCACGCCGCCGCCGCGCACGAGGCGGAGGAAGAGGCCGGCGTCCAGGGCGCCGCCTGTCCGACGCCGCTGGGCAGCTATCGCTATCGCAAGAAGCGCAAGAACGGCGCGTCGCTCAATGTCGATGTCGATGTGTTTCCGTTCTCGGTCACCGACCTGCTCGACGAATGGGAAGAGCAGGACCAGCGCCAGCGCCAGTGGTTTTCGCTCGAGGAGGCCGCGCAACTGGTCGACGAGCCCGAGCTTGCCGAGCTGATCCGGCGGTTTCGCGCCAGCGATTCCGACCGGCGCATCGCCAAAAGCGGGTTCGGCCTCGGCCTGCAAAAATCGTCGCCGAAATTTGCGGTGTTCCAGTGGGTCCAGGCGCTGCTGCCCAAGCAGGGCAATTTCTTCGAGCTGTTCGAGGCGCATGCGCTGACGTTGCTGTCGGGATCCAACGCGCTGGCGCGGCTGCTCGGCGGCGGACCCGGCATGCGCGATCACATCCAGGAGCTGACCGAGCGCGAGCACGAGGCCGATCTGATCACCCGCGAGGTGCTGCAGACCGTCCGCCGCACCTTCCTCACTCCGTTCGACCGCAGCGCGATCACCAGCCTGATCGGATCGATGGACGATGCGATCGACGAGATGCAGAAGACCGCAGGCGCCATCGATTTGTACGAGCTCACCGAGTTCAAGCAGGAAATGAAGGACATGGCCGCGATCATCGTCGATTGCGCGCGGATCACGGTCGAGGCGCTGCCGCTGCTGCGCCACGTCAACCGCAACGCCGGACGGCTGCACGAGCTGACCGAGCGGCTGGTGATCATGGAAGGCCATGCCGACGAGATACATGCGCGCGGTCTGAAGGCGGTCTACAAGGAGCACGGCGAGACCAGCCCGCTGCGCTTCATCGTCGAGCGCGAGCTGTTCACGCATCTCGAGCGCGTGGTCGACCGGTTCGAGGATGTCGCCAACGAGATCGACGGCCTCGTCATCGATCACGCCTGAGCTTCCACGCACCCTCATGGAAACCACCATCATCGCCATGCCGCTGCTGATCGCGCTGATCGCGCTCGCACTGGCCTTCGACTTCCTCAACGGGCTGCACGATGCCGCCAACTCGATCGCCACCGTGGTCTCGACCCGGCTGCTCAAGCCGGTGCACGCAGTGCTGTTCGCCGCCTTCTTCAACTTCGCGGCCTATTGGGTGTTCGGGCTCAAGGTCGCCGAAACCGTCGGCAAGGGCATCATCGATGTCGACATCGTCAACCCGCAGGTGATCTTCGGTGCGCTGGTCGGTGCGATGGTGTGGAATGTCGTCACCTGGTGGAAGGGCATTCCCTCGTCCTCCAGCCATGCGCTGGTCGGCGGGCTGATCGGCGCGGGCGTGACGCGTGCCGGGCTCGACGGCATCGTCTGGTCGGGGGTGATCAAGACCGCGTCGGCGATCATCCTGTCGCCCACCATGGGGATGATCCTGTCGATCCTGCTGGTGGTGATGACGTCCTGGATCTTCCTGCGCGCCACCGCCAAGCGCGCCGAAGGCATGTTCAAGAAACTGCACCTGCTGTCGTCCGCCGCCTATTCGCTGGGGCATGGCGCCAACGACGCGCAGAAGACGATGGGGATCATCACGGTCCTGCTCTATTCGCAGGGCATGCTCGATGGCGAGTTCGCGGTGCCCGGATGGGTGGTGCTGAGCTGCTATGTCGCGATTGCGCTGGGCACGCTGTCGGGCGGATGGAAGATCATCGAGACGATGGGCACGCGGATCACCAAGCTGTCGCACCAGCAGGGCTTCTGCGCCTCGTCGGGCGGATCGGTGATGCTGTTTGCCGCCACCGCCTTCGGCATTCCGGTCTCGACCACGCACACCATCACCGGCTGCGTCGTCGGCGTGGGCGCCGCGCGGCGCGCCTCGGCGGTGCGCTGGGGCGTGGCGGGCCGGGTGGTCATCGCCTGGCTGATCACCATCCCCGCCTCGGCCGCCGTCGGCGCGCTGTTCTATTGGATCACGACTTTCTGGTAAGCGGGATGGCGCGCCCGCTCAGGGCTTGAGCGTCAGGCTCAGCCCCGACACGACAAGCTCGGCGCGATCGGCGATTGCGGCGACCTGCTGGTTGAGCCGCCCGGCCATGTCGCGAAACTGCCGCGCCAGCGCATTGTCGGGCACGATCCCCATGCCGACCTCGTTGCTGACCAGGATCACCGGTGAATTTGCGCTGGCCAAGGCGCCGAGCAACTGCTGCGAGGCGGCGGCGAAATCATGCTCGCCCAGCAGCAGATTGCTGGTCCACAAGGTCAGGCAATCGACCAGCAGCACGCGGCCTTCGCCCGCTTCGCGCGCAATTGTCTCGGGCAGGTCGATGGGGCACTCGACCGTGCGCCAGCGCGCATCCCGGTCCGCCTGATGCCGCGCGATCCGGTCGGTCATCTCGTCATCGAACGCCTGCGCGGTGGCCAGATAGACGAGGTCGCCCTCCTGACTTTCCGCCAGCATCTGGGCGCGCATGCTCTTTCCCGACCGCGCGCCGCCGGTGATGAAGGTCAGCACCACATCGATCCATTTTCCTTGCAAAACGTAAAGGCGCGCCATAATGCGGCGGCGCGACAGGTTCCCAGAGATGGGATTAATAGGGAACGCGGAAGCAGGTATCCACCCTGTAATCCGCGGCTGTCCCCGCAACTGTGACCGGCGAGCGGTCGCCCCTATCATGCCACTGGATGCGTCTGCATCCGGGAAGGCGGGGCGGACGTGTTGACCCGGGAGCCAGGAGACCTGCCTGTTGCAGTCGGTCCTTTGCGCGGACGGGGTGTTCAGCGTGATCGAGGTTAATCCTCGCGTGACGACATCGATCGGGGTGGCGCGCGCGGGTGTAAGGCCGGCGATTGCTCAGCTGTACCATTGGTGCGTGCAACCCCTTGTTGTTATACAGGGGATACCAATGCCAACTACATTTCTGAAAGTTACCGCTTCCACACTGGCGTTTGCCGCCAGCCTCTCCGGCGCTGCGATCGCGCAGGACACGCTTGCCGCCACAGACCCGCGCGAGCCTATCGTCGTCGTCACCGCCAACCGCACCGCGCAGCCGGTCGAGCGCGTCGGCCAGTCGATCACAGTGGTCGATTCCGAAGAGATCGAGCGCCGCCAGACCCAGAGCGTTGCAGACATCCTGCGCACCCTTCCCGGGGTCAGCATCAGCCGCAACGGCCCGATCGGTTCGACCACCTCGGTGTTCATTCGCGGCGCCGAAAGCGACCAGACCGTGGCACTGATCGACGGGATCAAGCTTAACGATCCGTCGACCCCCGGCGGCGGCTTCAACTTCGGCAACCTGCTCACCGGCAATATCGAGCGGATCGAGGTGCTGCGCGGGCCGTCTTCGGTGCTGTGGGGCAGCCAGGCGATCGGCGGGGTGATCAACATGATCACCCGGCAGCCGACCGAGGATCTCGCGGTCAACCTGCGCGGCGAATATGGCTATCGCGACACCGGCCAGTTGGTCGGCAACATCTCGGGCAAGGCGGGTCCGCTGTCGGCGAGCGCGGGCGCGGGCTATTTCCGCACCGACGGCATTTCTGCATTCAGCGAGGCGCGCGGCGGCACCGAGAAGGACGGCTATGAGAACTTCGGCGCCAACGGCAATGTCAACCTGGCCCTCAACGATGCGATCTCGATCGACGCGCGCGGCTGGTATTCCGAAGGCCGGGTCAACATCGACGGCTTCCCTGCCCCCAGCTTCGCGTTCGGCGATGTGAACGAGGAATCGCGCACCCGCGAGCTTGTCGGCTACACCGGGATCAACGCGGCGCTGTTCGACGGACGGTTTCGCAACCGGCTGGGCTATGCCTATACCGACACCCGCCGCCGCTCGATCGCGTTCGACGGACCTCCGACCGAAACCTTTGCGAGCCACGGCCGCAACGAGCGGATCGAGTATCAGGGGATCTTCGATATCACGGACGGCTGGCAATTGACCGGAGGGCTGGAACGCGAGACCTCGCGCTTTTCCAGCAGCAGCTATGGCGCGCCACCGACCCTTGGCCGGGCGCGGATCGACAGCATCTATGGCCAGATCGTCGCAAGCCCGGTCACCGGCCTGACGCTGACCGGCGGGGTGCGGCATGACGACCACAACCGCTTCGGCGGTGCGACCACCTTTGGCGCGAGCGGCGCTTATGCGATCGACCAGACCGGTACGATCCTGCGCGCCAGCTATGCCGAAGGGTTCAAGGCGCCGTCGCTGTTCCAGCTGCAGAGCGATTTCGGCAACCAGCAGCTCCAGCCCGAGCGGTCCAAGGGCTGGGACGCAGGCGTCACGCAGAATCTGGTCGAGGGCCGGCTGCAGGCCAGCGCCACCTATTTCCGGCGCAACTCCGATGATCTGATCATCTTCGTCTCGTGCACCGCTCCGCTCACCGGAATCTGCGCCAACCGGCCCTCGGGCACCTACGACAACGTCTCCAAAGCACGCGCCGAAGGGGTCGAGATCGGGCTGGCAATGGTGCCGGTCGATGCGCTGCGGCTGCAAGCGAACTACACTTTTACCGATGCCACCAACCGCTCGCCCGGCAACGTCAATTTCGGCCGCCAGCTGGTCCGCCGTCCGCAGCACAGCGTCTCGGCGCTGGTCGACTTTACCTGGGGCTTCGGGCTCGAAACCGGGGTGACGCTGACCCATGTCGGCGCCAATTTCGACAACGCCAACAACAGCCGCAAGGTCGAAGGCTATGTGCTCGCGGACCTGCGCGCCTCGTTCCCGGTAACCGAGCGGGTCGATATCTATGCCCGCGTCGAAAACCTGTTCGACGAGCGCTACGAGACGGTGTTCCGCTATGGCTCGCCTGGCCGCGCGGGCTATGCCGGCGTGCGGTTGCGCTACTGATGGGGGATGCGCGCGCCCTGGTCGATACCTTCGCCCGGCACGGTGGGCGGATCGACATGGCGCGCGCCGCCTTCCCGCAGGTTGCGCTCTGGACCGACCTGTCGACGGGCATCGCGCCCTGGGCCTATCCGATGGCGCACAGCGCCGAAGCAGCGGAACGGTTGCCCGATCCGGCCGACCTTGCGGCGCTGGAGGCCGCTGCTGCCGCATTCTTCGGCGTCGAACCGCGCCGCGTGGTGGCGGTGCCGGGGAGCGACCTCGCGCTGCGGCTGCTCGGGCATATCCTGGCGGTCGATCAGCCCGCCAGCCGCGCGGCGGTGGTGCGACCGGGCTATTCGGGCCATGAATCGATGTGGGGGGCAGATGCCGTCACCCGGTGCAGCGCCGACGCCCTTGTCGCGATGGCGCAGACGCACGATGTGCTGGTGCTCGCCCGGCCCAACAACCCCGATGCCGCGATCACCGACCGCACGCAACTGCACGTCGCCGCCTCGCTGCTGGCGGCGCGCGGCGGCCATCTGATCGTCGATGAAGCGTTCGCCGATGCCAGCGGGCACGACAGCCTGGCGGGGTGCGACTGGCCGGGGCTGATCGTGCTGCGCTCGTTCGGCAAGTTCTTCGGCCTCGCCGGGTTGCGGCTGGGCTTCGTCATCGCGCCCCCCGCAATCGGCGATCGGCTGCGCGCGCTGATCGGCGACTGGCCGATCTCCGGCCCGGCGCTCGCCACGGGGCTTGCCGCCTATCGCGACGCCGCCTGGCACCGCGCTCAGCGCGCGCGGCTGGCGCAGGCATCGCAGCGGCTGGCGGATCTATTCACCGGCCATGGCATCGAGATTGTCGGGCGCACCGCGTTTTTCGTGTTGATCAATGTGGCCGGGCGTGATGGCCTGTTTGCGCATCTGGCGCATTCCGGCGTACTGACCCGCCCGTTCGGCTATGCGCCCGGCTGGCTGCGGCTGGGCCTGCCGCGCGACGAGAGTGACTGGACAAGGCTGGGCGATGCGCTGGCCGGATGGAGGATAGGATGACCGAGACGCCCGAGGATTTCGCCCGCCACAACGCCCGGATGAAGAAGGTGCAGGCCGCGCGCGAGCGAATGCAGGCCAAGCGCACGCTCGAACGCGGGCTGCTGATCGTCCACACCGGCAACGGCAAGGGCAAGTCGTCCTCCGCCTTCGGCATGGCGATCCGCTCGCTGGGCTGGGGGATGAAGGTCGGCATCGTGCAATATGTCAAAGGCGCATGGGAGACCGGCGAAAAGAATTTCTTCCAGGCCAACCCCGATCTCGTCACCTTCGAAGTGATGGGCGAAGGTTTCACCTGGGACACCCAGGACCGCGCGCGCGATATCGAGGCGGCGCGCGCCGCCTGGGAGCGCTCGAAGGAGCTGATCCTCGATCCCGCATACGATTTCATCATCCTTGACGAGCTCAATATCGTGCTGCGGCAAGACACGCTGCCGATCGACGAGATCGTCGCGTTTCTCAACGATCGCCCGCTGACCAAGCACATCTGCATCACCGGGCGCAACGCCAAGCCCGAGCTGATCGATATCGCCGATCTGGTCACCGAGTTCGAGGAGGTCAAGCACCCGTTCAAGGCCGGGTTCAAGGCGCAAAAGGGGGTCGAGTATTGATCCGCGCTTTCGCCCTGGTTCTTGGTCTGACGCTCGCGGGCTGCTCGTCGCAAGCCGCTGACCGCGTCGCGCAGCGTCCGCTGCCCGAGCGCGCAAAGCTGCCGCGCGTGGTTTCGATCAACCCGTGCGTCGATGCGGTGTTGATGCAGATCGCCGCGCCCGCGCAGATCGCGGCGATCAGCCATTATTCTAAGGACGAACGCGCCAGCTCGATCCCGCTCGATCAGGCACGGCGCTTTGCGATCACCTCGGGCACCGCCGAAGAGGTGGTCGCACTGGCCCCCGATATCGTGATAGCGGGCAGCCATGTCGCGCCCTCGACCATCTCCGCGCTGCACCGGATGAACATTCCGCTGATCCAGATCGGCGTCCCCGAGAGCATCGCCGAGAGCAACGCGCAGGTCCGCACGATCGCCGCCGCCATCCGCCAGCCCGCACGCGGCGAGAGATTGGTCGCGCGGATCGATGATGCGGTGCGCACGGCGTCTGCACAAGGTGGCACGGCCCCCGGTGCGCTCATCTGGCAGGGCGGAGGGCTGGTCCCGGGCGATGGCACGCTCGCCAGCGAACTGCTGCGGGTCACCGGCTTTCGCAACCTGAGCGCGGACTATGGCCTCAAGCAGTGGGACGTGCTGCCGCTCGAGCATATGGTCGCGCGGCCGCCGCAGGTGCTGCTGTCGGTCGGCGCGAAGGATCGTAGCGACCGGATGCTCGGCCACCCGGTGCTCGCCGGGCTGAAGCGGCAGATCGCGGTGCGGCGGTATCCCGAAAAGCTGCTCCATTGCGGCGGCCCGACAATCATCGAGGCGGTCGGCCATCTCGCCGAGATCAGGCGATCGCTGTGAACCGCTCGCTCGCCCTCAATCTCGCGCTGCTCGCGGGCATCGCCGTCACCGTGCTGCTGTCGCTGATGGCGGGCAAGGTATGGATCCCGCTCGACGCCTGGGTGGCGGACGATCCGCGCTGGCCGATCATCGCCGAGCTGCGAATGCCGCGGATCGTGCTCGCGGTGCTGGTGGGCGCGGCTTTGGGCCTGTCGGGCGCAGCGATGCAAGGATATCTGCGCAATCCGCTCGCCGACCCCGGGCTGTTCGGCGTGTCCTCGGGCGCGGCTTTGGGCGCGGTGATCTCGCTGTATTTCGGCTATGCCGCCTCGCCTTTGCTGCTGCCCGCCTTTGCACTCACCGGCGCAGGGATCACGATGGCGATCCTCGCTCTGCTGGTCGGCCGATCCGGCAGCATCATCGTGTTCACGCTGGCGGGCGTGATCCTGTCGAGCGTCGCGGGATCGATGACCGCGCTGGCGATCAGCCTGGCCCCTACCCCATTTGCGACCTCGCAGATCGTCACCTGGCTGATGGGCGCGCTCACCGACCGCAGCTGGGACGACGTCACGCTCGCGCTGCCGCTGCTGGCGCTGGGCTGCATCCTGCTCGCGTTCACCGGGCGCACGCTCGATGCGCTGACGCTGGGCGAATCCGCTGCTCGCTCGATGGGGGTCGATCCGCTGCGGTTGCAGCTGCTGATCGTCGTCGGGGTCGCCCTGTGCGTCGGTGCTTCGGTCGCGACCGCGGGGATCATCGGCTTTGTCGGGCTGATCGTGCCGCATCTGGTGCGGCCGTTCGTCGGCAACCGGCCCTCGGCGGTGCTGCTGCCCTCGGCGCTCGCCGGAGCGCTGCTGCTCTTGGTCGCCGACAGCGTGGTTCGCGCGCTGCCGACGGTAAGCGAATTGCGGCTGGGGATCGCGATGTCGATGCTCGGCGGGCCGTTCTTCCTGATCCTGCTGCTGCGCATGCGCCGGACGCTGGCATGAGCGTGCTCGCCGCAGAGAGCCTGTCGCTCAAGCTCGGCGGACGCCGCGTGCTCGATGCGGTCAGCGCCAGCTTCGTGCCCGGACGGGTGACCGCGGTGCTCGGCCCCAATGGCGCGGGCAAGTCGACGTTGCTCTCATGCCTCGCCGGGCTGCACACCCCCGAAGCCGGTCAGGTGCTGGTCGGCGGGCAGCCCCGCGCTTCGTGGACGATGCGTGACCTTGCGCGGCAGATCGGCCTGTTGCCGCAGGGCGCCGATGTCCATTGGGATGTCGATGTCGCGACTTTGGTGGCCTTGGGCCGCTATCCGCACCGCACCCGCTGGGGCGAGACCGATGCCGACCGCGCCGCCGTCGCGCGCGCGATGGCCGCGACCGATGTCACCCAGTTCGCCGCGCGTCCGATGACCGCGCTTTCGGGCGGCGAGCGCGCGCGCGTCCTGCTCGCGCGGGTGCTGGCGGGCGAGCCGCACTGGCTGCTGGCGGACGAGCCGCTCGCCAATCTCGACCCCGCGCACCAGCTCGATACGCTCGAATGCCTGCGCGATGTCGCGCGCTCGGGCGCGGGGGTGATCGTCGTGCTGCACGACCTCAACCACGCGATGCGGGTGGCGGACGAGGTGCTGCTGCTGTGCGACGGCCGCATCGTCGCGCAAGGTCCGCCCGCCGAGGTGCTGACGCCCGAGCGGATTGCTGCGACCTATGGCGTGTCGTCGCATATCGGCACCACGCCGGACGGGGTGCGGTTTGTCGTGACCACCCCGATGGCGCAGCGCTGATGCTCATGCGGCCCGAACAGCTGCTGCTGGCGCTGATCGGCGAGGCCGCGATCGGCTATCCCGCCTGGTTGCTGGCGGCGATCGGTCATCCGGTGATCTGGATCGGTGCGGCGATTGCCGCGCTCGAGCGGCGCTGGAACGCTGGGGATGCGACCCGCCGCCGGGCGATGGGGCTGGCGCTGCTGGCGCTGGTCGCAGGCGGTGTCGGCGCGATCGGCTGGCTGATCGAGGCATGGGCGGGCGACGGCGTCGCGGTCGGCGTGGTGATCGTGCTCGCAACCACCGGTCTTGCGCAGCTCAGCTTGGATGATCACGTCCGCGCCGTGGCCAGCCCGCTGCTGCGCGGCGATGTTGCTGCAGCGCGCGCAGCGGTCGGACGCATCGTCGGCCGCGACACCGCAGCGCTCGATGAGAGCGGCATCGCGGTCGCCGCGACCGAGAGCCTCGCCGAAAGCTTCTGCGATGGCGTTGTCGCGCCGGCGTTCTGGTTTCTGGTCGCGGGGCTACCGGGGCTGCTGATCTGCAAGGTGGTCAACACGGCGGATTCGATGATCGGCCATCGCGACGCCCGCTATCTGCATTTTGGCTGGGCGGCGGCCCGGACCGATGATGTGGTGAACTTCATCCCCGCGCGGATTTCAGGCGTGCTTGTCTGCCTCGCCGGAATGGGCGGATGGCGCACCATGCTGCGCGATGCGCGCCACCACGCCTCACCCAATGGCGGCTGGCCCGAGGCGGCGATGGCAGGCGTATTGGAGCGCAGGCTGGGCGGTCCGGTCCGCTATGACGGCGAGACCGCGCACCGCGCCTGGCTGGGCGATGGCCCCGCGCCCGATGCCAAGGATCTGCAACGCGCGCTGTGGGTCTATCGCCGCGCGTGTATGCTGATGTGGTCGATCATAGGGGTTCTCGCATGGCTGCTGTGATGCTGCAGGGGACCGGATCGGATGTCGGCAAGTCGGTGCTGGTCGCAGGATTGTGCCGGTTGCTCGCCAATCGCGGGCTGATCGTGCGCCCGTTCAAGCCGCAGAACATGTCGAACAACGCTGCGGTGGCAGTCGGCGGCGAGATCGGCCGCGCGCAGGCGCTGCAGGCGCTCGCGTGCCGCGTGCCGCCCAGCATCGACATGAACCCGGTGCTGATCAAGCCGCAGTCGGACACCGGCGCGCAGGTGGTGGTCCACGGCAAGGTTGTCGGGATGCTCGGCGCAGCCGATTATCAGCATCGCAAAGGCGAGCTGCTGCATGCGGTGCTGCAATCCTGGAGCCGGTTGAAGGCCGACGCCGATATCGTCATCGTCGAGGGCGCAGGTTCCCCGGCGGAGATCAACCTGCGCGCGGGCGACATCGCCAATATGGGCTTTGCCCGCGCCACCGGCGTGCCGGTGGTGCTCATAGGCGATATCGACCGCGGCGGGGTGATCGCGTCGATCGTCGGCACCAAGGCCGTGATCGACGCAGACGACGCCGCGATGATCCACGGCTTCCTGATCAACAAGTTCCGCGGCGATGTCCGGCTGTTCGACAATGGATATGCCGAGATCGAACGCCGCACCGGCTGGCCCGGCCTCGGCGTCATCCCCTGGCTTGCCGCCGCGCGTCAGCTGCCCGCCGAGGACGCGGTGGTGCTCGATTCCGCAGCGGCCAGCGAGGGCGCGATCACCATCGCGGTGCCGATGCTCTCGCGGATCGCCAATTTCGACGACTTCGATGCCCTGGCGCACGAGCCGGGCGTGAAGCTGGTGATGGTGCCGCCGGGCCAGCCGCTCCCCGGCGATGCGGCACTGATCATCCTGCCCGGCACCAAGGCGACCATCGCGGACCTCGCATTCCTTCGCGCGCAGGGCTGGGATATCGATATCGCGGCGCACGTCCGGCGCGGCGGCGGCCTGCTCGGCATCTGCGGCGGCTATCAGATGCTCGGGCAGATCATCGAGGACCCCGATGGCGTCGAGGGCGCGCCCGAGACCGTCGCCGGATTGGGCTATCTGCCCGTCGCCACCCGGCTGACCGGCGACAAGCGCGTGGTCGATGTCACCGGCACCAGCCTGCGCGATGGCGCGGCGTTTGCGGGCTATGAAATTCATGTCGGCCAGACTCGCGCGCTTGGGCCCTTGCAACCGCTGCTGCGGCTGGCCGATGGCGCGGAAGACGGCGTCGTCAGCGCCGATGGCCAAATCGCGGGCTGCTATATCCACCGCCTGTTCGATCATCCCGCCCAGCGCGGGGCATGGCTGGCGCGGCTGGGCGCGCAGTCCGATGGCGTCGCGCAGGGCCACCGCGTCGACCAGGCGCTCGATGCGCTGGCCGCCTCGCTCGAGGACTATGTCGATATCGACCGGCTGCTGGCCATTGCGGGGCATAGGCCATGACCGAACCGGTGTTCGACGCCGCCTTTCGCGAGCAACTCGCCCAGTTGCTGGCCTGGCGGCGCGATGTCCGGCATTTCGAGACGCGCGCGCTTCCCGATGGCCTGCTCGACACCTTGCTCGACGCCGCTTGCCACGGCCCGTCGGTGGGCAACGCCCAGCCCTGGCGGTTCGTCCGCATCGTCTCGCCCGAGCGCCGCAAGGCACTGGCCGACACCGTCGATGCGCAGAAGCACGCGGCGGGCGAGAGCTACTCGGGCGAGCGCAAGGCGCTGTACGATGGCCTCAAACTCCACGGCCTGCGCGAGGCGCCCGAGATTGTCGCGGTGTTCTGCGACGAACAGGGCGAGGCCGGAGACGGCCTTGGCCGCGCGACGATGCCCGAAACTTTGTGCTGGTCGGTGGTAACCGCCGTGCACACTGTGTGGCTGGCCGCGCGCGCGAACGGCGTTGGCCTCGGCTGGGTGTCGATCATCGATCCCAATGGCATGAACGCCCTGCTCGAGGTGCCCGCACATTGGCGGTTTATCGCATTGCTGTGCCTGGGCTATCCCGAGCGCGCGAGCGAGACGCCCGAGCTTGTCCGGCATGGCTGGCAGGACCGGCTTCCGTCCGACATCACAAGGCTGGAGCGCTGATGATCACCCGCGACGATGTTCAGGCCAGGCTCGATGCCCTCGCCAAGCCGGTCGGCAGCCTGGGACGGCTCGAGACGCTGGCGATCGAGCTGGCACTGGCAGGGCAATCGCTCACCCCGCTCACCCGCCCGCGCCGCATCGTGCTGTTCGCCGCCGATCATGGCGTGGTCGCGCAGGGCGTGACGCCCTGGCCCTCGGCGGTGACCACCGCGATGGTCGAGACGATCCTGAGCGGCAAGGCGAGCAGCACCGCGCTGGCGCAAGCACACGGCGTCGATGTGCGGGTGGTGAACGCCGGAATGGTCCAGCCGCCGCGCGAACCCTGGCCGCAGCATTTCAATCCGCAGCCCGTCGCGCCGGGCACCGCCGATCTCAGCCAGGGTCCGGCGATGTCTGTCGAACAGTTCGACACCGCCTGGGCGCTGGGCGAGGTCGAAGCGCAAGCTGCGATCCAATCCGGCCATCGGCTGCTGATCGCGGGCGAGATGGGCATCGGCAACACCACCGCCGCCGCCTGCCTCACCCATGCGCTCGCGGGGATCGACGCCGACACCGCCACCGGAAGCGGCGCGGGCGCGGATGCGGCGATGCGGATCCTCAAGCGCGATATCGTCGCCGCTGCCGTCGCACGGCTGGATGGCCGCACCGAAAAGGCCGCGCTGGCGGCGATCGCAGGCTTCGAGATCGTCGCGATGGCGGGTTTCTATGCCGAGGCCGCGCGGCAGGGCGTGCCGGTGTTGCTCGACGGCTATGTCACCACCGCCGCCGCGTTGATCGCCGAACATCTGTGTCCGGGCACGCGGCGGGTGATGATCGCAGGCCATCTCTCCGCCGAGCCCGGCCATCGCGCGGCGCTTACCCAGCTTGGCCTCACCCCGGTGCTCGAATGGCAGATGCGGCTGGGCGAAGGCAGCGGCGCACTGGTCGCGCTGCCGTTGCTCGACAGCGCCGCGGCGTTGCTGTGCGATGTAGCAAAGCTCGCGGATATCGGCGCCTGATATGGAACGGCCATGCCCCGCCTGGGCGCCGCCGGTGCTCGCAATCCAGTTTCTCACGCGGATTCCTGTGCCCGGCACCGAAAAGCTGACCGCGCAGCAGGTCACGACCGGGCTGGTGCAGGCGGTTGGCTGGTTCCCGCTGGTGGGCGCAGGCATCGGCGCGATCACCGCAGGCGTCGCGCTGGCGGCGGACAGCCTCTGGCCCGCATTGGTCGCGGTGCTGATCGCGCTCGTGGTCGAGGCGCGGTTGACAGGCGCCTTCCACGAGGATGCGGTCGCCGATTTCTGCGACGCGTTCGGCGGCGGCTTCACCGCAGACGATGTCCGGCAGATCATGAAGGACAGCCGCATCGGCAGCTATGGCAGCGTCGGGCTGATCCTCGCGCTCGGTCTGCGCGCCGCGCTGACGCTGGCGGTGATCGCGACACTCGCGCCATGGGCGGCGTTCCTGACCATTGTCGCCGCTGCCACCTTCGGCCGGCTGCTGGTGGTGGTGCTGATGACCGTGGTTGCGCCCGCACCGCAAGGCACCGGCCTGGCCAAGGATGTCGCATCGGGTGTCGGGCCGCGTATTCTGGTGCTGGCGCTGGTGACCGCCCTGCCCGGCTTGCTGGGCTTTGCCGTGCTGAGCCCCCTGCCCCTGCTCTTGGGCGTGCTCGGCGCTGGCGTATTCATCGCCTGGTTCCGCGCGCTGCTGCTCCGCCGGATCGGCGGCAGCACCGGGGATTGCTTGGGCTTTGCCGCTTATGCCGGCCAGTTGATCCTGCTGCTCGCGGCGACGGCGACATTGTGACGATGCGTGCGGTGCTGCTGGTCCGGCACACCGAGGTCGCGCGCGCCTGGAAGGGCCGTTGTTATGGGCAAAGTGATATGGGGCTGAGCCGCGAAGGCGCCGCGCATAGGCGCGCGCTCGCGCCCGAGCTGGCCGCATGGCGCCCCGAGATCATTGTGCATTCGGGCCTGTGCCGCGCGCGGATTCTGGCAGAGGCGGTCGCCACGATGGCAGGCATACCCGTACGCGCGGATCCGCAATGGCAGGAGCGCGATTTCGGCAGCTGGGAGGGGCGCAATTGGGACGCGATCTACCGCGCCACCGGCAACGCGATGGACGGCATGATCGATGCCCCCGATCACTTCCGCCCCGGCGATGGAGAAACCACGATGGAGCTCGCCCGGCGATCGCTCGCCGCCTTCGACCGTCTGCCCACTGGCCGCGTGCTGGTGGTCACGCACGGTGGCCCAATCGCGGCGATCCTGGGCATGCACCGGGGCCTTGCCGCCCGCGACTGGCCCGCGCTGGTGCCGCCACCGGGGGGCTCAGCGGAGATCGACCGATCGCCTGCAGCCAATTGACGCTGATCTGAGCACGAACCGGCAATATCCCTCTGGCGTAAATCGCCGATATCGCTAGGTTCCCGGCCCTGGATCTGGGGCGGGACACGCGAAGGGATACGCACTGCATGACCGAACACGCGAGCGGGGTTGCTCCCGAAGTCACGGGCTGGCGCGCGTCACTCCCCAAGGGTCTGAGGCCCTATACCGAAGCGGCTCCTGTGGCCGCGCTGTTTCTGGGCATCTCGTCGGGCTTTCCGTTCGCGATGATCGCCGCGACCCTGTCGACCCGGCTGGCGCAATCGGGGATCGAGAAATCGACCGTCACCGCGTTCGCGCTGACCTTCCTGGCCTACAACTTCAAATGGCTGTGGGCGCCGATCATCGATGTGGTGAAGCTGCCTTTGCTAGGCCGGATCGGCCAGCGCGTGTCGTGGCTGATCCTGTGCGCGGTGCTGGTGATGTTCAGCATCATGTATCTGGGCATTCTCGATCCCGAAGCCGATATCGGCAAGGTCGCGGTCGCCGCGATCCTGGTCGGGGTGGCCGGCGCGACCTTCGACATCGTCATCGACGCCTATCGCATCGAACTGCTCGAGCCGCACCAATTGGGCGTCGGATCGGGCATGAGCCAATATGGCTGGCGGATCGGCGCGGCAGCGGCGGGCGCGATTGCGCTGGTGATCGCGGCGCGCGTCGACTGGACCACGGCGTATATCGCGGTGTCGTTCTTCGGGCTGTTCGCGGTGGTCACCGGTCTGATCATGGGCGAACCCGCACGGCGGCAGGAGCCCAAGCCTTTGAAAGGCCCGGTCGCTGCCGCGATCGCCTATGTCAGCCCGCTTGCCGAGTTCTTCAAACGCTCGGGCGCGCTGGTCGTGCTCTTGTTCGTGCTGGTCCACAAGATTGGCGATACGCTCGCCAACCTGACATTGCGCCTGCTGTTCGAGGATCTGGGTTTCACCAACGACGAGGTCGCGATCTACGATGTGGGTCTGGGCTTCTGGGCGCTGCTCGCTGGCATCTTCGTGGGCGGGTTCCTGTATGCCCGGCTGGGGATGAAGCGCTCGGTGATGATCAGCCTGATCCTGATGGCGGTCTCCAACCTTGCCTTTGCCGGGCTTGCAGTGTCCGGGCACAGCAACTGGGCGATGGCGGGCGCGATGGGTTTCGAGAATTTCGCCAGCGGCATCGGCGGGGTGTGCGTGGTCGCGTATCTCTCGGCCTTGTGCAATCTCGAGTTCACCGCGACCCAGTTCGCGCTGCTCTCGGCGGCGGCGAGCATCACCGGGCGGTTCCTGACCGGAACGCTGGCGGGTGGCATGATCGAATCACTGGGGTTCGCCAACTTCTACCTTGTTACCACGCTGGCGGCCTTACCCGGCGTGCTGCTGTTCTGGTGGATGATGGCGAGCGGTCTGGTCGATCGCTCGCTGGGCACCGCGGGGACCGAGGAGAGCGGGGAATAGTTTCGACCTGCCCACTCATATAACCGTCACCCCCGCGAACGCGGGGGTCCCGCTTCTGCGCGACCGTTCCGAAAAAGCGGGATTCCCGCGTTCGCGGGAATGACGGATCAATCCGGCTCCTGGCCGTTCGCCTTGAGCACCTCGCCCGCCAGATAAAGCGAGCCTGCGATCAGCACCGGGATCGGCTCGCGATCCGCCAGCCCCCTCACCGCCGCCTCGACATCCGCCGCCGCCTCGACCTCGATCCCCGATGTGAGGCACGCCTGGAACGCATCGGCATCGTGCCATTCGTGCCCCGGCACCGGCAGCGCGGTAACGCTGGCGAGATACGGCTCTAATGGCCCGAGCAGCGCGCTGGCCTGCTTGTTCGACAGCATGCCGATCACCAGGTGCACCTTGCCGCCCATGCTGGCGACATGCTTGGCCAGAGCCGCGCCGGCATCGGGGTTGTGGCCGCCGTCGAGCCAGATGGCCTCGCCCGTGCCCAGCAACGCGGTCAGCGGGCCATCGCTCAGCCTTTGCAGCCGCGCAGGCCAGTCGGCCCAGCCCATCGCGGCGGACAGCGCGCTGTCGGGGATGGCAAGCGCGCTCTGGTGGCGGATCATCGCCACGGCAAGCGCGGCATTGTCCGCCTGATGCTCGCCGGGCAGACGCGGCAGCGGCAGGCTGAGCCGTCCGTCGACATCGCGAAAATGCAGCCGCCCCTGATACAGCGCCGCGTCCCAGTCCTCGCCGCGCGCCTGGACGAACGCACCGGCGCGCATCGCCTGGCCCGCGATCGCGCCCATCATGCCGATCGAATAGCGCTGGATCACCATAGGCACCTCCGCCTTGGCGATGCCGGCCTTCTCGAACGCGATCCGCTCCATCGGATCGTCCGGCGTGCCCTCTTCGGGCGCGAGCAGAAACGCCTCGTGGTCGATCCCGAGCGCGGCGATCCCGCACACCGCAGGGTGCGCGAGCACGTTGGTTGCATCGAGCCTGCCGCCGAGGCCAACCTCGATCACGCACGCATCGGCAGGCGTCTCGGCAAAGGCGAGGAAGGCGGCCGCCGTGGTCACTTCGAAGAAGCTCGCGCCGGTGCCCTCGGCGATGTCGAGCACGCGCGCGAGATAGGCGGCAAGGCTATCGTCATCGATCAAGCGTCCCGCGATGCGGATGCGTTCGTTGAAGCGCACCAGATGCGGGCTGGTATAGACGTGGCAGGTCTGGCCCGAAGCCTCGATCGCGGCGCGCAGGAAGGCGCAGGTCGATCCCTTGCCGTTGGTGCCTGCGACATGAAACACCGGCGGCAGGCGGTGGTGGGGGTTGTCCAGCCGGGCGAGCAGCGCGGTGATCCGCTCGAGCCCCAGCACATCGCGCCCGGGCGAGAGCGCGGTCAGCCGGTCGAGCTGGGTCTGGACACCGGGGTCGGAGGAGACGGCGTGGTCCATCCTAAAATCCTCCCCCATGGGGGGAGGGGGACCGCGAAGCGGTGGAGGGGTGACACGCTATCGCCGAAGGGGACACCCCTCCGTCATGGCTGCGCCATGCCACCTCCCCTTGCAGGGGAGGATTTGCGTTGTGCCCCGTCACCACCGCCGAAGCGCTTAAGCCGCGGCCTTCGCCGCCATCAGATAATCGATCACGCTGCCCAGGCGATCGCGCAGATCCTTGCGCTCGACCACCATGTCGAGCATCCCGTGCTCGAGCAGATATTCGGAGCGCTGGAAGCCCTCGGGAAGCTTTTCGCGGATGGTCTGCTCGATCACCCGCTGGCCGGCAAAGCCGATCAGCGCATTTGGCTCGGCGATCTGGACATCGCCCAGCATCGCATAGCTTGCGGTGACGCCGCCGGTGGTCGGATCGGTCATCACGACGATATACGGCAGCCCTGCCGCGTGCAGCCGGGTGATCGCGACGGTGCTGCGCGGCATCTGCATCAGCGACAGAATGCCCTCCTGCATCCGCGCGCCGCCGGCGGCGGTGAAGATCACATAGGGGCATTTCTCGGCGATCGCGCGCTCGGTCCCGGCGATGAACGCCGCGCCGACCGCCATACCCATCGATCCGCCCATGAAGGCGAAATCCTGCACCCCGACCACGGCCTTGCTGCCCTTGATCCGGCCGAGCGCATTGGTCAGCGCATCGTTGCCGACATTGGCGGCGCGCGCGGCCTTCAGCCGGTCGACGTACTTCTTGCTGTCGCGGAACTTGAGCGGGTCTTCGGTGACCGTCGGCGACGGCAATTCTTCCCACAACTGGTCATCGAACAGCATGCCGAAGCGCCGCTGCGCGCCGATGCGGTCGTGATGGTTGCACTTTGGGCAGACCGACAGGTTGTCCTCGAACTCCTTGGCGAACACCATCTCGCCGCAGGCCTTGCACTTGTGCCACAGATTGTCGGGGCTTTCGTCGGGCCGGGCGATGAAGGGGATGGCGTTGCGGACTCGGCTGAACCAGTTCATGGGCGTGCTCCTCAGGCGGCTGCGGTCTGGCGCGCGGTGGCGATGGCATCGGCCAGGGTGCGGACATAATCGCGCACCGGGCCTGCGGCATCCGCGCCGTATTCGCTGACTATCTCGACGATCGCGCTGCCCACGACAACCCCGTCGGCGACACGGCCGATCGCGGCGGCCTGTTCAGGGGTGCGCACGCCAAAGCCGACGGCAATCGGCAGGTCGGTCGAGGCCTTGAGTCGCGCGACCGCTTCCTCGATGCTCGCCTGCACCGCCTGCTGCTTGCCGGTGATGCCTGCAACCGAAACGTAGTACAGAAACCCGCCCGCGCCTTCGAGCACGGCGGGCAGCCGTGCGGCATCGGTGGTCGGGGTGGCAAGGCGGATCGGCGCGATGCCCTTGGCGCGCAGAGCCGGGCCGAGCGATGCGTCTTCCTCAACCGGAATATCGACGCAGATCACGCCATCGACACCGGCTTGCGCGCAGGCATCGGCAAACCATTCGGGCCCGCGCCGGGTCATCGGGTTGGCATAGCCCATCAGCACCAGCGGCACATCGGGGTGGCGCCTGCGGAAACCGGTAGCGATCTGCAGGATATCGGCGGTCTTGGTGCCTGCCGCGAGCGAGCGCAGGTTCGCCGCCTGGATCGCGGGGCCATCGGCCATCGGATCGGTGAACGGCATGCCCAATTCGATCACATCCGCGCCGCCTTCGACGAGCGCGTCGAGGATGGCGGGGGTAGACGCGGCGTCAGGATCGCCCGCTGTGACGAAGCACACGAGCGCGGCGCGGTCGGCGGGGAAAGCGGAAGAGAGGCGGGTCGTCATACTCCCTCTCCCCACCGAGGGAGAGGGTTGCGCAGGCTTGGCAGCTTGCTGCCTAGTCGAAGCTGGGAGAGGGGGCTGCGGCTGCAAAGCGGCCTCCGCGCAGCCCCCCTCATCCAACTGCGCCTAAGCGGCTGCGCCGCCAAGGCTCCGTATCCTTCCCCCTCCAGGGGGGAAGGGGCTTGCCCCGCTCCGCTCATCACATCTCCACTCCCAGCTTTTCCGCCACCGTGAAGATATCCTTATCCCCACGTCCGCACAGGTTGGCGAGGATGATCCGGTCCCTGTCCATCGTGGGCGCAACCTTCGTCACCGCCGCAATCGCATGCGCGGGCTCGAGCGCGGGGATGATGCCTTCGGTGCGGCAGAGCAGCTGGAAGCCCTCGAGCGCCTCGTCATCGGTGATCGCGGTGTATTCGACCCGGCCCATGTCCTTGAGCCAGGCGTGCTCGGGGCCGATGCCGGGATAATCCAGCCCTGCGCTGATCGAATGGCCCTCGGTGATCTGGCCGTCCTCGTCCTGCAGCAGATAGGTCTTGTTGCCGTGCAGGATGCCGGGGAAGCCGCCGAGCAGGCTGGCGGCATGCTCGTTGCCGTCAAGGCCATAGCCCGCGGCTTCGACGCCGAGCATCTTCACATCATCATCGAGGAACGGGTGGAAAAGGCCAAGCGCGTTCGATCCGCCGCCGATGGCCGCGACCAGCAGGTCGGGCAGGCGGTTGATGCGGGAGAGCATCTGCGCGCGGGCTTCCTTGCCGATCACGCTCTGGAAATCGCGCACCAGCTCGGGATACGGGTGCGGCCCGGCGGCGGTGCCGATGATGTAGAAGGTGTCGTGGACATTGGCGACCCAGTCGCGCAACCCCTCGTTCATCGCATCCTTGAGCGTCGCCGCGCCGCTGGTCACGGGAATGACCTCCGCGCCGAGCAGCTTCATGCGGAACACATTGGGCTGCTGCCGCGCGACGTCGGTCGCGCCCATATAGATCACGCACGGAAGGCCGAAGCGCGCGCAGACGGTCGCGGTGGCAACGCCGTGCTGGCCCGCGCCGGTCTCGGCGATGATCCGCGTCTTGCCCATCCGCATCGCGAGCAGGATCTGGCCGATGCAGTTGTTGATCTTGTGCGCGCCGGTGTGGTTGAGTTCGTCGCGCTTGAACCAGATTTGCGCGCCTTTGTCCGGAGCAGCGCCCATGCGCAGCTCCTCGGTCAGCCGCTCGGCGTAATAGAGCGGGCTGGGCCGCCCGACATAATGTTCGAGCAGATCGTCGAACTGCGCCTTGAACGCGGGATCGGCCTGGGCTGCGCGATAGTGTTTCTCGAGATCGAGCACCAAAGGCATGAGGGTTTCTGCAACATAGCGCCCGCCGAACGGACCGAAATGGCCCTGTGCGTCGGGTTGATTGCGATAGCTGTTAGGCTTGGGTGCTGCGTTGGTCATGGTTGGCAACCGCTTGGCAAAAGCGCGCCATCTTGTCCATATCTTTGACTCCCGGCGCGCTCTCCACGCCCGAGGAGACATCGACCAAAGGCGCATGCGTCGCGGCCAGAGCCTCTTCGACATTGTCGGGATCGAGCCCGCCCGCGAGCCCCCACGGCAATAGGTGCTGATGCCCGGAGAGCAGCGACCAATCGACCTTGGTGCCATTGCCGCCGGGCAAAGCCTGCGCGGGTGCATCGAACAGCAGCCGGTCGGCGATGCCATCGAAGCGGCGCGCGTTGGTCAGCGTCTCGGCGCTGCGCAGACCCAGCGCCTTCCACACCTCGACCTTCATGTGCTTCTTCACCAGCGCCAGCCATTCGGGCTTTTCCGAGCCGTGGAACTGGATGACATCGGGCCGCACGGCCTTGTACGCCTGCTCGGTCAGCACCGGCGAGGCGTTGACCAGCAGCAGCACGACCTTGAGGCTGGTCGGCGTGCGCGCGCGCAGCTTCGCCGCCTGCTCGAGCGTGACATGGCGCGGGCTCTTTTCGAAATGCACCAGCCCGATATGGCTCGCGCCGTTCGCAGCAGCAGCGTCGATGGCGACTTCGGTGGACAGGCCGCAGATCTTGATGAGGGTGGGGGTGTGACCCATTTGCGGATGTCTCCAATATGGTTTTGAAACGGCTTGCGATATGGCGACAGACCGCCATAGTTCATGGTATATTGTGCCTTAGGATAATCCATGCAGCGAATATTTTCGGTTGTTTTGTGCCTGTTGCTGGCGGCCTGCGGCGGCATGAATGACGATGCGACTGCTGCCCGGGTTTCGGTATCGGACTTTCGCAGCTATGTTAGCAGCGGAGACCATGAGGCGATCTACGCCATGGCGGACCCCCTCTACAAGAACTCGGTCACGCCTCAGCAGCATGAAAGGCTTTTCTCTGTACTCAAGAAGCGGTTAGGTCCGTTCGACACCGCCACCGAGACGGGCTGGAAGGTCAATTACACCACCGATGGCCATTTCGTCGTCCTTGCCTACAACGCCAAATTTCACAATGGCGAGGGTGCAGAAATGTTCACATGGAAAGTCACCGACGGCAAACCGGCACTCGCAGGCTATAACATCAATTCACCAGCCCTATTGGCCGATTGACGCGGCCAAACTGAACCACCTCATCACAGCGTCGCCATGATCTCGCGCGCCGCGTTGTCGGGCTCGGCCGCGCGGGCGATCGGGCGGCCGATGACCAGCACCGAGGCGCCAGCATCGCGCGCCTGGCGCGGGGTGACCGCGCGCTTCTGGTCGCCTGCGGTCGCGCTGGCAGGACGGACGCCGGGTACCACGAAGAAGCCGTCGCGCCACTGGTGACGCACCGCGCCGACCTCCTGGCCCGAACACACGATGCCGTCGAGCCCGGCCTGATGCGCCAGATCCGCCAGCCGCAGCACGCTGTCGTGCGCGCTGCCGGCCATGCCGATCTGGCCCATGTCATCATCGTCGAGGCTGGTCAGCATGGTAACCGCAACCACCTTGGTGTGGGCGCCTGCCGCCGCCTTGGCGTCTTCCATCATCGCGCGGCCACCCGCAGCGTGGATGGTGACGATCGCGGGCTCGAGCACATGGATCGCCTGCATCGCGGCGGCGACGGTGTTGGGGATGTCGTGCAGCTTGAGATCGAGAAAGATCGGCAGGCCCAGCTTGGCGATCTCGTGGACACCGTGATGACCATGCGCGCAGAAGAACTCGAGGCCTAGTTTCACCCCGCCGACATGCGCGCGCACCGATTGCACCAATGCGGTGGCGCGTGCCAGATCGGGCAGGTCGACCGCAAGATAGATGGGATTGGACATGATGTGTGCGGCCCCCCCTGTTGACCGTGTCATACCGAGCGCAACGCGCTCTCCGGTTCTTGATCGTTGATGCTGATGTCAGGTGTTTCGGACGGGGTTTGCACCGGCACGGGCACCGGCGCAGGTGCGGACGCCGCCATAGCCGCGCGCGCCTGATTGGCTTCCAGCGTGGTGATGCGGCGCTTCATCCGCCAGCTGGTGGTACGGTGATACGCCCAGAGCGGCAGGAAGCCTGCCAGGAAGGTGAACACCAGCAGCACCGGCAGCTTGGTCACCAGTTGCAGCCCGCCCCACAGATCGACCGTAACCGCCTGCCAGTTGTTATACGCGAACACGATGAACACCACGACCAGCATGATGATCACCAGTGTCTTCAGGAACTGCATGACCGCCGTGTCTCCTTAAACTCTGCCCGCGTCCCGGCGGAAACGCGGAGCATAGGGGTATAATCCTGCAATGGCCAGACGCTTGGCCAGGCACTTGGCCAGGAGCTTTGAATGCCGCGTGCCGTTCAGCCGAACACCCGCGCGAAAATCGTGTCGACATGCTTGAAGTGGTAATCGAGGTTGAACTTCTCCTCGATCTCCTGCGGCAACAGCGCGGCGGTAACCTCGGCATCGGCCTTGAGCAGTTCGAGCAGCGACAGCGCGCCATCCGATTCCCACACCTGCATCGCGTTGCGCTGCACCAGCCGATACGCGTCCTCGCGGCTCACGCCCGCCTGGGTCAGCGCCAGCAGCACGCGCTGCGAGTGGACAAGCCCGCCCATCTTGTCGAGATTCTTCTGCATCCGCTCGGGGTAGACGAGCAATTTGTCGATCACGCCTGTCAGCCGCGCCAGCGCGAAGTCGAGCGTGATCGTCGCATCGGGGCCAAAGAAGCGCTCGACCGACGAGTGCGAGATATCGCGCTCGTGCCACAAGGCGACGTTTTCCATCGCCGGGATCGCCGCGGCGCGCACGACGCGGGCGAGGCCGGTGAGATTCTCGGTCAGCACCGGATTGCGCTTGTGCGGCATCGCCGACGAGCCCTTCTGGCCGGGGGAGAAATACTCTTCGGCCTCGAGCACCTCGGTGCGCTGCAGGTGGCGCACTTCGGTCGCCAGCCGCTCGACCGACGAGGCGATGACGCCCAACGTGGCGAAATACATCGCGTGCCGGTCGCGCGGGATCACCTGGGTCGAGACCGGCTCGAGCGCGAGGCCGAGCTTTTTGGCGACATGCGCCTCGACCCGCGGGTCGATGTTGGCGAAGGTGCCGATCGCACCCGAAATCGCGCAGGTGGCGATCTCGGCCTTCGCCGCCTTGAGGCGTGCGCGGCAGCGGTCGAACTCGGCATAGGCCTGCGCGAGCTTCAATCCGAAGGTGGTCGGCTCGCCGTGGATGCCGTGGCTACGGCCGATGGTGGGCGTGTATTTGTGCTCCATCGCGCGGCGCTCGATCGCCTCGAGCAGCGCGTCGAGGTCGGCCATCAGCAAATCGGAAGCGCGCGCCAGCTGCACCGCAAGGCAGGTATCGAGCACGTCCGAGCTGGTCATGCCCTGATGCATGAAGCGCGCCTCGTCGCCGACCTGCTCGGCCACCCAGGTGAGGAAGGCGATGACATCATGCTTGGTCACCGCTTCGATCGCGTCGATCGCAGCCACATCGATCACCGGGTTGGTCGCCCACCACGCCCACAGCGCCTTGGCCGCGGACTTGGGCACCACGCCCAGTTCGGCGAGCGCATCGGTGGCGTGCGCCTCGATCTCGAACCAGATGCGGAACTTCGCCTCGGGCTCCCAGATGGCGGTCATGGCGGGGCGGGAATAGCGGGGGACCATAAGGCATGTCCTTGCAGCAGGAGGCGGTGGACCAGAGCCATGATCGGCCCTGCGGTTTCGCCCGCGCAGCTAGCAGCTAGCGCGGACGGGTTCAACCGCGGGCGACGCCTTTGCGCCGCTATGCCTCGTCGAGCGCGATGAAGCTGAAGTTGCGGAACTTCGCCTCGCCGGGTCCGGCCGCGTACAGCCCGGGACGCAGCATCAGAAAGCCGCCGCGCACATTGTGGTGATAGCCTGAGACTTCCATGCCGCGGTCGAACTTGACCCAGCTCTTGCCGCCATCGCCCGAGCTGTGGAAGCTGACGATATGCCGCCGGTTGGTGACCCGCAGGCGCATGCGGGCCCCGTGCGGATTGGCGGGCCGTGCGCGCTCGATGCCATATTGGTGCGTCACGAAGCGCTCGGCATCGAAGCCCAAGCCCGCATAGAGCTTGTCGTCATAGAACAGCACCAGCCCCGCGGTGCCGCCCGGCGCCAGCTCGATATCGCATTCGAACCGGTAGGAGGTATCGCCAGCCGTGAGCAGCAGCGGCGATCCGGTCGATGGCGCCAGGCCCTTGCCCTGCAGGAACAGCGTGTTGTCCTGCACGCGAGCCCGGGCCGCCTCGTCCGGATCTGGGCGGAAGAACGACCATTTGGTGCCGAGCTCGAGCGCTGCGAAGTCATCGCTCAGCGCCATGCCGTGCGGCAGCGCCATGCCCCCCTTGGGCTTGGCCAGAGGCTGCGACAGATCGCCGCCGGTCATCTTGAACCAGCCGTCCTCGGTCCATTCGACAGGATCGAGCAGGCATTGCCGCCCCAGCGTCCAGAAGCCATTCTCATAGCCGTGATAGAGGCTCCACCACGAGCCGTCGGGGGCCTCGACCAGGCTGGCATGACCGCGCGACCACCAGGCTTCGCGGATGTCGGTGGTGCGCACCAGCGGGTTGCCGGGGTGCTGCTCCCATGGGCCATGGATCGACCGCGAGCGGGCAGCGATGACCATATGGCCGGTGGGCGGTCCCGCCGTGCCGCCCACGGCGGTCAGCATGTAGAAATATTTGCCGACGCGGTGAATCTTGGGTCCTTCAGGCGCGAAGCCCTCGACATCCCACTCCTCGGGATAGCGCCAGGGGTCGTAGACGTGCTCGACTTCGCCTGCGATGCGCATCCCGTCATCGGCCAGACGCACCCGGTCGCCGCCCGAGAGGAACAGCCAGCGCGAACCATCTTCGCCGACCGCGTGGCACGGGTCGATATGGCTGTGCAGACCCAGCGGCACCGGATCGCTCCACGGCCCGTCGATGTCATCCGCCCAGATCACGAAAATGTCGTTCTGGGGTGACGCTTTCACCGGGATATAAAGGAAATAGCGGCCCTCGTGCTTTTCCAGGCTTACCGCCCAGACCGAGCCGATGTTGCGGGTGAGCGCGGGCTGGCGGGGCTGCCAGTTGACCAGATCGCGCGAATGCCAGATCAGCAGCCCGGGGTAGGATTCGAAGCTCGAGAAGGTGAGGTAATAATCCTCGCCGTCCTTGAGGATCGCAGGATCGGGCCGGTCGCCCGACAGCACGGGATTGAGGAAGCGCCCGTCGTCCATATCGGCGATGCGCTGGTTGTCGAGACCCCGGCGCCATTGCGGGGCAGGCGCGTTCGAGGATGTTTGGGGCGCCGAGGGGGGAGCGGCGCGTGCAGGTGCTGCCAGCCCGAGGGTGGTGAGCGCGGCGGACGATATCGCGCCGCGCCGGTTGAGGATCGGGAGGCGGCTCACAGCGCCAGCCCCGTCGTCCGCGCCCAGGCGCGCCACAGCTCGGGCCAGGCCTCGACCGGCTTGCCGATCGCCTTGCGCAGGCCAAAGCCATGCCCGCCATGCTCGAACAGATGCGTCTCGACGCGGATTGACTTGGCCTTGAGCGCGGCGCGCAGCAGCAGCGTGTTGTTGACCGGGACCGCGTCGTCGTCCTCGGCGTGGAGCAGGAAGAACGGCGGCGCATCGGCGGGCACGTTGCGATGCGGCGAATGCGCCGCCTCGAGCGCGGGGCTGTCCGTCTTGCCCACCAGCAGTTCGCGCGATCCGGCGTGCGCATCGGGCGCGGTCATCGAGACGACGGGATAGATCGGCGCCGCGCTGTGCGGCTTTGCCGACAACCGGTCGGCGGCATCGAGCGGCGAATAGACCTTGGCATCGAACCGGGTCGCAAGATCGGCGCACAGATGGCCGCCTGCAGAAAAGCCCATGGCGGAGACCCGCTCGGGATCGATCGCAAAATCGTCTGCGCGCCCGCGGATCAGCCGCATCGCGCGCTGCGCATCGGCGAGTGCCACGTCCGGCCCCGCCGCCCAGCCTTCGCCCGGCAGCCGGTAGAACAACACGAACGCGGTAAAGCCGCGCGCCGCCAGCCAGCGGCCCATCTCATAGCCTTCCTTGTCGACCACCACCCAGCGATAACCACCGCCCGGCGTGATCAGCACCGCCGCGCCATTGGGCCGGTCGGGGCGGAACACCGCCAGCCGTGGCACGGTGATGCCATAGACCGCGCGGTCGGTGACCAGCCGGTCGGTCGAGCGCTCCTGCACGGTTTCGGTGAGAGCCTTTGCCGGCATTCCGGGTGCGCCGCCGGGCCACAGATCGATGGTCTCGGACGGCTGCGGCAGACCGGGCGGCAGCGGCGCGCCGGGCACGGCCGGCACCGCGGTCTGCGCGAGCGCAGGCCCTGCGAGCCCCGCACACACGGAAGCCGCCATGAAGAATCGACGATCGATGGTCATGGCGGCTCCCTTGGGTGTTAAAAGCGCCGGGCAGCGTGGAGCCACCGCCCGGAAGTGTCATCAATATTTGAAGCGCGCACCCACGAAGAAGGTGCGGCCGAAATGGTTGTTCTCGTAATTGCGGTCGGCATCGAAGTCGGTGAAGCGATAGCGATAGGTGTCGGTCAGGTTGTTGCCTTCCAGCGACAGCTCGGCCCATTCGGTCAGCTTGTAGCGGAACGAGGCATCGAGGTTGAACTGCGATCCAAAGCCTTCCAGCACGTTGCCGGTTCCGCTGGCGCCTTCGTGGAAGCGGCTGCGATAGGTACCCATGACGCGGGCCGAGAAGGTGCCGTCGTCATAATAGAAGGTGCCGTTGAAGGCGCGCTTGGAGACATTGGCAAGCGCCGCGGAGCGCACCACGTTGACCAGCGCTCCACCCGGCGCGATTGCCGGGCCCTGCACGGTGAAATCGGCATTGCTGTCGATGAAGGTCGCGTTGGCCAGGATCCCGAAATTGCCGAAAAAGCCGTCGGTGAATATCGTGAACGGAATCTGCGCGGCCAGTTCGATGCCCTTGAGCTTGGCCCCGGTGCCGTTGACGGTGGTGGTCAAGGTCCAGATCGGCTGGGTCAGCAGCGCCGGATTGAGCGCGGCGGGCGATGACGGATTGAGCACCGAGACCGGCAGCCCGGTCTGGGCGAAGGTCGCCTCGGTGACAGCTGCCGACTGAGTGAAGCTGTCCACGTTCTTGATGAAGCCTGCGATCGACAGCAGCGCCTGCGGAGCGAAATACCACTCGATCGCGGCATCGTAATTGGTCGCGCGAAACGGATCGAGGAACGGGTTGCCGCTGTTGACGCGGAAGTTGAAGCCGTCCGCCGAACCGCCCGGGGTCAGCGAGCCCAGAGTCGGGCGGGTGATCACTTCTGCCGCGGCCAGACGCACGATCAGGTTCTGCGCGGGATACAAAGCGATGTTGGCCGACGGCAACCAGTCGTCATAGCTGCGCTCGACCACCGCCTCGACGCCGCTGACGAGGCCGTAGGACGACTGGTCAGTCTTCACATATCGGATGCCGGCATTGAGCGCGTATTCGAGGCCGAGCAGTTCACCCTTGGCATCGAACTGCAGATAGCCGCCCTTGGTGGTTTCCTGCACGCCGCGGTTGTTGCCGGCATCAAGCGCCAGCGGACGGTCGTAGAGGTTGGTGAACGCCGCTGCGGCGTCCAGATCAGGGACCAGCCAGGCATTGGTGTTGCCCTCCGGCTGCCCTGCCCTGCCCAGGTTGAACATTTCGGACAACGCGTCGGTGACCGGGAATCCATAGACCGCAGTCGGGCCGAACAGGCTGGTGGGCGAACAGGTCAACGTGCCGAGCACGCGGTCGACACCGCCATTGCCGCACACCGCGGTATCGCGGGTGAACGCCTGGGTGTCGAAATTGAACCGCCGCCACATGGCGCCCGCCTTGATCGTGAAGCCCTCGGCCACGTCCCATTCGGTGCGCAGCTGCGCGGTCTTGAACCGGTTCTCGATGATCGAGGGACGGTCGCGGATTTCGGCGAGCTGGAACACCGACGGATCGGTCACGCTGGTGCCGAAGGTTAGCTGCGGCCGCTTCATGTCGGTATAGTCGTAGCTATAGCCCTGCGCGTCGCGGTCATCGAACACGATCGTGGTTTCGACGGGGATATCGGCCTTGGACTTGGACAGGCCACCCAGCAGGGTGAAGCGGAAAGTGTCAGAGACATCCTGATCCCAGGCGCCGCCGACCTGATAGAATTCGGTCGTGCTCTCGCGCAGATAATGCTCGGTGCGCACCCAGGCATCGTTGAGCGTCGCCGAGATCATGTTGTTGTTGGCGTCGTACACCGGATTGATGACGTCGATCGACCGCTCGTTGGAGCGCAGCAGCACTTCGCCCCAGCGTTCGCGCCGGTCGCTGTTGAAGTTGGAATACAGCCCGTCGATCGAGAATTTGGTGGCATCCGAGGGCGCGAACTGGATCGACCCGGTGATCCCGAGACGCTCGCGGTCGTGCTTGACCTCGCCATAGCGCGGAATGCGCGGGTGGAAGGCAAGCGCGGCCTGGTCGCACGCGGCGCTGCGGCCGTTGGTATACACGCCGCCGGTGTTGGGGCGCGCTGCCAGGTTGGTCGCGCTGGCGGTAAAGCAGGGCGCGCCGTTGACCGAATCGAACCGGGCCTGCGACCAGCGCACGGTGTTGTTGCCCAGCTCGAGCACCTGGGTCTTCTGATACGCTGCCGAGACCGAGACGCCGAAGGTGCCGGCATCGTTGCGCCAGCTCAGCAGCCCGGCGAGCCGCGGCCCGACATAGTCCGAAAGGTCATTGTAGCTGGCAACCAGCGAGGCGACCCCGGTGAGGCCAGCCTTGGCGGCGAGCGGGTTGCCGGTGTTGAGATCGACCACCGCGCCCAGCGAACCTTCGTCGAGGCTGGCTTCGGCGGTCTTGTGGACGACGATCGAGCTGAACAGTTCGGAAGCGAACACGTTGAAGTCGAAGGCGCGGTCGCGGTTGGCCGAAGCGCCGTCGGTGGAGGTGGCGACGGTTTCGAGCCCGTTGAGGCGGACGCGGGTGAACTGGCTGGACAGACCGCGCACGGTGATCGACCGGCCCTCGCCCGCATCGCGCGAGATCGAGATGCCGGGAATGCGCTGCAGCGATTCCGCCAGGTTCTGGTCGGGGAATTTGGCGATGTCTTCGGCGACGATCGCATCGACCGAGCCGACCGTGGTGCGCTTGAGGTTGATCGCGGCTTCGAGCGACTGGCGAAAGCCGGTGACGACGATTTCATCGACCGAGACGGGCTCGTCTTCGGCGACCTGCTGCTGCGCGCTGGCCTCTTGCGCCTGGGCGGTTCCGGCGGCGCCAAGCGCGCACCCCGCGAGCAATGCCATCTTCAAGAACGAAACGCGCGAACCCCGCGGCGAAATCTGACTGCCCATGTTCTATCCCCTCCCAATTGCCCTTTTCGGGCCTATTGCTACCGGTGTCAAAGGAGAAGACGCGAACACGCCCAGACCTTGTCGACACCCCTGCTCCTGCACCCGTACAGATCGCCTGCCGGGCCTATGCTGTCTTCGCGGCTCCCAGTAGCCAAGGCGATGCCCCGTCACGGTAACCGGTGTCATTATGTATTGCCCTCAAGTCGGGCGTCTGTCAATAACCATGCAACGGGAGAGAAAAACATGCTTGCAAGCCTTGGAAAAACCCTTTGCGTTGGCGCTTTTGTCCTAACCAGCCTGGCCTTGGTCCCAACTGTGGCCACCGCCGAGCCGCACCCAGCAGACCCCAGCCGAGGCGGCGCTGGCGGACGAATCATCAAGGTGACCACGCTGGCCAAATCGGGTCCGGGATCGTTTGCCGCAGCGCTCGCCGCCAAAGGTCCGCGCATCATCGTGTTCGAGGTCGGCGGCATAATCGATCTGGAGCGCAGCTCGCTCAATGTCACCGAACCCTTTGTCACCATCGCCGGGCAGACCGCGCCGTCGCCGGGGATCACCCTGATCAAGGGCGGTATCGACGTGAAGACGCATGATGTCGTGGTTTCGCACTTGCGGGTGATGACCGGTGCAGACGGCCAGGCGCGGCTGTCAGGCTGGGAAGCGGACGCCTTTTCCACCGTCGCCGCGCGCAACGTCGTGGTCGAGCATTGCAGCTTTCTGTGGGCGGTGGACGAGAACATGTCCGCTTCGGGCCCGCGCTTTACGGGCAGCACCGTCGAAGAGTGGCGCGCCGGGACCAGCCACCATATCGTCTTTCGCGACAATCTTGCAGCAGAAGGCCTTGCGGTTTCCAGCCACCCCAAGGGCGAGCACTCCAAGGGGTCGCTGATCCACGACAACGCCACCCACATCACCTTCTACCGCAACGTCTGGGCGCACCATGTCGAGCGCTCGCCTTTGGTCAAGGGCGGGGCGCAGATCGCGATGATCAACAACCTGATCTATAACCCTCAGCACCGCGCGGTGCACTACAACCTGATGAATCTCGAGTGGCTGGGCCAGGAATACGTCACCGGCGAGATCACTGCGGTCGGCAATGTCATGCGCGGCGGCAACGATACCAATGAGGGTCTGCCGTTCCTGATGCTGGGCGGCGACGGGGACCTCGCCTATTACGGCAAGGACAACCGCGCGGTCGATCGGCACGGCAGTCCGCTGCCCGAGTTCGGACGCTATGGCGAGACGAAGGCGAAGCTGATCACCGCCAAGGCACCGCTGGCCGATGTGTCGCAATACCGCATCCTGCCCTCGGGCGAGGTCGAAACGTCCTTGCTGCAAACCGCAGGCGCGCGGCCCTGGGATCGCGCACCCGATGACATCCGCGTGCTGTTCTTCGTCGCCGAAGGCCGCGGCGATATCATCGACGACGAGAGCGAGCTCGGCGGCTATCCCAAACTTGCGCCAACGTCCGCGCGCTTCGTCGAGGCCGATTGGAACCTCGACACGATGACCCCGAAATCGGGTCTTTATCCGGGCCAGAAGGCCGCCGCCCAGGAATCGCTGTCCGCGCGTGACCGCGAGATGCGGCAACCCCGGCGATGAGCGGCCTGCTCGCGCTGCTGCTGCTCGCCGCGCCGCCGATGGCGGTGATCGACGAGGCCGATACCGTGCGCCGCGAACCGCCGCCGCACGGCGCGATCGGCATGAGCACGGCGTGGCGGATCAGCGACCATGCGCCGCAGCCGCGCCGGATGGAGTTCCGCCGCCGCACGCTCGATATCGGGTCGGCGATCGGCGAGCACCCAATCGCGCATGACGAGGTCTATTATGTGCTCGATGGCGAGGGCGAGGTCGTCTCGGACGGCCAACGCGCGACGCTGAAACCCGGGATGACCGCGTATCTCTACGATGGCGCGGTGGTCGGGATCTGGCAGAAGGGGGACAAGCCGCTGGCGCTGATCATCGCTTATCCGGTTGCCGAACCCAAGCAGGCGCCGGTCAGCTCCCCGGCTGAACGTAAGGAGCCCTAGCCCACAATTCGCGCTCCCAGCGGCGCGGGTTGTTGACGACCATCGCCGTGCTATCGCCCACCACCAAAGTCGCGCGATCGGGCAGCGTATAAGGCAACCACTGCGCCAGCCCCGGCGTTCCGGTCTTGGCCAGCCCGACAAACGCCTGCATCATCGCATCGCGTGTCGCGCGTGCACCGGCGTCTGTCCCGCTCATGCTGCCCGGCGCATCGAGCGTGCCGAAGACGTAAGGAATGTCGTCGGTGTGCGCCGCGCCGCGCAAGGGATCAATCGGCGACGCGCGGTCGAGCTGGTAGACCCAGGTCGCCGCCGCACCCGCCTTGGCGCGTTCGTCCGCCTCGATCACCTGCCCGGGCCACGATCGGCCTGCGGTGGTCGCGGAATAGAAAATCCGCTCGGGGCTCCAGTCGGGATAGCGCGCGCGGTACTGCGCAACGACCCAGTCGACATCGAGGTCGATCTTGATCTCGGGGGCGATCCGCGCGGCAAGGTTGTCCCAGCCCAGAGCGTTGAGCTTCGCGCCTTTGGGATCGATGAACGCGCGCGTCTCTTCGCGCGTGTTGCCCAGGATCATCGGGACATGCAGCGACTGCGGCGCGGCATCGGGCCAGAACGGGTGTCGCGGCAAGTTGGCCATGTCGAGCACCGGGCCGAAATAGACCGCGCCGCCCATCACCGGATCGGTCGCGGTCAGCGCCTCGACGATGCGCTCGGACGGGACGGTCAGCAGGCCATCGGTATCGCCCGGTTGCAGCCCCAGCGCCGCAATCAGCGCCTGTGTCCGCTTCCAGGCATTGCCCGGCCCGCTTGCGGTCACCTGCTGTCCGCTCATCGTTGCCGCGCTGTGGAACAGGCCATCGGCTTCGGGCATCGCCATCAGCGTTGCGATCTTCGCTCCGCCGCCCGACTGGCCGAACACCATCACCCGCGCCGGATCGCCGCCGAAGCGCGCGATATTGTCGCGCACCCATTGCAGCGCGAGGATCAGGTCGAGCTGGCCCAGATTGCCGCTGTCGGCAAAGCGCTCGCCCAGCGGCTTGAGCCAGGCATAGCCGAACGCGTTGAGCCGGTGGTTGACCGTAACGACCACCACATCGCCGCTTGCTGCCAGCCTGTGCCCATGGGTCAGCGGATCGGTGACGGTACCGTTGGAATAGGCACCGCCATGGAAATAGACCATCACCGCGCGCTTCGCAGCAGGGTTGGCCTCGGGCGTCCAAACATTGAGGAACAGGCAATCCTCGGACTGCGGCAGGTCCGGGTTGCCCCGCTGCGGCGCGATCGGCGCGAAGGCCTGCGTCTTGATATCGCGGTCGATCGGTTCGGCCACCGCGCGGGCAAAGCGCTGCGCACGGCCATAGCGGATGCCCTTGAACGCTTGCACGCCGTCTTCGCGCAATCCGGTGAAGCGCCCCACTTTGGGGTCGCGGACCTGCGCCAGCGCAGGGGTCGCGATCAGCGCCGCGCCGCCGCCCAGCAATGTGCGCCGGGTCAGATCAACGCCGGACATCGCCGCCTGATGCCGAGAACGCCGCCAGTTCGGCCGCGCCGATCAGGCACATGTCGCCCGGCAGCGAATGCTTGAGCGCGGCGAGCGCCAGCCCGGTTTCGGCCATCGCCTGCTCGCTGCCGCCTTGCAGATACTGGTGCAACACGCCTGCGGCAAACGCATCGCCGGTCCCGATCCGGTCGACGATTCCGGTGACGTCGATCTCGGCGGTCTGGTGCTTGCCCTGGCGGGTATCAACGCGTGCCGCGATCCGGTGATGATCGCTGCTCACCACATGGCGCGCGGTCGAGGCCATCAGCTCGAGCTTGGGGAAGGCCGCGAACGCCGCATCCACCGCCTCGCGCCGCCGCTCGGCGCCATCGCCCGAGAAGGTCTTGCCCAGCAGCAGCGAGATATCGCGGTGGTTGCCGATCAGCACGGTTGCCGCTCCCACCAGATCGGTGAGGATGGCGCGCGGGTCGCTGTCCCACGCATCCCACAGCAATGCGCGGTAATTGCCGTCGAGGCAGATCGGCACGTTTGCTGCCTGCGCTGCAGCAACGGCGGCGCGGGTCAGCGCGACCCCGCCGGGTCCCAGCGCCGGGGTGATCCCCGACAGATGCAGCAAAGCCGCGCCGTCGAGCGCGCCGGCAAAATCGAATGCGTCCGGTTCGCACAGTGCAAACGCCGATCCGGCGCGGTCATAGGTGATCGAAGAGGGGCGCAGCCCCGCGCCGGGCTCGAGGAAATACAGCCCCATCCGTCCGGCACCGCGCGCGATGAAGCGGGTGTCGATCCCCGCCGCGCCAAGCTCGGCGCGCGCCTTGTCGCCCAGCGGGCTGTCGGGCAGCAAAGTCACCATCCGCGTCGTGTGGCCAAGCGAGGCGAGACCAGCGGCGACATTGGCCTCCGCCCCGCCGACCGCCATTTCGAGCGATTGCGTCTGGACCATAAGCCTGGCACCCGGCGGCGAGAGCCGCAGCAGCATCTCGCCAAAGCAGACGATCGGTCCGGTCATGCTCATCGCGCCAGCCATCCGCCATCGACCGCCAGGATATGGCCGGTCACGTAATCCGATGCGGGCGATGCCAGGAACAAAGCTGCGCCTGCGATATCCTGCGGCCGTCCCCAGCGCCCTGCGGGGATGCGCTCCATGATCTGGCGGTTGCGGGTCTCGTCGGCCTGCAAAGCTGCGGTGTTGTTGGTGCTGATATAGCCCGGCGCGATCGCGTTGACCTGAACGCCCTTGGGGGCGAGCTCGTTGGCCATCGCCTTGGTGACCCCGCCGACACCCGACTTGGCCGCGGCATAGCTCGGCACCCGCACCCCGCCCTGAAAGGTCAGCAGCGAGGCGATGTTGATGATCTTGCCCGATCCGCGTTCGGCCATGTGGCGCGCTGCGGCCTGGCTGAGGAAGAACAGCGTTTTCAGATTGGTGTCGATCACCGCATCCCAGTCTTCCTCGCCGAACTCGAGCAGATCGGCGCGGCGGATGATGCCGGCATTGTTGACCAGGATATCGATGCTGCCCAGCCCCGCCAGCGCCTCGTCGACCACGCGGCCCACCGGCGCGATCGAGCCGAAGTCGGCGGTGATGTTCACCGCCTTGCGTCCGGTCGCCTCAATCGCGGCGAGCGTTTCGGTCGGCTCCGAGCGGCCCGCCACCGCGACATCGACGCCAGCCTGCGCCAGCGCGACCGCGATCGCCTGGCCGATGCCTGTGTTGGCGCCGGTGACGAGCGCGGTCTTGCCCGCAAGATCGAAGGGGCTGGTTGTCATTCTCATTTCCCCTGAAGGCTTCAGCCTGCGACCTCGCGCAGATAGCCGACGATATCCTGATCGGTTGCGTTGGCGTAGAAGTACTCGGCAAAACGCTCGCCTGCAATCGCCGCCTTGAGCAGATCCTGATCGACGGTCTTGAGCACGGTCAGCATGTCGCGGCAGGTAACCGCCTTGAGGTCCTTGAGAATGCCGCGGTTGGTGCGCATGATCTCGGCGCGCTCCTTGGGATAGCCAAGCCCGCGTTCGCCGTCGAACAGCTTGCCATAGACATCGCGCAGGTTGAGCTCGGCGGCCCAGCCGAAGCCTTTGGCATAGGGCATCGAGATCGCGTTGCCGTCGTTGATCTGGCCGAACAGGAAGGCGTCGGTCGGGTCGATCACGAGGCCGCAGAACACGCCGGGCATCGCGTTGCAGGCGAGCATCGACCCCATCCCGGTGCCGCACCCGGTGACGACGAAATCGGCGGCGCCCGAGTTAAGCAGGATGCCGGTGAGCAGGCCGTTCATCACGTAGGTCAGCGAGGCCTTGTCCTCGGCAGAATACATTCCGTAGTTGAACACCTGGTGGCCCAAAGGCTCGGCGACTTCGGTCAGCGCTTCGTGGATGACGGTGTTCTTGGCAGCCTGGCTGTTCTCGGTGATCAGGGCGATCTTCATAAATGTCCTCTCGTTTATGGCGCGGGTGCGCGCCGGGGCCTCGGGCCCGTTGCTGAAGTGACGGTAACCGGTGTCATACTAACGTGCAACCCCATATTGGGGAGCAGCGGGCAAGCGCGCGGCTTATGCGACCGACGCACGCTCGATCAGGTCGGACAGGAAATGCGAAGGGTGCTTGCGCGCCTCGGCGGGGTCGATCAGCTTGATCGCGGCCGCCTTGGCCATCGCCTGGATCGGCCAGCGGACGGTGGTCAGCGGCGGCCAGATGTGCGCGGCGATCGCGGTATCATCAAAGCCGATGATCGACAGATCCTCGGGCACCGACAGCCCTTGGCGGCGCGCTGCGTGGAGTACGCCTGCGGCCATCTCGTCGTTGCTGGCGAAGATTGCGGTGGGGCGCGGCGCGGCGGCGAGCAACTTTTCGCCCGCAGCGATTCCGGTTTCGAATGTGTAGTTGCCCTCGGCCATGATCGCCGGGTCAAGCGCCACGCCAGCGGTTGCGAGAGCATCGCGATAGCCCAGCGCGCGTTCGGCGGCGGAGCGGAAACCCTCGGGCCCCGCGACGAAGCCGATCCGGCTGTGCCCGCGCCCGACCAGATAGGCGACCGCCTTGGCCACCGCCTCGCGGTCGTTCGAGGCGACCATGTGCGCGTCATCGTCGAGCCGGACCGAACCCATCCGAACATAGGTCACGCCCAGTTGCTCGCACAGTTCGGCGAGCGCATCGTTCTCCGAGATCGGTGGCAGCAGCATCACCCCGAACAGGCGTTGCTGTTCCAGGAAGGTGCGCACATCCTCCAGCATCGTGGGCGAGCGGCGGTTGACCGGCCGGACGACCAGCGCGAATTCGGTATCACGGATCGCCGACAATATCCCTTCCTGCACCCCCAGCACCATCTGCGCATTGGGGTTGTCGTGGATCAGGCCGATCAGGAAGTTGCGCCGCAGCGCCAGCGCGCGCGCCTGCGGATTGGGGACATAGCCCAGCTCGGCGATCACCGCCTCGACCTTCTCGCGGGTGGCTTCGTTAAGCAGCGGCGAGCGGTTGATCACCCGGCTTACCGTCTTCTTGGAAACCCCGGCAATGCGCGCGACATCGTTGATGGTCGGCTTGCCGTCCCTTGCCTTTATCACGCGCGTTTCCGTTCCATGGCCAGCTACACCGGTGTCAGTGCCCGGTTTCTCCTAGCCCCAGCAACGACATCATGGCAATGCCGTGCTGATTGACACCGGTTACCATAACGCTATTCATGGAGCCTGAGCCCGAAACAGGAGAGTTGCGCTGTCCGTTGATGACGTCATCACGCCCGATGCGATGCAGGTGCATGCCGCAGATGGCGTGGCGGTGGCACTGCGCCCGCTGGTCGCTGGCGAGAGCGTGGTCGTCGCGGGCCGGTCGGTCATCGTGCTGCAGGATGTGGCGCAGGGCCACAAACTGGCCATCCGGGATCATATCATCGGGGACAGGGTCGTCAAATACGGCCTGCCGATCGGCCGGGCGATCTGTGACATTGCGGCAGGCGAGCATGTCCACAGCCATAATCTGGTCACCGCGCTGGCCGGCGAACTCGACTATGCGCGGGTTGAAAGCGTTGAGCCCGTGCGCACCGACGGCTCCCCCGCCCCGGTCTGGCAGGGTTATCGCCGCGCCGATGGCCGTGCCGCCACCCGCAACGAAATCTGGATCTTGCCGACCGTCGGCTGTGTCGGGCTGACCGCCGAGCAGATCGCCCGCGCTGCCGAAGCGCGCCATGCAGGGGCGATCGCCGAGGACCGGATCGACGGCATCTTCGCCTTTGCCCATCCGCATGGCTGCTCGCAGCTCGGCGACGATCTGGCGGGCACGCGCGCGCTGTTGGCCGGGCTGGCGGCCAACCCCAATGCCGCAGGCGTGCTGCTGATCGGGCTGGGCTGCGAATCGAACCAGCTCGGCGATCTGCTCGCCGCAATCCCGCAGGCCTCGCGCGCCAAGGTGCGGACCTTGTCGTCGCAGGGTGTCGGCGATGAAATGGCGGCTGCAGCGGTGCTGGTCGACGAACTGGTCGCCAACGCATCGATGCAGCAGCGCGAGCCCCTCCCCATGTCCGCGCTCGTCGTGGGCCTGAAATGCGGCGGATCGGATGGCTTTTCCGGCCTGACCGCCAATCCGCTGCTCGGCCGGTTCAGCGAGACTCTGGCCGCGTGTGGCGGCACGCCGATCCTCACCGAGATCCCCGAGATTTTCGGCGCCGAGCAGGCGTTGCTGGATCGTGCCAGGGATGCTGAAACCTTTGAGGCAGCAGCCGCGCTGATAAACCGGTTCAAGGCCTATTATCTCGACCAGGGTCTGCCCGTATCCGAGAACCCATCGCCCGGCAACATCGCAGGCGGGATCACCACGCTGGAGGAAAAATCCGCAGGCGCGGTGCAGAAGGCCGGGACAGCGATGCTGACTTCGGTGCTCGATTATGGCGAGCAGGCGACGACGCCTGGCCTTGCGCTGCTCGAATCCCCCGGCAACGATGCGGTATCCTCGACCGCTCTGGCAGCCGCCGGCGCCACCTTGGTCCTGTTCACCACCGGGCGCGGCACGCCGCTGGGGTTCCCGGTGCCCACGGTCAAGATCGCATCGAATCACACCCTCGCCGCGTCGAAACCGCACTGGATCGATTTCGATGCCTCGCTGGTGCTGAGGGCGGGGCCACGGGTCGCCGACGCCGCCTTTCTGGATGAGCTGATAGCCATTGCAAGCGGCAGCAAAACCACGGCGGAACGCGCCGGACAGCGCGCCATCGCGATCTGGAAGCGGGGCGTGACGCTGTGACAATCCGGTGCCTGAAGACACCGCCACTTGCGAATGACACCGGTTTCCTTTACGCAGCCGGACAAGAGAAGGACTAAAGATCGGGATGGGGAACGAGTTGACGGTGAACACGCAGGCCGATGATGTTGCCATGGCGTTTGTCAGTGCGCGCCGAGAAGCGCGGGCTTTGCACAGCTATCCCGGGGTCAAGCCCGAGGCGCTGCAAACGGCCTATACCATCCAGGATCGCGCGATCGTGATCGATGGGCGCACGGTCGTCGGCTGGAAGGTTGGCCGGATCAATCCGCCGCTCGACGGACAGTTGGGCATAAACCGGCTGTCGGGCCCGATCTTCGCCGATTCGGTCATTGACGCTGCCGATGGCACGGTTCCTGACATGCCGGTGTTCGAAGGCGGGTTTGCCGCGGGCGAGGCCGAGATGCTGCTGCATGTCGCGCCAGGGTTTTCAGGCGCGGTGCCCACCGACGACGCGGGGACCAGGCTGCTGCTTGACGATGTCCGGCTGGGCATCGAAATCGCCAGCTCGCCTTATCCCGGCATCAATACCGATGGTCCGCTGGTGACCGTTTCGGATTTCGGCAACAACGCCGGCCTTGTGCAAGGGCCCGCCCTCGATGGCTGGCGCGACCTGGACCTGTGTGCGATTCGCGTACGCAGCGAGATCGACGACGCGGTCGTCGGCACGGCGACCGCAGCCAACATGCTCGACGGGCCCTATGGCGCGGTCCGCTTCCTGCTGAACCATCTGATCGAACGCGGTGTCGATGTCTCAGAGGGCCTGTGGGTTTCGACCGGAGCGATTACCGGGGTCCACGAGATCCGTATCGGACAGGCGTTTACCGCCATATTCGAGGGCTGCGGCGACGTTCGCTGCCGGGTGGTCGCGGCCACACCCCGCTAAAAGACGCGTTGGCGGACCGGCAAAAGCCTGGCCGCACCCCACAGGGAGAGTGAAGATGGTTGATGCCCCCACGACAGATGCCTCTGCGAACCACGGCGCCGACGCCGGCACGCCGCCTGTGGTTGCCGCAGCCGCCAATGCCGGTCGCTATCGCTGGGTGATCGTGGGCCTGCTGTTCGCGGCAACGGCCATCAACTACATCGATCGGCAAATGATCGGGGTACTCAAGCCCACTTTGGTCGCGGAGTTCGGCTGGACCGAAAGCGACTTTGCCAACATCGTGTTCTGGTTTCAGGTCGCCTATGCCATCGGCTATGTCGGCTTTGGTCGCATCGTCGATGTCGTCGGCGCGCGGCTGGGCTATTCGGTGGCGATCGTCATCTGGACCATCGGCCATATGGCGCATGGCCTTGCCACCGGCGTGACCAGCTTTGCGATAGCGCGCTTCGGCCTGGGCATCGGCGAAAGCGGCAACTTCCCCGCCGGCATCCGCGCGGTCACCGACTGGTTTCCGCAGCGCGAGCGCGCCTTTGCCATCGGACTGTTCAACGCCGGCGCCAATGTCGGCGCGATCATCACCCCGTTGCTCGTCCCCCTGCTCGTTCTGTGGTTCGGATGGCGCGAGGCGTTCTACATCACCGGCATTTTCGGTCTCGTCTGGCTGATCGCCTGGTGGGCGATCTATCGCCACCCGTCCGAGCACAAGCGCGTTTCGGCCGGAGAGCTCGCCTGGATCCAGCAGGACCCGGCCGACCCGGTCGAGCAGATCGGCTGGAGCCGGTTGCTATCCAAGCGCGAAACCTGGGCCTATGCCTTGGGCAAGTTCCTGATCGATCCGATCTGGTGGTTCTTCCTGTTCTGGCTGCCGGGCTATCTGTTCGAACGCTATGACATGGATCTCAGGACCTTCGGGCTGCCGCTCGCGGCGATCTACCTGATCTCCGATGGCGGTTCGGTCTTTGGCGGCTGGATGTCGTCGCGGCTGATCAAGGCAGGACGTACCCCCAATTTCGCGCGCAAGATCACGATGCTGCTGTGCGCGGTGGCGGTCACGCCGATCTGGTTTGCGCAAAGCATCGACAGCCTCTGGGGCGCGGTGCTGATCATCGGGCTCGCCACTGCGGCGCACCAGGCGTTCTCTGCCAATCTTTATACCTTGCCCTCGGACATGTTCCCGCGCGGCGCGGTGGGATCGGTGATCGGGATCGGCGGCACCGTCGGCGCGCTTGGCGGCATGGGGATGGCGCTGTTCACCGGCTATATCCTCGACAGCACCGGCAGCTACGAGATCCTGTTCGCGATCTGCGCCAGCGCCTATCTGCTCGCGCTCGCAGTTGTGCACTTCCTCAGCCCGAGGCTCGCCCCTGCCAGCGTCTGACAGCGCTGGAAGCATCATGGGGTTCGCAACGTCCGTCCGGCTTTCGCGTATGTGCGGCAGGCAATCCTGTCGCACATCCGAGGACGCAGATTATGGCAGACACCCCCGAAACCGAAGGCTTCGGCACCATCAACCAGTCGCAACGCGGCAACCCCAAGGCGCATGACGTCGCCGAGGATGCACTCCACCGCGGCGACGATCCCAGCGAGGACAGCGAAAAGGGCGGCTCCCCTGGCCTGTCGGTCGTTCCGCAGGACGAGCAGGATCTGGTCGATCACATGAACCAGATGGTGCAGTCCGGAAACATCGATCGCAGCGCGTTCGATGGCGAGCGCAATGATGACGATGAGGAAAGCCCGCTGGGCGAACTGGACTCGGACGAAAACGACGGACCGGGTGATGCCGATCCGACCAGCTTCGGCAACCAGGGCCGAGCGTTTTCTAAACGGTAAACAGGCTGAGGGGGCCAGGCATCGTCTTGGGTGTCTTGCCCCCGATCATCCGATCCACCGCCTCGATCGCGCCGACCAGTTCGGCCGCGCTGTAGGGCTTGTTCAGGCAGCCGATCGCGTACTGCTGGGCACCACCAGGACACGTGCCGGTGGCGAACAGCACCGGGATGTTGAGCCCGCTGGCCACCCGAGCGACCTCGATCCCGCTGCCACCCCCCGACAGGTTGACATCGGCGAGAACGAGATCGATCGATTCGCGCTCGAGCAGCGCGATCGCCTCGCCTTCGGTATCGACCGTGGCCACCACCCGGTATCCCGCATCGACCACCCGCAGTTCGTTGTCGAATGCCACCAGCGGCTCGTCCTCGACGATCAGAATGGTCTTGATCGACCGGGTGAACCGCGAAAAAAGCATATGAAGACTTTCGGGCAGGGGCATCAGCGTCAAACGGAAATACGCAGCAGGCAATTCTTGCGTTCCCGCGCGGCGCCTTCCTCGTTATAGCAGCGGCCATGCCCCCCCGGAAACCGAAATTCGATCCGCTTCAACAAAGCGAGACCCCACCCGAACCCGCCGCGCGCAAGACGACGTCCGCGCTGGGCGAGGGCCAGCGCATCGCCAAGCTGCTGGCGCGCGCCGGGATCGCCAGCCGGCGCGAGATCGAGCGGATGATCGAGGGTGGCCGGGTGGCGCGCGATGGCGTCGCGATCACCACGCCTGCCACGGTACTCACCAGCCTGCACGGGATCACGGTGGACGGCAAAGCGGTCAAGGAACCCGCACCCGCGAAACTGTGGCGTTTCCACAAGCCCGCCGGGCTGCTCACCGCAGCGCGCGATTTTACCGGGCGCGAAACGATCTACGATCACCTCGCCCGCGTCGCACCGGAAGCGCCCCGCATGATGCCCGTCGGACGGCTCGACCTCAACACCGAGGGGCTGCTGCTGATGACCAACGATGGCGAATTGAAGCGCCAGATGGAGCTGCCCGCCACCGGGGTCGAACGCACCTATCGCGCGCGCGCTTTCGGCGAAGTCAGCCAGAGCCAGCTCGAGGACCTGATCCACGGCATCACCATCGAAGGCATCCGCTATGGCAAAATCGACGCCAATCTGGAACGCCGCACCGGGCGCAACGGCTGGATCGAGATGACGCTGACCGAGGGCAAGAACCGCGAAGTCCGCCGCGTGCTCGAGCATCTCGGCCTCAAGGTCTCGCGCCTGATCCGCACCCGCTATGGCCCTTTCCTGCTTGAAGGGCTCGAGCCCGGCGCGCTCGAAGAGGTGCGCCGGCATGATCTGATCACCTTCAGGAACACGTTGAAATGATGAAAGACTTCTCCCCCTCTCCCGTCAAGGTGGAGGGATAGGATGCTGCGTATCATCGCGGGCGAATGGCGGGGCCGCAAGCTCAAGACCCCGGCAGGCGACACCACCCGCCCCACCGCAGACCGTACCCGTGAAACCCTGTTTTCGATGCTCACCAGCCGGTTGGGGTCGTTCGAGGAACTGTCGGTGCTCGACCTGTTTGCAGGATCGGGCGCGCTGGGGATCGAGGCGCTGTCGCGTGGGGCTGCCAAATGCGTGTTCGTCGAGCAGGACCGCGCCGCGATCGACGTGCTGCGCGCCAACATCCGCGCGCTTGACGCCGACCACCGCGCCGAAATCCGCCCTAGCTCCGCGCTGACATTGGGACCGGCGCTCAAGCCGTTCGACGTGGTGCTGATCGACCCGCCTTATGCGACGGGTGCAGGCGCGGTGGCGCTCGACAAGCTGGCCCGGCTGGGCTGGTTCGCGCCTGCGACCTGGATCAGCGTCGAGACGGCCAAGTCGGAAAAGCTCGAGGTATCAGGCTTCGAGATCGACGCCGAACGCGTGGTCGGCAAGGCAAAGCTGACCTTATTGCGGCTGGCGGGCGATGTGATAGACTGAGTTTATGGTCAAATACTCGCCCATCGAATCCGAATTCGCCTCGTCCGAGGAAGAGGCGGCGTATGATGCGTGGTTCCGCGCGAAGGTGGAACGTTCGCTGCAATCCACCGCGCCTCGCGTTCCGCATGAAGAGGTGATGGCGCGGGCGGAGGAAATCATAGCAAAGGCCCGGCAGCGTGCGGCTGATTTGGACAGTTGAAGCCCTAGCAGACCACGACGACATCATCGGTTACATTGCCGATCGGAACCCCGATGCCGCTGACCGGCTTAAGAACCTGTTTGATCGTTGTGCCAAGCAGTTGCTGGAATTTCCCCAAATGCATCGTCCAGGTCGCGTCGCTGGTACTCGGGAGGCGATCGTGCACCCCAATTATCTGCTGATCTACAGTATTGAGCAGGACGCGATCGTCATCACGGCTGTGCTGCACGCCCGCCAGCAATACCCCTGACCGGCTGCTAACCCGCGGCCCTTCCCCGCTGCGCCCACAGCCCGGCAAAGCTGAGCACGCCCGCCGCCGCGAGATACAGCCCGACCGCATCCGCGCCGCCCCTGTCCGCCAAAGCCTGCGCTGCGATCGGGGCGAGCGCGCCGCCGATGATGCCGCCGCCATTGAACGCGACCGAGGCCCCAGTATAGCGCACGCGCGCGGGAAACTGCTGCGGCAGCCACGCGCCCAATGGGCCGTAGACGAAGCCCATCACCAGCAAAGCGATCGACAGCGCCACCCATGCCAGGCAGAGCGAGCCCGAGCCCAGCAGTGGCCCGAACAGCAGCCCGACGCCGATCGTGGCCGCGCAGCCGATCATCAGCACCCGCCCGCTGCTGGTGGCATCGGAGCGATAGCCCGACAGCACGATGCCCAGCGCCAGGAACAGGATCGCGCCCAGCTGCACCAGCAGGAAATCGACCCGGTTGTGCCCCAGAGCGGTGGTGGCATAGCCCAGCGCGAACGCGGTCGAGAGATAGAAGATCGCAAAGCATGCGACGACCGCGAAGGTGCTGGCAAAGGTCGCGCGCAGATGGTTGCGGAAGAGCTCGGCCACCGGCACCGGCGCGGGCTTGTCGCGCGCCAACACCTCGGCGAAATCGGGGGTCTCGCTGATCTTGAGTCGTACCCAAAGCCCCAGCCCAACCAATATCCCGCTCGCCAGAAACGGCACGCGCCAGCCCCAGGCGACGAACTGTTCGTCGGTCAGCGACAGGCCGAGCAGCAGGAACAGCCCGTTGGCGGCGATGAAGCCCACCGGCGCGCCCAGCTGCGGTGCCATGCCGAAGCGCGCGGCCCAGCCCGGTGGCGCGTTCTCGACCGCCAGCAGCGCCGCCCCACCCCATTCGCCGCCCAGCCCGAAGCCCTGGCCGAACCGTAAGGTACACAGCAGCAACGGCGCCACCCAGCCGACCATCTGGTAGGTCGGCAGGAACGCGATCAGCAGGGTGGAACCTCCCATCAGCATCAGCGAGGCAACCAGCGTCGACTTGCGCCCGATACGGTCGCCGAAATGGCCGAACACCACCGCGCCCACCGGCCGCGCGAAGAACGCCAGGCCAAAGCTCATATAGCTCAGCAGCAATTGCGCCGAGGCGCTTTCGGACGGGAAGAACAGCGGGCCGAAGACGAGGGCGGCCGCAGTGGCGTAGATATAGAAATCGTAGAACTCCACCGCAGTGCCGACCAGCGACGCGCTGAGCACGCGAGCGTGGGTGCGATACGGATGCTGCGGGGTCGTGGTCGCCATAAGACCGGAGCGTTAGCGCGCGGGACGCTGATGACAAGGGACTGCGCGTCCATCCGCGCATAGCGGATACAAAAAGGGCGGCTGGTTGCCCGCCGCCCTTTTTAAAATGTCGATGTGAACGCGCCTCAGGCCGCGATGACTTCGCCATCGGCTTCGGGATCGCGGAGCACATAGCCGCGGCCCCAGACGGTTTCGATGTAGTTTTCACCGCCACAGGCCAAAGCCAGCTTCTTGCGCAGCTTGCAGATGAACACGTCGATGATCTTGAGTTCGGGCTCGTCCATCCCGCCATAGAGGTGGTTGAGGAACATTTCCTTGGTCAGCGTGGTGCCCTTGCGCAAGCTCAGCAGCTCGAGCATCGCATATTCCTTGCCGGTCAGGTGAACGCGGGCGCTGTCGACTTCGACGGTCTTGGCATCGAGGTTGACCGCCAGCTTGCCAGTGCGAATGACGCTTTGCGAATGACCCTTGGAGCGGCGCACCACGGCGTGGATGCGCGCGACCAGTTCTTCGCGATGGAATGGCTTGGTGACATAATCGTCGGCACCGAAGCCGAACGAGCGGACCTTGCTGTCCATCTCCGAAATGCCCGAAAGGATCAGCACAGGCGTCTGCACCTTGGCGACGCGGAGCTTTTTCAGCACGTCATAGCCGTGCATGTCGGGCAGGTTGAGGTCGAGCAGGATGATGTCGTAATCATACAGCTTGCCCAGATCCAGCCCCTCTTCGCCGAGGTCGGTGGTGTAGACATTGAAACCTTCGGTGGTGAGCATAAGCTCAATCGCCTTTGCCGTGGTCGGTTCATCTTCGATCAAAAGCACCCGCATGTGCAGCCCCTTTTCGCCCGTGCCATCGGCACCGTTCAGTCATCTAGACCCAAGAACGGATCGACGTGGAAAACATTAACCATAAAAGATTTGGGGGCAAAAGGTTAATTTTGGGTAAACCCTGGCCAGTCGCTCGAGCGCAATCCGGCCATCGGGCCGCAATATGCGGAAAAGACTCGGCTTTTGACCGACCGTACGGACATCAACGGTCCGTCGCATTTTTGTTAGCTAAACCGATATGGTTTCCAATTGGTAACAAAATCGCGTCGAGATCAACTTATGCTGCCGGTAGCTCGCTGCGCAGAAAGGCGATCAGCGCTTCCACACGCGCCGGTCGGTGTGGCGATGGCGGCGTGACGATGCTGAGCGTGGTGTCGTCGAACCGCCAGTCGGGCAGCAGCCGCACCAGTCGTCCCTGCGCCACCCCGTCGTCGCAGAAGAAATCAGGCAACGCTGCAATGCACAGCCCGTCCAGCACCGCCGGCATCGCGGCATCGGCATTGTTGACCACCAGCGCCGGGTTGACCCGCGCCTGCACCCTGTCATCGCCAGGGCCGGTCATGATCCAGACGCCCGGCTGGGCGGCATTGGCGTAGTGCACCGCCCTGTGCCCCTCCAGCTCGGCAGGATGCCGGGGCGTCCCGTGGCGTGCGCAATAATCGGGAGAGGCGATCAGGTACATCTGCACGCGGCGCAGCCGGATCGCGCGCAGGCTGCTATCTGGCAACACCGCGATGCGCAGCGCAAGGTCGAACCCCTCGTTGACCAGATCGACCCGCGCGTCGGACAGATGCATGTCGATGACAATGCCGGGGTGCAGCGCCATGAACCTGGCCACCAGCGGCGCGACCGCGCGCAGGCCGAAGCTCATTGGCACCGCGATCCGCACCGTTCCCGAAAGCAAAGATGCCTCGTCCCGTGCGGCTTCGACCGCTGCCTCGCCATCCAGGCGGATCCGGCGCGCGTGGTCGACGAGCGAGCGCCCCGCCGCCGACAGCGACAGTCGCCGCGATGTGCGGTGGAACAGCACCGTGCCCAGCTCCGCCTCGAGCCGCGACACCGCCTTGGACACCTTGGCCTTGGACAGGCTGAGCGCATCGGCCGCTGCGGTGAAGCTGCCGGTGTCGGCAACGGCTGCGAACACCGCCCAGGCTTCGAAGTCCGGTAAGCGCATATCCGAAACAATCCTTTTCCAAACTGGCTATTTTGGAAACGATACCATTGCCCTATCTCTTGCTCAAGCCAAGGCGCCGGCGTTGAACGAGGTGCCTCGAAGGAGCAAGTGACATGATCGAGAAGCGCGATTTTTCTTCGCTGGGCCATGCCAACCACGGTTGGCTGAATGCCCGCCACCATTTTTCGTTCGGCGGCTATCATGATCCCGCCCGCATGGGCTGGGGAGCCCTGCGCGTGTGGAATGACGACGAGATCGCTCCCAAGAGCGGCTTTCCCACCCATCCGCACCGCGACATGGAAATCATCACCTATGTCCGCACCGGCGCAATCACCCATCGCGATAGCCTGGGCAACGAAGGCCGGACCGAGGCGGGCGATGTCCAGGTGATGAGCGCGGGCACCGGCGTCGCGCACAGCGAGTTCAACCTGGAAGGCGAGGAAACCCGCCTGTTCCAGATCTGGATCATCCCCGATGCCCCGGGCGGGCAGCCCCGCTGGGACGCCAAGCAGTTCCCCAAGGGCGACCGTTCGGGCAAGCTCGAGGTGCTCGCCAGTGGCCGTGACGAGGACATCGCGGCGGGAGCCTTGATGATCCGCGCCGATGCCCGGCTGTCGGGCGCGACGCTGACGGCAAATGACAGCATCACGCATCGGATCGCTGACGGCATGTCTGCGTATCTAGTCGTGTCGGCGGGCAACGTGACGGTGAACGGGGTCGCAATCGGCCCGCGCGATGCCGCCGCGATCACCCGCGAGACCGAGATCACCGTCTCGGCTATAGAAGACGCCGAGTTTCTGATCGCAGAAACCCGGAACCCCTAAGTCCCCCCGTCCCGCCGCTTCCCCCTCTTGGCGGCGGGACACCCCTTTTCATTTTCCCTCAAAGGAGACGTCCCATGGCAAAAGTTCTTGTGCTCTATTATTCCACTTATGGTCATGTCGAAGCGATGGCCGAGGCCGTTGCCGAAGGTGCGCGCGGCGAAGGCGCCGATGTCACCGTCAAGCGCGTGGCTGAGACGGTTCCGGAAGAAAGCGCCAAAGCCAATGGCTTCAAGCTCGACCAGCCGGCCGAAGTCGCCGACCCCAACGAACTGGCGGATTATGATGCGATCATCGTCGGCACCGGCACCCGCTTCGGCCGCCTGTCGAGCCAGATGGCGGCGTTCTGGGACCGTACCGGTGGCCTGTGGGCCAAGGGCGCGCTGGTCGGCAAGGTGGGTGCATCGTTCACCTCCACCGCCAGCCAGCATGGCGGGCAGGAGACGACCCAGTTCTCGATCCTGACCAACCTGCTGCACCATGGCCTGACCATCGTCGGTCTGGACTACGGCTTCCAGGGGCAGCTCAACAATGACGAGATCATCGGCGGTTCGCCCTATGGCGCCAGCACGATTGCCGGCGGCGATGAATCGCGCCAGCCGCATCCGATCGATCTGGATGGTGCACGCTATCTGGGTGCCAAGGTTGCAAGGACGGCTGCCAAGCTGATCGCATAAACCTCAGGTCCCCTCCCCGCTCAGGGACCGCCGCCCGCACCCCCATTTCAGGGGGTTGCGGGCGGAATGCGCGGGCTATAGCCTTCTCCTGCATACAGGGGGAGCGAGCAAGATGGGGTGGATTATCCGGCGCTGGCTGGCGTCCGGGCTTGCAGTGGCGATGGCTGCAACCCTGGCCGCGCCAACCGCTGCGCTCGCCGAATGGCATGAAGCCTCGAGCGCCAATTTCCTGGTCTATGCCGATCAGGGCGAAAAACAGGTGCATGCCTTCACCGACATGCTCGAGCGCTATCGCTCGGCGATGCTTGCGCTCTACAAGATACCCGACGAGCCGACGTCGCCGTCCAACAGGCTGACGGTGTTTGTGGTGCGCGACGCGGCACAGGTGCGCAAGCTGTTGGGCACCAGCAACCGCTACATCCAGGGCTTCTATCAGTCTCGCGCCGGTGGATCGGTGGCCTTTGTTCCCCGTGTCGATGGCTCCAACCAGAGCGATCGCGTGAGCCAGGGCGAGCAGCTTCTGCTCCACGAATATGCCCATCACTTCATGTACAGCGTGTTTTCCGGATCGGCACCCTTGTGGTTCACCGAGGGCTTTGCCGAATTCTATTCCACCGCCAAGTTCGAGAAGGACGGGTCGGTCGGCCTGGGCCTGCCCGCCACCCACCGCGCCGCCGAATTGTTCTATGCGCAGGACGTGCCGCTCGAGATGATGCTGAGTACCCGCAAATACCGCGAGAGTACGTCCAGGCGCTATGACGCATTTTACGGCCGCAGCTGGCTGCTGTTTCATTACCTGATGCTGTCGGGCAAACGCCCCGGCCAGATCGACGACTATCTCGGCCGACTGAACAGCGGCGAGGGCGAGGATGCGGCAGCGGCGAGTGCGTTCGGCGATCTGGCTGCGCTCGACAAGGAGCTCGAGCGCTACATGAAGTCGCGCAGCATGAGCTATTTCAACCTGGGCGCCGACCGCATCAAAACCGCCGCGATCGGCGTGCGTCGGTTACCCACGGCAGAGGCCGCGATGTTGCCGGTGATGATGCGATCGAAGCGTGGCGTCGACCCGGAGCAAGCCTTGGTGGTAGTCGAGATGGCGCGCAAGATTGCAGCGAACTATCCCGATGATCCATTCGTCCAGACGGCGCTGGCCGAAGCCGAATTTGACGCCGGGAACGACGCCGGCGCACTGGCCGCGGCGGACCGCGCACTGGCCGGTGACCCGCAGGCGATCAATGCGCTGATCCAGAAGATGTACGTGCTGTTCCGGCAGGCCGAGGATGACAGCAGCGGCAGCCTGTGGCCCAAGGTCCGCGTCGCCGTGGGTGCCGCCAACAAGGTCGAGAACGACAACCCGATCCCGTTGACCTTCTTTTACCGGACCTTCGTCGCGGAGAACAAGCAGCCGCCCGAAATCGCGGTGCAGGGGCTGGAAAAGGCGCTGATGCTGGCGCCATATGATACCGAACTCCGGGTAGCGCTCGCGCATTACCAAATCCATGCGGGCGACAAGGAGATGGCGCGCAAGACCCTGGGGCCTTTGCTCAACCATCCGCACGACACTGGTCTTGCCGACTTCGCCCGGAAGTTGCTCGAGGGCGATCCCTCCCCCGCTCTGCAGGAGGATGCAACCGACGCGGCAAACTGATACCCTCCCCCAAACAGGAGGAGAATTGCATGTCGCGTCTAACGTCATCTCATATCGGATTGCCGGCAATGGCTTTGGCGTTGAGCATGGGCGCAACCCCGGTAAAGGCGCAGGACGCAATGCGTGCGGGCTTTCACGCCGGAACGGTGATCGCGGACTTCGGTCCGGTCGCGACGGTCAAAGGCCATGAGCCGCTGCCCGCCAACGCGACGTTCAGCGTCGCCTTCGATGTTGCAGAAGCCGCCAAGCCCGGCAGCCTCAACCGCACGCTCGAAAGCGCAGCGCGGTTCATCAACATGCACGCCGAGGCCGGGGTGCCGCGCGATGCGGTGCGGGTGGCGGTGGTCGTCCATGGCCCGGCCAGCTTCGATCTCACCACTGCCGCGCCCTATGGCAAGAAGCATGACGGCGCGGCCAACGCCAATCTTGCGGCGATTGCCGCGCTGATCGAGGCCGGAGCAGAGATCCATCTGTGCGGCCAGAGCGCGGCGGCGCAGGGCATCATCCGCGCCGATCTTGCGCCGGGGGTCAAGATGTCTCTGTCGGCGATGACCGCGCATGCGCTGCTCCAGCAGCAGGGCTATACGCTCAATCCGTTCTGAGCAGGCCTGCGCAACCGGCTTTGCGCCATCATCAGGGAACCAATCCCCGCCGCGAAGGTAAAGTGATCAAGCGCGCCGCAGCACCTCAGTCGCAGGCATACGCGCTGTCCTTGCCGAGACAGGCTTAACCGCGTTCGTGCCAGGCTGGCCTTCGCCCCCGCCGGTCGCCGACGCATTTCAAAGAAGGAATCCTCATGGGAAAAGGCATCATTTTGTGGCTGTTGGGCGTCCCCGGACTGCTGGTCATCGCCCTGCTCGTTTTCGGCATTCTCTGACCGAAGGCTGACGATCAGCGCTCGACCTAAGAGCGCGACCAAGCTGGCGTAGTCAGCCGGACCGAACACAAGAAACCCCGCCGGAATCGCTTCCGGCGGGGTTTCTTGTGTTTGCAAAAGCGGTTGCTCCCCGGTCTCAGCCGGGGAGACAGCCCTTATTCCGCGTCGGTATCCGCCACTTCAGGCTCGGCTGCGACCGGCGCCGGGGCGGGAGCCGCCTCGACTTCGTTCGCGGCTGCCATCGCCCGCTGCAGCGCGCGCTGCTGGGCGCGAAGCGCAGCATCACGGCTGTTGGCGGCGATGCGCATGCGGTTCATGCCCGCACCGGTACCTGCCGGGATCAGACGACCCACGATGACGTTTTCCTTCAGGCCGATCAGCGAGTCACGCTTGCCTTCGACCGCCGCCTGGGTGAGCACCCGGGTGGTTTCCTGGAACGACGCCGCTGAGATGAACGAACGCGTCTGCAGCGAAGCCTTGGTGATGCCGAGCAGCACGGGCTTGCCTTCCGCGAACTTCTTGCCCGCGTCGAGACGCGCGTTGTACTCGTCCATTTCCTCGCGATCGAGCTGTTCGCCCGGCAGCAGGGTGGTGTCGCCGCCGTCGGTGATTTCCACCTTCTGCAGCATCTGACGAACGATCACCTCGATGTGCTTGTCGTTGATCTTCACGCCCTGCAGACGATAGACCTCCTGGATTTCGCTGACCAGATATTCGGCCAGCGCTTCCACGCCGAGCACTTCAAGGATGTCATGCGGGTCAGGCGAGCCCGAGATCAGGTTGTCGCCCTTCTTGACATAATCGCCTTCTTGCACGTCGATGACCTTGGACTTGGGCACCAGATACTCGACCGATTCACCCTCTTCCGGGTGGATCGCGATCTTGCGCTTGGCCTTGTAGTCACGGACGAATTCGATGCGGCCCGAGACCTTTGCGATGATCGCATTGTCCTTGGGCTTGCGCGCTTCGAACAGTTCGGCAACGCGCGGCAGACCGCCGGTGATGTCGCGGGTCTTGGCGGCCTCGCGGCTGACACGGGCGAGAACATCGCCTGCTTCAACCTTCTGGCCTTCCTCGACCGACAGCATCGCACCGACTGCCAGCATGTAGCGGGCAGCCTCGCCCGAATCATCGTCGAGCAGGGTCAGGCGGGGACGCAGATCTTCCTTGGACTTCGCCTTGAGCGATCCACGGAATTCCACGACCACGCGCTGCGCGATACCGGTGGCATCATCGGTCTGCTCGATCAGCGTCTTGCCGTCGATCAGGTCCTGATACTTCACGATACCCTGCTTTTCGGTGATCACCGGCATGGTGAACGGATCCCACTCGGCAATCCGGTCGCCCAGATTGACGACGCCATTGTCGTCGACCAGCAGCACGGTACCGTACGGGATACGGTGGACCGCACGTTCGCGGCCTTCCTTGTCGACGATCGCGATTTCGCCGTTGCGGGCGAGCGACAGGCGCTGTCCGCGCTTGTTCACGATGGTCGGGATATCCCGGTACTGCAGCGTGCCATCGGCCACCGCTTCGAGGTTCGAGGTTTCGTTGAGCTGCGCCGCACCGCCGATGTGGAAGGTCCGCATCGTCAGCTGGGTGCCCGGCTCACCAATCGACTGCGCAGCGATGACGCCGACAGCTTCTCCGATGTTCACCGGCGTACCGCGAGCCAAATCACGGCCGTAGCACTTGCCGCAAACACCCATGGTCGCTTCGCAGATCAGCGGCGAACGGATGCGCGCTGCCTGCAGACCCAGGGCCTCGATCGTGGTGATGTTGGCTTCGTCGAGCAGCGTGTCCTTGGCGATCACGACTTCACCGGTCTTGGTGTCGGAGATATCCTCGGCCAGAGTCCGGCCCAGGATACGCTCGCCCAGCGATGCGATGACGCTGCCGCCCTGCACAATCGCGCGCATTTCCAGCGCGTTCTCGGTACCGCAATCCTCCTCGACGATGACGCAATCCTGGCTGACGTCGACCAGACGGCGGGTCAGGTAACCCGAGT
>NZ_JAUCZC010000009.1 GCF_030373265.1 Blastomonas sp.
ATGCTCTGGCGCAGCGTCTCCTCGGCATAGCCCGACATGAACAGGATCGGCAGGCTGGGTATGCGCTTGCGCATCTCCATCGCCATGCCGGGACCATCGAGATTGGGCATCACGACATCGCTGACCACCAGATCGAAAGGGCCGCTGTCGGCGAGCCGCTCGAGCCCATCTTCGCCATCGGTGGCGGTCACGACGGTGAAGCCCTGGCGGGTCAGCGCGCGTTCGGCGACGGCGCGGACCATGTCCTCGTCCTCGACCAGCAGCAGCCGGGCGTTGCCCCATTGGCCGTTGCTGACCTTGGCGGGTTTGCGGCTGCGCTGCTCGACCGCGCCGCCGCGATAGACCGGGAAGTAGATCGAGAACGTCGTGCCTTTGCCCGTCTCCGAATCGACGAAGATGTAACCGCCCGATTGCTTGACGATGCCATACACGGTGGACAGCCCGAGACCGGTGCCCTTGCCGACATCCTTTGTGGTGAAGAACGGCTCGAAGATACGCGCCTGGACGTCGGGCGGAATACCGACGCCGCTGTCCTCGACCAGGATCGCGCTGTATTCGTCGGCCGGCAGGATATCGCTGGCCATCGCGCGCACCTCGGCCGCGGTCACCTTGCGGGTGCGGATGGTCAGCGTTCCGCCGGGCGGGCGCTTAGCCAGCATCGCATCGCGGCCATTGACCGCGAGGTTGACGATGACCTGTTCGAGCTGGCCGGGGTCGGCGCGCACCGGCCCCAGATTGCGGTCGTGCTGAACCTCGAGCACGATCTTCTCGCCGATGAGACGCTTGAGCAGTTCGGAGGTGTCCGAGACGATATCGGGCAGCTGCAGCACCTGTGGGCGCAGGGTCTGCTGCCTCGAGAACGCGAGCAGATGCCGCGTCAGCGACGCGGCGCGGTTGGAGTTGCTGCGGATCTGCTGGATGTCGTCATAATCGCTGTCGCCGGGGCTGTGGCGCATCAGCATCAGGTCGCAATGGCCGATGATCGCGGTCAGCACATTGTTGAAATCATGCGCGACGCCGCCTGCCAGCTGGCCGATCGCCTGCATCTTGCTGGCCTGCGCGACCTGCCGCTTGAGCCGGCTTTCCTCCGAATTGTCCTTGATCGACAGCAGCACCGCGGCATCGCCCATACCGCGCAGCCCTGCGAGCGACAGCGTCACGGGCTCGTCGGGCTGATGCCGCAGCCGCAGCGCGACGTCGGCGGACATTGCCTGGCCGCTGGCGTGGCGGCGCACCGCATCGGCAAGCGCGCCCTTGCCCTCGCGCACCACCAGATCGCCCGGGTATGGCGGCAGTGCGCCCTCGGTGAGCCCGGCAGCACGCAGGAACGCATCGTTGGCGAATAGGAAACGGCCATCGCGATCGGTCATCGCCAGACCCACCGGCAGCAGCCCGAGCAGGGTCTGGACGTAGCCCAGCGCCGTGCCCTTATCCATGCCGCTCGCATCCTCGTCGATCAGCACGACCAGAGCGGGCGCCTTTTCGCGCTCTTCGGGATCGGTATTGTAAAGCGGATCGAGCAGCGGCAGGTGAAACAGCCTGAGCGGCACGCCCTTGCGGCCCTCGCGCTCGAAATAGATTCGGTTGCGTTCGTCTGCGCGCAGGAAGCTGGCAAGATCGCGTCCGACGACGTTGCCGACCTCTGCTCCCGCGGCACGCGCGGCAAAGGCGCTGTTGGCAGCGCGGATGCGGCCTTCCGGGCTGATCGCCGCGGCCATGAAACCGCCCTCACCCAGCGCGCGGCCGGGCCGTCCTGTCAACATCGCATCGGCTTCGGCAGCGAGGTCGAACCGCTGCACCGGCTCGAACCGCCACAGCAGATAATCCTGCCCGCGCCCGACCCGCTGGACCTGCGCATCGATGTTGCTCCCCGAGCTCACCAGCCCGGCGGCCTTGCCATGGCCATCGCGCCAGGCCGCACGGCCCGCCTCGGCCAGCAGATCGCCGCCCTGCCCTGCCAGCGGCAGCTTGGGCGGCACCGTCTCGGCGCCGAACAGGTCGATAAAGCGCTGGTTGGCACAGATCATCCGCCCGGCCTCATCGGTGATCGCAATCGCAATGACCGGGTGGTCGGTCGCGGCATGGGTTACCGACCAGTCGGGCAAAGCGGCCTGTACCCGCACGCGCGCGGGGAATTGGCGGCGATACACCAGGATCAGCGCCGCCAGCCCGACCAGCCCCGCAGCAAACAGCATCAGCGGCACCCAGTCGCCCAGCGCAAGCCAGATCAGCCCACCGCTGACGATGAGGGCACCGGCGATGATCAGCGCGGTGATGCGAGCGTCGGGCGTATCGGGATCGGGAATTGCGGGCAACCATTCCGGCCAGTCAAGGTCAGGGCGGGCACGGGTGGTGGTCAAGGTCGTCGGAGCCCCTTTCATGCGGCCTGCTGGCCTGGCATCAAGGGTGCGACGCTAGCGCAAGTTTTGCCGTGTTACAAATTGCAGTTGCGGGTCAAACGCAAGCTTGTGCGATCAGGGGTGCCGGACCCGCGCCAGCCTGCGCCGGCGCTTACCCGCGACCCACACCCGCCAGCCGATCGAGCTTGCCACATAACCGACAGCGGCGAGGACGATCGCCACGACCACCAGACCGAACGCGGTGATCGAGGCGGCGCCGGTCAGCCATTCCATCCAGGTTTCGACCTGCGGCTGGTTGAGCGCGGTGGCCACGGGCTGGCCGAATGTGGTCGCATCGACACGAAGGATGAAGCTGCCCACGTGATAGCTCGCCAGCCAGAACAATGGCGTGGTGAACGGGTTGGTGATGAAGGTGGTCAGCGCGGCGACCGGCACATTGGCGCGGAACGGCAGCGCCAGCAACGCGGCGGCGAAAATCTGACCGAGCGGAATGATCACGCCGACCAGCACCCCCAATGCCACCCCGCGGGGAACCGAGCGCCGGGTAAACCGCCACAATTCCGAACGCAGCACGCGCGCGGCAAAGGGCTTGATGAAGCGGTTGCGCTCCATGCTCTCGCGCGTCGGCAGATTGCGTCCAACCCAGCGGCTGATCCGGCCCTCAGTCAACTCCAAACCCTTTTGCACTCTTTGATCGCGACAAATGCGACGTCGTTCCATGTGGGAATGACGCTGCAAAAGGCCATAGCCGATCGCGGATTAAAACGACGTTTACCCGAATTCGCCAGCGAATCGGGCAGCGACGACAGTGCACCACAGCCCATAGCGCGCACGCGTGATCTGGCGCACGCTATGTCGTGAACCGACGTTTATTTTCGACGGTCGGAACGCCAGGGCTAGCCGGGGCGGATTGCGCTTCGATTGCAGGCTGGCCCTAGCCCTTGTCGCGCATGATGCGGCCCTGGTCGCGCTTCCATTCGCGCTCCTTGGTCGCGGCGCGCTTGTCGGGCGCCTTCTTGCCCTTGGCAAGCGCAAGTTCGACCTTGGCGCGGCCGCGGCCGTTGAAGAATACCGAGAGCGGTACCAACGTCATCCCCTGGCGGTTGACCGCACCGTGCAGCTTGGCGATTTCGCGCGCGTGCAGCAGAAGCTTGCGCGGGCGCTTGGGTTCGTGGTTCTCGCGGTTGCCGTGGCTGTATTCGGGGATGTTCGAATTGATCAGCCAGATCTGCTCGTCCTTCACCTCGGCATAGCTTTCGGCGATCGAACCCTGGCCTGATCGCAACGCCTTGACCTCGGTTCCGGTGAGCGCGATCCCCGCCTCGTACACGGTGTCGATGGCGTAATCGTAGCGTGCGCGCCGGTTCTCGGCGACGATCTTGGTCTTGTCGAAGGTTTCGGGCTTGGGTCGCGCCATCAAATCAGTCCGGCATGGACGAGCGCAGCATCGACCGTCTTGCGGCTCTTCTTGTCGGGCGGGGTCATCGGCAGCCGCAGATCGGGCAGGAAATCGGGCCGCACGCGGTTGAGCGCATATTTGACCGGGCCGGGCGAGGCATCGGAGAACATCGCCGAATGCAGCGGATACAGCCGGTCGTTGAGCGCGAGTGCCGCCTTGTAGTCGCCCTTGGCGAGCGCCGCCTGAAACTGCGCGCACAACGCCGGCGCGACATTGGCCGTCACCGAAATGCATCCCACCCCGCCCATCGCGCGATGGCCCAGCGCGAGCTCGTCATTGCCCGACATCTGGCAGAACTTCTTGCCGCACTGCGCGCGCTGGGCACTTACCCGCTCCAGATCGCCGGTGGCATCCTTGACCCCGATGACCGTCGGAAAGCGCGACAGCTTGGCCATCGTCTCGACCTTGATGTCGGTGACGGTGCGCGCAGGGACATTATAGAGCATGATCGGCAGGTCGCACGCCTCGGTCAGCGCCTTGAAATGGGCGCGGACGCCGTCCTGCCCGGGGCGGTTGTAATAGGGTGGCACCACCAAAGCCGCGATGGCGCCGGCGGCCTTGGCGTTGTGCATATGGCCGATCGCGACCTTGGTATCGTTCGATCCGCATCCGGCGATCACCGGGACGCGCCCTGCCGCCTGTTCGACGCAGACGCGCACGATGTAATCATGCTCCTCGATCGACATCGTCGCAGCCTCTCCGGTCGTCCCACATGGCACGAGTCCGGAGCTTCCGTTCTCGATCTGCCAGTCGATCAACGCACGAAAGGCCGGCTCGTCAAACGCTCCGTCGCGGAACGGGGTCGCAAGGGCCGGAATTGAGCCGGAAAACATCGGGTAGCTCCTTTACCTTGCCCGCAAATCGGGCAAGAACGAATATCTATAGACACGTATGTGTGTTCAGCGCCTGATAAGGATCGAAAGCGCATGATGTCCAGCATGGTTTCACGAATTGCAATTGCGCGCAGCACGGCCGCACTCATCGCCCTTCCTTTGTTGGGTATTCCAGCCGCCTGTCTGGCGAGCGAACAATCGGCAGATTATGCCGCGGCCCCCGCGCCGGTCAGCCGATCGGGCGATGGCAGCGACTGGGACCGCGCCCGCGCGCAGTTGCTGCAATCGATGCCAGCCGACATGTCGGGCACCATCGCCAACTGGCGGTCGCTGACCACCAGCCCCAACAATTACACCTTCTCCACCTTCGCCAGCTTCCTCATTTCCAACCCCGGCTGGCCCGATGAGGACAAGCTTCGCCGTAGCGCCGAGCAGTCGCTGGGGATCAGCCCCGCAGCGCCGCAGGAGGTGGTATCGTATTTCTCGCGGTTCGCGCCGCTGACCAATGTCGGTCGCGCCCGCCATGCGGTGGCGCTCGATGCAATGGGCCAGCGCGATGCCGCCCGCGCCGAGGCGGCCAAGGCCTGGCGCGGCGGCACGATGATGCCGCAGGACAGGATGCAATTGTTCAGCCGCTTTGGCACCGATTTCACGCTGGCCGATCACGACACGCGGATGGACGCCCTGCTGTGGGCCAAGGCGACGCCCGATGCCGAAGAACAGTTCGGCTTCGTTTCGCCCGAACGCCGCGCGACTTTCGCGGCGCGGCTGGCGATGCTCAAGAACCTGCCCGACGCCGACAGCCTCGCGGGCGCTCTCGGGGCCGAGGCGATGCGCGATTCAGGCTTCGTGGCTCAGCGCGCCAAGCGGCTCAACGACAGCGGAAACTGGCCGATGGCGCGCAATCTGCTCGCCAGCCGCCCGCCGCTCGAATATCGTCCGACCAATCCCGAAGCGTGGTACGAACTGCTGCTGCAGCAGGCACGCGGCGCGAACAATGACAATCAATACAGCACCGCGTTTGACATCGCCTCCAAGGTCGATGATGCGTTCCCGCAAGGGCACGACATCTCCGACGAAAGCCTGGGCGTGCGCGATGATTACACCAGCCTGACCTGGCTTGCCGGCACGGTGGCGTTGCAGAACCTTGGCCGTCCGCGCGACGCGATCGGCATGTTCGCGCGCTACGGCGGCGGCGCACGCACCCCGCAGACCCGGTCCAAGGGGTTCTATTGGGCCGGGCGCGCAGCGGCTGCCGCGGGCGATACGGCAGAAGCGACCCGGTATTTCGAAATGGCGGCGGAATACCCTGACCATTATTACGGCCAGCTCGCCACCGAGCGGCTGGGCCGGACGATCGCTCCCTTTGCCGAGACGCCGCGGGTTCAGGTGAGCGCAGTCGATCGCGGACGGTTCAACGCCAGCAGTTTGGTGCAGGCGACCCAGGTGATCGCACGCAGCGGCGACTGGCCCACTCAGCGGCGCTTCTTTGGTGCGGTTGCCGCTTCCGCGAAAACCCCCGAGGAACATGTGATGGCCGCCGAACTGGCACGCCAGATCGGACGGCGTGATCTTGCGGTGATCGTCGGCCAGGCAGCGCGCACCAAGGGGGTCGACGATCTGCAATCGCTCGCTTTCCCGCAGATGCCGGTACCGCCAGGCTTCCAGAACAACTGGACGATGATCCACGCGATCACCCGGCAGGAAAGCCAGTATGCGCAGAACGCGGTCAGCCACGCCGGCGCGCGTGGGCTGATGCAGCTGATGCCGGGCACCGCGCGCGAGCAGGCGGGCAAGATGGGTCTGAGCTATTCGCTGGGCGCGCTGACCGATGACACGCAATACAACATCCAGCTCGGCGCGGGCTATTTCGCGCGGATGATGGACTATTTCGGCGGCAGCTATCCCCTCGCGGTCGCGGCTTACAACGCCGGTCCCGGTAACGTGAACAAGTGGCTGCGCGCCAATGGCGACCCGCGCACCGGCGGCATCGACATCGTCGAATGGGTCGAGAAAATCCCGATCTTCGAGACCAAGAACTATGTCCAGCGCGTGCTCGAGAACGCGGTGGTCTACGACGTGATGCACCCCGAGCGGTCGACGATGCGCGGCAACAACAAGCTCACACGCTATCTGGGCAAGAACTCGCCTGGCTGACCATCCCAGGCTCCGTCACCCCCGCGAAGGCGGGGGCGACGCTTTTGCGCATCGTTCGAGCAGAAGCTTCACCCCCGCCTTCGCGGGAATGACGGTGGAGGCCGTCGCCTTGTCCGCCCTGCCTTGCTAAAGCCCATCCATGGACCGCCCCAACTACATCACCCCATCGGGCTACGCCGCGCTCAAGGCGCGGTATGACGAACTGCTCGGCGTCGAGCGGCCGGCGATCGTCGAGATCGTCAGCTGGGCGGCGGGCAATGGCGACCGCAGCGAAAACGGCGATTATCTCTATGGCCGCAAGCGGATGCGCGAGATCGACCGCGAGCTGAACCGGCTGGCGCGCAAGATGAAGGCAGCAAGGGTGGTCGATCCCGCCGCGCAGACCGACCACTCCAAGGTGTGGTTCGGCGCCGAGGTCGAGATCGCAGACGAGGACGACAACCGCCGCACCCTCACCCTGGTCGGCGATGACGAGCAGGACGCGGGCGCAGGCCGGATCGGCTGGAATTCCCCCCTCGCCCGCGCGCTGCGCGGCGCCGCGATAGGCGATCTGCGCACGGTGGCGTTGCCGGGCGGGACCAAGGAGTGGGAAGTGCTGGGCATCGCCTACCCGGCCTGACCGACCAAAGACGTCCTTAAACAAAGTTTAATGCTAAAACTGTCGTATCCGTCCTATAGATTCGGCCCATACCTCAGTAGCATTACCTCGCGTGAACAAGGGCCCTGTTCGATGCCGTCACGCACATCAACACAATAAAGTCGTATACGGTTACCTGTCACCAGATTGGTGGCCGTTTTTCTGTGTCTTATGTTTCCTCTGCCCTGATTTGGCAGAGCGATGACGCTTGTCTGAAGGAATTGACCATGAATCCGGTTCTGTATTGGAACGCAATACTTTTGGAGTGCTCGCGGCGTGACTTTACCCGCGGCTTCAACAATGCCCAGCAACCCGGGCCGATCCGCACCTCGCGGGCGATGGCGATCGTTCATCTTGCCATTCACGATGCGGTTGCGTTCAGCAGCGGCAATCCCGGCGCCGCCTGGCTGAGCAAGAAATCGATCGCCCACGGCCTTGGCCCTGCACCGGGCGGCAGCGTGACCGACATCATCGCCGGCGCCGCGGTGGTCACGCTCAAGGCGATGTATCCGCGCTATGGCATCTATATCGACGATTCGACCGGGGCGGTGAACGCCGCGCGGTTCGCATATGGCCAACAGGTCGGCCAGGCGATCCTCGATGCGCGGACCGGAGATGGCTCGGATATCGATATCGTCACCAACCAGCCCTCGGACCCTGTCTATGGCCAGCATCGGGCAGACCCGTTCCAGCCTGGGCAGAACCGGCTGGGCCCGGTGTGGGGCAATGTCACGCGGTTTACCGGCGCATCGAACCAGCCGCTCGATCCGTTTCCGGGGACCGGCCTGTCCGACTATCTCAACAACCCCGACTACCGCGACGATTTCGACGAAGTCCGCGACTATGGCGCGAAGCTGCGCGGCAAGCGGAGCGCAGAGCAGGAGCGCATCGGGGTCTATTGGGGCTATGATGGCGCGATGAACCTGGGTGTGCCGCCGCGGCTGTACAATCAGGTCGCGCGCCGGGTGATCGAGCCGCTGGCGCTGAACATTCCCAAGGCCGCCGAGCTGTTTGCCCAGCTCAACGTCGCGATGGCAGATTCCGGCATCGACGCGTGGCACTGGAAGTATGTCTATGACCTGTGGCGGCCCGTCGTTGGGCTGCGCCAGGAGGATGCAGTGCGGGGTGGCGATCCGTTCTGGGCACCGTTGGGCGCGCCGCAGACCAACACCGCAGGGCCCATGACCCGCAGCCCCAACTTCCCTGCCTACCCCTCGGGCCATGCCACCTTCGGCGCGGCGCTGTTCCAGACGCTGCGGCTGGCGCTCAGCACCGCGCCGGGGCCGATCACGCTCAAGGACGTGCTCGACGTCGAGACGCACGACAGCGCGCCGATCGCCAAGGAAACCTTCAGCTTTGTGTCGGATGAGCTCGACGGCATTGCCAGCGATCCCGATGGATCGACCCGGACCCGGGTGGACAAGACCTTCGACAATTTCGCCGAAGCGGTCTGGGAAAACTCGGTCAGCCGGATCTATCTGGGCGTCCACTGGCGGTTCGACGGCATCCCGCGCCGCGATGGCGAGAACATCGGCGGGGTTCCGCTGGGTCTCGCGATCGGCAGCGAGGCGCACGACTTCTTCAACACCGCGCCATCACTGGGCGGGGTTGTGATGCCTTAACTCAGCAAACGACGTCGGCAGGGTTGCGCGGTCCCACTCGGGCGGCGCAACCCTCTGGCGGACTACTGGCCCCGGATCAGCAGGTTGCGGATCTCGGTCATGTCTTCCATCGCAAAGCGGATGCCCTCGCGGCCCAGCCCCGAATCCTTGACCCCGCCATAGGGCATGTTGTCGATGCGGAAACTGGGGACGTCGTTGATCACGATTCCGCCGACATCGAGATGGTCCCAGCAGTCGAACATCTTGAACAGGTCGCGGGTGAACACGCCTGCCTGCAGCCCGAACTTGCTGGCGTTGACCTCTTTCATCGCCTTGCCGAAATCGGTGAAACTCGAAAGCACCGCGACCGGGCCAAACGCCTCTTCGGTGACGATCTTCGCTTCGTGCGGCACGTTTTCGAGCAGGGTCGCCTCGAGCATCGCGCCATCGCGCTTGCCACCGCACAACAATGTGCCGCCCAGTGAGACCGCTTCCTGGACCCAGCCGTCCAGGCGGGTCGCCTCTTTGACGTGGATCATCGGGCCGATAAAGGTGTCGCGGTCCTTGGGGTCGCCCGAGACCAATGTCTTGGCCTTGGCGACCAGCATGTCGCGGAACTTTTCGTAGACATCGGCATGGATCAGAATGCGCTGCACCCCGATGCAGCTTTGCCCTGACTGGTAGAAGGCGCCGAAGATCACGCGCTCCATCGCATCGTCGAGATTGGCATCGGAATCGATGATCACCGCAGCGTTGCCGCCGAGCTCGAGCACGACCTTCTTCTTGCCGCAGCGGGCCTTGAGGTCCCAGCCGACATCGGGCGAGCCGGTGAATGAGAGCAGCTTGAGCCGGTCATCGGTGGTGAACAGGTCGGCGCCATCGCGGCTGGCGGGCAGGATTGAGAACGCGCCCTTGGGCAGGTCGGTCTCGGCGAGCACCTCGCCCATGATGATCGCGCCCAACGGCGTGCGGCTGGCGGGCTTCATCACGAACGGGCAGCCCACCGCGATCGCGGGCGCGATCTTGTGCGCGGCAAGATTCAAAGGAAAATTGAACGGCGAGATGAACGAGCACGGCCCGATCGGCACCCGCTTCCACATGCCGCGATAGCCCTTGGCGCGCGGGCTGATGTCCATCGTCTGGACCTCGCCCGCCATCCGCACCGATTCTTCGGCCGCGATGCGGAAGGTGTCGATCAGCCGGCTGACCTCGCCTTCGGAATCCTTGATCGGCTTGCCCGCCTCGACGCACAGCGAATAGGCCAGCTCGTCTGCCCGCTCCTTGAACCGGGTGACGCAATGGTTGAGGATTTCCTGCCGCTTATAGCTCGGCATCCGCGCCATCGGCTCGGCTGCCTCGACAGCGCCCGCGATCGCAGCGTCGATCGTCGCGGCATCGGCCTGCGCGACGCGAAACGCGACCTCGCCGGTGAACTTGTCGGTCACCTCGAGATCGGTGTTCGGCTGCTGGGCGACGTTGTTGAGATAGAGCGGATAGACGGATTTGAGGGTGGTCATAGCGGGTCCCTTATAGCCCTCTCCCCTTCAGGGGAGAGGGTTGGGAGAGGGGGCCGCCCTCCCCCTTGGCATGAAGCGGGAAGCGGGAAGTCCATTCCCCTCTCCCCGGCCCTCTCCCCTGAAGGGGAGAGGGGGATTTCTGTTTAAAGCTCTTTCGCCATCTTCTTGATGTCGATGTTCAAGATCTGATCGTTCTCCGAATAATCAACCGGGCAATCGATGAGATGCACCCCTGGCGTGTCGCGCGTGTGCGCGAGCAGTTCCTTGAGGTGCTCGGCGCTTTCGACGCGATAGCCGTTGGCGCCATAGGCCTCGGCATATTTGACGAAATCGGGGTTGCCATAGGTCAGGCCGAAATCGGCAAAGCCCATGTTCGCCTGCTTCCAGCGGATCATGCCGTAGCTGTTGTCGTTGAGGATCAGCACGGTCATGTTGAGCTTGAGGCGGACCGCGGTTTCCATCTCCTGGCTGTTCATCATGAACCCGCCATCGCCGCAGATCGCCAGCACCTTGCGGTCGGGATAGACCATAGACGACATCATCGCCGACGGCAGCCCCGCGCCCATCGTGGCGAGCGCGTTGTCGAGCAGCACGGTGTTGGGGCGATAGGCCTCGTAGCCGCGCGCGAACCATATCTTGTAGACGCCGTTGTCGAGGCAGATGATGCCGTCATCGGGCATCGCATCGCGGATCTGCTGCACCAGATAGGGCGGGAAGATCGGGAAGCGCGCATCGTCCGACAGCGATTTGGTGTGATCGACCTCAGCCTTGCGGAAGGCGAGCATATGGTCGAACTTCCATCCGCCATTGGGGACGATGTCTTCCTTCATCTGCCAGATTGCGTTGGCGATATCGCCGATCACCTCGATCTCGGGGAAATAGACTGGGTCGACCTCGGCGGTCTTGGACGAGATGTGGATCACCGGGGTGCCGCCTGGATGCATGAAGAACGGCGGCTTTTCGATCACGTCATGGCCGATGTTGACGATAAGGTCGGCCGCTTCCACCGCCCGGTGGACGAAATCGCCCGCCGAGAGCGCCGCACAGCCGACGAACTTGGGGTGCCGCTCGTCGATCACGCCCTTGCCCAATTGGGTGGTGAGGAAGGGAATGCCGGTCTTCTCGATGAACTGCAGCAGCATGCGGCTGGTCATCGTGCGGTTGGCCCCTGCCCCGATCACCAGGATCGGCGACTTGGCTTTTTCCAGCGCGGTCACCGCCGCGCGGATCGACTTCTTGTCGGCGTTGGGCCGCCGGGTCTGGCTGGGCTTCAAAGGAACCGAATCGGTCTTTTCCTCGGCGATGTCCTCGGGAAACTCGATATGCGTCGCGCCGGGCTTTTCCTCTTCGGCCAGACGGAACGCCTCGCGCACGCGGCTGGGGATGTTGTCGGCGCTGGCGAGCTGATGGGTGAACTTGGTGATCGGCTTCATCATGCCGACGACGTCGAGGATCTGGAAGCGACCCTGCTTGGATTTCTTGATAGGCTTCTGGCCGGTCACCATCAGGATCGGCATGCCGCCGAGCTGCGCATAGGCCGCAGCGGTGACGAAGTTGGTCGCGCCCGGGCCCAAGGTCGCCATGCACACCCCGGTCTTGCCGGTGTGACGGCCATAAGTCGCCGCCATGAAGCCTGCACCCTGTTCGTGCCGGGTGAGGATCAGCTTGATCTGGGTCGACCGGCTGAGCGAATCGAGCATGTCGAGATTTTCTTCGCCAGGTACGCCGAAGATATACTCGACGCCCTCCTCCTCCAGACACTGGATGAACAGATCGGATGCTTTGGTCATGGATAACTCCCCCGGAAACCGAAATTGGCAGATTGTTGCAATCGTGCGACCGAAAGGATGACCGGGCGGTGCATTGTGCTTGGTGCCCGGGCGGAAAAAGCGTTGCGAAACCATGGACTCCGCAGCCCAAGCCCCGTGTGACCCAAGGCATAACCCCAAATATTTGCCGAGTCACCCGCCAAAAGCCCGCATCGGATGCCCCGCGCGTTGCCGCGGTCGGGACCGGCCTTTGGGGCGCGGACCGGTGCCGCGTTCAAAGGCCTGTGAATGTTGGAATTGGCGCAGTATTATTGGGCATTAACCGATCATAACTTCATCTGCGCGTGCGATCGGATAAGCTATCGGCTGCGCGCGAAGCGTCGCCCCAGCACCGGAGGTCATTATACATGGACCGGTCCCCTGTCTTTTCCGCGATCAAGGCGCTGCGCGCCGGAAAGCCTTTCACACAGGCCGAGGTCGTCGCGGTCGACGGCCTGCTCGACACGCTGGGGATTGCGCGATCGACGGGCCCGGCGGCAACGGCGGCGAAGATCGGTCTGACCGCAGCGGACTTCCAGCAGGTCGCGACGGCCCTGGGCTGCACCATCGCCCAGATCCGCGCGGTGTGGGAGGTCGAAAGCGGCGGCGGCTGGTTCAAGGACGTGCGCGCCGATATTCTCGCGCTCGACGGCCCCGGCGGGTTTCTCGATGGCCCGCATCTGCCCAAGATCCTGTTCGAAGCGCATATCTTCGACCGCTACACCGAAGGGAAATTCCGCGCGAGCCACCCCAATCTGTCGAGCGCGCGCTGGGACCGGAAGCTCTATATCGGCGGCCAGGGCGAATATGTCCGGCTGTGGAAGGCGATGGCGCTCGACCGCCAAGCCGCGCTGCTCTCAGCCTCGGTGGGCGGCGCGCAGATCATGGGGTTCAACCACAAGGCAGCGGGCTTCGAGACCGTCGAGGCGTTCTGGGACGCGATGAGGGTGTCAGAGGCCGCGCACCTCAACGCGTTCGCCGCGTTCATCACCTCCAAAAAGCTGGTGACCGCGCTCAAGGCGATCAGCAACGTCGCAGCGACCTGCATCGCCTTTGCCAAGGGCTATAACGGCGCGGGCTATGCCGCGAACAGTTATCACGTGAAGATCGCGGCGGCGCACGCCAGATACAGCTGAGCGCCGAGCGCGCGATCAGTAACCCAGCGCCAGGTCGACCTCGTTGACCAGCGCCTCGCCGCGCACGTAACGGCCAAGGTTGTCCGCGAACAGCGCCGCCGACCGCTGGAACATGCGGGTCTGCGCGCGGCCCGACAGGTGCATCGAAATCTGCACGTTGGGCAGCGTCCACAGTTCGTGATCGGCAGGCAGCGGCTCGGGCGTGGTGACATCGAGGAACGCGCCGGCGATGCTCTTGGCCTTGAGCGCGGCGATCAGCGCGTCCTGATCGACGCACTCGCCGCGCGCGATGTTCACCAGAATCGCCTCGGGCTTCATCGCCGCCAGTTCCGCCTCGCCGATCAGCGCATCGGTCTCGCGCGTCGCCGGCGTGGCGACGACCACCCAGTCATAGTCCCCGATCCTGCTGCGCCAGTCGTCCGCACCCAACACGCCTTCGCCCGGCCGCGCGGTGCGCGCAACGCCGGTCACCGCGACGCCGAACCCCTTGAGCCGCTCGCCGATCGCCGCTCCGATCGCGCCATAGCCGATGATCAGCGCGCGGGTCTCGAACAGTTCGATCGTGCCCGGCGAGGCCCACAGCCATTCCTTGCGGTCGGCGGCGCGCACGACATCGGCATAGCACTTGGCCATGCTCAGCATCCCCAGCACCGCATATTCGGCGACCGCAATCGTATTGATGCCGACGCCGTTGGTGACGCGGGTGGCGCGCGCGGTCAGTTGCTCGACCGGGAAGTGGTCGAGCCCGGCATACAGCGTCGAGACCCATTTGAGCTGCGTTCCGGCGAGCATCACATCGCGCATTGCCTGCTTGTCGTGCATGTCGACCCAGGCGATGTCCGCATCGGCCACCTCGCGCACCGCCTCTTCGGTCGAACCGATCCAGGCGACGTCTACGCCCTGAGGGATCGAGCTTTCCAGGAACGGGCGCACCAGCGCGGAAATTACGGCCTTGGTCATGCTCTCTCCTGTTCAGGCAAACGCACCGCTACCTGTTCTCCGGCCGCCGCCGGAATCCAGAGCGGTTGTGGCGCAATCCGACTCCTGGGCTCCGGCTTTCGCCGGAGAACGAACCCTACCCGTCTGTCCCGAGCGAAGTCGAGGGACGTGTTCGCCGACGGTAGCGTGTACGTCCCTCGACTTCGCTCGGGAACTCGGGAATGTTGTATCCAAAGAGCGCGCTAGACCTCGATCCGCCACTCCCAGCCGAGCGGATCACCATCCATCACCTCGATACCCGCGCTGGTCAACTCGTCGCGGATCGCATCGGATGCCGCGAAGTTCTTGTCGGCGCGGGCCTCCTTGCGCAGCTTCAGCAGGCGCTCGACGTCGGCCTCGTCGATGGTCGCCGCCGCCGGGCGAAGGCGCAGGTCTGCACGCTCAAGCGCCAGCAGCCCAAAGCCCAGCACGGCGTCCATCGCGGCAATCACTGCCAGTCGCTGCCCTGCATCGACCTTCTTCTGCGCCAGCACCTCGTCGAGCACAGTGAGCGCCTTCGACGTGTTCAAGTCATCGGATACCGCAGCGTCGAAATCGCCCAGCAGCTGGACCAGACGCGGATGATCGACCGTATCGGCCGCGCTCGCGCCCGATCGCAAGGCAGCGACCGCCATCACCAGCCGCTTCAATCGCGTCAGTGCCGCGAGCAGATTGTCCCAACTGAACTCGAGCTCGCTGCGGTAATGCGCCTGCAGGCACATCAGCCGATACGCAAGCGGGTGGAACCCCTTGTCGATGAGCAACTGCAGCCGGAGGAACTCTCCGGACGACTTCGACATCTTGCCGGTGCGGTCGATCAGGAAGTTGTTGTGCATCCAGATCTTGGCGCCGGAGTTTCGCGGATCATCCAGACCATTAGTGCAGCAGAATGCCTGATTCTGGGCGATTTCATTGGGATGATGAATTTCGCGATGGTCGATACCGCCGGTATGGATGTCGAAGGGGAAGCCGAGCAGTTTTTCTCCCATCACCGAGCACTCCAGGTGCCAGCCCGGGGCACCCCGGCCCCAGGGCGAATCCCACTCCATCTGCCGCGTCTCGCCGATGGGTGTCTTGCGCCAGATCGCAAAGTCAGCAGCGTTGCGCTTGCCTTCCACGCCCTCGATCCGGCCCTCACCGTCCTCGGTCACCGCGCGCGCCAGGCGGCCATAATCGGCCACGGTCGTTACATCGAAATAGAGCCCGCTGTCCAACTCATAGCAGTGCTTGTCGGCCATCGACTTGCCCCACTCGATCATCGCCCCGACATATTCGGTCGCACGCGGATGCTGCTTGGGCTGGACGTTCAAGCGGGCCAGATCGCGCTCGAAATCCTCCTGATAGAAGCGCGCGATATCCCACGCAGACTTGCCCTCACGCGCCGCCATGCGTTCCATCTTGTCCTCGCCCTCATCGGCGTCGGACGTCAAATGGCCGACATCGGTGATGTTGATGACATGGGTGAGCTTGTAGGCCTTCCATTGCAACGTGCGTCCCAGCGTATCGGCGAAAACATAGGCACGCATGTTTCCGATGTGCTGGTAATTATACACCGTGGGCCCGCAGCTATAGACCCGCGCCTCGCCCGGGTGGACGGGCTCGAACGGCTCTAGCGAACGCGTCAGGCTGTTGAACAGCACCAAAGGTGCCTTGTCGGATGAAGGTGCGGACTGGGTCATGACCCCCTGCCCTTGCCTGCAAACCGCGCGGGCCGTCAAGCACCATGGCGCGGATACAAAAACCCCGCCCGGGCCGGTCGCAGCGGCCCGGGCGGGGTTGAAACGCGATCAGATCAGCGGTCGCCGCTGGTTGCGGTATCTGGTTCGATCGCTGCCATGGATTCGACCAAGAGGCTGAGCTGATTCTCGCAACCATTCTCGATCAGCGTTCCGGCAACCTCGTCGATCTCGGTGGGTACGCTGGGCAGCACGACCAGGTCGATCTTCTTCGCCGCGCCGTCGGGTCCGGTCAGCGTGTAGCTCGAACCGCTCACCACCGGGACCTCGGCGAACGGCCACACGCGGTTGCCCGATCCCTTCTTCCACAAGAGGTCGGCCGAGGCACCGCCGGTGCCGGACAGCTTGAGGTTGACGTCATCCGCCACGCTCGAGCGCCAGAACAGCAGCCGGTTGGGCTCAGCCACACAGAACTTGCCCGCCTTGCTGGCATCAATGAACCACAGATTGGGGCTGCGCGGCGCTGCAGGCTTGGCTTCGGACGGGGCACCGCGAACGGCTCCGGTGCGGGTCCGGCTGGCTCCGCCGCTGGTCGACAGCAGGCTGGCGATCTGCGTGCTCTGCGTCTGGTCGCGCTTGACCGCGCCATCGAGCGTGAAGGTGCCGGGGCCGGAAAGAACGCGCGTTCCCGCCTTGTCGAGCACAGTTACGCGGTCGCTGGCCTTGAGCACCACCTTGGTGTTGGCGGGCAGCTTCTTGCCGGCGGGATATTGCGCCGCCGAGGGCCCCGCCGATCGGACGACCATCGATTGCGCGATGGCGGCACCGCTTGCGGTAATCCCCAAAGTTAAGACTGCACCCAACGCAAGCGCCCGGCGAAGTACGGACTTCCTTTCAACCGAGAACATAGCTTTCTCCTTTTTGTGTCTGACCAAGTCGCTTGAACAGATTCGCGATGGCCTCTTCTTGCCCCAATGCTTCAAGCCGTGTTGTGAGTTGAACCACAGCGGCCAAATCACCTGCCTGGTGGGCCGCCACCAGCTCCCCGATACTGGTGCGTTCGCTGACCGGCATGTCCGGCGCGGGTTCGAATATATCCACCGGCTTGGCGCGCCCTCTTAGCACAATCCGCCCCATCGGACGATACCAGTCGAGCCCGGAACGCTCCGCTGCCTCGCGGCTGACCAGCACGCGGGTATCGAGATTCTTGTTGGCCGCCTCCAGCCGCGCGGCGGTGTTCATGCTGTCGCCGAAGGCGGTGTACTGGATACGGCCCTCGCCGCCGAAATTGCCGACGATCGCCTCGCCGAAATGCACGCCCACCCGGGTGCGGCCGATCGGCGGCACGCCTTCGGGCGCGCTGCGGCGGAAATCCTCGCCCGCTTCATACATCGCCCACGCGGCGCGGACCGCGCGCTCGCCATCGTCGGGAAAGCTGATCGGCGCGCCCCAGAAGGCGACCACCGCATCGCCGACGAACTTGTCGAGCGTGCCGCCATATTGCAGCACCACGTCTGCCAGCCGGTCGAGATAATCGTTGAGCAGCAACGCCACCATTTCCGGCTCGATCGCGTGGGTCAGCTTGGTGAACCCTTCCAGATCGGTGAACACGCAGAAGATCTCGCGCTTCTCGCCGTGCAGCGCCAGTTTGTCGGGGTCCTTGAGGATCTCCGCCGCCACCGAGCGGGGCAGATATTTGCCCAAAGCGTTCTGCGCGAAGGCGCGCTGCTTGGAGCCGACCACACGCGCCGCCGCGCCGACCGAGGTATAGGCAAGCAGCCATCCCGTCGCCCAGCCGAAGCTCGGCAGATTGAGCGTATCGAAACCCTGATGTTGCAGGATGAACGGCACGGTGATGAAGAACAGGATCTGCGACCCCAGCAGCAACCCCATGATCCACGCGCGCGCCTGGCTGATCGCGGTGGCGCAGCCCGCGATCACCACGACGAAGGCGATCACCCACAGCGACCAGCCGGGAGACGCAAACGGCTGATCGTTATCGAGCAGCTGCGACATCATGTGCGCGTGCACTTCCAGCCCGATCATCTGCGATTCGCCGGTGACGACATCGCCGATGCGGGTCAACGGGGTGTCGAACTTGTCGAAGTCGACGAAATCGCCCCCGATCAGGATGTGCTTGCCGGCGACCTCGCTGGCCAGGAACTCGGCGCTGGCGGAGTCGGCGAACAGATCGATCGGCAGCTTGTTGATCACCGGACGGTCCGACGACAGCGGCAGCCGGAAGCGAATGGCGCCGCGATAATCGGCAAAGGCGGCATTGGGCGGCGTCATCGCGCGCACCATGATCGGCGGCAGGTTCTTCGGCTGGTCAGGCCAGCGCCGCGCCACGCCATCGGCATCGGTCAGCAGACGGATGCTGGTGGGCACCGTCTTGTCGGTCGTGACATCCTTGAGGAACTGCTCGAGAAATTCCTGCTGACGAAACTGGATCGCCTCGGTGTTGGTATCGTTCGAGGCATAAGCGACATGGGTGGGCGTGGTCATCGATCGCAGCGCCGACTTGAGCGCCGCATCGTCGTCCTGCGGCTGATCGAACAGGATATCTATGCCGATCGATTTTGCGCCCATCGCGTCGAGATTCGTCAGCGCATTGGCCAGGATGGTGCGGTCCACCGGAGAACGCTGGCCGGTGTCGATCAGCGTGTCGTCGGTATAGACCACCATCAGGATGCGCGGGTCCTGGTCGACTTTCTGGGCAAAATTCGCCGCGCGCATGTCGTACATCGCGTTTTCGGCGTCGCCCAGCAGCGGCATCTGCGGGCTGAACCGGGCGACCGCGATGGCGAACACCAGAAAGCCCAAGGTCGCGAGCAGCCGCACAAGACCAAGCTGGCGGATCAATCGGCCGGCCGAACGCCCGACCTCGTCGCGGCTGGTCGGCGCGGATGCAGTGACGGGTTTCAATGCCATGATATCGGTTGCTGCCCCCCGGCGCGCTTGTACGAATCCCGGTCGCCAGCCTTAGCGCGCATTCGAAAGGGTGCAAATGCAGCCGGACCACGCGCGCGCATCGCCACGGCGACGCAATCGCGCTGTATCCTGCATCCATGGAAGCCTTTGCGCATAGTCACACCCCGTCTGCCTCGCCGCAAATCCTGCGGCGGCAGATACTGTCCTCGGTGCGACCCGGTCGGATTCTATCGGCTGCTATAATCTCCCCAGGCCCGCGTGACCAGTTCCGCGGCGGGATGGACGCAGATTATCCGGCAGCCGATGAATGCCGGCTGTCTGTCAGAACCCTCGAAATTCGATGGCATCGGTCAGGTCGACCCGCGGCACCGCGAAATTGTTGATCGGCGCATCGGGGTCGCGATAGCCCACCGCCATACCGGTGAAGAAGATATAGTCGTCGCTGATGCCTAGCAGCTCGCGCATGTAACTGCCATACATCGCCCAGATTTCCTGCGGGCAGCTGTCGAGCCCGGCTTCGCGGAGCAGCAGCATTACGGTCTGCAGCCACATCCCCATGTCGGACCATTGCGGCGACCCCATATAGGTGCGGCAATAGGTGAAGATCTGCACCGGCGCGCCGAAGCTGTCCCAGTTCTTGCCCATCTGTGCGATGCGCCCCGCAGCATCGTCCCGCGCGAGCCCCAAAGCATCGAACATCCTCTTGCCGACCAGCCGCCGCTGCTCCTCGTAGCGGCCTTCGAGGCCCTTGGGGTAGATGTCGTATTCCATCCCCGCGCCCATCGGCTCCTCGGCCGCCTTGGCCTTGATCTGGGCGGTGAGGTCAGCGAGCGGCTCGCCGGTCAGCACAATGGCGTGCCAGGGCTGGGTATTGCCCCCCGATGGCGAGCGCTGCGCCTTGGTCAGGATCTCCGTGATCGTCTCGAGCGGCACCGCATCGGGCCTGAACTGGCGCACGGACCGACGGGTGGCAACGGCTTCGGATACGTTCAAGGCGGGTTCTCCAGATCGGGATCAGTGATTTAATCGCTTGGTTAATCGCAGCAAACCGCTTTAGCAACACCTGATGCAGGTGCGTCTATTTGCCGAACATTTCGCGCAAAATGGCGAGCAATGCAGACAAAGCCGTCCCGTCGATCTTGCCAAGATTCTTTATACCCCGCGCCCTGTCTACCGCGCGCATCTGGTCAGGCAGTAAAAGGCCGTCGCGCCCCTGGAAGCAGACCTCCAGTCGGAAAGGCGCCTCAAATCCGCCACTCGTCATGGGAACGATGATCACCGTCTTAAGTCTTGCGTTCAGCACATCGGGGCTCACAATCACGCAGGGTCTGGTTTTCTGAATTTCAGCGCCGCGTGTCGGATCGAGCGCGAACAGCCAGACCTCTCCCTGCTGGGGGAAGGCGCGTTTCACCACGTCAAGCTTTCGTCGTCATCGTTGGCAAAGCCAAGCCAGTCGGCCGACGCCTCATCGAGCTCGCTATCCCCGATGATCTGTGCCGCTTCTGCCCAGCCATGGTGACGGTCACGAACGATCGGCGTCGCCACCACGCGCCCGTTTTCAACGACGACGTCCATTTCGGTACCCGTGCTCACGCCCAGCTCGTCCAGAACTGGCTTGGGCAATATCATACCGGTGGAGTTACCCATTTTGCGAAGAGCAGATTTCATGGCCGAACTGTTATCACAAAGTTATAACATAAGCAATGAGTCAGCTTGCTATGCGTCGTCGAACAACCCCGCCAGCTGCTCGACCATCGTGCCGCCCAGCTGTTCTGCGTCCATGATCGTCACCGCGCGCTTGTAGTAGCGGGTGACGTCGTGGCCGATGCCGATGGCGATCAACTGGACCGGCGACATCCGCTCGATCCAGTCGATGACCTTGCGCAGGTGCTGCTCGAGATACGCGCCGTGGTTGACCGACAATGTCGAGTCATCGACCGGCGCGCCGTCGGAGATCACCATCAGGATGCGCCGCTCCTCGTGGCGCGCGAGCAGGCGGTTGTGGGCCCAGAGCAAAGCCTCGCCGTCGATGTTCTCCTTCAGCAACCCCTCGCGCATCATCAGGCCAAGGTTCTTGCGCGCGCGCCGCCAGGGCTCGTCGGCCTTTTTGTAGACGATATGGCGCAGGTCGTTGAGCCGGCCTGGGAGCTGCGGGCGGCCTTGCGCCAGCCAGTCCTCGCGGCACTGGCCACCCTTCCACGCCTTGGTGGTGAAGCCCAGGATCTCGGTCTTGACCCCGCAGCGTTCGAGCGTGCGCGCCATGATGTCGGCGCTGATCGCCGCGATGCTGATCGGGCGTCCGCGCATCGATCCCGAATTGTCGATCAGCAAGGTCACGACGGTATCGCGGAAGTCGGTTTCGCGCTCGATCTTGTACGACAGCGAATGTCCCGGCGCGACCACGACCCGCGCCAGACGCGCGGCATCGAGCATGCCTTCTTCCTGGTCGAAGTCCCAGCTGCGGCTCTGCTGCGCCATCAACCGCCGCTGCAGCCTGTTGGCAAGCTTGGTCACCGCGCCCTGCAGATGCGCCAATTGCTGGTCGAGATAGGCGCGCAGCCGCAGCAGTTCGTCCTCGTCGCACAGGTCGGTGGCCTCGACCACCTCGTCGAAGCGGGTCGACCAGGCCTTGTACTCGAAGTCCGAGGGCAGATCGGTCCATGGGCGGTTGGGCCGGGTCGGCATCATGCCATCGTCGCCCATCTCGCCGGGGTCGCCGTCGTCGCCCTGCTCCATTTCGCCTTCGGTCTCGGACTGGTCGCCGTCCTCGTTCTCGCCGGTCTGCTCCTCGCCGCGCGCTTCGGTCTGGCCCTGATCGGAACCGTCCTGCTCGCCGTCCTGGTCTTCGGGCTCGCCTTCCTCGGAGGAATCGTCGTCGTCGCCGTCGTCCTGGCTGTCCTCCTCGTCCATCTGGCCTTCGGTAAGCTCGAGATGTTCGAGCAGCCGGGTGGCGAGCGCGGCAAACGCGCCCTGGTCGTCGAGGGACAGCGCGAGATTGTCGATATCCTCGCCGCCCTTGTCCTCGATCCATTCTCGTACCAGATCGACCCCGGCGACCGCGCCCGCGGGCATCGGCTTGCCGGTCAGCCGCTCGCGCACGATCAGCCCGAGTGCGGTCGAGAGCGGCACCTCATCGACTTTGGTTGCCCGCGCGATCGGGTCAGAGCGCATCCGCATTTCCAGCGCGGCATCCAGATTGGCGCCCAGCCCGGTCATCGAGCGGGTGCCCAAAGCCTCGATCCGCACCTGTTCGACCGCATCGAAGGCCGCACGCGCCACCGCCTCCTTGGGCGCATTGGCGTTGTGCTGCATGGCGTTGTGATGCTTGAGCCGCAGCGCATACAGATCGGCAAAACCGCGCGCCTCGGCGACCTGATCGGCGGGCAATTTGCGCCCCGGCATCGGCACGCGCAATTTGTTGCCCGATTGCGACGGCGGATCGGCGGTGAACGCCACCTCGACCTCAGGCTCGTTCGCGATCGCGCGCGCTGTGCCGGCCAGCACGTTCTTCAGGTCATCGAGCGGGGTACGATTTGTCATACCCTATGGCTGGAGATGGACACGACCGATGTCAAGCAGACGGCGGCGCTGCGGCGCTTATTGCGGCGGTTCGGATGGCGGAGGGGGCGGCGGGCGCTGCCGCTGGACGCTCGCGCCGTTGCCGTCGACCGTCACCGCCACGGGCGCGCCACCGACATCGCCCGAAATGGTGACGCCCTCGGGCGTGACTCGGACATTCGTACCGCCGACCTGCGCATCGATCTCGCCCTCGATCAACGGACCGATGACGGGATCAGAGTCGATCTCTTCGGGGGGTGCCGCAGGCGCGGCACGCCGTGGCGGAACCGCGCCGCGCACTGCCTCGCCCATGAACTGCCGCCAGATGCGCGCGGGCAGACCGCCGCCGCGGATCCCCTGCATCGGGCTGTTGTCGTCGTTGCCGATCCACACGCCGACGACGAGATCGCCGGCATAGCCGACGAACAGCGCGTCGCGGTTGTCCTGGCTGGTGCCGGTCTTGCCGAAATTGGGGATGGAAAGGCTCGCCGCCCGCCCGGTGCCGCGGTTGACCGCCGCGCGCAGCATGTCCTGCATCTGCTCGTGCACCCGCGATGAATAGCTGTCGGGGCCCTCGACCAGCCACTCGAACCAGCCCTGCTCCTCGCGCGCAAAGGCGTGCGGCTCGACCGGCCACTGGTTGCCCGCGACCCCGGCAAAGGCTGCGGTGAGCTCGATCAGGCTGGCGCTGGCGCTGCCCAAAGCCAGGCTGGGGTCGCCCTCGGTAAAGGGCCCCTTGAGGCCAAGCTGGGTCGCCTGCTTGATCACGGCCTCGCTGCCCAATTGCTGGAACAGCCGGACGGCAGCGACATTGCTCGAATGGATGAACGCCTCTTCGAGGCTGATCGTGCCGCGATAGCGGTCGCCGGCGTTGCGCGGACGATAGGTACCGGTGGTGATCGGGCTGTCATCGACAAGCGTCTCGGGCTCCATGCCGGCCTCGAGCGCCGCCAGATAGACGAACAGCTTGAAGGTCGATCCCGGCTGCCGGCGCGCCTGGGTCGCGCGGTTGAAGGGCGAGTCCTTGTGGTTCTTGCCGCCGACCATCGCGACCACTTCGCCATTGGTGCGCATCGCCACCAAAGCCACCTGCGCCTTGCCAAGCCCTGCGCGCGAAACGATGCGCTCGGCAGCGCGCTGCAGCCGGGCGTCGAGCGTCGTCGTGAGCTCAAGACGGGCGTGCGACATTTCCGTCAGCGCGCGCGCCTGCGGCATCGCCCAGTCGGCAAAATAGGTGCCGTTGGCGATCTTGGGTCGTTCGTGCACGTCTAGCCGCGGCGAAGGCAGCGCATCCGCCTCCGCCCGCGTCATGAAGCCTGCATTGACCATCGCGGTGCGCACCATCGCTGCGCGACGGCTCGCGCCTTCCCAGTTGCGGGTCGGGGCAAAGCGCGAGGGGGCCTGCACCAGCCCTGCGAGCAGGATCGCCTGCTCGGGCTTGAGCCGCTCGGGCTGACGATCGAAATAGTGCAGCGATGCCGCGCGCAGCCCGTACACATTGTCGCCGAAATAGGCGTTCGAAAGATAACGCCCGAGGATCTCGTCCTTGGTCAGCCAAGCCTCGAGCCAGAACGCGATCAGCATCTCGCGCAACTTGCGTGTCAGGCTGCGTTCGGGGGTGAGAAAGCTGATCTTGGCGAGCTGCTGGGTGATCGTGCTGCCGCCCTGCGTGCCGCTGTCGCCTGACACGTTCGCCCAAAGCGCGCGTGCGAGGCCGCGCGGGTCGATGCCCCAGTGCGAATAGAACCGCCGGTCCTCGATCGCCAGGAACGCCTGTACGACATGCACAGGCAGGCGCTCGACCACCACCGGCTCTTCCACCACCGCCCCGCTGCGCGCGATCGGCGTGCCATCGGCGGCGAGCAGGGTGATTTCGGGCGGCGCGATCGGCTGAAGCGACTTGGACAGCGGCGCTGTGATCGCCAGCCAGCCCAGCAGGATCAGGAACAATGCGAACCCTGCCGCGATGATCCTTTTGCCCCACCACCAGCGCGTTCGCGGCGGCTTGACCGGTTCGGGCTGAGCAACGCCGTCGGCAGTGTCAAGCCACGGATTGCGCGCCTCGCCCAGCCCCGCAGGAGGCCACGGCGCATCCGCAGGAGAAGCCCCGCCACCCCCAAAACGCCCCGATCCGAATCGCATATTCTTGAACACAGCGGTGTATTATATCAATATGACAGCGGTGGCCAGAGCGCCCTCACGTGTCCAAAGCTGCCCGGCAGCACTCTGCCAATTGCGGCACGTCGTTTTTGGCTGCTGCGTATATAATTTCGTGATCCACCATGTCATATTCATGACGCAGTCTGTTGCCCAATCCACGCAAGGCATGGAACGGAACGTCGGGAGCGATGGTGGCGATCCGCTCCTCTCCAATCCTGATGACGGCCTCCGTTATGCGCTGCAGACACCGCTCAATCGCATCAACCGTCATCCGACTGGCAGAGAATTGCTGGAGGGTCATGTCAGCCAGGTAATCTGCAACGAATTCTGCATTTTCGATGATGTCCTGCAGGCGATCGTGCTCCCGGTTAGAAGACATCAACTCGGTCCCGGTCGATCGCAATCTGCATTCTCGGTTTGCGAGCAGGTTCCGCTACCAAATCAACCTTTACGGTAAGAATTTCCTCCAACCGGTCTGCAATCTTGGCATATTGGAAGACGCCAACTTGCGCGACTGCAGCGAAGCGCGCAGCCAGATCGATATCGGACTGCGGGCCCTCTTCGCCCCGCGCGGTTGAACCAAACAGGGACAATCGCTCAACGCCAAGCGCGCGAAGCTCGGCCTCGTGTGCCTTCAATCGAGCAATCGCTGTCGCCTTGTCCATCGCAACCTCGCAAAATCACCCCTTGCCGATGATGCTCTCGGGCAGATCCTCACCGAACACGCGCTGATAATATTCCGCCACCAGCATCCGTTCGGCCTCGTCGCATTTGTTGAGGAACGACAGCCGGAACGCGAAGCCGATGTTGTGGAAGATCGCGGCGTTCTGTGCCCAGCTGATCACGGTGCGCGGGCTCATCACGGTCGAGATATCGCCGTTGATGAAACCCTGGCGGGTGAGATCGGCAACCTTGACCATGTTCTTGACCACCTTGGGATCGGTCTCGCCGACCTTGGCGAGCACCACCTTGGCTTCGGTCTCGGCGGGCAGATAGTTGAGCGTGCACACGATGTTCCACCGGTCCATCTGGCCCTGGTTGATCTGCTGGGTGCCGTGATACAGCCCGCTGGTGTCACCCAGGCCCACGGTGTTGGCGGTGGCGAACAGCCGGAAATACGGGTTCGGGCGGATCACCCGGTTCTGGTCGAGCAGCGTCAATTTGCCCTCGGTCTCGAGCACGCGCTGGATCACGAACATCACGTCGGGGCGGCCCGCGTCATATTCGTCGAACACCAGAGCAGTCGGGGTCTGCAGCGCCCAGGGCAGCAGGCCCTCGCGGAACTCGGTGACCTGCTTGCCGTCGCGCAGCACGATCGCGTCGCGCCCGACCAGATCGATACGGCTGATATGCGCATCGAGGTTGATGCGGATGCACGGCCAGTTGAGTCGCGCGGCGATCTGCTCGATGTGCGTCGACTTGCCCGTGCCGTGATAGCCCTGCACCATCACGCGGCGGTTGTGGGCAAAGCCCGCCAGCACCGCGAGCGTGGTTTCCGGGTCGAACACATAGCTTGGGTCGAGATCGGGAACGCGCTCGTCGGCCTCGCTGAAAGCGGGCACTTCCATGTCGATGTCGACGCCGAACACGTCGCGCGCCTTCACCATCCGGTCGGGGGCATCAAGCACGGTGCCGTCGCGGCTGTCAGGCTGGGTATTGGAAATATCTGTCATGGTGGTGTCCGCTAATTGTCGGTCGTTTGGGGGATGCCCCTGCCCGATGGCATCATCAGGCAAATGCAGCAAGTTTGCGCAAGTGCGTATAGGCGGCGATGACCTCCTGCAAGGCTTTCTCGTGGCTGCGGTCGCCGCCGTTACGGTCCGGGTGATAGGCGCGGACCAGCTTTGAATACGCCTGGCGGATCGTGGCGCGGTCGGCGTCCGCACTCAGCCCCAAAGTCTTGAGCGCGCTGCGATCGGCGACGCTGAGCCCGCGCTGCGCCGCGGCGCGGTCGTTGGCCTGGGCGGCGGCGCGATCCTTGATGTTCTGCCGAAAGCGCGCGCCGATGGCATCGAGCGGATCCGAAAAGTCGCCCCAGCGCGGCGCCTGGCCCGCACCTGCGGCAAAGGCGCGGGTCTCGCGGTCCCAGCCCGAGGTTGGCCGCTGCGCCTCGTAGATCTCTTCGGCGCTCATTCCCGCGAAGAAATTGTAGCGTTCGTTGAACGCGCGGATGTGCTCGAGGCAGAACCAGCGATAGCGGCCCGGCCCATCGAACTGCGCCCCATGCGCGCGATTTTCGGCCGGCGGCGCGCGAAACTCGCCATCCTCGGGGCACTCGGCCCAGTCGCAGCGGTGTCCGGTCCCCTCGACCCGCCCATGGAATCGCGCCCGACGCCGTGCGCTGCCGCCATCTCGCTGCGATCCTCCAGAGTCCGTCAAAATCCACGCCGTCCGTTGCTGCGTGCCGCCTCGTATTGCGGCAAGGAACGGTCTATATAGGGTGGCATGGACACGAAAACCAAGGGCCCGATGGCCAGCGAAATCGAAAACCGGCTGAGGACGGCGCTATCGCCGCTGCAGCTCGACGTGATCAACGACAGCGCCAAGCACAGCGGCCATATGGGCGATGACGGCAGCGGCGAATCGCATTTCACCGTGATCATCGAAAGCGCCGCCTTCACCGGCAAGTCGCGGCTCGAACGCCAGCGGATGGTCAACGCCGCGCTGGGCGACCTGCCGGGGCAGAAGGTCCACGCGATGGCGATCAAGGCCCGCGCACCCGGGGAATAACCCTGCGCAATCACACCGCCTCGTTCACCTCCGCACTCGCCGCCGACCGCGTGCAGGTCTGGCGATCGGTGACATCGCTGACCGGATTGCGGCGCGAGATGATGCCGGTGCTGGCGATGACGTCGCCGCCGGGGGTGGATAGTCTGACTGACCTGCCGCTGACGCCAGGCCAGCCGCTGTTTCGCAGTCGGCTGCTGCTCGGCGGCTTCCTCCCAGCCGGGACGAGCGCGCTCACTTTGCTCTCGCTGGAGCCAGGATCGGGGTTTGTCGAGCAATCACCGATGACCGGAATGGCGCAGTGGCGGCACGAGCGCCGGCTGACCGATGCCGGCACCGGCTGCAAGGTCACCGACACGCTGGAGTTTGAACCAAAGATCCTGCCCGACGTGACGGCTGCGCTGATCCGCATGTTCTTCGACCACCGGCACCGTCGACTGCGGCGCATGTTCGGACAGATGCCTTGACGCTTTTCGGCAGAAATGGTTGGCATGAGCCTTCGCCGTCAGATCCTGTGGGGACCATGTGATGACCGATTTTGCACTCACCCGCATCGCGCTGCCCACCGGGGTCGAACTCGACGTCGCGATCACCGGCCCCGCCGACGCGCCGCCGCTGATCCTGCTGCACGGGTTTCCCGAATCGCACCGCACGTGGCGCTACGTGATGGCGCATTTCGCCGACCGCTACCGGCTGATCGCACCCGACCAGCGCGGCTTTGCAGGGTCCTCCAAGCCCGAGGGCATCGAGGCGTATCAGCCCAAGGCCATGGTCGCGGATCTGCTGGCGCTGGCCGATCATCTGGGTATCGACACCTTCACCCTGGTCGGTCACGACTGGGGCGGCGCGATCGCGTGGATGGCCGCGCTCAATCATCCCGACCGGATCACCCGGCTGATCATGGCCAATTCCGCGCACCCGTTCACCTATCAGAAGGCGCTGTTCGATGACCCCGACCAGCGCGCCTCGGCGCAATACATCACCGAAATGCGTCGCCCGGATTTCGAGCAAATCGTCGCGCAGATGGGCTGGGATGCCTATTTCGATTCGCGCTTTGCCGAACCCAGCGCGGTGGTCCACATCACGCCGGAGGAACGCGCGATCTACCTCGCGCAATGGCAGACCCCCGGCGCGTTCACCGCGATGGTCAACTGGTACCGTGCCAGCCCGCTGATCGTCCCGCCGATGGAAGGGGAAGTGGAGCGGCCCGCATATCTCGACCGCCCCTTCCCCCCGGTGACCCAGCCGACTTTGCTCTATTGGGCGATGGACGATTACGCGCTGCGTCCGTCCTTGCTCGTCGGCATCGACACCCTGGTTCCCGACCTGACGCTGGTGAAAGCCCCCGGCGGGCATTTCGTGCCGTGGGAACAGCCGGATGCGTTGATCGCGGCGATGGAAGAATGGTTGGCCGATCCAAACGATCAGGCCCCATCCGGGCGATAGCCGGCTATTTCTATTCAGTCCGCCCGCGCCGACAGCGCCGGATCGTCGCGGACGCTATCCCGCCCTAACGTAGGAGCAATGCCAGTCCCCGCGTACGCCGGGGCTGGCACCAGGTGCGCACCGGCGTGGCCCAAAGCGCGGATGGCGCAGACAACAAACGCAAAGACTGCAAAGCCGCCCAGCACATCCACCAGATGGTGGCCGCCGTGCAGAAGGATGGCGGGCAGCATCAGGATGTTGATCGCAAGAAACACGGGAAACAGGCTGGTCCGCCGTGTGTAGAACACGGTCATCATGGCCATCACCGTGTGCATCGACGGGAAGGCGATCAGCCCCTGCAGCGACAAGGGTTCAATCACTTCCGACCCGTTATTGGCGATCAGCCGGAGATGCGCGATGTAGTCCGCATCGACGGTCAGACCGAGGCCATCGCGCAGGTGCGCGGGCAGCTCGACGATGTGTGCCGGTCCGAAGCTGGGGGCAACCGCCCAGATCGATATGCTGACGACACTCGAAAAAACGCCAACCAGCATGAATTCGTGCAGTGAACGCGTCCTGCCAGTGAACCCGAGCAGCCCGATGACGAGCATGAGCTGGAGCAGCGAGCTTTGGTAGACGATCCCCAGAATGTCGGAAAGCAGCTGCCGTCCTTCGAACCACATCACAAAGGCGGCCCATTCGAAACCGATCATGGCATCCAGCGCCATCAGCAGCGGGTCCAGTTTCGGGGCATCGGCGCTGAACAGCAGATAATTCAAGGTCGCGCCGGCGTTGGTGAACCCCACGTACAATCCGGTCACGATGAGGACCGTGGCGATCCGGTCGTTGTTGCGCGACGTTCTGTAGAACGTGCCCAGGACAACCAGACCCAGCGAGCAGAGATAGGGGAACGCGAACTTGCCCCAGGCCACCTCTCCGTATCCTTGAGAGGACAGCACTACCGACGCGCCGAAACACGCCAGGATCACCAGGAGCACGATGGTTTCTGCGGATGAAATCGTCTTGTGCATGCCCTGTCTCGCGATGGTGCCGCCGGAGCCCGCCCGATCGAGGTTCCGCGATAGGCGGCAAACCTTAAAATGCGGCTAAATCTGCCCGCATGTCCGGTTGCAGCCTTGGCCGAGCCATCAGGCGCGCGCGCCACGTCAGGCAAAAGGCCCCATCTCAGCGCCACCGCACCCAGGCGCCATGTGCCTGCGCTTCGCCGAGCAGACTCGGCTCGCAACCGCCGGGCCAGTACCGCACCTTCAACTCATGGCGGAAGGTCGCGCGGTTGGTTTCCAGCGCGATCCATCCCAGCGGGCGTTCCGCCGTCGCTGCGGCCCCCGCTCGGGCCATCGCGGCTTCGATCATCACCTGCCGCTCGGGCGGGATGTATTGCCAAACGATCGAATGCATCAGCACGCGGGTGACGCCCGGCTCCTGCGGCTCGGCCAGCCGCGCGGTGACCCAGTCGGCAGCGTCGGCCTGGACCAGATCGACTGGGCGCGCACGGATCATCGCGATGCCCGCCTCCATCCGTTCGAACCGCGCATGCGCCTCGGGCCAGATATAGGCGATCAGCCGGTCGGCAGCGGCGTCATCGCGCACATCGATCGGCTGGAGGTCGCAGCCGCGCACGCTGGTGATGTGGAAAGCCGTATCCGGTGGAGGCGCGCCCTGCCAGTCGGGGCGGATCGTGCACGGTGCATCCGCAGGGCCCGAGACCACCCCGCCAAGATCATAGCCATAACGGTCGATCAGCAGGTTCATCCCCGCGCTCGACCCGATCTCGCCCAGTTCGAACACAGCCGTCGTCCGGCTCGCCAGCCAGTGCAGCGCCGCGACGAAGCTTGCCGAGCGCCCCGCCTCGTTGGTCTGCGGCGGGCCGTCGAACCACGGCAGCAGCTCGGCATCGTGCGCGGCCACCACGTCTGCGACGATCGCATCGATCTGAGCCTGCCCCGTCACCTCGCGGGCGTAGACCGCGCCCAGCGCAGGCCCCTCCCCCTTGCGGAACAGATGATGCAGCCCGCCCGCCAGCCGCAGCGGCATTGCATCGGCGAGCACATCGCCCGGCCAATCCGCGATCCGTCGCCCGCACGCCGTATCTCCGCGTGCCAGGGCAATCAGCGCGCGGCAGATCGCCGCGGTCGCCGGCGCATCATTGGCCGCCACGTGATCGGCCTGCGCGCCGATCTGCCATGCGATTTCGTCGTGCCGCTCCATATTGCCCTTTGCCCTGCTTGGCCCTACATGCCGCGACCATGGCCGACACGCTGATCTTTGCAATCCCCAAGGGGCGAATCCTCGACGATGCCCTGCCCGTGCTGGCGCGGGTGGGGATCGAGCCTGCGCCCGAATTCCACGATCCCAAGAACCGCTCGCTGCGCTTCCGCACCAACCGCGCCGACATGGACATCATCCGCGTGCGCGCGTTCGATGTCGCGACCTTCGTGGCGCATGGCGCGGCGCAGATCGGCATCGTCGGCTCGGACGTGATCGACGAGTTCGATTATTCGGACCTCTACGCGCCCGTGGACCTCAACTTCGGCCATTGCCGCCTGTCGGTGGCAGAGCCCGTCGACGAGGCCGGCGCGCGCCAGCCGCGCCCGTCGCACATCCGCGTCGCCACCAAATATCCCAACATCACCCGCCGCCATTTCGAACGGCAGGGCGTGCAGGCCGAGTGCGTGAAGCTGAACGGCGCGATGGAGCTCGCCCCCTCGCTGGGTCTGGCGCGGCAGATCGTCGATCTGGTGGAATCGGGCCGCACGCTCAAGGACAACGGCCTGGTTGAAACCGAAGTCATCACGCAGGTGTCGGCACGGCTGATCATCAACCGCGCCGCGCTCAAAAAGGATCATGCGCGGCTGGGGCCGCTGATGTCCGCGTTCCGCGATCTCGCCGCCGAGCAGAGGCAGGCGGCATGACGCTGCGACTTTCCACGCGCGATGCCAATTTCGCCAAGGCGTTCGACCGGCTGGTGCGCGGTCGTCGCGAGAGCGATATCGAGGTCAGCCGCGATGTCACCGCGATCATCGCCGACGTCAAGGCGCGCGGCGATGCGGCGCTGATCGATTACACCGCACGCTTCGACAACCACAGCCTTGATGGCGACGGCTGGAGCATCGGCAAGGCGGAGTGTGCGGCAGCCTATGCGGCGCTCTCCGACGAGCTGCGCACCGCGCTCGATCTCGCCGCCAGCCGCATTCGCGCCTATCACGCAGCGCAACTGCCCGAGGACCGTGACTATACCGATGCCGCAGGCGTGCGCCTCGGTGCGCGCTGGACCGCGGTCGATGCTGCCGGGCTCTACGTGCCCGGTGGCCGCGCGGCATACCCATCATCGCTGCTGATGAACGCGATCCCCGCCAAGGTCGCAGGGGTCGAGCGACTGGTCGTCGTCACGCCCACGCCCCAGGGGATCATCAACCCGCTGGTGCTCGCCGCTGCGCATCTGGCAGGAGTCGACGAGATCTGGCGGATCGGTGGCGCGCAGGCGGTTGCGGCGCTTGCCTTCGGCACCGACACGATCCGCGCGGTCGATGTCATCACCGGCCCCGGCAATGCCTGGGTCGCCGAGGCCAAGCGCCAGCTTTACGGCGTGGTCGGCATCGACATGGTCGCAGGCCCCTCCGAGATCGTCGTGGTGTCGGACGCCAAAAGCGACCCCGAATGGATCGCCGCCGACCTGCTCAGCCAGTCCGAACATGACCCGACCAGCCAGTCGATCCTGTTCACCGACGATGCGGGCTTTGCCGACATTGTCGCGGATACCGTCGGTGTCCAGCTCGCCCAGCTTTCGACCGAACAGGTTGCAACCAAGGCGTGGGAAACCAACGGCGCGATCATCGTCGTCGACAGCCTCGAAGACGCGATGCCGCTGGTCAACCGGCTCGCCGCCGAGCATCTCGAGCTCGCGGTCGATGAGCCCGAAAAGCTGTTCGCCAAGGTGAAGCACGCTGGCTCGGTGTTCCTGGGGCGCCTCACCCCCGAGGCCGTCGGCGATTACGTCGCCGGGCCCAACCATGTGCTGCCCACCGGGCGGCGCGCACGCTTTTCTTCGGGCCTGTCGGTGCTCGATTTCATGAAGCGCACCAGCTTTATCGAGCTGGGTCGCGAAGGCCTGCAGGCGATCGGTCCGGCAGCGGTGGCGCTCGCCGAGATGGAAGGCCTGCCCGCGCACGCCGACAGCGTCCGGCGCCGCCTGACATGATGGAACCCCAATGAACCCAAAATCCCAATCCCGCTCCGCCGCCCGCCTTGCCGCGGTCCAGGCGCTGTACCAGCACACGATGGAGGAAATCCCCATCCCGCAGTTGCTGCACGAGTTCCACATGCACCGGCTGGGGGAGGAAATCGATGACGACCAGTTCGCCGACGCCGATGTCGACTTCTTTGACGATGTCGTCGAAGGCACCACTGCGCGGCTCGCCGAGATCGATGGGCTGATCGAGGGCAAGCTTGCCAGCGGCTGGTCGCTGACCCGGCTCGACCGCACGTTGCACCAGATCCTGCGCGCGGGCACCTATGAGCTGCTGGCGCGGCGCGATGTCCCGGTGGGCAGCGTGATCAACGAATATCTCGATGTCGCGCACGCGTTCTTCGACGCCAAGGACACGCGCTTTGCCAACGGGTTGCTCGACGCGATTGCCAAAGATGTGCGGGCATAACGGCCCATCTTCGTCATTCCCGCGAACGCGGGAATCCCGCTTCGGTGTGACGCTGGCGCAAAAGCGGGACCCCCGCCTGCGCGGGGGTGACGTAAAAGGTCAGGCTGTTTGGTCTTGACCACCGAGCCCGCCTTCATCGACCTGCTCCGCAAGCTCGCCACCGATCCGGCGGCGCGGGGGCTCAACGATGACGCGGCGGTGCTGACCATCGGCCAGCAGGCGCTGGTCGTCACCAAGGACATGCTCGCCGAGGGCGTGCACTTCCTCGCCGCCGATCCCCCCGCCGATGTCGCGTGGAAGCTGGTCGCGGTGAATGTGTCCGATCTGGCCGCCAAGGGCGCGACCCCGCTGGCCTGCCTGACCGGGCACACGCTGTCCGGGGATGCGGCGTGGGACCGCGCCTTTGTCGACGGACTGGGCGAGGCTCTAATCCATTACGGCATGATGCTGATCGGCGGCGATACGATCAGCGCGCCGGTGGGCACGCCGCGGGTGCTGTCGCTGACCGCGATCGGCCTCCCCTCGGTGCCGGTGCCGCCTTCGCGCAGCGGCGCGCTCGCAGGCGACGGGCTGTTCGTCACCGGGACGATCGGCGATGGCTGGGCCGGGCTGCAGCTGCTGCAGAAGGGCAAGAGCGCGCCGCCTTCGCTGATCGCGGCCTATCGCCGGCCGCAGGCGCGCATCGCCGATGGCCGCGCGCTGGCGCCGATCGCGCATGCGATGATGGACGTGTCCGATGGGCTGCTGATCGATGCCGCGCGGATGGCAGGCGCCTCGAACCTGGCGGTGCGGATCAATCTGGCCAAGGTTCCGCTTTCGGACGACTTCGTCCAGACGTTTGGCGCCGATCAGGCCTCTGCCCTGTCGGCCGCCACCGGTGGCGACGATTATCGGCTGCTGTTCGCCGCCGACAGCGAAGCGCATTTGCCGGTCGCCGCACAGCGCGTCGGCAGTTTTTCCGAAGGGTCTGGCCTCAGCCTGGTATGGAACGGATTGCCGGTCGATTTGCCAAAAAAGCTCGGCTGGCTGCACGGCTGAACCCTTAACTTTATTAAGTTGCGCCCCTGTAAACCCCGCTTATACCTATGCGCCGGGACGCTGACGTTCATGTGAAGGGCGCGGTGATCACCGACCTTGGCCAATATGGCCTTCGCTTTTTTGGGGGAGCGACGCATGAATGTTGTTTTGATAGCCATCCTTTGTGGGGTGGTTGCGGTTCTGTATGGAATCTTCACCAGCCGCCAGGTCTTGAGCCAGTCACCCGGCAACGCCAGAATGCAGGAAATCGGCGCCGCCATTCAGGAAGGCGCACAGGCCTATCTCGGCCGCCAGTATCGCACCATCGCCATCGTCGGAGCCGTCGTGCTGGTGCTCGTCTGGGCGCTGCTCGACAAGTTCGGCAATCCCGTCTCCGCCATCGGCTTCCTGCTCGGCGCGGTGCTGTCGGGCGTTGCGGGCTATATCGGCATGAACATCTCGGTCCGCGCCAACATGCGCACCGCGCAGGCCGCGAGCGTCTCGCTGCAGGCGGGCCTCACGCTGGCGTTTCGCGCGGGGGCGATCACCGGAATGCTGGTCGCCGGGCTCGGCTTGCTCGCCACCGCGGGCTATTTCTATTACCTCTATGCAGTCGCAGGCCATGGCCTGAGCAATCCCGAAGACCGCAACATCGTCAACGGCCTGGTTGCGCTCGCGTTCGGCGCGTCCTTGATCTCGATCTTCGCGCGTCTGGGCGGCGGCATCTTCACCAAGGCTGCCGATGTCGGCGCCGACCTGGTCGGCAAGGTCGAGGCCGGCATTCCCGAGGATGACCCGCGCAACCCTGCGGTGATCGCCGATAACGTCGGCGACAATGTCGGCGACTGCGCCGGGATGGCGGCCGATCTGTTCGAAACCTATGTCGTCACCATCGGCGTCACCATGGTCGCGATTGCGCTGCTGGTGGCAGGCGATGATGCCGCATTGCTGCCTTTGGTCGGACTGCCGCTGGGCGTCTGCGGACTGTGCATCCTGACCTCGATCATCGGCACCTATTTCGTGCGGCTGGGATCATCGAACTCGATCATGGGCGCGATGTACAAGGGCTTCGCGGTCACCGCGGTGCTCTCGGCGATCGGTCTGTATTTCGTCACCGATGCGATCATCGGCATGGGCAGCGCCTATTCGTTGAAGCCCGAGGAAGGCGTGATCACCCAGACCTTCACCGGAATGGACCTGTATCTGACGATGCTGGTCGGGCTGGGCGTCACCGGGCTGATCATCTGGATCACCGAATACTACACCGGCACCAACTATCGCCCGGTCCGCTCGATCGCCAAGGCGTCCGAAACCGGGCACGGCACCAACGTCATCCAGGGGCTGGCGATCAGCCTCGAGGCGACCGCGTTGCCGACGCTGCTGATCGTGGTCGCGGTGATCGTCGCGCACCAGCTCGCTGGCGTGGTCGGCATCGCCTTTGCCGCGACCGCGATGCTGGCGCTCGCCGGTATGGTCGTTGCATTGGATGCGTATGGCCCGGTGACCGACAACGCGGGCGGAATCGCCGAAATGGCAGGCCTTCCCGACAGCGTCCGCGAAAAGACCGATGCGCTCGATGCGGTCGGCAACACCACCAAGGCGGTGACCAAGGGCTATGCGATCGGCTCGGCAGGGCTTGCCGCGTTGGTGCTGTTCGGCGCGTACACCACCGACCTCAAGGAGTTCTTCCCCGATGTCCCGGTCGATTTCTCGCTGTCCAACCCGTACGTGATCGTCGGGCTGCTGCTCGGCGCGTTGCTGCCCTATCTGTTCGGCGCGATGGGAATGACCGCGGTGGGCCGCGCAGCGGGCGCGGTGGTCGAGGAGGTGCGCGAGCAGTTCCGCACCAACCCCGGCATCATGCTGGGCACCTCGAAGCCCGATTACGCCCGCACGGTCGATCTGGTCACCAAGGCTGCGATCAAGGAGATGATCATCCCCTCGCTGCTGCCGGTGCTCGCGCCGATCGTGGTCTATTACGTCATCACCGCGGTCGCGGGCCAGGCCAATGGCTTTGCTGCGCTGGGTGCGCTGCTGCTCGGCGTGATCGTCTCCGGCCTGTTTGTCGCCTTGTCGATGACCAGCGGCGGCGGCGCGTGGGACAACGCCAAGAAGTACATCGAGGACGGCAACCATGGCGGCAAGGGATCCGAAGCACACAAGGCCGCGGTCACCGGCGACACCGTGGGCGATCCCTACAAGGACACCGCAGGCCCTGCGGTCAACCCGATGATCAAGATCACCAACATCGTCGCCTTGCTGCTGCTTGCGGCACTTGCCGCCGGCTGAAGCTTGCGTTAGCCTTCTCATCTGAACGACAACTCGCCCCGCCGGTCCCTTCCGGCGGGGCTTTTTCTTGGCAACTGCCGCCGCGCCATGATCGCGTTTCAGGCTTAACGGATTAACCACTGCACTTAAGCTGTTGTTTCGATGTTATGCGCTATAGCGTCTTGGGGGTCCGAGGTTGTTCCGGACTGAAGCAGGAACGCTATAGCCGCATGGATCAAGGCCTGGTCACGGCAGGATCGATAACCGTCACGGCGGCAGACGTCGGGATGCGCCTGTCGCGTTTCGATCCGGCGGCCCTCGATGCAGCGTTCGTGAACGCCTGGCACCGGCTTGCCGATACCGCCAGCGAGCCCAATTTTTTCCATGCGCCCGAGTTTCTGGTTCCCGCGATCCGCCACTGCGATACGCTGCGCCGAGCCGAGATCGCCGCGGTGCATATCGATGACCAGTTGTGCGGACTGATGCCGATCGCGCGCGAGACGCATTATGGCCGATGGCCGGTGCCGCACAGCCAGAACTGGCGGCACCCCAACTGCTTTCTGGGCACGCCTTTGGTTCGGCCCGGCCACGAAACCGCATTCTGGCAAGCGCTGCTTGGCGATCTTGACCGCAGGTCGAATGCGGGCCTGTTTCTGCACCTGCACGGCATCGCCACCGATGGCCCGGTGTTCGCCGCGCTGGAGCAGCTTTGCGCCCGCCAGCAACGCGGCTGCGCCATCGTGCTCGCCGAAGAACGCGCGATGCTGGCGACCGACCTCGATGGCCCCGCCTATTACGAGCAGGTGGTGCGCAAGAAGAAGCGCAAGGAACTGGCCCGCCTGCGCAACCGGCTCGCCGAGCTTGGCAGCATCGAAACCATCGAGGGCTGCGAGCCCGCCGGGCTCGATGCCTGGCTGGCCGAGTTCATGGCGCTCGAGCAATCGGGATGGAAGGGCCGCAACGGCTCTGCCCTGACCGATATGACGGAGACCCGGGCCCTGTTTCTCGAGGCGAGCCACGCCGCGCACGCCTCCGGGCGGCTGCATCTCATCGCCATGCGGCTCGATGGACATGCGATCGCAATGCTGGTCAATTTCCTGAGCCCGCCCGGCGGCTTCTCGTTCAAGACCGCTTTTGCCGAGGAATACGCCCGCTTCTCGCCCGGGGTGCTGCTGCAGATCGACAATCTCGATATTTTGAAGCATCATGGCCTCGCCTGGATGGACAGCTGCGCCGCCGAGGGCCATCCGATGATCGACAGCCTGTGGGCCGAGCGCCGCCATGTCGCGCGCGTGTCGGTCGCGCTCAAGGGCTATGGTCGCCCTGCCCTGTTCGGCCTGTTCCGCCAGGGCGAACGCATGATGGACCGTCGCCGCGCCGCTGCTGCCGGTGCCCCCGCGCCTTCCCATTCCGTGGAGAATGACGATGACTGATCAGCCCCATCCGGCCGAATTTGCAGATGCCCTGACCGGCGCGGTGTTCACCGGCGATGCCAAGGCACGCTTTGCGCTGTGCTATCCCGAAACGCCGCATGTGCTCAGCCACTGCCTGCTGCAGCACCCGCTGCTCGAGCTCGAGGCGCTGGCGAAGCTGGGCGAATCGCTGCCCGACCGGTCGCTCGAATACAACCGCGGCGATCTGCCCATCGGCATCCGCCCCGAGGACGTGCCCTCGAACGGCATGACCATCGGCGAGACGATCCGCGGGATCGACAGCGCCAACAGCTGGTGCGTGCTCAAGAACATCGAACAGGTGCCGGCCTATAGCGATCTGTTGCTGGCGCTGCTGGGTGAACTCGACGATGTCACCAGCGTGACGACCGGCGCGATGCTGCGCCCGGAAGGCTTCATCTTCGTGTCCTCGCCCGGATCGATGACGCCCTATCATTTCGATCCCGAACACAACATCCTGCTGCAATTGCGCGGCCACAAGACGATGACGGTGTTCCCGGCAGGCGACCCGCGCTTTGCCGCGCCGCAAGCGCACGAGGCCTATCATTCGGGCGGCGGGCCGCGCAATCTGCCCTGGGACGAGGGCTTTGCCGCACACGGCACCGATTACCGCCTCGATCCCGGCCAGGCGATCTTCGTCCCCGTGATGGCGCCGCATTATGTCCGCAACGGCGACAAGCCCTCGATCTCGCTGTCGATCACCTGGCGCTCCGAATGGAGCTATGCCGAGACCGACGCGCACGCGATGAATTCGGTGCTGCGCAAGTTCGGCCTCAACCCCGCCCCGCCCCGGCGCTATCCGGTCAACAATGCGGTGAAATCCTTCGGCTACCGGGTGCTGCGCAAGCTCGGGCTCGACTGAACGCACCACCGGGCGCACCACCCGCCGCACAGTGGCTGGACCTGACGCGGTTTTTCGCACACAGCCTCACAGATGTCCGAACGTCTGAGCATCCTTCTGCAGCACCTGCTGCCCAAGCAACTCGTCACCACGCTGGCCGGGCGTGTAGCCGGAGCGCGCGGCGGCGGCGCGACCACCAGGCTGATCCGCTGGTTCGTGGGCCGCTACAAGGTCGACATGAGCGAGGCGGAAAACCCCGATATCGCAAGCTATGCCAGCTTCAACGACTTTTTCACCCGCCCGCTCAAGGCCGGTGCGCGGCCCTTGGCCGACGCGGATTTCGTCAGCCCGGTCGATGGCGCGATCAGCCAGTTCGGCGCGATCGACGACCACCATATCCTGCAGGCCAAGGGCCACCGCTACACCATCACCGATCTGGTCGGCGGCGATGCCGCGCTGGCCGCACCCTTCCAGCATGGCAGCTTTGCCAATCTGTACCTGTCGCCGCGCGACTATCACCGGTTGCACATGCCCTGCGACGGGCGGCTGATGCGGATGATCCATGTTCCCGGCGCGCTCTACTCGGTCAATCCGGTGACCGCACGCGGCGTCGCCAACCTGTTCGCGCGCAACGAGCGCGTGGTGTGCGTGTTCGAATCGCCCGAGCACGGCCCGTTCGTGATGGTGCTGGTCGGCGCTACGGTGGTGGGCAGCATGGCGACGCCCTGGCACGGGGTGATCAACGCCAAGCGCACGGGCAGGCTCTCGCAATGGGATTACACCGATCAGGACATCACGCTCGCCAAGGGCGCGGAAATGGGTCGCTTCCTGCTGGGATCGACGGTGATCATGCTGTTCCGGCAGGACAACATCGTGTTCAATCCCGATTGGGCGCCCGAACGGCCGGTGCGGCTGGGCGAGATGATGGGCAATCGCCCGGGCTGACCACGCCTCGCCGGGGCCTCGCCGGGGCCTCGCCTTATAGATAGCGGTCGAGCGCCGCGAAGATGTCGCGGATCCCCTGCAGGTCGCTGGTCGCGCGCAGCTTGGCGATGGCGGGCTTCACCTCCAAAGTATAGTCCTGCACGCCGCTGTCCCATTGCCGCAGCTCGCCTCCGATCGCGCGGATGAAGCCGATCGCGGCCTGGTTTTCCGCCAGCGTCTGGATGTCGAGCACTGGCATCTGCTCGGCGCAGCAGTTGATCAGCAGCACCGCCGTCAGCATCCGACCCAGCCCGATGCCGTGATAATCGTCGAGGATCGCGACCGAGAACTCGCCCGACCGGTCCTGCTCGGAGCTGCGGAAGGCGTGGACCGCGCCGATCGCGGGGTTGTCCGCGCCGTCCATATGGATCGCACCCCAGGCGATATGGTCATGCCCGTCGGCGTCGACCAGTTTCCGGATGACGCTGTCCGATGGCATCGGCTGCACCGAGAAGAACCGCAGATAGCGCGACTGGGTGGAAAGATGCGCGATGCCCGCGCGCATCTGCTCGGCGTCCGAGCTGCGGATCGAGCGGATGCAGATCGATCTGCCGTCGCTGGCGGTGGTGTGGATGATCTGGTCGATGATCTCGCCCGAAGGCCGTTCGTCGCTCATTGGTCTTGCGCCCTCGCTCAGTCTTTGCCGCTCGGACTGCATCACAATCGACCGGCGGCGTTTTTGCAACCTAGCAAAATCCGGCCGACCAACGATATAGCATGCAGCCCTGCCCTTGGCCCATCGGAAGGTTACCCCGCCAATGACTGCATCGACCCTCGCCGCCGACATCGCGACCCGGCCGGACCGCGCCGAGACGGTCGAGTTGCTGACCCAGATCGAGCAAAGGCTGCGCTGGCTGTCGTCGTGGATGATCCACAACGCCAACACGCTGCGCGACAAGCGTGACGGCCTCAAGGTCGGTGGGCACCAGGCGAGCTGCGCCTCGATGACCGCGATCATGGCGGCCTTGTATTTCCACGCGCTGCGCCCGCAGGACAAGGTTGCGGTCAAGCCGCATGCCGGGCCCGTGCTGCACGCGATCCATTATCTGCTCGATGAGCAGACCCGCGAGAAGATGGAGCGCTTCCGCGGGCTTGGCGGGGTGCAGAGCTACCCCTCGCGCACCAAGGATTCCATCCCGGTGGATTTCTCCACCGGATCGGTAGGCCTCGGCGTCGCGATCACCGCGTTCTCCTCGCTGGTGCAGGATTATCTGATCGCGCACGGCCAGATGCGCGAGGAGCAGTCGGGCCGGATGATCGCGCTGATGGGTGATGCCGAGCTCGACGAGGGCAACATCTACGAATGCCTGATCGAGGGCTACAAGCACGATCTGCGCAACTGCTGGTGGGTGGTCGACTACAACCGCCAGTCGCTCGATGCCACCACCGCCGACCGCATGTTCCGCCGCTTCGACGACATCTTCGAGACCTGCGGCTGGCGCGTCGTCACGCTCAAGCACGGCAAATTGCAGCGCGCGGCCTTCCAGCGCCCCGGCGGCAAGGCGCTCGAGGACTGGATCGAGACCTGCCCCAACGCCGAATTCGCCGCGCTCACCTATCTGGGCGGCGCGGCGTGGCGCGAGCGGCTGATGCACGACATCGGCAAGAAGCGCGGCGTCGCCGATCTGCTCGGCTCGTTTGACGACGCCGAACTCGCCCGGCTGATGACCAATCTGGGCGGGCATTGCATCGAGACGCTGCTCGACGCCTTTGACAGCATGGACGACGAGCGCCCGACGCTGCTGATCGCCTATACCGTCAAGGGCTATGGCCTGCCGCTCGCAGGGCACAAGGACAACCATTCAGGGATGATGAACACCGGCCAGATCGAAAGCCTGCGCAGCGATCTGGGCATTTCGCCGGGCGAGGAATGGGGCAAATGGTCCGGGTTGGGCGACAACCTCGCCAGCACGCTGCAGGCGTTCGTGGATGCCAGCCCGATCGCGCGCAAGCAGGCCGAGCATGCCGCGCCCGCCATCCCCCTGCCCGACCGGCTGCCGGTGCCCGAAGGCAAGGAGCAATCGACGCAAGCGGCGTTCGGCAAGGTGCTGCACGATCTGGCCAAATCGAGCGAACCGCTCGCCGACCGGCTGGTCACCACCGCGCCCGATGTCACCCAGACCACCAATCTTGGCGCGTTCGTCAACCAGCGCGGACTGTTCCGGCGGCAGGAGCTCGCCGATGTCTACCAGCGGATCAAGATCCCCTCGGCGCAGAAATGGTCCGCGCACCGCGCCGGACAGCATATCGAGCTGGGAATCGCCGAGAACAACTTCTTCCTCGCGCTGGCCTCCTTGGGCCTTGCCGCGCCGCATTTCGGCACGCGGCTGATGCCGGTGGGAACCGTCTATGATCCCTTCATCGCGCGCGGGCTCGATGCGCTCAATTACGGCTGCTACCAGGATGCGCGGTTCCTGCTGGTCGGTACGCCCTCGGGGATCACGCTGGCCGGCGAAGGCGGCGCTCACCAGTCGATCAACACCCCGTTGATCGGCATGGGCCAGCCGGGGCTGGAAAGCTTCGAGCCGGCGTTTGCCGACGAGGTCGCGCTGATGATGGGCTGGGCGTTCGCGCATATGCAGGCGGACGGCGGCAGTTCGGTTTATCTGCGGCTGACGACGCGGGTGATCGAGCAGGCAGCCCGCACGGATAGCAGCTGGGAGGACGACGCGATCGCGGGTGCCTATTGGCTGCGCGAACCGTCGGGCCAGGCAGACGCCGCGATCGCCTATTGCGGCGCGGTCGCGCCCGAAGCGCTGGCGGCGTGGGACGCGCTCAAGGACGACATCCCCGGGCTCGGCCTGCTCGCGGTGACCTCGCCCGACCGGCTGCACCGCGACTGGTCCGCGCAGCGCGCCGCGCGCTGGACCGGCAAGGCGCAAGGTCCCAGCCATATCGAAAAGCTGCTCGGCGCTCTGAGCCCTGATGCAGGCCTCGTCACCGTGCTCGATGGATCGCCCTCGGCGCTGTCTTGGCTGGGTGGGGTGCGCGGCCACCGGGTCAGCCCCTTGGGCACCGACCGCTTCGGCCAGACCGGCGACCTGCTCGATCTGTATCACGCCTATCGGCTCGACCGCGAGGCGATCATCGATGCGATGGCCGAGCTGGTGCTGCAGCGCGGATGAGGAGCACAACACGATGAGCGCCTGGCGGCTGGCGGCTGCGGTGGACGATATCCGGCCCGTTTTGTTGGATATGCGGGCCGACCATCCGCTGTGCGCGATCGCGACTTTGGTCGAAACCTCCGGCCCCGCCCCGCGCGAGATCGGGGCGCAGATGCTGATCACCGACGCCCAGCATTGGGGCTTCCTGTCCGGCGGCTGCATCGAGGACGATGTCGCGCGCCACGGACGCGAGGTCATCCTCGATGGCGAACCCCGGCTGCTGCGCTATGGCGAGGGCAGTCCGTGGATCGATATCAAATTGGCCTGCGGCTCGGGGATCTCGGTGCTGGTCGAGCAGGTATCGCTGGCAGAGCCTTCGGTGGCGGCGCTGCTGGAGGGGTTTGCCACCCGCACGCCGGTGCTGTGGCGCAGCGACGGTCGCACGCGCGACGCCGTGTCCGCGACAACCCCGCCGCCCGAGCCATGGGATGGAAGCCACTACGCCAAGCTGTTCGAGCCGGTGCTGCGGCTGGTGCTGATCGGCGAGGATGCTGCGGCGCTGGCGAGTGCTGCGCTGGCGCAGCAGGCGGGCATGGAGGTGGCGCTGATCACCCCCAACGGCCCCGAACAGGCGCCGTTTTCGGGCATCGGCTATTATCGCACCGCCGCGGTTGATGCGCTGGACGCCATTGGCCTTGATCGCTGGACCGCGGTCGCGGTGATGTCCCATGACCGCGAGGACGACGAGCAGGCGCTGGCGCACGCGCTGCAGTCCGAGGCGTTCTACGTGGGTGCGATCGGTGCGCGCGCGCGGCTCGAGATGCGGCGCGAGAAATTGCGCGGCCATGGCGTGTCCGAGCGCGCCATCGCGCGGCTGCACGCGCCGATCGGGCTTCAGGGCTTCGGCAAGGCGCCGCGCGATATCGCGCTGTCGCTGGTCGCCGAAGTTGCGCGCAATTTCCATGCGCGCTCGGCGGTCAGCAGGTCCTCGGGCGAATCGATGTCCAGGATCGCGCCGATATCGTCGGTCTCCAGATAGGCGACATCGCGCCGGCGCTTGAGGCCGTGCGCCGCACCCTGATCACCTTCAAGCCGGGCCAAGTCTGCCACCGCCTCGCGCACGAAGCAGACCGGATGACCCGGCCTGCCGTCGACAACCGGCCGTGCGGCATAGCCTGCCGTCTCGGCGAGCTCCGCCAGCCGACCGCACAGCGCCGCAGGCACCAAAGGCATATCGCCCAGAAACACGAACACGCCCTTGCGGCACGCGGCGAGCGCGACGCTGCCGGTGCGGATCGAGGCGGCCATGCCCTCCTCCCATCCGGGTGTCGGCACGATGCGGCAGGACAGCCCTTCGAGCGCGGTCGCGATTGCGCGGTGCTGGTCGCCGGTCGCGACCAATACGGTATCAAACCCCGCCGCCAGCACCGCTTCGGTGGTCCTCCGGATCACCGGCACGCCGCCCAGATCGGCGAGCAACTTGCCCCCGCCAAAGCGCCGCCCCGCGCCTGCCGCGAGGATCAGCGCGCCCCAGCCTTCAAGCACGCGGGCCGCGCACGATCAGGCCTTGGCCTGGGTCAGAATGGGCAGCGTGCGGATGCGCTTGCCGGTCGCGGCGAACAGCGCATTGGCGAGCGCAGGCGATGCCGGCGGGACGCCCGGCTCGCCGATGCCGCCGATCTTGGCCCCGCTCTCGAGGAAATGCACGTCGATCATCGGCGGCGCATCGGCGAGCTTGAGGATGTTGTAATCGTTGAAATTGCTCTGCACCACCGCGCCCTTGTCGAGCGTGATCGCCTCGCCGATCGCCGAGGACAGCCCCATGATCAGCCCGCCTGCAATCTGCGCCTCGGCGTTGAGCGGATTGACCGTGGTGCCGCAATCGACCACCGCCCAGGCCTTGAGCACCTTGGGGCTGCCATCCTCGCGCACGCTCGCCTCGATCACTTCGGCGACGATGGTGCCGAAGCTCTCGACGATGGCGATACCGCGCCCGACACCCTCGGGCAACGGGCTCCCCCAGCCGGCGCGCTGGGCGACGGTATCGAGCACCTTGAGGTGGCGCGAGCCTGCAGGCAGATGCTTGCGGCGGAACTGGTAAGGATCCTCGCCCGCGGAATGCGCCAGTTCGTCGATGAAGCTTTCGTTACAGAAGCCGATCTGGGTCGAATTCACCGAGCGCCACGGACCATCCATCTGGTTCGACTGATAGCTGAAATGCCGCCGCGAGGTAGCGGGAATCGCGTAGATGAAGCTGGTCTCACCCTCGGCATCGCCGCTCTGCACATAATCGGTGCGCCAGGCGCTGATCCTGCCGTCCTGGCCCAGCGTTGCCTTCAATTGCGCCGAGGATTGCGGGCGATAGGTGCCGTGGCGCACCTCTTCCTCGCGGCTCCAGATCAGCTTCACCGGATAGGGCACCTGCTTGGCGAGCAACGCCACCTGATCGATGATTTCGGTCATGTCGGGGAAGCGTCGTCCGAAGCCGCCGCCCATGATCATGGGATTGAACACGACATCGTCCATGGCGATGCCCGCCGCCTTGGCGGCGCGCGCGCGAGTCGAGAGCGGGTCCTGCAGACCGCCCCACAGCGTGAGCTTGCCCTGCGCGTAATGCCCGGTCAGCGCGAATGGCTCCATCATCGCGTGGTGCAGAAACGGGACGCGATACTCGGCGGTCAGCGTCTTTGCGCCCGCCACGCCGAACGCGGCATCGACATCGCCCTCGCCGCCCTCGTTCTCGGGCTTGCCCGCCTTGCGCAGCGCTTCTTGTGCCGAGTAGATCGAGGCGCTGGAAACATTGCCATGGCCGCCATCGGAGAACTGTGGGCTGAGCGCCTTCAGCCCCTTTTGCGCCTGCCAATAGCGTTTGGCGACGACGATCACCGCATCATCGAGCTTGATGACCTTCTCGAGCCCCGTCACGGCGAGCGCGGGCTTTTCGTCCACCGACAGCAGCTTGCCGCCGCGCACCGGGGCAGCGGCGATGGTCGCGACGCGCATCTCGGGCAGAACAAGATCGATGCCATAGACCGCGCTGCCATCGACCTTGGCGGGGATATCGAGCCGGGGAACCGGCTTGCCGATCAGCGTGAACTGGTCGCGCGTCTTGAGCACCGGGTCGCTCGACAGCGAGCGTTCGGCCGCGCCCGCGGCAAGCTCGCCATAGCGCAGCGCCTTGCCGGACTTGGCGTGGATCACCTTGCTGTCCGCAGTGGTTAGCTCGCTTGTCGGAACGCCCAGGCGATCAGCCGCCTCCTCGATCAGCGCGAGCCGGACCGCTGCTCCCACCGTGCGCATGCCAACCTGGCCGGTGTAGCGCACCGCCGACGAGCCACCGGTGATCTGAAGCGGCAGCGAGCGCGCGATCATCGCGATCAGTGCACCGGGCAGCGCGTTGATGACGCCGGGGGCACCCGACATCTCGGCGAGAAAGCCCTTGCCCAGAGGCGTGTTGGCAAAGGCGGTGTCGGCAGGCGCCTGCTCGACCCTGACCTTGCTCCAGTCGGCATCGAGCTCGTCCGCGAGCATCTGGCCAAGCGCGGTATGGCTGCCCTGGCCAAAATCGATGTGCGGCGAATAGACGGTGACGGTGTCGTCCTCGGCGATCTTCATCCAGCCGAGGAAATTGCGGTCGTTGCCGGTCTCGGTCAGCGTCTTGGCGCGCGCCCTGGCTGAGCTGTCGCTCCAGTAGACGCCGAACACGCCGCCGCCGACCAGCAGCGCGCTGCCGACCAGAAAGGCGCGGCGCACCATGCCCTTCTTCTTCTTCGGCGGCGCAGCTTCGATCGGCATATCGAGGTGCGGGGTGGGATTGTCTGCCATCATGCGTCTCCCTGCAAGGCGGCCGCAGCTTGCCCGGTCGCCGCGAGGATCGCCTTGCGGATGCGCGGATAGGTGCCGCAGCGACAGATGTTGGTCATCGCCTCGTCGATCTGCGCGTCGCTCGGGCTTCCGGTCGCCTCGATCAGCGCCACCGCCGCCATGATCTGGCCCGACTGGCAATAGCCGCATTGCGGCACCTGCGCCTCGATCCACGCCCGCTGGACGGTGTGGAGCGCGCCATCGCTCCCTTTGAGCCCCTCGATGGTGGTGACCGAGCGGCCTGCGATTTCGCTGATCGGTACGCTGCACGAGCGGGTGATCTGGCCATCGACATGCACCGAACATGCCCCGCACGCGGCAATACCGCAGCCGAACTTGGTGCCGGTGAGCTGCAAATCCTCGCGCAGCGCCCACAGCAGCGGCGTATCGGCATCCGCCTCGACGCTTACATCCCTGCCATTGACCTTGAATTCGATTGCCACTGCGCGCCACCCCTGTCGTCTAGATCAGTCCTGTATTACAACCTAATGCCCGGCGGGCCAATGCAAATAACGCATGGCGGCAAGTGCGCGCGCCGCCCTCGCCAATCGAACGCGTCTGGTGCATGCTTGCCCAAAGGAGCGCGGGCGCATGATCTATATCTGGCTGAACATTGTTCCGATCCTGGCGGCGACCTTTGCCGGGCTGGCCATCGGCTATGCCTGGGCGCGGGCATCTGGACGGGCAATCGGCATCGGCGTCGGCATCGCCGCGCTGATTGCCGAGTTCTGGCTGGTCGCGATCCTGGCCGGCGCGGTGATCCTCGCACCCGATCAGGCCCCGCCCTGGACGATGGCACTGGGCAGCGCGTTCATCATCTGGATTGGCTTCGTGCTCCCCGCTTTGGTGGTGAACCTGAGCGTCGGCGGAGCCGGGGCGCGCGCCATCGCCAGCGCGGCGGGATACTGGCTGGTGACGATGCTGGTGCAGGCTGCCGTGCTGCAGGCCATGGGGCTGGTGCCGCCCCCCGCGGGGTAGATCCGGCGCCTGCCGACCACGGCAACTGGCGGTAACCGCAACAATCGACTATCGCGTTCGTAATATGGTGACGACCCGCCGATCCAGACCCGCACCCGGGCACCGACGCCACGCCATGAGGCCGCACATCCGATGACCGCCGCCAGTCCCGAAACCACGGATCCCCAAACCTTTGGTGTCGTGAGCTACAACATCCGCAAGGCGATCGGCGCCGACCGCAGGCATGATCCCGAGCGGATCATGCGCGTGCTCGCGGAAACCGGCGCGGACATCGCGGTGCTGCAGGAGGCCGACCGCCGCCTCGGCGAGCGGCACAGCGCGCTGCCTGCAGGTCTGGTCGCAGAAGCCGGCTGGCAGGTGGTGCCGGTCACAACCGCGCGCAACGGCATCGGCTGGCACGGCAACGCCATCCTCGTCTCGCCGCGGGTCGATATCATCCGCGGCGAGCGGCTGAAGCTGCCGATGCTCGAGCCGCGCGGCGCGGTGCTGGCGGACCTGGAAATCGACGGCAGCCCATTGCGCATCGTCGGCGCGCATCTCGACCTGTCGGGCCTGTGGCGGCCACGCCAGCTCAAGGCCCTGGTCGGCCATGTCCACGCGCAGGACGAGGAGCGCCCGACATTGATCACCGGTGATTTCAACGAATGGCGCCGCGAGCCATCGGGCCTGCTCCACCTGGTGCGGCACTTCGAGCATATTCGCCCGGGTCCCAGCTTCCCCGCGCGCTGGCCGGTGGGGCATCTCGATCGGATGTTCGTCTCGGCCGAGCTGGCGGTGGAGCAAGCCGCGGTGCACTCGAGCCGTCTGGCGGCCCTGGCGTCCGATCATCTGCCCGTCTGGGCCAAATTGCGTCTGCCCGGCACCCGATGAGCTTGTGGGGGGCGATCCTGCTGGTGCTTGCGGGGCTGGTCGCGGCCGTGGTTGTCCTGCGGCTGATCTTCCGCTTGCCCAAGCTGCCGCCCGAACCTGTCCCTCCCCCGCCCGAGGACACGCCCGACAGCCGGATCGGCAAGGCGATCGCGGGGCTCGAGGCGGAGCATCCCGGCCTGTCCGGCATCCTGCCGCTGATCGACTCGCGCGGGGCTTATGCGGCTCGGGTCAAGCTCATCCGCGCGGCCGACCGCTATCTCGATGTGCAGTATTACATCTGGCGCGAGGATGTCGCGGGGCTGTTGCTGCTGGAAGAGCTGCGCGAAGCCGCCGACCGCGGGGTAAAGGTCCGCCTGCTGCTCGACGACAACGGCATCGCCAGGCTCGATGACGAACTGGTCGCGCTGGAGAGCCACCCCAATATCGAGGTGCGGCTGTTCAACCCCTCGGTGATCCGCACGCCAAAGCTGATCGGCTATCTGCTGCATTGCATCCGGCTCAACCGGCGGATGCACAACAAGAGCATGACCGCCGACAACCAGATGACAATCATCGGCGGGCGCAACATCGGCGATGAATATTTTGGTCCCGGCGACCAGCCCGAATTCGCCGATCTCGACGTGCTGGCGATCGGTGCGATCGTCCCCGAGATGGCCGCAGATTTCGCGCGCTACTGGACCAGCGCGTCGTCCTATCCTGCCCCCTTGATGCTGCCGTCTGCTGGCCCCGGTGCGCTGGGTGAGCTGGCGCGCAAGACACAGCGGCTGAAGGACAGCGATCGGCTGGCACAAGAGTACGAGGCTGCGGTCGATACCCTGTCCTATGCCGACCCGCTGACCCATCACGCGATCGATTACGACTGGGTGCCGGTAAAGATGATCAGCGATGATCCCGCCAAGGCACTGGGCCATTCGCCACGCACGCCGCAGCCGATCGGCGAGATCGGCGCGATCATGGAGCAGGCGCGCGAACGGCTCGGTCTGGTGTCGGCCTATTTCGTCCCGGCCAAGGCAGGCGCTGCCATGTTCGAGGCGCTGTCGGCCCGCGGGGTCACGGTCGACGTGCTGACCAACGCGCTCTCGTCGACCGATGTCGCGGTGGTCCATGCCGGCTATGCCCGCTATCGCAAACAATTGCTGCGCGCCGGCGTGCATCTGTGGGAAATGAAAGGCGATGCTCCGCGCCATCCGGCGCCGCGCAGCGGTGTGATCGGCAGCCTGCCACGCTCGAGCCGCTCGTCGCTGCACGCCAAGACCTTCACCATCGACGGCCAGAAGCTGTTCGTCGGATCGTTCAATTTCGATCCGCGCTCGATGCATCTCAACACCGAGCTCGGCTTTCTCATGGACAGCCCCGCGCTTGCCAGCCGTCTGCAGGAGCTGTTCAGCGTACCGATGCGCCAGCGCGCCTATCAGGTCGAGCTGACCGAAGGAGGCGCGCTGCGATGGATCGACGAGCGCCCCGATGGCACGGTGATCCACACTCACGATCCCGCCACGACCCTGCTGCGCCGTGCGCAGGTGGTGTTCTGGCGCGCGATGCCGGTCGAATGGCTGCTCTAGGCTATTTGCCCGCGACCCTTTTGTAACGCCACGCCTGCGGCTTGCTGCCATCGATCATCGACGCTTCGGCGTGCAGCATCCCGCCCTCCATCCAGTAACGGATGCGCTGCGGGTAGGTGTGGTTGGGGTTGACGAAGACCACCTCGGCCGGGCCCGCCTTGACCGCGCGAAAGGCGGCGGCGGGGTTGCCGAAGGGCGATCCGTAGAACATCAGATCGCCATTCTCGTTGCGCGCGATCCGCATGAACTCATAGCTGGTGACCGCATCGGCGCGGCCGCCGCGCCCGGTGCCCAGCATCGTCTGCGCGCGGCATCCGGTCCAGTTTTCTTCGGTCCAGCGGTCGTCGGCCTCTTCGGACAGCCAGCGTCCTTCGATCCAGCATGGCAGCGATGGCGGCGCAGGCAGGCTCGGCAGTGCTGTTGCCTGCAGGGCCATTCCGATGATCCAGCCCGTCAGTCCCATGCCCGTCCCCTATTTGCGTCCGTCGCGCAGCAGGTAGATGCCGCTGGCGATGATGATCCCGGTGCCCGCCAGTGCGACCAGATCAGGATAGTCGGAATAGAACACCACCCCGATGCCGATCGCCACCAGAATCTGGACGTACACCATCGGCGCGACCACCGCCGCCGACCCGCGCACCGTTGCGGTGTAGATCAGCATGTGCGCAAAGCTCGCCGATACCGCGACCACGGTGCACACCAGGATCACATGATTGCTGGGCCAGCCGACCCGCAGCGGCGGATAGCCCGAGACATGGCCGATCGCCGCCGCCAGCACCAGGATCGGCGCCGCGATCGCGGCCACCAGAAACTGCATCAGCAGCACGCTGCCGGACCCTGCGGCGCGGGCATTGGTCATCATCAGCCCGCTCATGCCGAACGCCGCCGCCAGCGGCAGCAGCGCCGCCACGCCAAGATCGGCAAAGCTCGGGCGCAGCACAATGATCACCCCGACAAAAGCCACCAAGGTCGCCAGCCATCGTCCCCGGCTGAGCTGCTCGCGATACAGGATCGACGATATCACCGCGGTCAGCAACGGCGCCATGAACTGGATCGACACCGCGGTTGCCAGCGGCATCATGAAGATGCTGGTAAAGAACGTCAAAGTCGCCGCAGCCAGGAAGAAACCGCGCGCAAGCTGCACCCTGGGCCGCGGGAACCGGAACCCCTTGGGGCCCTCGACCAGCAGCAGCACCACGCCGAGCCCGATCGCACCGATGGTAAAACGCAGCGCCGCCACCGCCATGCCGGGCCATTCGCCGCTGGCGGACTTGATCATCCCGTCGCCGCCGGACAGCAGCGCGAAGCCTGCCAGCGCATAGGCCATTCCGGCCGCGATATTGGTGCGATTGGCCTCGGCTGCGGTCTGGGAATCGGAATTATCGGGCAATGCGCAGACCTGCTTGGATGTTGTTAACTTTTGCCGGGCTTAATGCCCGATATGCGGTGTGATGCAAGCTGCATCACGGCCGCCCGGCGCTGTCATCCGTCCTTATGCCCGGTCAGCCAAGGCTGGCGTTAGGACATTGTCAAAGTTTCCGGGCTATTCACCATTCTGGTCATCGACAGATGTTTGATCTGTCAAATAATCCGGGAAAATCGGTCATCATGAGCGCGTTTGGCAGAAAAAACGGAATAGGTCAGATGGGCGCCGGGGCGCGGCCAAGCTTTGGCGTGGCACGCCCGATGAAGGGCGGAGGACCTGCCCCTGCCCCCGAATCCCGGCTCGGCCTGTCGCTCGATATGGGCGGCGATCAGTTTCCCGACCTTGATTCCGCCGAACTCCCCAGCCTCGACATGCTGGATCAAACCCCCGAGAGCGTCGCGCTGAACGAGGCGATGACCCGGCTGTCCGATCGCGCCAATTCGATCGCCGACACCGGGCCGCGGGTCGAAGGTTTCGAAGCCTCTGTCCACAAGATCAAGGAACAGGTGCTGCCGCGCCTGCTCGAACGCGTCGATCCCGAAGCGGCTGCCACGCTGACCAAGGACGAGCTCGCCGAGGAGTTCCGCCCGATCATCCTCGAAGTGCTCGCCGAATTGAAGCTGACGCTCAACCGGCGCGAACAGTTCGCGCTCGAGAAGGTGCTGATCGACGAGCTGCTCGGCTTCGGCCCGCTCGAAGAGCTGCTTACCGATCCCGACATCACCGACATCATGGTCAACGGCCCCGAGCAGACCTATATCGAAAAAAAGGGCAAGCTCACCATCGCGCCGATCCAGTTCCGCGATGAGGAACATCTGCTGCAGATCGCCCAGCGCATCGTCAACCAGGTCGGCCGTCGGATCGACCAGACCACGCCGCTGGCCGATGCCCGTCTCAAGGACGGCAGCCGCGTCAACGTCATCATTCCGCCGCTGTCGCTGCGCGGCACCGCGATCTCGATTCGTAAGTTTTCCGAAAAGCCGATCACGCTCGACAATCTCAAGGATTGGAACGCGATGTCGGAAAAGATGGCGACCGCGCTGAAGATCGCCGGCGCCTGCCGCTTCAACGTCGTCATCTCGGGCGGTACCGGCTCGGGCAAGACGACCATGCTCAACGCGCTGTCGAAGATGATCGATCCGGGCGAGCGCGTGCTGACCATCGAGGATGCCGCCGAACTTCGCCTGCAGCAGCCGCACTGGCTGCCGCTGGAAACGCGTCCGCCCAACCTCGAAGGCAAGGGCGCGATCAGCATTGGCGATCTGGTCAAGAACGCGCTGCGTATGCGTCCTGATCGCATAATCCTGGGCGAAATTCGTGGCGCGGAGTGCTTCGATCTGCTCGCCGCGATGAACACCGGTCACGATGGATCGATGTGTACGCTCCACGCCAACAGCCCGCGCGAAGCCTTGGGCCGTATGGAAAACATGATCCTGATGGGCGACATCAAGATCCCCAAGGAAGCGATCAGCCGCCAGATCGCCGAATCGGTCGATCTGATCGTCCAGGTCAAGCGCCTGCGCGATGGTTCGCGCCGCGTCACCAACATCACCGAGGTGATCGGCATGGAGGGCGAAGTCATCGTCACCCAGGAACTGTTCAAGTTCGAATACATGGACGAAGGCGCCGACGGCAAGATCATCGGCGAATACCGCTCGACGGGTCTGCGCCCTTATACGCTGGAAAAGGCGCGGCAGTTCGGCTTCGAACAGGCATTCCTCGAAGCCTGCCTGTAAACGCCCTCCGGCCGATCAATAGCCCTTGAGCGCGATCGCGGTGGCGAACACCGCGATCACCGCCGAGACGATGAGGATCAGCGGCCAGGGCATGAACCCCACCCGGTCGAAATTCCGCCGCCGCATGCGCCGCGAATCGGCAATCGCCGCAGTTCCTGCAAGCGCGGACATGGCGATGGCAAGCTGGGCCCAGATGCTGTGCACGATATCGTCTCCTTGAGGCTGCTCATTTGGGGGCGCGTGCCGTAATGTCCAGCCCCGATCGCGCTTTGCAGTCATCCGGCATTGACCCGTGCGCACAACCGCATAGCTTTCTGTCGCAAGAGTCCCAGCGGGTGAGTTAGATGCGACAGGAACAATGCGGTGAGCCTTGAGATGCTGACGCTATTGGCGATGGCTTTGCAGCCGCCGCTTACCGTAAGTGAGGCGCTTGAACTGCCCGCAGCGGAAGCCGGCGACTGGGCATTGGCCGGACTCGAGCATGGCCCGATCGTCGAAGCGGAACGTGTAAAGAATCAGATGGCGCCACCTGGTGAGGTGGTGATGATCTACCGTGAGGCAGCAAGCCGGGTACCATTGGGATGCGCGCGTCGGTGGTGGAGAGTTGCCTTTGCCGACCGACGGACCCCTTCGGTCGATCAGGCAGAAGCAGAACTCGGTATCCGCGCCATCTCCCGCAATTCGGGGTATGAAGCGGCTCTAAGCAGCTCTGAACCGTGTCCGATTGATGGCTACGCCCTTGTTAGCAAAGGATTGCCGGTGTCGGTGGCCCTCGACGCATTACGCAAGCTTCGCCAGGTGGCAGCCGGCGAATCATCCCTCGCCATCGAATGCAAGGACTCGACACGATCCGATATTTGCAAAAGCCCGACGAACACGTTGACCGAGCTCGGATCGCTCCCTGCCAGAATGATAGAATATCACAACGGTCCATTCAGCATCGTGCTGGGTGTGCCTGACCAGCCGATGACATTGGTTATGTTTGGCGCGCCGAAGAGCAATAGCATGCAGGTCTCACGCTTCCTCCCTGCACCCTTTTGACCGCGCGCCCCCTCAGTCCGTCGCGACGGTCCGGAACACCATCGAGCGCCAGCCTGAACGATCGAACTTCTGCCATTCGCCTTCGGGCTGCGCCAGCCGGTCGGCGAGCGCGTACATCACCGCTGGGTTCACTGCCAGCCCGCAATGGCTGGCGATGACCTCGAGCGTTTCGGCCTGCGGCCCCGGCTTCTGCACCGACGCACGCCAGGCGACGATGCCGTCGCTGCGGCTGAGGATCGAGGTGGTGGGCACCGGCGGGGCTTCGTCGAGACGGCTGAAGCGACCCTGCCGCAGCGGCTCGGGATCCTTGCCGTTCAGCCGCTCGAACAGACGGCTGGCGTTGGTATAGCCGCGATCGTTGGACAACGGGCTGCCCAGGCTGATCACCTGGCGCACCTTGTCGGGGCTGTGCTTGGCCATTTCGCGCGCGAACAGTCCGCCCAGGCTCCAGCCGATCAGCGACACCGGCCTGCCCGACTCCTGGTGGACACGGTCGAGCAGCGCATACAGCGCCTGTTCGCGATCGCTGTTGAAGCGCAGGTTGCGTCCCAGATCCCAGCCATAGGTCGCATAGCCCAGATCGGTGAGTAGTCCGCGCATCGGCCGCGTCGAGGTGTCGCCCGCCAGAAAGCCGGGAAGCACGATGACAGAATGCCCATCGCCTTTGGGCAGCCGCTTCATCGCGCGGCGCAGCGCGACGAACCAGCCCAGCTCGAACACCGCCCTGCCCTCGCTCAGCGTCAGCAGGGGATGCGGTGGGCGGGCTTTGGAGGGGGTGGCTGTCTGGGTCATGATACGGCGGTTCCTGTCTGAGCCAGAAGATAGGAACGCGCCCAACCCATTTTAAGCCTCACTCCACCAGCGGCGGTCCGCGCTCGATCAGCGACCGGTCCAGTTGCCGGGGCGCTTCTCGACGAACGCCGCCATGCCTTCGGTCTGGTCCTCGCTGCCGAACAGCCCGTGGAACAGGCGGCGTTCGAACACCACCCCCTGCTGCAGCGTGGTCTCGAACGCGGCGTTGACCATTTCCTTGACCGCCAGCGTCGCCAGCGGCGCCATGCCCGCAATCGTGGTCGCCGCCTTGACGGCTTCCTCGACCAGATCGGCGACGGGCACGACCCGCGCAACCAGACCCGATTGCTCGGCTTCGGCCGCGTCCATCATCCGGCCGGTCAGGCACATGTCCATCGTCTTGGCCTTGCCGATCGCGCGCGCCATGCGCTGCGATCCGCCCATGCCCGGCGTCACCGCCAGCTTGATCTCGGGCTGGCCGAACTTGGCGTTGTCGCCTGCGATGATGAAATCGCACATCATCGCCAGCTCGCAGCCACCGCCCAGCGCGTAGCCTGCGACCGCGGCGATCACCGGCTTGCGGGTCGCAGTGACCCGGTCGTAGCCGGCAAAGAAGTTGCTGCCGTACATGTCGGCGAAGGACTGCGACGCCATTTCCTTGATGTCCGCGCCGGCGGCGAACGCCTTTTCGCTGCCGGTCAGCACCGCGCAGCCCTGGCTGGCGTCGGCATCGAACGCGCCGAGTGCGGCGATCAGATCGGCGAGCACCTGGCTGTTGAGCGCGTTGAGCGCCTGGGGACGGTTGAGCGTGATCAGCGTGACGGCACCGCGCTGTTCGACGAGCAGGGTTTCATAGGTCATCGTGCAATCTCCAATGGGGTCCAGGCCTGATCGGCGGGAAGCGGCGCAAAGATGCTGTCGAGCAGCGCATCAGTCACGCCTTCGGGGGTTTCGGGGTTCCAGCGCGGGGCATTGTCCTTCTCGATGATCAGCGCCCGCACGCCCTCGATGAAATCGTGCCTCTGCACGACGCGCGCGCCGATGGCGTATTCCTGCGCCATCTCACTGGCGAAATCGGGCATGGCCGCGCCTTCCTTGAGCTGGCGCAGCGCCACCTTGCAGGTCTGCGGCGACTTGTGCGCCAGCGTTGCGAGCTCTTTGCCGCTCCACTCCGAGCCCTCGGCCTCAAGCGCCGCGAGGATGTCCTCATAGCGGTCCGAGGCGAACAGCCGATCGATCAGCTCGCGGTTGCCGAGGATGCGCGCCGGCGGTGGTTCGACCGCGAGACTCTCGAGAATGTCGTCGATCCGGTCGGGGTGTTCGGCAATCTGCGCCTTGGCGTTGGCGAGTGTGTCGGACGGCAGATAGTGCGTGGCTAGGCCCAGCGCATGGCATTCGGCGCCATCAAGACGCGCGCCGGTCAGCGCCAGGAACTGCCCGGTGCGGCCCGGCAACCGCGACAGGAACCAGCCGCCGCCGACATCGGGGAACAGCCCGATGCCGGTCTCGGGCATGGCAAAGCGCGTTGCCTCGGTCGCCACGCGATAGCGCGCGGGCTGCGACAGGCCGACTCCGCCGCCCATGGTGATGCCATCCATGAACGCGACCACGGGCTTGGGGTAGACGAACAAAAGGTGGTTGAGCCGGTATTCGACGAAAAAGAATGCGCGCGCCTCGACCCCGTCCTTGGCGCCGCTGGTGGCGAGCATGCGGATATCGCCGCCCGCGCAGAAGCCGCGTCCTTCGGCATGGTCGATGATCACCGCCTCGACCGCGGGATCGTTGATCCACCCCGTCAACGCCTCGGTCATCGCCTGGCACATCGCGGTGGTCAGCGCATGGATCGCGCTGGGACGGTTCAAGCTGATGATGCCGGTGCGCCCTTCGACGCGGGTGATTACATCGCTGGTCATGTCTGTCATCCTTACTGGCGCAGCATTTCGCGCGCGACGATCATCCGCATCACTTGGTTGGTGCCTTCGAGGATCGAGTGCACACGCAGATCGCGCCAGAAGCGCTCGATCGGATAATCCTGCAGATAGCCATATCCGCCAAACAGTTGCAGCGCATCGTTGACGATCTTCGATCCGCTGTCGGTGGCGAGGCGCTTGGCCATCGCGGCGAACTTGGTCTTGTCGGGCGCATTGGCCGAGACCTTGGCGGCGGCGAGATAGAGCAAAGCGCGCGCGGCCTCCAAATCGGTCGCCATGTCGGCGAGCATGAACTGGGTGTTCTGGAATTCGCTGATCCGCTTGCCGAACTGCTTGCGGTCGTTGGTGTAGGCCACCGCCTCGTCGAGGCAGCGCTGCGCCCCGCCGAGCGAACACGCACCGATGTTGAGCCGACCGCCGTCGAGCCCCATCATCGCGAAGCGGAAGCCGTCGCCTTCGGCACCGACGCGGTTGGCGACCGGGATGCGCGCGTTGTCGAAGATCACCTGTGCGGTGGGCTGGCTGTGCCATCCGAGCTTCTTCTCGTTCGCGCCGAAGCTGACGCCCGGGGTATCCTTGTCGACCACAAGGCACGAAATGCCCTTTGCGCCATCCTCGCCGGTGCGCACCATGGTGACATAGACGTCGTTGGCGCCCGCGCCGCTGATGAACTGCTTCGATCCGTTGACGACATAATGATCGCCATCGAGCACTGCCTTGGTCTTGAGCGCGGCGGCGTCCGATCCCGATCCGGGTTCGGTCAGGCAGTAGCTTGCGATCTTGTCCATCGTGACGAGGTCGGGGAGATAGCGGCCCTTCAAGTCATCCGAGCCGAAGGTGTCGATCATCCATGCCGCCATGTTGTGGATCGAGATGAAGGCGCTGGTCGAGGGGCAGCCATAGGCCATCGCCTCCATGATCAGCGCGGCCTCGAGGCGTCCAAGACCGATGCCGCCGCTTTCCTCGCTGACATAGATCGCGGCGAAACCGAGGTCGGCGGCTTCCTTGATCGTGTCGCGCGGGAAGATGTGTTTCTCGTCCCATTCGGCGGCAAAGGGCGTGATCCGGTCGGCGGTGAACTTGCGCGCTGCGTCCTGGATGGCAAGCTGGTCTTCGGTGAGCTCGAACTGGTCGGTCATGGCATTCCTGTCGCTGCTGTTCGTTCAACTGTGGCTTGGCGACTATCGCAATCGCCCGACTTTGGCCAGAGCGTGCACCCTGCCGTTTTTCACTCATGATGTGCAGAAATGCCCCGATGCAATGCCGCCGGGTACAGAAAACTTGGTGCTGCCGTCCCAGCAGGGATGACGCGGCCGGTGCAGGCTGATAGCAGCCAAACGACATGGCGCTGTCTCCCACCCCTTCTGCCACGCAAGCCACCGACCCCATCGGTCCGCCGGTTCACCGGCCGCTGTTTGCAATCCTGACGCGTCTGGTCGCGGCGCTGTGCCTGACCGCGATGTTCGCCTGCGTCAAGATCGCCTCGACCCGCGGCGTGCATGTGCTCGAAAGCGTGTTCTACCGCCAGCTGACCGGGCTTGCGCTGATGATCCCGGTGGCCTTCGCAGGTGCGGGGATTGCGGCGCTGAAGACATCGCGGCCCTGGACCCACGCCGCGCGCATGGCGGTGGGCCTCACCGGCATGACGCTCAACTTCCTGTCGTTCACCTTGCTCCCCATCGCCGAAGCCACTGCGATCGGCTTCATGGTGCCGATCGTCGCGACGTTGCTGTCGGTGATATTGCTCAGCGAAGCGGTGGGCCTGCACCGCTGGGCGGCGATCGCGCTGGGGCTGGTCGGGGTCTTCGTCGTCATCCAGCCGGGCGATGGCCATATTCCCTTGAACGGCGCGCTGGTCGCACTGGCGGGCGTCGGGGTCACGGCGTGGGTCAGCATCCTGATCCGCAAATTGGGCGAGACCGAAAAATCGGTGACGACGATGTTCTGGTTCTCGCTGACGTCGCTGTTTCCATTGAGCATCGCGATGCTGTTCGTCGGTCAGCCGCATGATCTGGAAACCTGGGGCATCATCGCCCTGATCAGCGTGTTCGGCGCCGCAGCGCAGCTGGCGATCACATCGTCGCTGCGCTTCGCGCCGGTATCGGTGGTGCTGCCGATGGACTATTCCAGCCTGATTTGGGCGGCACTCATCGGCTATGTGATCTGGGACCGCTGGCCGGTGCAAGCGACATGGTTCGGCGCACCTTTGATCATCGGGTCGGGGCTGTACATCGTCTGGCGCGAACACCGCCTTTCGCGGCCGCCGCGCCAGAGCGTTCAGCCGACCTGACGCTCGCGGCCCTGCCAATAGGGCTCGCGCAGCGACCGGCGCAGGATCTTGCCGGTGGCGTTGCGCGGCATCTCTGGAATGACATCGATCGTCTTGGGCGTCTTGAACGGCGCGATCCGCTCGCGTGCCCAGGCGATCACCGATGCCGGATCGACCTCGTGCCCCGGCTTGGCCACCACAACGGCCTTGACCGCCTCGCCCCACTTCTCGTCGGGGATGCCGATCACCGCGACCTCGAGCACATCGGGATGGCCAAAGATCGCGTTCTCGACCTCGGCGGGATAGACGTTCTCGCCGCCCGAGATGATCATGTCCTTCACCCGGTCCTGGATGAAGACATAGCCGTCATCGTCCATATACGCCGCATCGCCGGTGCGCAGCCAGCCATCGGCGTCGACCGTCTCGCGGGTCTTGGCCTCGTTGCGCCAGTATCCCACCATGTTGAGCGGCGACCGCGTCGCAATCTCGCCGATCGTGCCGTTGGGCACCGGGTTGCCCGCGCCATCGACGATACGCACCTCGACCCCGGGCAGGGCCTTGCCCGCCGAGCGCATCCGCTCGTTGCCAGCTGGATCGTGATCCTCGGGCGGCAGCGCGCAGAAGGTGCCGGTGGTTTCGGTCATGCCATATTGCTGGCAGAAATCGGCGCCCATGGTCTGCATGCACTGGCGCAGCAGCTCGAGCGGGATCGGCGCTGCGCCGTACATCACCAGCTTGAGCGGGGACCAGTCGGTGCTGGCGGCGCGCGGGTGGTTGACCACCATTTGCAGCGCGGTCGGCACCAGGAACATATGGGTCACGCCATCGGCGACGCAATCGAGCACCGCATCGGGCGAAAACTCGGCGCGGATCACCGCGCGGCAGCCGTTGTAGAACGCGATCGTGCCGACGCCCGAGCCCGCGATATGCGCCACCGGCATGATCACCAGCATCGAATCCTCGTGGTTGATCTTATACCAGTCGACATCGGACGCCTCGATAATGGGGCGCAGGCCGAACATGTTGCGGTTGCACAGCACCGCGCCTTTGGGATTGCCGGTGGTGCCCGAGGTGTAGAGTTGCAGCACGCCCCTGTCGGGATCGGCCTCGGGCAGGTCGCCCTCGGGTTGCGCATCGACCCAGGCCTCGAACGATTTCAAATCGGCGGTATCGGCATCGCCCTCGACCAGCGTGTGACGCAGCGATCCCAGCCCCTTGCCCGCGGTGGCGCCCAACCCTGCGCAGGTGCTCTGGCACACAACCAACGCGGCGCCGGTGTCTTCGAGGATATAGCGCACCTCGGGCACCGCGAGCCGCCAGCCGACGGGGACCATCGCCAGCCCCGCGCGCGAGGCGGCGACCAGCAGGATGAAATAGAGGCTCGCGTTCTTGCCCAGCCAGGCAATCCGCTCGCCGGGCCGCAGCCCAGCGCCGGCAAAGGCGCGGGCGTAGCGGTCGACCAGCCCGTCGAGCTCGCGATAGGTGATGCGCTGGACGCCGTCATCCAGCGCGATGCCCTCGGGACGTTCGTGCGCCCAATAGGCAATGGTCGATCCCAGATCGGTGCGCGCGAGCGCGGTGGTTGCCAGCATGTCTCTCTCCAAACACGTGTGACGGGCCGTTTCGACCCTGCCGCTTACGCGGGCAGGCTAGGCGGAATGCGGGCGGCTTGACAATAGAATTGCGTCAAACCCGGCGATAGACCAGCGACAGGGTGTCGGTGGGCATCGCGATCAGCACCGCGGTGGAAAGCCGCCCCACTCCTCATCGTCACCCCGGACTTGATCCGGGGCCCAGAGCGATCACGTGCGCTGCCTGGAATTAAAACCCTGGGTCCCGGGTCAAGCCCGGGATGACGGATAAGGTGGGCTGGCAGCCAAGGGGCCAGTGAAAGGGTGTCCGGCTTTGGCAGAATTGATCCGATAGCTGCCCGACCGGATTTGGATAGCTACCGATGCATCGGGAATGGCTGTTTTTAGGTGGTTACCGGACAATCATCAGTCTATAACTTGTTCACGAGAGCTTTCGGCCTTGCTCCGCCTGCATCTCCATATCGCCAGCGTCATCCCTCCTAGCGGGACCGCGAGCAGCACGAGTAGCCAATCGCGCACCTCCCAGAACACGAGCATGTTCATGAAGGTGTGTAATCCGAAGCACAGCGTAAACTTAAGCAGGGGCTGAGGTGGCCGAGGAAACGCGTATATTGCGGCAGTCAAGGTGTGAAAGAATAGTGCGGGAATTGGCAGGAGAGCCTCGGATACCGAATTTATCCCAACGTCATTCTCCCAAAGCATTATCAACGGTTTAGAAAGTGCAAGCTCATAAATACCAAAAAGAGCGATGACAGCGAAAGTGTTCTGCGGGATCTTGTAGGTTTTCCCAGCCACAATCTTAAGAAGCTCTTCGAAGAAAGCTGCACTCATCACTAGCGCTACGGTCCTGATGGTCGTGCCTCCTGCATCTATCATGGCTATTTCGAGCGAGATCTGCGGAATTGCGACCACAAGCCCGCCCCTATGAAGTAGACCGTAGCTGTTTTTAAAAAGCAGATTCTGTTGTTGCTCCTGCGTGTTGCATAGAGCCATGCTAGAAATGCCAAGATCCCGAGCGAGAACGTAATTAGTGCCGCCAATTGTCCCACCTGCTTAATCGAGTTGAACAAAATCTATCAACGCGCGCGATCGCCCCATTCCACAAGAAGTCGAATGTCAGCAATGGGGTCGCTTGCCGAACGGCAGCTTGTTTCTCGCAGCTATCACAAGCCGACATAGCAACGATTCAACTCGCGCTACGCCGAACGCTTCCGATAAACCAGCGTGAGATTGTTGGCTGGCATTGCGTGGCGGCTGGTGCGCGCGAAGCCATGGTCCGATGCGACGCGATCCATGTCATCGAGGTGGCGCAGGCCCCATGCCGGGTTTCTCGCCTTGAGCGAGTCATCGAATGCAAGATTGGAGGCTGTCGTCTCCACGCCTTCCTCGAGATAAGGCCCATAGAGAAGGATGGGCGCCTCATCCGCGAGTGCCTGCGCGCAGCCCTTGAACAATCCCAGCGTCGCATCCCACGGGCTGATATGCACCATGTTGATGCAGATGATGGCGTCGGCGCTCTCGATCGGCCAGCCGGGCTGCGCGGCATTGATCGGCAGAGGCGGCCGCACATTGGATGCGCCCGCTTGCGCAGCCCAGGCCGCGATCGAGGCGAGCGCGGCGGGTTCGCAATCGCTGGGCTGCCAGACGAGGTGCGGGAAGGCTTGCGCAAAATGCACGATATGCTCGCCGCTGCCGCTGGCGATCTCGAGTACATTGCCGGTGGCGGGCAGATGGTCGCGCAGCACCTCGGCGATCGCGTCGCGGTTGCGCAGGGTGGCAGGCGCATGGCGGCGCGCTTCTGCGCCTGCCTCGTCGATCAGCCAGGGTTTTGGGTCGGTCATCGAGCGAACCATGCCGCGATATCGGCTACCGCGCAATCGGGCAGCTTGCCACAGCCGATGCGAGCCGCCACGGTGGCCCGATCATGCAAGACGAACCGCCTCAGTTGCCGCGCATCGATGCCAGCATCGCGCCATCGGTCGGCTTTCCGCCGCCTCTGGTGTTCCTGGGCTTCATCCTGCTCGGGCTGCTCGCCGACCGGGTGCTCGGCCTTCCGGCGATGCCGATCAGCCGCGATATCGGCTGGATCGGCTTTGCGCTGATGATGGCGGGGATTGCGGTGCTGATCGTCTCGCTCGGCATGTTCCGCGCCTATGGCGAGAACCCCGAACCGTGGACGCCGAGCCAGGCGATCATCGCGCGCGGGCCCTATCGGCACAGCCGCAACCCGATGTATCTGGCGATGGTGATCATCCATATCGGCTATGCGATCTGGGATGCGAGCGCGGGTGTGCTGCTGTTCGTGCCGTTCGCGTTCATCGCCATCGACCGCGCGGTGATTGCCAAGGAAGAGACATACTTAACCCAGAGATTTGGCAAGCCGTATCAGGATTATTGCCGCCGCGTGCGCCGCTGGCTCTGACCTCCGGCAGCCAAGAAAGTGCCCGCCTGGCGCTGGGCCGGACGGGCCTTCCCTCTCCTATTCTGCAGCCTCGGCCTGTTCAGCGGCGGGCTCGGTCCACACCAGCACCGGCTTGCGCGCGGCCAGCGTCTCGTCGAGACGGCGGCGCGGGGCGAAATGCGGTGCGCTGTGCAGCGACGCATCGCCCGCCTTGGCGCGCTCGGCCACCGAGCGCAGCGCGCCGATGAACTGGTCGAGCGCGGCCTTGCTTTCGGTCTCGGTCGGTTCGACCAGCATCGCGCCATGCACCACCAGCGGGAAATAGACCGTCATCGGGTGGAAGCCCTCGTCGATCAGTCCCTTTGCGATGTCGATGGTCGAGAAGCCATCGGCCAGTCCCGCATCGGAGAACAGGGCTTCGTGCATGCACGGCCCGGCGCCCGCGAACGGCGCATCGAGAACGTCTTCGAGCGAGCGCAGGATGTAGTTGGCGTTGAGCACCGCGTCCTCGGCAACCTGCTTGAGTCCGTCTGCGCCATGGCTAAGGATATAGGCCAAAGCGCGCGTAAACATGCCCATCTGGCCATGGAACGCGACCATGCGACCAAAGCTCGACGCGTGATGGTCCTCGGCGCTTTCCTCCTCGATCAACGCGAGACGGCCATCGTCCATCCGCTCGACGAACGGCAAAGGCGCGAACGGCGCGAGCGCCTCGGAGAACACCACCGGACCCGAACCCGGACCGCCACCGCCATGCGGGGTCGAGAAGGTCTTGTGCAGGTTGATGTGCATCGCATCGACGCCGAGGTCGCCCGGGCGCACCTTGCCGACCACCGCGTTGAAGTTGGCGCCATCGCAATAGACGAAGCCGCCTGCTTCATGCACCGCGTCCGAAATCGTCTTGAGATCGCGCTCGAACAGCCCGCAGGTGTTGGGGTTGGTGATCATCACGCCCGCAACATCGGGGCCCAGACGCGCGATCAGCGCCTCGAGGTTGATCCGGCCATCGGGGTTGGCGGGAATGTCCTCGACCTGATAGCCGACGAATGCCGCGGTAGCCGGGTTGGTGCCGTGCGCGCTTTCAGGCACCAGGATCACCGAGCGCTTGTCGCCGCGTGCCTCGAGCGCCGATCGGATCGCGAGGATGCCGCAAAGCTCGCCATGCGCGCCCGCCTTGGGCGACATCGCGACGCCTGCCATCCCAGTGAGCTTGATCAGCCATTCGCCGAGTTCGTCGATGACGGCGAGTGCGCCCTGCACGGTGTGGATCGGCTGGAGCGGGTGGATGTCAGCAAAGCCAGGAAGCCGCGCCATCTTTTCGTTGAGCCGCGGATTGTGCTTCATCGTGCACGATCCCAGCGGGAACAGGCCAAGATCGATGGCATAATTCTGGCGACTGAGGCGGGTGTAATGCCGCACGGTTTCCTGCTCGGACAGGCCCGGCAGGCCGATCGCGGCCTTGCGCTCGAGCCCGCCGAGGCGCGATGCGACCTTGGGCGCGTCCATCAGATCGACGCCGGTGCGGGTGGAATCGCTGATCTCGAAGATCAGTGCTTCCTCGAGCATCAGCGCGCGGTTGCCGGTGCTGGTCTGCTGGACGCCGCCTGCGTCATCGACCGACTGGCGAGTCGGGCGGCCCTGGTTGTTCATGCTCATGCCAGCACCTCCTGCAAAGCGGCCGCAAAGGCCTCGATATCCTCGACCGTCGCGGTTTCGGTCACCGCTACGATCAGTCCGTGCGAAAGCTCGTCTTCATCCGGATACAGCCGTCCGAGCGACACCCCGCCCAGGATCTGGCGATCGGCCAGTTCGCGCACGATTGCGCGCGCATCCTTGGGAAGAACCAGCGTGAACTCGTTGAAAAAGCTCTCGTTCATCACCGACACGCCGGGGACCTTCGCCAGACGGTCGGCGGCGGTCACAGCCATCGCATGGTTGATCTCGGCGAGCGAGCGCAGACCCTTTTCGCCCAGCAAGGTCATGTGGATGCTGAACGCGAGCGCGCACAGACCCGAGTTGGTGCAGATGTTGCTCGTCGCCTTTTCGCGGCGGATATGCTGCTCGCGGGTCGACAGCGTCAGCACGTAGCCGCGCTTGCCCTCGGCATCGACGGTCTCGCCGCACAGCCGGCCGGGCATCTGACGGACATATTTCTGCTTGCAGCCGAACAGGCCGACATACGGCCCGCCGAACTGCAGCCCGACGCCGAGCGACTGGCCTTCGCCAACCACGATGTCCGCGCCCATTTCGCCCGGGCTGCGCAGCGCGCCCAGCGCCACCGGCTCGGTGACCACCGCGATCAGCAGCGCACCGGCGGCCTGTGTCGCCTTGGCCAGCGCGGTGAGATCACCGACGCGGCCCAGGATGTCGGGGTATTGCACCACGACACAGCTGGTGTTCTTGTCGATCTGCGCGATCAGCTCGTCGATGTCGGTCTCGGCGGTCAGGCTCGGCGCGGAGTGCACCAGCGCATCGCCGGTGAACCGCGCCATGGTCTTGGCGACGCCGACATAATGCGGGTGCAGGCCCGACGACAGCAGGGCGGTCGCGCGCTTGGTGATCCGCCGCGCCATGCCGATCGCTTCCCAGCACGCGGTCGAGCCATCGTACATCGACGCATTGGCGACATCGACGCCGAGCAGCCGCGCCACCTGGGTCTGGAACTCGAACAGCATCTGCAGCGTGCCCTGCGCGATTTCGGGCTGATACGGGGTATAGGCGGTGAGGAACTCGCCGCGCTGGATCAGGTGATCGACCGACGCCGGGACGTGGTGGCGATACGCCCCTGCCCCCATGAAGAACGGCACCTCCCCCGCAACCAGATTCTGCCCGGCGAGCTTTTTCATGTGGCGCTCGACCATCATTTCAGGCGCGTGCATCGGCAGATCGTGGATCGGGCCGGTCAGCCGCGCTTCCTCGGGGATATCGATGAACAGGTCATCGATCGTCGAGGCACCGACGGTGGCCAGCATGGCCTGACGATCATGGGAGTTGAGGGGGAGATAACGCATGGTCGATCAAATGTCCTTTGGCGGGATAGCCAGGGTGACGTCAGAGATTGCTAATGAAATCAGAGGCCTTTGACATATTTCTTGTAGGCGCCCTCATCCATCAGGCCTTCGAGCTCGCTGGCATCGCTGAGCTCGAGCTTGAAGAACCAGCCATCGCCTTCGGGGTCGGTATTGACCAGGGCAGGCTCGTCGGCGAGCACGTCGTTGCCCTCGACGATGGTGCCCGAAACCGGGCTGTAGACATCGCTAGCGGCCTTGACCGATTCGACCACGGCGGCTTCATCGCCCTTGTCGAACTGCTTGCCCTCGGCAGGCACGTCGACAAACACGACATCGCCCAGCTGCTGTTGCGCATATTCGGTGATGCCGACGGTGGCGATATCGCCCTCGACTTCGACCCATTCATGTTCTTCGGTAAAATAGCGGCTCATGATCTGGCTCCGTAGGTGCTTGAAGGTTCAGGTTTTATTGACGCGGTGATAGCGGTGCGGGACAAAAGGCATGGCCGCGACCGTCACTGCGATACGCTTGCCGCGCACTTCGGCTTCCAGCGCGGTGCCGATTTCTGCAACGCCCGCCGTGACCATGGCCATCGCGATCGGAACGCCGAGGCTGGGCGCAAATCCGCCCGAGGTGACCTTGCCGACGAGGCGGTCGCCCAGGAAAAGCTCCGCGCCCTCGCGCACCGGCTGGCGCCCCTCGACGGAGAGCCCGACGCGCTTGCGCGGGGCTCCATCGGCGAGCTCGCCCAGCACGCGCTCGGCGCCTGCGAATCCACCTTCGGCGCGACGACGCTTGCTGATCGCAAAGATCAGGTCACCTTCGACCGGACTGGTCTCTTCGTCGAGATCATGGCCGTAGAGCGGCAGGCCCGCCTCGAGCCGCAGCGAATCGCGCGCGCCCAGCCCGATAGGCTTGACGCTGTCGATCGCGCACAGCCGGTCGGCAAAGGCCGCAGCGTGGTCGCAATCCAGGCTGATCTCGAAGCCGTCCTCGCCGGTATAGCCCGAGCGGCTGATCCACAGCGACATGCCCTCGAAGGTGAAGGCGCCGGCTTGCATGAAATACAGGTCTGCGACCTCGGGGATCAGGCTGGCCAGCGCCTCGGCGGCCTTGGGGCCCTGCAGCGCGAACAAGGCGCGCTCGTCGAGCAAGGTGATCACCACCTCGTCGGGGAAGGTCTCGCGCATATGGGCAAGGTCGTCGTACTTGCAGGCGCCGTTGACCACCAGATAGAGGTCACGCTCGCGCCGGGTGACCATCAGGTCGTCAAGGATGCCGCCCTCGTCACCCAGCAGCAGCGAATAGCGCATGCGGTTGACGGGCAGCTTGGCGATCTCGCCGGGAACCACCGATTCGAGCGCACCGTCGGGATCCTCGCCGGTGAGCAGCACCTGGCCCATATGACTGACATCGAACAGACCCGCGTTCTCGCGGGTCCACAGATGCTCGGCCATCACGCCTTCATACTGCACCGGCATCTGATAGCCCGCGAACGACACCATCCGGCCACCGCGCGCGCGGTGCCAGGCGTCCAGCGGCAGCAGTTTGTCGGGAATGCGCTCGAGCATTTCGGCGATATAGTCGGTGGTCATCAGGCGCTCCGGTGGCATGAGGCTGAATGGCACAGCACGGCCTTGTGGCCCTGCCCGACATCCAACCCCCTCTGTCACTTGAACCTGAGAGCTTTCATGATGATCCGCATCGCGGACCCCCATTTACCCCTTCGGTGGAGCAGCCCGGCAGGGCCACTCGCTTTCCAGAGCGCCGACTAACGACACGGTCCCGATGACCTGAGAGATTCCGGGGCGGTTGCTCCTTCGGTGGCGGGGCTTGCACCCCGCGCTCTCCCGTGTCGTTTTCAAGGGCTTGCGCCCCATCGACGGCTCAGGGAATGACCAAAGCCAAACGGGCTGTCAATCGAATTACGCTGCGATGCAATATATGCACGTCAGACGTGGCTGAGGCCCTCGGGTGCGTGGCCGAAAATCTGGCGATGGCAGGTCAGCGCGAAGCGATCGGTCATCCCGGCGAGGAAGTCGGCGATATGGCGGCTCTGCGCCGGCTCTGCGCCGGGCAACCGTGTGCGCCAGTCCTCGGGCAGCAGCGCCGGATCGGCGCGATACGCCGCGAACAGCGCCGCGACCACCTCGCGCGCCAGCGCAGCCGCCTCAAGCTGGCGGGGATGGTGATAGACGCGTTCGTACATGAACGTCTTGAGCTGGCGCTCCTGCGCCGCCATCGCATCGGAGAAGCCCGCGATCGTCTGCCCTGCGGCGCGGACATCCTCGATGCTGGCAACACCCAGATCGGTGATTCGCGCCCGGGTGGCGGCGATGACGTCGTTGACCATCAGGCCGATCTGGTCGCGCACGAACTCGGCCTGCAGCCGCTCTGGCGGCACATCGGCAAAGCGCGCCCGGATCCCGTCCCATTGCGCGGCGGCGAAGGGCAACGCGAGCAAATCGTCGAACGCCAGAAAGCCGGCGCGCAAGCCATCGTCGATATCGTGATTGTCATAGGCGATGTCGTCGGCCACCGCCGCGACCTGCGCCTCGAGCGAGGCAAAGCGGGTGAGGTCAAGATCGAAGCCCGCGTCGATGTCCTCGAGCGCCCAGGGCGCCTGTCCGACCGGGCCGTTATGCTTGGCGAGGCCCTCGAGCACTTCCCAGCTCAGGTTCAATCCCTGCCAGCGCGGATAGGGGCATTCGAGCACATGCAGCGCGCGCAGCGTGTGGGCATTGTGGTCGAAGCCGCCCTGCCCTGCCATCGCCTCTTCCAGCGCATCTTCGCCCGAATGGCCGAAGGGCGGATGGCCGATGTCGTGCGCGAGGCACAGGGCTTCGGTCAGATCCTCGTCCAGCCCCAAGGCCCGAGCAATTGTCCGGCCGATCTGCGCGACCTCGAGGCTGTGGGTCAGGCGGACGCGGTAATGATCACCATCGGGCGCGACGAACACCTGCGTCTTGTGGCGCAGGCGGCGGAAGCTGATCGAGTGGATGATGCGGTCGCGGTCGCGCTGGAAGGCGCTGCGTGGGCCACGCGTCGGGGCTCCGCCCTCGGCATATTGCCGCCCGTGCGTGGCGGCCGGATCGCAGGCATAAGGAGCGCGGGGGTGCATATGTCTGATACCGTTCCATAAGATCGCCGTTCCCCAGCGAACGCCGGAGCCCAGGAATCAGAGTGTGCAAGATCGCCCTGGAGTCCGGTGTTCGCCGGAAAACGGACATTCCATCGGGCAAAGCGGGTTAACGATCAACCCTCGCCCATGATCCAGTCGACCGCGGCATGCGCGTGGATCGCTGTGCCGTCATAGATCGGCAGCACGTTGGCCTTGGTGTCGATGATCATCTCGAGCTCGGTGCAACCCAGCACGACCGCCTCGACGTCTTCCTTGGCGATGTTGGTGAGGAAGGTCTTCATCGTCCGCTCCGACTCGCGGACCACCCGGCCTTCCATCAGCTCGTCATAGATGATCCGGTCGATCTCCTCGACCCGCTCCATGTTCGGGGCCAGCAGGCCGATGCCGTGACGGATCAGCCGCTGGCGGTAGAAGCTCTCGAGCATCACGTTGCGCGTTCCGATCAAGGCGGCGCGCTTGATGCCATCGGCCTGCATCTTCTCGCCGACGCAATCGGCGATATGCAGGATCGGCACCGAGATTGCGCCCTGAACCCGGTCATAGACCTTGTGCATCGAATTCGCGCAGATCAGGATCGCGGTGGCGCCCGCCTGTTCGAGTGAACGCGCCGCTGCGGTCAGCCTTTCGGCCGCATGGTCCCAGCCCTCGGGCGTGGTGACCTGCGCGATATCGCAGAAGTTCAGGCTTTCGATCGCGATCGGACCGCTGCACAGCGATCCGGCGCGTTTCTGCACTTCCTTGTTGATCAACCGGTAATAGGTTTCGGTCGAAACCCAGCTCATCCCGCCGATCAGGCCGATTTTCCGCATGCGGCTCAGTGCCCCAGATTCTTGCAGATATCCTCGACCATCTTCTTCGCGTCAGCCAGCAGCATCATCGTCTGGTCCATGTAGAAGACGTCGTTGTCGACGCCTGCATAGCCTACGCCGCCCATCGAGCGCTTGATGAAGAACACGGTCTTGGCCTTGTCGACATCGAACACCGGCATGCCATAGATCGGCGAGGACTTGTCGGTCTTGGCCGCGGGATTGACCACGTCGTTGGCGCCGATGATGAACGCGACATCGGTCTGAGCGAACTCGCTGTTGATGTCCTCGAGCTCGAACACTTCGTCATAGGGCACGTTGGCTTCGGCGAGCAGCACGTTCATGTGGCCGGGCATGCGGCCTGCGACCGGGTGGATCGCATATTTGACGCTGACGCCTTCCTTCTTGAGCAGGTCGCCCATTTCGCGCAGCGCGTGCTGCGCTTGCGCCACCGCCATGCCGTATCCGGGCACGATGATCACGCTTTCGGCCTGCTTCATCATATAGGCCGCGTCTTCGGCGCTGCCGCGCTTCCACGGCCTGTCGACCTTGGCCGCGCCTGCGCCACCGCCGCTGGTGTCGGCACCGAAGCCGCCCGCGATCACAGAGATGAAGCTGCGGTTCATCGCCTTGCACATGATGTAGGAGAGGATCGCACCCGACGAGCCGACCAGCGCGCCGGTGATGATCATCGCGGTGTTCGACAGGGTGAAGCCCATCGCCGCGGCCGCCCAGCCCGAATAGCTGTTGAGCATCGAGACGACGACCGGCATGTCCGCGCCGCCGATGGGGATGATCAGCAGGAAGCCGATGATGAACGCGAGCAAAGTGATCGCCAGGAACAGCCAGCCTTCGCCGGGGCCGCCCGCAGGCGACACCGTGTAGACCGCGATCATCCCGAGGATCGCGGCAAGCACGCCCAGGTTGATCACATGACGGCCCGGCAGCATGATCGGCGAGCCCGACATGTTGCCGTTCAATTTCAGGAACGCGATGACCGAGCCTGAGAAGGTGATCGCACCGATCGCAACGCCCAGCCCCATTTCGATGCGGCTGACCGCAAGGATCTGGCCGGTCGCATCGAGAATGCCGAACGCATCCGGGTTGAGCCACGCGGCCAGTGCCACCAGCACCGCGGCCAGGCCGACCAAGGAGTGGAACGCCGCAACCAGCTGCGGCATGTCGGTCATCTTGATCCGCCGTGCGATCACGAAACCGGCGACGCCGCCGATTGCAATCGCCGCAATGATTTCGACGATGTTGGCGATATCATGCGTGATCAGCGTGGTGATCACCGCGATGCCCATGCCGATCATGCCGAAACGGTTGCCGTCGCGGCTGGTCTCGGGGCTCGAGAGCCCACGCAATGCGAGGATGAAGAACACGCCCGCGACCAGATAGGCCAGCGAAACCCAGGGGCTCACCGCGGTGCCTTCGCCGCCCGCAGCAAACGCGGGAACCGAGGTCATCGCGCCGGCCGCGGCCGCAGCGAAGGTCAAGGGATGACGGTTGAAATTCATGATTGCCCCCAGCGCCATCACTTGCGCTCCTTCTTCTTGTACATCGCAAGCATGCGCTCGGTGACGGCAAAGCCACCGAAAATGTTCACCGATGCAAACACCACCGCCAGCAGACCCAGATATTTCGCGATATCCGACCCGGCCTCGGCGCTGGCAATCAGCGCGCCGACGATGATCACCGACGAAATCGCATTGGTCACCGCCATCAGCGGCGTGTGCAGCGCAGGGGTCACCGACCAGACGACGTAATAGCCGACAAAGCAGGCCATCACGAAAATCGAGAGGATTGAGATGAAGTCCATATAGCTCGCCCTTTTTCGTTATCAGGCCGCCGCTCGGCGCGGCTGGGGAATGGCACGCCCCATTTCGTGCGATGCCTCAAGCCAGCAGGCTATGGCATCATAGATATTTTCGAGAGCTTCTTGCGGAGTGGAACCATCCGAACGACACCCAGGCAGATCCGGAGCAACAGCACCAAAACCTCCGCCGTCCTCAGGCGAAAGCGGGAATATGTCGACCTCATAATCGTGTGGCTTCATCTCGAACTTCCTTTGACCGCATCTATGAACTGGACCAGTTCGCGGATGTATACTGGCTTGATCGGACGATGTGCCGGTATCGTCAATATCTCAGCCCTGGCGATGTGCTTCACCTTATAGTGCGATCCCTTGGTGGGCGGAGTGCAGGCTATGCCTGCCGACCCACACACCTTTATGATATCTTCGATACGCCAATCCCTGGGGTTGTTGCGCATTTGGGTGAGGAGCTTGTCACTCTTGGCCATATGCAGCATCAACATCCCAAAGCCGTTCGGCTAACCCAGCAACCTTTCGCTGACCACCTTGCCGCCCATCGTCACGCGAACGCCCTGGACGATCTCGTCGTCGTCGGGGAAGACGGGCGCCTTGGCTTCCTTGTCCCAGAAGGCGGAGAAGAAGTTGAACAGGTTGCGCGAGAACAGCGCGGAGGCGTCGGTGGCAAGCCGCGAGGGCACGTTGCGGTGGCCGACGATCTTGACGCCATGCTTGACGACGATCTCGCCCGCCACGGCGCCTTCGACATTGCCGCCCTGCTCGACCGCAAGATCGACCAGAACGCTGCCCGGCTTCATGCTGGCGATCTGCGCGTCCGAAACCAGCCGCGGCGCGGCACGTCCCGGGATCAGCGCGGTGGTGATGACGATGTCCTGCTTGGCGATGTGCGACGATACCAATTCGGCCTGCGCCGCCTTGTATTCGTCGGACATTTCGGTGGCATAGCCGCCTGCGCCTTCACCCTCGATGCCGGCGACGTTCTCGACGAAGATCGCCTTGGCACCCAGCGACTGGATCTGCTCCTTGGTCGCCGAACGCACGTCGGTGGCAGAGACCTGCGCGCCCAGACGGCGTGCGGTGGCGATCGCCTGGAGCCCGGCGACGCCGACGCCCATCACGAACACCTTGGCGGCAGACACGGTGCCCGCTGCGGTCATCATCATCGGAAAGGCCTTGCCATATTCCGATGCGCCGTCGAGCACCGCCTTGTATCCGGCGAGGTTCGATTGCGATGACAGGATGTCCATCGACTGCGCACGGGTGATGCGCGGCATGAACTCGAGCGCCAGGGCCTGGAAGCCTGCGCTCGCATAGGCGTCGATCCGGGCGCGCTCGCCGAACGGGTTGAGCGAAGCGGCGATCATCGCGCCGGGCTTTGCGCCGGCAAGACTGGCAGGGTCGGGTCCCTGCACACCGAAGATGATGTCGGCCCCGGCCAGAACCTCGGCGCGCGAAGCAACGGTGGCCCCGGCAGCGGCGAAATCGGCATCGGAGACCGATGCAAACTCGCCTGCCCCGGTTTCCACCGCCATGTCCGCGCCGAGCGCGATGAATTTCTTGACCGTTTCCGGGCTCGCCGAAACGCGCCGTTCACCCGATGCCTGCTCCTTGAGGACCGCGATTTTCATGCAGGTCGCCGCTTAGCTGGCGATAAGAACGACGACGAACGCTGTCACCAGCGCCGCGATGATCGAGCCGGTCTTCATCCAGCCCATAAAGCCTTCATAGGTCTGGCGGGCAGAGTCGATGTTGTTGGTGGATGTATCGTTGGCCATGGTCAGAGCCTTCCCCATTACAAATGTTGCCGAAATTAAAGTCGGTTCGCCTTAACCGAATGGCGGGCGCGGCTCAATCCCGCAAGCCTCATTTCGCTAGTGTGCGCACAAGCATAGCTTTAATCGGGTTTTTACCACATGCCGTTAGACGAACCCATGATGGCAAAAGAACGAACAGACGCAGATCAGCAAATCCGCCGTGTGATGCTGATCGACAACGAACCGGCGCAATGCCGTCTGGTGGCTGCACTGGCCGCCAAGGCGGGATGGCGTACGGTGTTCGCGCATGATTCGGAAACCGCGATCGCGATGCTGGGCACGCAGGAAGGGATGATGCTCGATGCGATCATCCTCGATCAGTGGGTGCCGGGCGACGAAGCCGCCGAGCTGATCGCCGAACTCAAATCGCGCCGCCCTGCCCTGCCGATTCTGATGCTCACCGCCAGCACCTCGCCCCTGCTTGCGGTCGAAGCGATGCGCGCGGGCGCCACCGATTACCTGATCAAGCCGATCGCGCCCGATCGCCTGGTCGCCGCGCTCAACGCCGCCACCCGCAAGGACGATGCCGACGAGCTGCGCCCGCTGACCGAGAAGATCGCCGCGCCGCTCGATTTCGACGAGATGATCGGATCCTCGCCGCGCTTCCGCGCCGCGCTGGCCATCGCCGCCAAATCCGCGCGCACCCACAGCCCGGTGCTGATCGAGGGCGAAAGCGGCACCGGCAAGGAGATGATCGCGCGCGCCATCCACGCCTCGAGCCCGCGCTCGAAGCTGGCGCTGCGGTTGGTCACCTGTTCGGGCGCGTCGAGCGGCCAGATCGAATCGCAACTGTTCGGCCATGAACGCGGTGCCTTTCCCGGTGCCTTCGACCGGCACGTCGGCGTGATCCAGCGAGTCGATGGCGGCACGCTGTTCATCGACGAGATCGATCAGATCCCGCTTGAATCGCAGGCCAAGCTCGCCGACGCGATCCGCGAGGGCGAAATCCGTCCGCTCGGCGCACGGCACGGTCTGCGCTGTGATGTGCGCTTTATCTGCGCCAGCAATTCGCCACTCAAACCCATGGTCGAGGCGGGCACCTTCCGCGAAGACCTGTATTACGCCATCGCGCCGGTGCAGATCACCATTCCGGCACTCCGCGATCGCTCCAGCGACATCCCGGCGCTGGTCCGCCATTTCCTCAACCGCATCGCCGAACAGCCGGGGATGCGCGGCCTCGGCATTACCGACGAAGCGCTGTCGCTCCTGTCGAGCTTCGGCTGGCCGGGCAATGTCCGCCAGCTGCAGAACGCCCTGTTCCGCGCCGCGATCTTCTGCGACGGCGATGCGCTGACCACATCCGAGTTTCCGCAGCTGACCACGATACTGGGCGAGGACGAACCGCGCCGCGCATCGCCCAGCCATGACGGGATCGGCATCCAGCTCTATGCCGAAGACGGCAACCTCCGCCCGCTCGAGGAGATCGAGGCGGATGTCATTCGCCTCGCCATCGGCCATTATCGCGGGCGGATGACCGAAGTCGCACGGCGGCTGGGGATCGGCCGGTCGACGCTGTACCGCAAGCTCACCGAACTGGGCATCGACAACGCCGCCTGACCGCGACGCCGTCCCCGCGGCTTTTTCCCTTCCCTGTGCACGCTGCCGCCCATAAGAGCGGGCGGATGACTCGGCCCACCCTTGACGTCTTGCAGGAGACTTTCGGATTCTCCGCCTTTCGCGGCGTGCAGGACCAGGTGGTCGGCCGCGTCATGGCGGGTCGCAACACGCTGGCGATCATGCCCACCGGCGCGGGCAAATCCTTGTGCTACCAGCTTCCCGCGGTCGCCCTCGACGGCTGCTGCGTGGTCATCTCGCCGCTGATCGCGCTGATGCACGACCAGTTGCGCGCGGCGAGCGCGCTGGGCATTCGTGCCGCCAGCCTGACCTCGGTCGATGCCGACTGGCAGGAGACGCAGGACCGCTTCCGCGCGGGCGAGCTCGACCTGCTGTATGTCGCCCCCGAACGCGCGAGCTCGGAAGGCTTCCGCAATCTCCTCGGCCGCGCACCGATCGCGATGTTCGCGATCGATGAGGCGCATTGTGTCTCCGAATGGGGGCATGATTTCCGCCCCGACTATCGCCTGCTGCGCCCACTGCTCGACAGCTTCCCAGATCGCCCGCGGCTGGCGCTGACCGCCACCGCCGACGCGCACACCCGCGAGGATATCCTCAAGCAATTGGGCATCGAGCGCGACGGCATGATCATCGCCGGGTTCGACCGGCCCAACATCCGCTATGCCGTGCATCCGCGCGACGGCCTGACCCGGCAGATCGGGGATTTGGTCTCTGCCAATCCTGGCTCCGGCATCGTCTATGCGCAGACTCGTGCGGGCACCGAAAAGCTTGCCGAGGAACTGGGCCGTGATGGCAAGCGCCAGGTCCGCGCCTACCACGCCGGGATGCCGCCGGAAGTGCGCCGCGCCAACCAGGATGCGTTCATCGCCAGCGAAGACATGGTGATGTGCGCCACGGTCGCCTTCGGCATGGGCATCGACAAGCCCGATGTGCGCTTCGTCGTGCACGCAGGCCTCCCCAAGTCGATCGAGGGCTATTATCAGGAATCGGGCCGCGCAGGCCGCGACGGCGAACCCGCCGAGGCGCATCTGTTCTGGGGCGCGGACGATTTCGCGCGCGCGCGGATGCGGATCGGCGAGATCGAGCCCGAGCGCCAGGCCGGCGAGCGCGCGCGCATCTCGGCGCTCGGCGCACTGGTCGAAACCGGCCAATGCCGCCGCGCCGTATTGCTGCGCCACTTCGGCGAAAGCCCACCTGAAACCTGCGGCAATTGCGACAACTGCCTCAACCCGCCTGCCAGCATCGATGCGACCCAGACCGCGCGCAAACTGCTGTCGGCGGTGTATCGCACCGGGCAGAGCTTTGGCATCGGCCATCTCGAGGCAGTGCTGCGCGGCCAGACCAATGACAAGGTCACCCAGCGCGGGCACGACAAATTGTCGGTGTTCGGCATCGTCCAGGACGACGAGGTCGCCTTGCTCAAGCCGGTCGCGCGCGCGCTGCTGCTGCGCGATGCGCTCGACACCAATGAGCATGGCGGGCTGATGCTGGGTCCAGAGGCGCGCGCGATCCTGCGCGACGAGGTGCAACTGTCGCTGGTGCTGCCACCCAAACGCGCGAAGCGCGGCAGGCGCGGTTCGGGCGACACACCCAATCCGGTCAGCAATCCGCTGTTCGAGGCGCTGCGTGCCTGTCGCCGCGAACTGGCGCAGGAAGCCGGTGTGCCGCCTTATGTGATCTTCCACGACAGCACGCTGCGCGAGATGACCGACCGCAGCCCGCGCAGCCTCGACGCGTTGTCGCGCATATCCGGCGTCGGCACGCGCAAGCTGGAAGCCTATGGCGAAGCATTTCTGCAGGTCATCCTGGATCACACTGCCTGACGCAGCGGATGTATTGACAGGCATTATGCCAATATATAGCCTCGCCCTCTAAAATGAGAGTGAGAGGATAGCGTCATGCCCCAGCCGTTCACCGTCTTGAACGAGGTCTTCCCCGGCGACCCGGCGACCATGGCAGGGCTGATGCAGCCGGGGCCCGACGGCCCGATTTTCATGATCAACCTGCTCAAGTTCAAGGACAAGGCGGTCTATGACGATGGCCGCGCCACCGACCTTAGCGGGCGCGAGGCGTATATGATCTATGGCCGCGCGGTTTCGCAGCTGCTGCCGAAGTTTGGCGGGATCGCAATGTTCGCTGCCGACGTTACCTATCTGTCGCTCGGTCAGGTCGGCGAGCTTTGGGACGAGGTCGCGATCGGCGTCTATCCCAAGCGCGGCGATATGGTCCGGATGTCGATGTCCGAAGAATGGCGCGAAATTGCGGTGCACCGCAGCGCGGGCCTCGACGGGCAGCTCAACATCGAGACCGTGCTTTCGACCGAGGCGATGGCCATGCCGTGGCTGCAACCTATCCTAGCGCAGGTCGGCGCGAAGGGGTGACAGACGCAAGGCAGCAGACTAAGGCGTCTTACATGACTGAAACACCCCAGGACCCCGCGCCAACTCCCCATCCCGATGGCCGCAAACAGCGCAGCGAGCGCAGCCGCCTCGCGATTGTCGATGCGATGCTCGACATCATCATGGGCGGCAAGATGGAACCCAGCGCTGCCGAAATCGCCGAGCGTGCCGGTGTCAGCGCGCGCACCGTGTTTCGCCACTTCGAGGAAATGGACAGTCTTTACAGCGAGATGACCGAACGGATGGAGGCACAGATCATGCCCATCATCCAACAGCCGTTCACCGGCGATGGCTGGCAGGCGCAACTCGACCAGTTGCTCGAACGCCGTGCGACGATCTACGAAAAGATCATGCCGCTCAAGATCGCCGCCAGCATCCGGAGGTTCAGTTCGCAGTATCTGATGCTCAACTACCAGCGCTTCCTGCATCTCGAGCGGACCGGGCTGGAGAACGTGCTGCCCGAGCCGGTGCGCCGCAACGCCACCCAGTTCTCGGCGATCGAGATGTGCGCGGGCTTCCAGACCTGGCGCAGGCTGCGGCAGGACCAGAATCTGTCGATCGAACAGGCCGCCGATGTCGTGAAGCTGACCATCACCAAATTGCTCGACTGATCGCTGTGCGCGGAGCGCTTGTTCTGGTGTGCGCCGCGTCGCTCGCCTTGCCCGCGTGCACCGGTCAGCCAGCGGCTCAGCCAGACCAGCAGACCGCGACCCGCCCCGGTTGCCCAGCGGATGCGTTCGAACCCGGGCGCTTCATCCCCCTGCCCGCAGGGTCCTTCCTCAAGGGCGCCGATCCGCTGTATCCCGAGGAGAGCCCGTCGATGCGGCTCAGCGTCAGCGGCTTTGCGATCCAGAGCCACGAGGTGACCAACGACCAGTTCGCTGCGTTCGTGCAGGCAACCGGCTATATCACCGAGGCGGAGACAGCCGCGACCAGCGACGATCCCGCAGCCGGATCAGCGCTGTTCCTGCGCGACGCTGACGGGCGCAACGGCCGCTGGGTGCTGCGCAAGGGCGCGACCTGGCGCGAACCCGAGGGCAAGGGGTCCTCGATCGCGGGCAAGGGTCGCCACCCGGTGGTGCACGTCACGCTCGCCGATGCGCGCGCCTATGCCAAATGGGCGGGCGGACGCCTGCCGACCGAGGAGGAATGGGAATATGCCGCGAGCACCGGCCTGCCCGATCCGGCCAACCGCTTTTCGGGCGCGGTCGATGATTCCGGCACGCCGCGCGCCAACCACTGGCAGGGCGTGTTTCCGGTGGTCGACGAAGGCAAGGATGGCTTTTCGGGCACCGCGCCCGCGGCCTGTTTTCCTGCCGACCGCAACGGCGTGCACGACCTGATCGGCAATGTCTGGGAATGGACCGACAGCCCGGTCGACGAGGCCCGGATGATCATCAAGGGCGGCAGCTGGCTGTGCGCCGCGAACTTCTGTGCGCGCTATCGTCCGGCGGCGCGCCAGCCGCAGGAAAACGACTTTTCCTCCAACCATATCGGCTTTCGCATCATCCGCGATGCCGCAGCGCCAGCGCCAGGAACAGCGCGATGATCGGCAGCGCGACCAGCACCGCGTAGCTTTCGGGCGGGTGATGGGTGCCGGGTTTGAGCACCCAGAAATTGAGCGCGTGCAAGGTCCGTTCGAGCAGCAGCAACGTCAGTGCCAGCGGGACCAGAGCGCGATAACGCAAAGCGATCGCCAGCATCGTCAGCCCCCAGACGATCTGCGTCGCGCCCGCCCAGGCGAACAGCCCGATGGTGCGCCCACCGTCCCGTGCCAGATCGAGCCCGGCGATCACCCCCGCCCCGCCATCGGGCAGAAAGACATGGATCGCGCCCGGCACGACCGACAACACGCCGCACAGCACCAGAAATCGCGACGATGCCGTGGCGGGCAAGCGCGTCTCGGGCGCAGGCAGCAGGTCGGCCATCAATTGGGCCAGTAGATATACGGATCACCCTTTTTGAACTTGACGTTCAGCGGCTTGTCGATCGCCACCGGCGCCTCGATCGTGTGCGGATACAGCGGCTTGCGCGCGCCTTGCTGGTGCTTGGCGAGCAGCGCCTTGAGCTCGGTCACCTTGGCCGGATTGCTTGCTGCAAGATCGCGCTTTTCGGTGGGATCCTGCTTCAGGTTGAACAGCCAGGTCTTGGCCGGACGTTCGGTGACCTGCAGCTTCCAGTCCCCTTGCCGCACCACCTTGTAATAAGCGCTCTGCCAGTAGATTGCGTCGTCGGGCCGCTTGCCCACCGGATTGGCGGGATCGTCGCCGAGCAGGTCGACGCCATCGATGATAAGATCGGCGGGCAAGGTTGCGCCGCCCGCCTTGGCGAAGGTCGGCATCAGGTCGATATGCGCCACCGGCGTGTCCACCACCGTGCCGGGCTTGATCCGTCCGGGCCAGCGCACGAACATCGGCACGCGGATACCGCCTTCGAACAGCGTGAGCTTCCAGCCGCGATACGGCGCGTTGATCTGGGGGAGACCGACATAGCCCGCGCCGCCATTGTCGCTCGAGAACACGATGATTGTGTTGTCGTCGAGCCCCTGCTCTTTCAGCGACGCCATGATCCGCCCGACGCTGCGGTCGAGCGCGCGAACCATCGCGGCGTAGACCCGCAACCGGTGCGGCTTGATGTCGCCGACCGCCTCGTAGTCGGCCTTGGTCGCCTGCAGCGGGGTGTGGACGTTCCAGTGCGCAAGGTAGAGGAAGAACGGCCGGTTGCGGTTGGCCTCGATCACCTTGATCGCCTCGTCGGTCCAGTAATCGGCGAGATAGCCCTTGGGCTTGAACCAGTCGCCGCCATTGTAGCTGTTGGCATATTGCATCCGCGCCCACAGGAACTTGTCGATCGGATCGAAGGGCAGCTTGGCGTTGACCGTATTGGGATCGTCCTCGGGCAGGTGCAGCGCGCTGGCCATCAACAGGCTCTCGTCAAACCCCTGCGCATTGGCGCCGAACTCGGGTCCATCGCCCAGATGCCATTTGCCGATATGCACGCTGTGATAGCCTGCGGGCTTGAGGATCTCAGCGATCGTCTGCTCGCTGCCGGGAAGGCCCTGGCCGTCGAAGCTGGGCGCGCCCTCCACCGCGGCTTCCTTGTAGGTCAGCGGCGGCAGACCCGAATCCATTTCGTCGGACAGCGCCGAAACGATGCGGCCCATGCCGTCGGGCGTCGGCGTAAACTCGAAACCGGTGCGGGTGGGGTAACGCCCGGTCAGGATCATCGCGCGCGAGGGCGCACAGCTCGCGGTACCGGCATAGGCGTTGGAATAGATCGCGCCCTCGCCCGCGAGCCGATCGATGTTCGGCGTCGGCACCATGCCGCCAGCGACCCCGCCGCCAAAGGTCGAGATATCGTTGATGCCAAGGTCGTCGGCGAGGATGAAGACGATGTTGGGCGGGCGCTGGTCCGCTGGCACCGCGGGCGCATCCGGCCCCCTCTGCCACGCCACATCCCGATTGGGCCCGACATCGTGCTTGCCGAAGTTGGCCGCTGCAAACAGCAGCACCGTGCTCTTGTTGAACCATGCCCAGGTTCCGCCTGCCAGCAGCAGAACGAGCAGAGCGATCAGACCCTTGCGGATCATGCCGCCGGTTCCGCTACGAACATCTCGTTGCATCCGGTTCCCGCGAGCAGCGCGTCGAGCGCCTGCCTCGCGTCTTCGGACAAGGCCTCGCGCGCCGCACGCAGCGTCAGCAGGCACTTGGCCTGGTAAGGGAACACCGGCTGGGTCCAAAGCTGACCATCGATGGTCGCCTCGAACTCGCTTTTTCCAGCCGCGGCGGCCTGCGCATTGGCGAGCAGGAACGGCACATAGACGCGGCCGATCTCGGCGAGCAGCTCGCCCAGATGCCCCCACAAAGAGGCAAGCCCAAGCCACTGGCCATCAGGAAGACCCGACAGGTCTTCGACCCGGTCGAGCCAGGCGCGCAGACGCGGCGAGGCTGCGGCCATGATCCGCGCCGGCGTGGGATCGACGATGCCCAATTGGGTCAGTTGGCCATAGATCGCGAAATCCGCCGCCGAGGGGCGCGTGCCGAGCACGAAGCCCTGGCGCTGGACGATGCGGTCGAAAATGCCGACCAGCCTTTTGTAACTCGCCTCGATGATCGGTGCCGTGGTGTCGTTCGAGCCGACAACATACAGCCGGTCGATCTGCCGCTTGGCAAAGCCATCCGCCATCGGTCTGGCAACAGCGTCAGTGTAGGTGCTGTCCTGCCAGAAGATCAGCAGCGGCCCGGCATTGGCGGCGTCCTCGCTGTAATGCCAGCGATAGTGGAACATTGCCTTGGTCATCCACTCGTCGGCAAAGTCCTCGATCAGGATGTCGAGGAAACGCAGCAGTTCGTCCTCGGGGATGACCGACCGCCCGGCGTGCTCGGCCTCCAGCCGCCGGATGATCGGCGTGGAATCGACCACTGCCTCGCGCGCATCGCCCTCCCCGAAATACACCGTCGGCAGCAGCTTGACCTTGGGCGCGGGATAGCCGGGCATCGGGTTCATATGGCTGCCCCAGATCATCCGGTGCGCGATCCGGCGATAGCGCAGCAACGCCAGCATCTTGCGCGAATATGGCGATCCCGGAGCCCCGAGCAGTTCGACCGCGTGCATCGCATCCTCCGACATGGTTTTTATTGGCATAGGCTATGCCAATACCATGAAGAGGTCAAGCCGCGCGCGCTTGCCTCCGGCGGCGGAACAGCCTGACCAGGCCATAAATGCCGAGCACGATCGCCAGCGCCACCCCGGCCAGCACCCACCAATAGTGCCCAGCCATCTTCTTGAGCGTATTGATGCCGATCTGTTGGGTGGAATCATAGCCATCGGGCATGTCCAGCACGCCATTGCGTCGGGCATAAGCGCGGTAATCCGCCATCAGTTCGCGAAACTTTGCCGGGTCCGCCTGGCTCAGGTCCCTGGTCTCGCCCGGATCGCTGGATATATCGAACAAGCGCCATTCGCCATCGCCATAGGGCTTGAGGTTGCGCACCAGCTTGTAGGCCCCCTTGAACAGCGCCGCGTTGCCCGAGACCTCGAAACCCACCGGCACGTCTGCCGAGCGCACGGCATCCGCCTCGCCCGTGAGCAGCGGCACCAGCGACGCGCCGTCGAACGCATCGGCATTCGCGCTGCCGCCGGCCATCGCCAGCACTGTCGGCGCGATATCGCTGACCAGCGTCATCGCAGCGCTCGGCCCCGCCGGGGCGATCCCGGGCCCGGCCATGATCATCGGCACATGCAGCCCGCCCTCGCTGGTGTAGAATTTGAACATCGCGCCCGGCGAGGCTGCGGCATTGGCGAACTCTGGTCCGATAAACCCATAGGTCCCTTTCTCGCCCCAGTTGTCCGCCGAAACGCTATAGCCATTGGCGCGGGTCCACAGGTCCATCATGCGCGATCCCGCCATCGGGTTGCTCGGCTCGGGGCCGTTGTCCGAGGTGAACACGAACACCGTGTTGTCATATTGCCCGGTGGCCTTGAGATGCGCGACCAGCCGGCCGATATGGTGGTCCATCGCCTCGATCATCCCGGCGTTGATCGCCATGTGCCGCGCGAACAGCGCCTGCTCCTTTGTGCTCAGGCTTTCCCATGCGCGCAGGCCCTGGGGCGGTTCAGCGAGCGGCGCACCCTGCGGGATCAGCCCCATCGCCTGCGCGCGCTGCCAGCGCGCGGTGCGCATCGCCGCCCAGCCCTCGCGATAGGTGTCGGCATATTTGCGGGTGAACTCTGCTGGGGCCTGCACCGGAATATGGACTGCCTGGAAGCCGATATAGGCAAAGAACGGCTGATCATCGCGTCCGCCGTCGATATAGTCGATCATCCGGTCGATGAGGAAGCGGGACGAATAGAAATCCTTGGGCAGGGTAGCGGGCTTGCCGTCCTCGAACCAGGGCGCCGTCTTGTAATACGGCATATAGGATTTCTGCTCCCAGTTGTCCGCGCCCGAGGCATCGAGGATGAACGAGCGGTCAAAGCCGTGATCGCCCGGCAGGTCGCCCGGCCCATGGCCCAGATGCCACTTGCCGGTCATGTAGGTGCGATAGCCCTGCCCCTTCAGCCGCTCGGAAATCGTGGTGACGCCCGGCTCGAAGCGCAGCGAATAGCCGGGCTTGCCGATATGCTCGGCAGGGATCACCTCCTGGATGGTCGAGACCCCGGTACGGTGATTGTCGAGCCCGGTGAGCAGCATCGCGCGCGATGGCGAGCACAGGGGCGACGTGTAATACCGGGTGAACATCCGTCCGCGCTGCGCCAGCATGTCGATATTCGGCGTATTCGCCTCGCCGCCGTAAATGCCCAGATCCATCAAAGCCAGATCATCGGCCAGCAGCACGACGAAATTGGGTGACGCGCCTGTCTTGGGGGCAGCGGCGACGGGATCCGTGCTGTCCGGACCAGACATTGCGAGCGGGGCAGCCAGCGCAATCGACACGGCACCTGACGCGGCGAGCAGCAGCCACGCGATTTTTTGCCCGATGCCTGTCACGCGCCCGCCTCTCTTCAAACATGGCCTTACAGCCATTTTGACATACGCTATGACATATCCATGATGGGCGCAAGACCGGCCGATGGCGTGCGACGCGTCAGGCGCGCAGCAGATCGGGAACGCTGCTCGTGATCGGCGGCGGGGTCGAGCGGCGGAATTTCTCGAGGCTGATCGGCATGTCGAACTGCAGTCCGGTGCGGTCTTCGATCGACCAGCGCGCCACCGCCTTGACCTTGAGGTTCACCCCAAGCGCCACTTCGAATTCGGTGCCCTGCGGCACATCCCACAGCCCCTCGATGAGCGCACCGCCGGGCGAAATGTTCTTGATCCGGGCCGGATAGCAATAGCCATCATGGTGGATGCCGATCGTCCGCAGCACCTTGTAGCGCGTTTCGCGGCTGTGCCGGTGGCCGATCGGTTCGACATGGCTGTCGACCCCCGCCAGCCGCTCGTTCGCCTCTTTCAGGCCCACCGGCTTGCCGTAGATATAGCCCTGGACATGGCTGCAGCCGAGCGAGCGGATCAGTTCGAGCTCATCGATGGTTTCGGCGCCTTCGGCGGTGGTTTCCATGTTGAGCGCCTCGGCAAGCGAGACGATCGAGCGGATGATCGCGCTGTTGGCGCTGCCCGACTGGGCGGCACCCCGGACGAAGCTCTGGTCGATCTTGATCTTGTCGAACGGCGCGCTGCGCAGATAGCCCAGCGCCGAATAGCCGGTGCCGAAATCGTCCAGCGCCAGCCGCACGCCGATTGCCTTGAGCCGTTCGAAGATCCGCGCCGCGTCGAGCTTGTCGTCGAGAAACACGCTTTCGGTAATTTCCAGCTCGAGCCGCTCGGGTTCCAGCCCGCTTTGCGCCAGCGCATTGAGCACGATCGCCGGAAACGCGGGATCGGCAAACTGCATCGGCGAAACGTTGACCGCGATCCGCACCTGGCGCGGCCAGGCGGCGGCATCGGCACACGCCGTGCGCAGCACCCATTCGCCAAGCTGCATGATCAGGCCCGACTCCTCGGCGATGGGAACGAAAACGCCGGGACTGATCGCGCCGCGCACCGGGTGCTCCCAGCGCGCCAGGGCCTCGAACCCGCTGATCGTCTCGGTAGCGACATTGACCACCGGCTGATAGGCAACGCTCATTCCGCCGGCCTGCAGCGCGGCGCGGAGCTCGCCTTCCAGCGCGCGGCGCTCGTGCGCGACCTTGTGCATGTCCTCGTTGTAGAATTTCCAGATGCCGCGGCCGTTTTCCTTCGCCGAATAAAGCGCAAGGTCGGCGTTACGGATCAGCGTTTCCGCGCCCGAGACATGGCGGCCATCGGCAATCGCGATGCCCACCGATGCGCCGATGACGATCTGGTTGCCTTCGACCATATAGGGATGGCTGAGATTGACGATCACCGAACGGGCAATATCGGCCAGCCGCTCCTCGCTGATGATCCCGGGCAGCACCACCTGGAACTCGTCTCCCCCCACGCGTCCCACTTCACCGCTGTCGCCGATCGTGCGCTTCAGCCGCTCGGACACCTGCTTGAGCAGAGCATCGCCGATCGGGTGGCCCAGCGTATCGTTGACCTGCTTGAAACGGTCGAGATCGAGCAGGAACAGCGAGCACGGGCTGGGTTCGCCGCGATGCCCGGCCAGGGCCTTTTCGAACAGCTCCTTGATGTAGAGACGGTTGGCCAGGCCCGTGAGGTTATCGTAGCGCGCGAGCTGGGTGACCGCCTCGTGCGACCGCTTGACCTCGGTCAGATCGGTACCGTGCCCGCGAAAGCCGACGAACTGGCCAAAGTCGTTGTAGAACGGACCACCCGACAAGGACCAGGCGCGCTCTTCCTTGGACTGCGCGACATGCACCGCCAGATCGTTGAACGCGGTGCGTGCGGAAAAATGGAAGTTGAAGGTGCGCTCGCTGCCGCCGCCCTCGACGCCGGGCGAGCAGATCACGGCGCTCAGCGGCTGGCCGATGATCGTTTCGGGATCGGCCTCGATCGCGCTGATCGCTTCGCGGCTGATATAGACGATCCGGCCGTGGCGGTCGGTCTCCCAGAACCAGCCGCGCCCCGATTTCTCATAATCGGAAAGCAGGCAGCGCGCGCGTTCGTTGTTGAGCTTCTGCTCGTCGACCTTGGCTTCGGCATCATGGTCTTCCTTGCTGCGGATCAACGCCACCAGCAGCATCGCAGGCAGGAACACCATCGCGCCCAGCATGATCCGCACGTCGCCGCAGGCACCCAATACGCCCAGCGCGGTGGCAACGCTCGCAAGGAACATCAGCATCCGGTGCGGAACCAGCACGGCCAGCGAAGGCAGCAGCGCCCCGAGCAGCGCAATCAGGCCGAACAGCTCGCCAACCGACCCCAGAGTATGCGCAATGCTGAGCAGCGCAAAGCCGTAGGCAGCAGACGACAGGCAGACAACCGTCGCCAGCAGCCGTGGAAACCGCACCCCTGCAAGCAGCCGTGCGCGCTTGCTGACTGCGGGCAGGACAATCGCGACGTCGATGACGATCGACAGCAGGATGGCCAGCACGATGGGCAGCGAAACCTGGCTGAGCGCAAAGCCACCAGCGACAACGGTGATGACCAAGGCGAGCGTCCGCACCCCGATGACGATGGGCCACAAGGCCGAGATCGCCAGCAGGGACGTTGCCGAAATGGGGTTGATTCCGCTCAGGGGTTCGGTGACGCCGTGATCCGAGCGGGTAATCAACGGCGTTTGGGCATAATCAGGTTCTGATCGCTTCTGTCCGAACATGGATCTGCGCATAAAGCGTTGCGATTAGCAAAGCGTTACTGACGGCCCCGGATTGGTGCGAAACCCGTGTAAAATCGGGGGTTCTCTGGCAGCTCGTCGCAAAACTGCCAATTGGCAAACCGCATGTGCGCCCCCATATTGGAGCCATGCAAAACCTGCGCGAGTCCATCGGAACCGAAATCCGCAGAATCTTCGCCGACCCCACCGGCAAGGTGATCGAAATCTCGCACGAGGATGAAGGGCTGTTCGGGCCGCAATCGGTCTGCTGGCAGGTGCACGGCGATGTCACCGCGATGATGATCGGCGGCATAGCCTCGCTGCTGCTGCAGATGCTCGACCCGAAGGTGCTGGCGGGCGTCTGGGACCATTCGGTGTTCCGCCAGGACATGCGCGGCCGGCTGCGGCGCACAGCGGGGTTCCTGGCCCGCACCACTTTTGGCGACAAGGCCCAGGCGCTGGGCGAAATGGCACGGATCCGACGGATCCACGATCATGTCCGCGGCACCCTGCCCGATGGTACACCCTATGAGGCCAACGATCCGCAGTCGCTGGCCTGGGTGCACGTCACCGAGAGCCTGTGCTTCGTCGAAAGCTATATCCGCTATTCCAAGCCGCATATGTCGCTGCGCGACCGCGACCGCTATTTTGCCGAGATGGCCGAGGTCGGTGCGATGCTGGGCGCCGATCCGGTGCCACGGTCGTATCGCGCCGCGCAGCAGTTCATCCGCGATGCGCGCCCGTCGCTGCGCTTCGACGAACGCACCCGCGAGATCGCCGACCTGCTGCTCCACCAGCCGGCCGCAAGCCCCAGGCTAGCCCCGTTCCACCACATGACCATGCAGGCCGGCGTCGATCTGCTGCCCGGCTGGGCACGATCGATGCACGGACTTTCGATCTCGCTGCCCGCGCGGCTCGCGGTGCGCGGCGGCACCACCGGTATGGCCGCGATCACCCGCTGGGCGCTGTCGCAAGGCAGCACCGTGCGCAGCTCGACCGCCTCGGCGTGACCCTCAGCCTGCGCGCAAGGCTCGGCCCGCCACGGCGTCGAGCTTGGCCAGCAGGACGGGGTCGCGCGCATCGGGCGCGGTGATCAGCGCGAAATCGAGACAGGTGTCGATCGGGCTGGCAGACCGCTGCTGCGGCAGCGCCTTGGCGAGTTCGATCACCATCTGCCGCGCCTTGGCCGAATTGCTGTTCATCTGCGCGATGATCGCGCCGACCTCGACATGCGCCTCGCCCTCGCGCCAGCAATCGTAATCGGTGACCATGCCGACCAAGGCATATGGCAGCTCGGCTTCGCGCGCGAGCTTGGCCTCGGGCATCGCGGTCATGCCGATGACATCGCAACCCCAGGCGCGGTACATATGGCTTTCGGCGCGGCTCGAGAATTGCGGCCCTTCCATCGCCAGATAGGTGCCCCCCATCGAAACCGGAGCGCCGGCGGCGCGCGCGGCTTCGGCTGCCAGACCCGACAATCGCGGGCAGACCGGCTCTGCCATCGAGACATGCGCCACCATGCCGGTGCCGAAGAAGCTCTTGGTGCGGTTGACCGTGCGATCGACGAACTGGTCGACGATCACGAAGCTGCCCGGCGCATGCTCCTCGCGCAGCGACCCGATCGCCGAGATTGCGAGGATATCCGTGCATCCGGCGCGCTTGAGCACATCGATGTTGGCACGCGCGTTGACGTCGGTTGGGCTGATCCGGTGGCCCTTGCCGTGGCGTGGCAGGAAGACGAACCGATGGCCGTGCAGCGTGCCTATCACCACCTCGTCCGATGCTTCGCCGAACGGGCTGTCGATGCGGATCGTCTGCGCATCCTCCAGCCCGTCGATCGCGTACAGCCCCGACCCACCGATGACACCGACCGTCCATTCGCTCATCGCGCCTTGCCCTTTGTGTGATGATTCCGGAAACTGGACTAGCCCATGGCGGGGCGGGTGCAATGGCTATTTGGCGGGGAGCGACGCAATCCAGGACCGGATCAGCGCCACGCCCTCGTCATGCACCAGCGACCGGCCGACCTCGGGCATTGCCACGCCGGGCTCGGTCGAATTCATCCGGTGCACCATGATCGAGCGTTCGGGCGCACCAGGCGCGATGGCGAAGTCATGCCCGCCGCTGCCGCGCCCGGCGGCGACCGGGCGCTTGTAGGGGCCAAGCGCGGTATCGGCATCGGCAACCGAATAGCTCAGGTACAGCCCCGAATTGCTCGCCGAGCCCGCCGGGTTGTGGCAATGCGCGCAGTTAGAGTGCAGGTACGCGCGCGCGCGAACGGCCAGCGGGCCGCTTTTCGGATCGTCCCATACGGGCCATTTCGCCAAAGCCGTGCCTGGCATCGTCGCCCGGCTGATGAACCGCGTTTCGGTTTCCGGATCGGCGAAGGCCATGTTCATCCACACCGGGCCGATCGGCACGATCTGGCTGCCCGACTGATGGCATTCCTTGCACTGGTTCTTGTTGGGGACGGCATAACTGATATCGACCGCCGCGCCCGACGTGCGCGAGACGGTGAGCGCAAGCCGCGTGCCTGCGACCTTCAGCGCGGCATCCGATCCGTCCGCGTTCCACACATAGGGCAGCGCTTCCCAGCCCGATGCGCGGTGCAGCAGCACCCGCGTTTCGATCGGGCGGAAGCCTGCACCCTGCCCCACGCCGAATGTCTTGATGATCGCCGCACCTTGCGGAAACGCCACCTCGCCATTGTCCCGAACCGTGGCACGCTGTCCTGCAGGCAGATAAACGAAGCGCTGCTTTTCGGTATAGTCGGAAAACAGCGGTGACCTCAGGCCATAGCCGATCAACTGCGGCGACGGGCTGGCGGTTCCGGTGCCCGTGAAAAAGCGGTATTCGGAGAGCGCGCGCGGCAGGCCGGGCGCGGTGATCGCATCGTCGTTGACCAGCGGTGGCGCAGGGTGCGCGCTGGTCAGCGTGGCCACGCACGCCAGCGCCAAGGCGACGCGCAAAGCCCTCACCGGATCGCCGCCTCCATCGCCTCGGGCATCACGATCTGAGGCAGCTTGGGCGCGGCGTTCCCGTCCAGCTTCGCGAGTGATGGCTGCGCGCTCTCCATGGGCTGGTCAGGGCGGGTCATTCCGAGGCTGAGCGCAGGCACGCCATCGCTTGAGACGATTCCGGCATCGGCACCCCCCACGCCATCCCAGATGATCGGCGGGACCGTGCCGCCAAAGGCGGCGGCCAGCATATCGCCGCCATCGAACTTCGGCGCGAAGCCGGTCTTGCCATGAACGTTATCGCTGATCCGCACATTGCGCACCATCGGCTGATATTTGGCATCATCGAACGGCTGGCGATAGCCGATGATCATGATGTTCGAGGAGCCGTTGCCATCGAACACGTTCTCGAAGATCTCGATATCCCGATTGGCCATCACCATGACGCCGGTGCCTGCAGGCACGCTGGCGACGATGTTGCCTTTCGGCGCGAAATTGGGGGTGTCGTTCTCGACCACCACATTGTCGAATACCCGCACATTGTGCCCGCCCTGTTGCGGCAGGTTGGGCAGATCGAACACCAGGATGCCGCCGGTGTTCTTGGTCGCGATGTTGTCATGCACATCGGCGTTGAAGCAGTTCTCGATCTCGATCCCGGCAACATTGAACCGGGCAATGGAATCGCGCACGATGATATTGCGCGACTGACCGACATAGATGCCGGCATCCGACGCGCCGATCACCAGCACCGAATCGATCAGCACGTTTTCGGACTCGACCGGGTAGATGCCGTAGGCGCCGTTGGTTTCCTTCGGCCCGCCGGTCCATTCGACCCGGATGTTGTGATAGACGATGTTGTCGGCACCCTTGGACTTGATCGCATCGCCCTTGCTGTCTTCCACCGCGAAATCGCGCAGCACGACATTGTCCGACGTGACAAGCAGCCCCTCGCCCGCAGCAAGCTGTCCGGCAAAGTTGAGCACCGATTTGGTGGGTCCCGCGCCTTTGACCGTCACGCCCGCGACATCGAGCGACAGGCCGTCGGTCAGTTCGAACCGGCCCTCGGCCAGCATGACGACATCACCTGGCTGCGCGAGGATCAGCGCTTCCTGCAGCCGCTCCTGCGCGCCAGCGCCGGCCGCAACCGGGATGTCCTTCGCCATCAAGGGCGATGTTGCGGCACATGCCATCAGTGCCACAATCGCTGCAAAATTCCGCTTCATGCTTTTCCTTCCCCGCGTTATCACCGGACCGGCCATGCCGATCGGGCGCCCGTCTGGTGCGGGATCTTGGGTCAAGGCTAATCCTATTCCGAATGGAGAACAATATGCGGGTGATCAGCCTTGTCGCAATTTTCATGGCCGCGAGCGTGGCGGTCGCAGCCCCGGCCTTCGCAGCCGATAGTATCACGGGACGGTGGTACACCAAGGACAAGCGCGCGCTGGTCACCATTGCGCCGTGCGGTGCGACGCTGTGCGGCAAGATAAGCCGCCTGCTCGAGCCGACCAAGAGCGGGGTGACGACCGATGTCAACAACCCTGACCCGGCGCTCAAGAAGCGCAAGCTGGTCGGCCTTCCCATCCTCAGCGACTTCGTCGCCGATGGCAGCAAATGGCGCGGAAAGATCTATGATCCCAATACCGGCAAGACCTATCGGTCGATCGTCACGGCGACCAGCGGCGGAAAACTTAATGTCGAAGGATGCGTCGCAATGTTTTGCCAGACCCAGATCTGGACCCAGGCCAAGTAACCGCACGATACGCAGGAATAGTCAAACGGATCGGTTACATAGTGACATAGCGACTGTCATTAAACCGTAACATGGGTTCATTTAATGGCGGGTCGGTGCGTAACTTGCCTCAAAGCCGCGACCGACCCGCCTCTTCCTGCCTGCAACCGTTTGCGACCCGGCAGGCATGAAGACCCAGAACCTGATTGGTCAGTTTTGCACGCGATCTCTTTGGTGACCGAGCAGAGCCTTGTCGTTAACATGGCGGTCCGCTTCCCACAGCAGCGATACGGTCGTGCGCAGTCCCTGCTTGTCCGACCGCCAGAAACCGGCGTCGCGCAGCTTGACCGCGATCGAGCGCAGCGACTGCCGCGCCTCTGCAACATCGTCGCTCCGCTCTTCGCCGCCCGCATCCTGCAAGGCCTGACGCAGCCGCAGCGAGGCAGCTTCGAAGGCCTGCTGGTCAGCAAGGCTGATCTCGGCAGGACGCTGTTCGTGCTCACGATCAAACCTGCGGTCGGGACTCGAAAGGGGGGCGGGCGTGTTCATCCCGCCTCTCTACAGAAGTTTCCGACGATTGTAAGTTTATTACCGTAAAGCGATTTAATGTAACGAGCGGTTCATCTGGCGTTCACCCCGACACCGGTGTCTATGTGGCTTTAGGGTGACGCAACAGGCCTGGCATCAGGATATCGAGCGTGTGGTCGGCATAGTCGTCGCGCATCTGTTCGGTCATCTCGCTCTGGCCGTAACAGTGGTGCAGCACCAGCCGCGCGGAGAAGAACCGGTCGGCGGCGCCCGTGACGGTGAAGTAGAACAGTTGCGGGTCGATCGGCCGGAAAAGGCCCTTCTGCACCCCTTCGTCGATCAGCCGCGTATAGGCGAGCGAGATCGGCCGCAGGTAATCGTCGGCGATCTTGCGCGATACATCGGGCGAGGCATCGCGGACCAGCCGCATCAGCAGCCGGTTGAGATAGGGAAAGCGGAAATAGGTGCCGATCGCGGCACGGATATGCACGCGCAGTTTCTCGTCGGGTGCAAAATCCTTGGCGAGCAAGGCATCGAGGCTGTTGACGATATTGCGCATGTCGCGCTCGAGCAGCGCCAGCATGAGCCCCTGCTTGTTGCCGAAATAATATTTGACCAAGGCGCTGTTGAGCCCCGAGCGCAGCGACAGTTCGCTCAGCGACAGGTCGACCGTGTCGCCATCGCGCATGATCTGGCTCGCCGCCTCGATCAGCTGCTCGCGGGCATTGCGTTCGCCATCCAGAGCCGGAGGCGCATCATTCATAATTGGGTTCATCCCACCAAGGATAGAAACCCGGCATGCCCGATGCAACCCGGTCGGGATAAGTTGCGGCACGCTTCTCAAGGAAGCTGGATATGCCTTCAGCGGCATCGCCCGAGCGCGAGCGGGTGTAGATTGCCCGGCTGTCGACACGGTGCGCGTGCATCGGATGCGGCGCCGACGGCAACCGCCACAGCATCGCGCGGGTTAGCGCAATGGACACAGGCGCGGTGTTGTCGGCGATCTCGCGTGCCAGAGCGGTCGCTGCCGGGATGAGGTCGTCCGGCGCATGCACCGATCGCACCAGCCCGCCTGCCAGCGCTTCGTCCGCATCGAACACCCGTCCGGTCATGCACCATTCGAGCGCCTGCTGATAGCCGACGAGCTTGGGCAGGAACCAAGAGGATGCCGCTTCGGGCACGATCCCGCGCCGGGCGAACACGAACCCGAACCGCGCCGCGCTCGAGGCCAGCCGCATGTCCATCGGCAACTGCATCGTCGCGCCGATGCCCACCGCCGCGCCGTTGATCGCGCCGATCACCGGCTTGGTGCACTGGAACATCCGCAAGGTCAGCATCCCGCCGCCGTCGCGGACACGCGGGTCGGAGAGGTCACTGACCGGATCGTCGCTGGAGAATGGTCCGCCGCCGCTGTCGGGCGTCAGGTCCGCCCCGGCGCAGAACGCCCTGCCCTCACCGGTCACGATCACCGCGCGAACATCGTCGTCGGCATCGATCCGGTCGAACGCGTCGATCATCTCGGCCATCATCGTGTTGGTGAAGGCGTTCATCTTCTCGGGGCGGTACAGGGTGATGGTCGCGATACCGTCGTCAACCGCGTAGCGAATGGCTGTATACTCGGTCATCACCCTGCTCCCGTTTCGACCCTCCCCAAGCGGGAGGGTCAGGTCAAATCAACGCGGCGCCATGCGGATGCCGCCGTCGAGGCGCACGTCCTCGCCGTTGAAATAGCCGCACTCGATCATCGTCATCGCCAGCTGGGCATATTCCTCGGGGTTGCCGAGGCGCTTGGGATAGGGAACCGACGCGCCCAAGGCATCCTTGACCTGCTGCGGCGCGGCGGCGAGCAGCGGGGTGTTGAAGATGCCCGGCAGGATGGTGTTGACGCGGATCGCCTCGCTCGAAAGATCGCGCGCGATCGGCAGGGTCATGCCGACGACGCCGCCCTTGGAGGCCGAATACGCTGCCTGGCCGATCTGGCCGTCCTCGGCCGCCACCGATGCGGTGTTGACGATTGCGCCGCGGTCGCCATCGGGCAGCGGATCGAGCGTCATCATGCCGGCCGCCGACTTGGCGATGCAGCGGAAAGTGCCGACGAGGTTGATCTGGATGATCCAGTTGAACGCATCGAGCGGGAAGTGCTTGATGCTGCCGTCGTCGCGCGAGCGGCTGGCGGTCTTGATCGCATTGCCGGTGCCGGCACAGCAGACCAGAATACGCTCCTGGCCAATCGCGGCGCGGGCCTTTTCAAATCCGGCATCGACGCTGGCGTCGTCGGTGACGTTGACTTCGCAGAACACGCCGCCGATTTCATTGGCGAGCGCAGTGCCCTTTTCTTCCTGCAGGTCGAAGATCGCGACCTTGACGCCCTTGGCGGCGAGCGCGCGCGCGGTGGCCGCACCCAGGCCCGAGGCGCCGCCGGTGACGACGGCGGAAATGCTGGAATCGAGTATCATGTTGGGTCTCTCCTGAAAGTGGAATCGAATTTCAATCCTCCCCGAAACGGGGAGGTGGCAGTCCGCAGGACTGACGGAGGGGCAGCGGGGTCATGCCAACAGTCGCGACAGCGCCTGGACGCTTCCCCTCCACCGCTCCGCGGTCCCCCTCCCCGTTCCGGGGAGGATTGATAGAGCTCAGCTCAGACGTTCGATGATCGTGACGTTGGCCTGGCCACCGCCTTCGCACATCGTCTGCAGGCCGTACTTGCCGCCGCGCTTTTCGAGCGCATTGAGCAACGTCGCCATCAGCTTGGTGCCCGAGGCGCCCAGCGGATGGCCCAGAGCGATCGCGCCGCCGTTGACGTTGAGCCGGTCGTGGCTGGCACCAAGATACGACAGCCAGGCCAGCGGCACCGGCGCGAACGCCTCGTTGACCTCGTACAGATCGATGTCCCCGATCGACATGCCCGCGCGCTTGAGCGCGCGCTCGGTGGCGAACAGCGGCTCTTCGAGCATGATCACCGGATCGCCCGCGGTCACCGACACGTGGTGGATGCGTGCACGCGGGGTCAGGCCATGATCCTTGAGCGCCTGCTCCGACACGATCAGCACCGCCGAGGCGCCATCGCAGATCTGGCTGGCGTTGGCAGCCGACAGCAGCCCGGTTTCCGAGATGCGCTTGACCCCGGCAATGCCTTCGAGCGTCGCATCGAAGCGAATGCCCTCATCGACCTTGTGCCATTCCTTGCCCTCGGGGGTCTCGATCTCGATCGGAACGATCTCGTTGTCGAACGCGCCGGCCTCGGTGGCAGCCGCCGCACGGCGGTGGCTCTCGAGCGAATAGCCGTCGAGCTGCTCCCTGGTCAGGCCGTGCTTCTTGACGATCATTTCGGCGCCATCGAACTGGCTGAACATCACGCCGGGAAAGGCCTCTTCGAGCCGCGCCGACTTATAGTTGCCAAGGCCGGCCTTCATGTACAGCACCGCGGGGCTGCCCATCGGCACGCGGGTCATGCTTTCGATGCCGCTCGCCAGCACGATATCCTGCGTGCCGCTCATCACCGCCTGGGCAGCGAACTGCATTGCCTGCTGCGAGGAGCCGCACTGGCGGTCGATCGTGACGGCAGGAATGCTGTCGGGGAGCTTCGATGCCAGCACCGCGTTGCGGCCCAGATCCATCGTCTGTTCGCCACCCTGGCCGACACAGCCGGTGATGACGTCGTCGATCGCCTTGGTATCGAAATCATTGCGGCTGGCGATCGCATCGAACACCGCCGCGCCGAGATCGACGGGGTGAACCCCCGCCAGCCGGCCGCCACGACGGCCTCCTGCGGTGCGGACCGCGTCTACGATATATGCATGGGCCATGGGGTCTCTCCTGATTGAATAGCACAAAGGGTGTCGGGTCGACTCCGGCACCGGATTTAATCGAACGGTTAAAGCGATATGGAATATCCGTCAACGGCGCACCGTGCAGCTCTCTCCCCTTCAGGGGAGAGATACGCAGCCTTATCGGCTTGCCGATTAGGCGGAGTTGAGAGGGGGCCGAAGTGAAGGTCGCTTTTTGAAACCACCGTTCAGGCCCCTCTCCCAACCCTCTCCCCTCAAGGGGAGAGGGCTAAGTCCTTACGCCGCCGCCTTCTCCCGCTTGACCGTGATCACCTGCGGGTAGGTGAACTCGAGCAGGCCTTCCTTGCCGTATTCGGCGCCGAAGCCCGACTGCTTGTGCCCACCAAACGGCGCGAACGGCGACAGGTGAAGGAACTCGTTGATCCACACCGTGCCGGTCTCGAGCTGCTCGGCAACGCGTACGCCCTCGTCGGTGTCGCTGGTCCACACCGCGCCGGCCAGGCCGTAATCCGACGCATTGGCGCGCGCGATGGCCTCGTCGACGGTGGCGAACTTCATCAAAGGCATCACCGGGCCGAACTGCTCCTCGGCGACGATGCGTGCGTCTTCGGGCGGGTTGTCGAGGATGGTGATCGGCACGTAATAGCCCGGCACCGAAGGATCGTGATCGCCGCCGACCAGGAACTTGTAGCCATTGTCTTTGGCGTCCTTGATCAGCTCCAGCACGCGCTCATACTGCTTCTTGTTCTGGATCGGGCCCACGGCGGTGCCCTGCTCGGCGCCGTCGCCGACCTTCACGTGGCGGGCGTATTCGGCGATGGCGGCGGACAGTTCGTCATAGATATCCTCGTGGATATAGATGCGCTTGGCCGCGACACAGATCTGCCCGGCGTTGGTGAAGCTCGACCAGAACAGTTGCTCGGCCACCTTCTTGACGTCGGCATCGGGCAGCACGATCGAAGCATCGTTGCCGCCCAGCTCGAGCGTGATGCGCTTGAGGTCCTTCGACGCCGATTCCATCACCCGCTTGCCGGTTGCGGTCGAACCGGTGAAGGTGATCTTGTTGATATCGGGGTGCGCGGTGATCATCGGGCCCAGGTCGTCGCCGCCGGTGATCACGTTGAGCACGCCTGCAGGCACCTGATCGGCGACCAGTTCCATGATCCGCAGCGTCGCCAGCGGGGTGAACGGCGAGGGCTTGAGCACGATGGTGCAGCCCGAGAGCAAAGCGGGCACGATCTTCTGGATCGCCATCATCACCGGGAAGTTCCACGGCACGATACCGCCGACCACGCCCACCGGAACGCGCCGCGTCCGCGACAGCCGGGTCTCGCTGTCCTCGTTGATCTCGTCTTCCAGGGTGAGCGTGGACTGGGCTGCAGCCATCCCGGCGGCGCCGTAGATCTCGCCGGTCGCCTGCGCATGCGGCTTGCCCTGCTCAGCCGTCAGCAGCCGCATCAGCTCATCGGCGTTTTCCTTGATCGCGGCCGATATCTTCATGATCACCGCGCGGCGATCGTCGATGGGTGTCTTCGACCAGGTCTTGAACGCCTTGCGCGCGGCGGCAACGGCGCGGTTCAGCTCTTCCTCGCCGCAATCGGGCACCTGGCCGATCACCTGCTCGTTGGCGGGATTGACCACGTCGATCCACTTGCCGGGCTTTTCGAGCTTGCCATCGATGAGCACGCTGTACTGCTGAACCATGAGATGTTCCTTTCCTGTGAGGTCTGTTTGCATATGGGCCTTTGCCGCGAAGCTACATCGCCTGCCGGTCGCAAGCCACTAACTATTCGGCTGGCTCTTGCCGGGGACTGTCATCGCGCGACGAACCGGATCGGCAGCGTCTTGGGCCCGCCGACAAAGGTGCTGGAAGCGCGTTGCGGGGTGCCTGCGAGTTCAACCGACTCCACCCGGTCGAGCAATTCCTCGAACAGGATCCGCATCTCCATCCGCGCCAAATGCAGCCCCAGGCACTGGTGGACGCCCGCCCCGAAGGCAACGTGCCGGTTGGGGCCGCGCGCGGCATCGAACCGATCGGGACTGTCGAACACCCGCTCGTCGTAATTGCCCGAGACATAGCACAGCATCAGCCAGTCATCCTTGGCGATGGCCTGGCCTGCGATCTCGCAGTCTTCCGCTGCGGTGCGCATGAAATGCTGCACCGGCGTGGTCCAGCGGATCGCCTCCTCGATCAGCCCGGGCAGCAGGCTGCGGTCGGCCTTGATCCGGGCAAACTGTTCGGGATCGTCGGCGAGCGCCCACATCGCGCCTGCGGTCGAGGCCGAGGTGGTATCGTGCCCGGCCGCTGCAACGATGATGTAATAGCCCGCCGCATTGCGGTCGCTGATCGGTTCGCCGTCGATGGTCGCATTGGCGATGACGCTGGCGACATCATCGCGCGGATGGGTGCGCCGATCCGCGGCCATCGCCATGAAATAGCTCTCGAAATCGCGCACCGCGTCGACCACCAGTTGCGATATCTGCTCAGGCGTCAGCTCTACCGAGCGGGCGCGATTGAGATCGGGGTCCTCGCCGCCGAACATCTCCTGGGTCAGCTTGAGCATCAGCGGCTCGTCCGCGTCGGGCACGCCCAGGATCTGCATCACGACATGCAGCGGATACAGCGCCGAGACCTCGCGAACGAAATCGCAGGTCCCGCCGGTCGCGATCATCGCATTGATCGAACTGCGCGCGATCTCGCGCACCCGCGCCTCGATGTTCGCGAGGTTTTTGGGCATGAACCAGCTTTGCGTCAGCTTGCGATAGTCCATGTGCTCGGGGGCATCCATGGTGACCAGCGAGGACACCAGATGCGGGCTGCCGCCGGTGATCATATGGGTGAGCATCTGCACCGCCACCGGTGACAGCACCACCGATTTGGGCGCGTTCAAGAACCGCGCATTGTCCTTGCTGATGGCGAGGATATCCTCGTGCCGGGTCACCGCCCAGAACGGCATATAGCCCTCGGCCTGCACCAGCGCGACCGGCATGTTGTCACGCGCCCAGCGGAACTTGTCCTTGAGCTCGCTCCACTGGCCATAGGCCACCGGGTTGACGATCGCCGATGCAATCTCGCCCGGCAGCGTGGCAGGTGCGATCGTCGCCATGGCTCAGCCTCCTGCCATTTCGGCGTCGGCCTTGGCCTTGGCCCAATATTCGTCGCGCAGCAGCCGTTTGTAGAGCTTGCCGGTGGCATGGCGGGGCAATTCGTCGCGAAAATCGATCTGCCGCGGCATCTTCACGCCGGACAGCGACTGGCGCAGATAGCCGCTGAGTTCATCCGCCAGCGCCTCGCCTGCATCGTCCAGATCGAGCGGCTGGACGATAGCGACGACGCGCTCACCCATGTCCGGGCACGGCGCGCCGATCACTGCGGCGTCGGCGACGCGCGGGTGGCTGACCAGCAGGTTCTCGATCTCCTGCGGGTAGATGTTGACCCCGCCCGAGATGATCATGAAGCTCTTGCGGTCGGTGAGATAGAGATAGCCGTCCTCATCGACCCAGCCGACATCACCCAAGGTCGTCCAGCCTTGCGGGTGCGTCGCCTCGCGGGTCTTGGCGGTGTCGTTGTGATATTCGAACTTGCCGCCGCCTTCGAAATAGACCGTGCCTTCGCTGCGCGCGGGCACGTCGTTGCCCTCCTCGTCGCAGATATGGACGACCCCGAGCAAGGCGCGCCCGACCGATCCAGGGTGCGTCAGCCACTCCTCGCTCGAGATGAAGGTGAAGCCGTTGCCCTCGGTCCCGGCATAATATTCCTTGAGCACCGGGCCCCACCAGTCGATCATCGCCTGCTTGACCGGCACCGGGCACGGCGCTGCGGCATGGACCGCGGACCTGAGGCTCGAGACGTCGTAGCGCAGCCGCACCTCTTCGGGCAGCTTGAGCATCCGGGTGAAGTGCGTCGGCACCCACTGGCTGACATTGATCTTGTATTTTTCGATCAGCGCCAGCGCGTTTTCCGGATCGAACTTTTCCATTACGATCACGGTGCCGCCGAGCTTGTGCACCGTCATGCACCAGCGCAACGGTGCAGCGTGATACAGCGGCGCGGGCGACAGATAGATGCTGTCGCCGCTGAAACCGAACGCGCCCTGGGCCAATGCGACCAGCGAGTTGGTGGCGGCGATATTGCCGTCCTCGGGCAGCGGCAGCCGCACCCCTTTGGGGCGTCCGGTGGTGCCGGACGAGTAGAGCATGTCCGATCCCGCGCGCTCGTCGGCAATCGGTGTATCGGGCATCGCGTCGATGGCGGCCAGCGTTGCCGCATCATCCAGATTGGCGATCGGAATGCCGGGGCAATGACCGCGGATCGCGTCCAGCTGCGCGCTGAGCGTGTTTGAGGTGAACAGCAGCTTGGCGCCCGAGTCCTGCAGGATATAGGCGATCTCGTCGGTGGTGAGCCGGTTGGATATCGCCACGAAGATCAGCCCCGAGCGCTGCGCGCCCCAGACGGCATCGAAATATTCCGCTCGGTTTTCCAGGCACAACGCCACCGTATCGCCGATGCCGATTCCCTGACCGCGCAGATACTGCGCAATCTGGTTCGATCGGCGATCCAGCTGGTCATAGCTGATCTCACGCCCCGAACCTGCCATGATGACAGCAGCCTTGGCGCCGTCCGCCCCGGCATGGACCGATGGATGCATTGCGACATTCCCTCCTGTTCGCGAAATCTCTTCACGCGGCGCTCAACGCGGTCCGGTGGCGATTCCCGTTCTTGTCAGGAGCATCGTTTAATCGAGCGGTTAAAGCAACGCCAAACTGCGCATTTCGGGCTGCCCAAACGAAAAAAGCGCCGGAAATCCGGCGCCCTTCTCGAAGGATCTGAATACTGGTTGCAGGCTGCGCTGCGCTCCGATTATTCGGCGGGGCCGCCCTGGGCCACGCGTCCACCGTCGTTGATCGCCAGCAGATAATCACGCGAGGAGATGAAGGGCATCGGGTTCACCGAGTTGCCGGCGATGCGCACTTCGTAATGCAGGTGGCTGCCGGTGGAGCGGCCGGTCGAGCCCATCAGGCCGATGACCTGGCCCTTGGTGACGCGCTGGTTCGGCTGAACCAGGATTTCCGACATATGGCCGTAGCGGGTCTGGATTTCGCCGCCGTGCTCGACCTCGACATACTTGCCGTAACCGCCAACCCACTGGGCGCGGCCGACAATGCCGTCGGCAGTGGCGTAAATCGGGGTGCCGATCGGGCCTGCCATATCGACGCCCTTGTGGCGGGCGCGGCGGCCGGCGAAGGGATCGGCGCGGAAGCCGTACTGGCTGGTCAGCTTGAAATGATCGACGGGTTTGCGCGAGGGAATGGCGATGCGGCCGGTTTCGCGATTTTCGAGAGATTTCCAGTTCGCGAACAACGCGCGGAATTCGGTGTCCTGTGCGCCCAATTGGGTTTCGCTGGCGACCGAGGGAACGGTGGAGGCGACATCGGTTGAACCACTGTCAGCGAGAGCCGGTGATGCAGCGCACAACAGGGTGGCTGCGGATGTGGTAAATACCGTTGCGACGATTCTGGTTGCGACCATGAATATTCAGCACCTTGTTTATCGGGCAAATCACCCGGCTTGTTGGCCTTGGCGTCTGCCCTTCTTTCCACCAACCTCAATTGAGGCTGGGGTAGAAAACCGAAAAATCGTTGGAACCCCTTCCCTCCGACTTCGTTGGATTGTGAGTAGAGGCAAAAGTTTGTGCGCCGCAACCCGTCCCGACCAATCGCGCGTTGAAGCGCTTGGTTGACGCGTTGAGTCGTTTAGTCGCACACGAAAAGGGCCGATTTTCAGGACTTGCGCGCGGATTGAACATCCATCCGGCGTGAATCGGCACGGCTCATCTAAGCCCGCCGTTCCCGCGCGTATTGCACGGATCTGCCATTTCCCCCGGTGCGCGACAGAAAAATGGCCCGCTGGAAACCCAGCGAGCCACTGAGAATCGCGCGTCCGATTCGAAAATGCCGATCAGCCTTTTACAGCGCCTTCGCCGCTGCGAGCACATCGTCGATATGGCCTGCAACCTTCACCTTGCGCCAGACGCGGGCGACCTTGCCGTCCTTGCCGACCAGGAATGTCGAGCGGTCCATGCCCATGTACTTCTTGCCGTACATCGATTTTTCGATCCACACGCCCATCGCTTCGGCCAGACCGTCGGTTTCCGCGTCGCTGGCCAGTGGCACCGTCAGGCCGTATTTCTCGATGAACTTGATGTGCTTCTTGGGTGGATCCTTGGACACGCCAAGCACCGACACGCCTGCCGCGTCGAATGCGGCCAGTTGCGCGCTGAACTCCTGCGCCTGCTTGGTGCAGCCGGTGGTGTCGTCCTTGGGATAGAAATACAGCACCCAGGTTTTGCCCGCATAATCGCTGGCGCGCACCTCGCTGCCATCGGGCCGGGTAAGTGCCACGTCGGGGATCGTGTCTCCAATATCGGTCATCGTCTTTCCTTTCCTGTGTCCGGCCGAGCGTGTCAGCCGGTCGTAAAAACCGTGTGCCAGATCTGTTGCACATGACCGCGCGCGGTGTCGATTTCGGCCAGCAAGCCGCTCCATGATTCGCAGCCGCAGGCGCGGGCGATCAGCACCTGGCTGGCGGGCGGCGGCTCGGTGCAGTCGGGTGCGACCAGCCGCAGCGTCACCAGCAACCGCGTCATCAGATCGTGCGCCGGAGCCAGCGTGGCATCAACCAGCCCGGCCTCGGTCAACGCCGCCAGCGCCGCCCGCAGATCCGGATGGAAGCCGGTCCGGTGCTGGAGCTGAAGGGTGTGGACGATGAACTCGACGTCGACCAGCCCGCCGGGGAGCAGTTTGACATCGAGCGGACCCAAAGGGCGTTTGTGGTTGGCGATGTCGGTGCGCATCTTGAGCGCGGCGGCAGCGATCTCACCCGCATCGCGCGGCGTGTGCAGCACCTCGTCGATGATCCCCTGCAGCCGCGCGCGCGCTTCGTCAGACCCATAGACCACGCGCGCCCGGCACAGCGCCATATGCTCCCAGGTCCACGCCTGATCGCGCTGATACTCGGCAAAGCTGGCGAAGGAGACCGCAAGCAGTCCCTGCGCGCCATTGGGTCGCAGCCGGGTATCGACTTCGTACAGCGCACCCGCTGCGGTCGGCACGCTCAATGCGGCGATGATCCGCTGCGCCAGCCGGTTGTAATATTGCGTACTGCCCAAAGGGCGCCCGCCGTCCGATTCGGTGCCGATCTCGCCGCTGAACAGGAAGATGAGATCGAGGTCGGATGCGTGGGTAAGCGCCCCGCCGCCCAGCCGCCCGAGCGCGAGAATAACCGGCTCGCTGCCCGCAATCGTGCCGTGCACCTGCGTGAACTCGTGCACCGCGCAATTGGCCAATCGGATGATCGCGGCTTCCGCCACCCGCGCATACCCGCCCGCGATCGCGACCGGATCGTGTCGCCCCTCGATCAGCTGGACGCCGAGCGCAAAGCGCATCTCGCCCACCCGCACCCGCACCGCATCAAGCCTTTGCTGATAATCGTCGCCCGGCTCCTCGCGCGACAGGCGCTTTGCGATCTCCTCGACGCTGCCCACCAGATCATAGGCGCTGGCATCGATCAGCCCGTCGAGCAGGTCGCCGCGCCGCGCCAGCGATTCGGCGAGCGGCGGCGCGTGGCTCAGGATGTCGACCATCGTCTGCATCAGCGCCGGCCGCGCCTGCAACAGGCGGAAGACGTTGACCGTGCTGGGCAAGTGTCGCAGCAGATCGTCGAACCGGTTGAGCGCGCCCGCCTGGTCGGGGGCCTCGGCAAAGGCTTCGAGCAGCGCCGGGAGAACCGCCTCGAACGCCTTGCGCCCCGCCGCGCTGCGCAACGCGCGCACCGCGCCGCCGCGCCAGGCCTGCACCCGCGCCGCGAGAGCTTCGGGGGCTTCCAGCCCGGCGCTGGCGAGCGCATCGACCAGCAGTTCAGGATCGCTGCTCAGCGTGATCGCAGCATCGTCGCTGCCCGCCCGCTGCGACGCGATCAGCCCGTCATAGACACCGGCGACATCGCCCGTGACGCCCTCCAGCGCGGCGATCATCGCAGCCCCATCGGCCAGGCCATGCAGCATAGCGACATTGTCCAGCGCCGCCGGGTCCTGCGGCAGGCTGTGGGTCTGCTGGTCATCGACCATCTGCAGCCGGTGCTCGAAGGTGCGCAAGCTGCGGTAATGCCCTGCCAGCATCGCGGCCTCCTCGCGCGGGACGATACCCTGCGCCGACAGCGCATCCAGCGCGTCGAGGGTCGAGCGGGCTCGCAATGCGGGGTTGCGCCCGCCATGGATCAGCTGATGCGCCTGGGTGAAGAATTCGACCTCGCGGATGCCGCCGCGCCCGCGCTTGAGATCGAACCCGGGCCCCAGCAGCTGGCCCTTGCTGTAATGGTCGCGGATCTGCCGGGTGAGCGCGGCGATCTCGTCGATCGTGCCGAAGTCGAGCGAGCGCCGCCAGATAAAGGGCCGCAGCGCCTCCATGAAATAGGGCCCGAGCTCCGGGTCCCCCGCCGCCGCGCGCGAGCGGATGAACGCCGCCTGCTCCCAGGTCAGCGCCTGCGATTCATAATGCGACAGCGCGGCATCGACCGGGATCGCCAGCGGCGTGACCTCGGCCGCCGGGCGCAGCCTGAGGTCCATGCGGAAGACATAGCCATGGCCGTCGCGCGCGCTCATCATGTCGATCAGTTGCCGCGCGATCCGCTGCGCAGCATCGGCGGGGTCCTCGCGCGGGCGCACCGGCAGCGTCTCGGGATCGTAGATGAAGATCGGATCGATATCCGACGAGTAATTGAGCTCCTGCCCGCCATGCTTGCCCAGCGCGATCACGGCAAAACCGCGCACCGGCTCACCCGGCGTGCGCTTGGCGAAGACATCGCCCAGCGCGGCATCGAGCGCCGCATCGGCAAAGTCTGACAGGCAGCGCGTCACCTGGTCGACACCAATCACGCCGGCGAGATCCGCCACAGCCAGCACCATCGCCAGCGCGTTCTTGCGTCGGCGCAACGCCTCGCTCACCGGGGTGTCGGCAAAAGCGGCCATGATCGCCGTGATCGCAGCATCCACGCCTTCGCGCCGCAGCCGCTGCAGAAAATCGGGGTGCCGTTCGATCGCGAGCGCGAGAAACGGCGAATGGCGGCACGCGCGGTCGATGGCGTCGGTATAAGCGTCGGGCGTGGTCATGCCAGCGGTGCTAATCGCCCACCGGCGTCTTCGCAATCATCGATCGGCTGATGATGCCCGGGCGGCTCAATCGTTGTCGTTTCCGCGTCCCGGAAGCCCGCCGCTCATCCGGTCGACATCGGCCATAATTGCCGCCATCGGATCGGCGGTGCGCTCGCCGCGGCTGTCGTTGCTGACCACCTCGTCGATCAGCGCCAGCAGCGCCGCGCGGCCGCGTGCGACCCGGCTCTTGATCGTGCCGAGCGCAACCCCACAGATTTCGGCCGCCTCCTCATAAGAAAAGCCGCCCGCCCCTACCAGGATCAGCGCCTCGCGCTGGCTCTCGGGAAGCTGCATCAACGCGCGCTGGACATCGGCGAGATGGAGCTGGTCGCCCTGGTCGGCGGGCATCGACAGGATGCGATCGGCGACGACATCGTCCCACTCGGTGGTGAACCGCGCACGGCGGCGCTGTGACAGGAACGAGTTGCGCAGAATAATGAATGTCCAGGCGCGCATGTTGGTGCCCGCCGCAAAGCGTTCGCGCGCCGCCCAAGCCTTGAGCATCGTGTCCTGCACAAGATCGTCGGCGACATCGCGGTTGCCGCTGAGCGACCGGCCATAGGCGCGCAGATGCGGGATCAGCGCAGCCAGTTGCGCCTTGAAGGCTCCGTCGTCGAGTGGAGCACCGCCGATTTCCGGCGTTGTTTCTGCTGGGCTATCAACCGCCATCAGCTTTGGGCCTGACCTTCACGCATGGGTTGTACGGGGTCATGAACATGACGTCCGACCCGCGCCGTATTGACGCATGTTAACTTCGATACGAGCGATAGGGAAATTCGTTGCATATCACAAGCATGGCCCTGAACGGTTCGTCCCGCTCCTCTTGCCTGCCGAGGGGCAAGCTGGCACAGATGCCGCCCAGCCGGATTGCCCATCCGGACCCCTGTCCTCCGGTCGGAAGGCCTGCCTGCCATGATCAAAACGCTGCTCAAGTTCGCTCCCATGACGCTTGTTCTGTTTGGCGCTGCCCAGGCTGGCGCGCAGGGGACGGCATCGCTTGATATCCCGGATGTCTCCCCCCAACCCGTATCGCAAGCTACGATGCAGGACGTGACCCGGATGCTTGCCTCGGACGAATTTGAAGGTCGGGCGCCCGGCAGCGTCGGTGAACAGAAAACGATCGCGCTGCTGACCGAGCGTTTCGCCAAGGCGGGGCTGAAGCCGGGCAATGGCGATAGCTGGTTGCAGGCGGTGCCGCTGGTCAGCATCGAGGCGGGCAAGGTCAGCCCGCTGACGATCACAGGCGGCAAGACCCCGCTGTCGTTCGCTTATGGCACCGACATGGTCATCGGCAGCTACCGCCAGACACCGACCACCGACCTTGCGGGCAGCGATGTCGTGTTCGTCGGCTATGGCATCAACGCACCCGAAAAGGGCTGGAACGATTACGAAGGGCTCGACGTCAAGGGCAAGACCGTGGTCATCCTCGTCAACGATCCCGATTACGACAGCCCGGACCTGACCGGCGACTTCGGCGGCAAGGCGATGACCTATTATGGCCGCTGGACCTACAAATACGAAGAAGCCGCGCGCCAAGGTGCCGCCGCCGCGCTGATCGTGCACGATACCGTGCCCGCCGCCTATGGCTGGGGCGTGGTCGAATCGAGCTGGACCGGTCCGCAGTTCTTCGCGCAGAGCGCCGACCAGGGCGCCAGCCAGACCCAGGCCAATGGCTGGATCCAGAAGTCCGCCGCCGAACAGCTGTTCGCGAGCGCGGGCAAGGATTTCGCCGTGTTGAGCCAGGCTGCCAAGGCCAAGGGCTTCAAGCCGGTGCCGCTGGGGGTCAAGGCCTCGGTATCCTTCGCCAACGCCATCGACACGACGATGTCCAACAACATCATCGGCATCCTGCCCGGTGCCAAGCGCCCCGACGAATATGTGCTCTACACCGCGCACTGGGATCACCTCGGCCGCTGCAAGCCAGCGGCCGATGGCGATGACATCTGCAACGGCGCGGTCGACAATGCGACCGGCACCGCAGCGCTGGTGGCGCTCGCCGAAACCTTCGCCAAGGCGGGCGCGCCCGACCGCAGCGTGGTGTTCCTGGCGGTGACCGCCGAGGAATCGGGGCTGCTGGGTTCGGCCTATTATGGTCAGAACCCGGTCTATCCGCTGGCAAAGACGGTCGGCGGCATCAACATGGATGCGTTTCTGGTGGCAGGGCCCGCGCGCAATGTCACGGTGGTCGGCAAGGGCAAGTCCGAACTCGAGGATTATCTCGATGCCGCGCTCACTTCGGCCAACCGCGTCGCGACCGCCGATCCGATGCCGCAGAACGGCTATTACTACCGCTCGGATCATTTCAGCCTCGCCAAGCAGGGCGTCCCGATGCTGTACATCGATGGCGGCGAGGACCTGATCGACGGTGGCACTGCGGCAGGCGCGGCGGCATCGAAGGACTATTCGGCCAACCGCTATCACGGCCCCAAGGACGAATATAATCCGAACTGGGATTGGTCGGGCGTGATGGCCGACCTCTCGCTCTATTACCGCATCGGGCGTTCGCTGGCGATGTCGACAAGCTGGCCCAACTGGAACGAAGGCGACGAATTCCGCGCCACCCGCGACGCCAGCCGCGCAACCGCACAGTAAGGACAATCCGGTGACGTACCGCATGCCCCCCGAATGGGCGCCGCAATCCTGGCTGTGGATCGGCTTTCCGCATCTTGCCGATGAGTGGCAGGGTTTCCTGTCAGCGGCGCAGGCCGAGATCGCAGCGTTTGCGCGCACCGTTGCCGAAAGCGGCCAGCCCGCGCGCCTGGTGTGTCCCAATGAGGCGTGCGCCGCCCTGGCGCGCGCGATGGCGGGCGATAAGGTGGATATCCGCATCCGTCATTACGGCGACATCTGGCTGCGCGACACCGGACCTTTGGTGGTCAGCGACAGTACCGGCGTGCTGCACGCCCGGCGCTTCGGCTTCAACGGCTGGGGCGGCAAATATGTCATGCCGGGCGATACCGAGATCGGCGACGCGCTCGCCAACGAGGCGGGGCTGCCGCAGTCGATGGCCGACTGGGTGCTCGAAGGCGGCGCGATCGATGTCGATGGCGAAGGGCTGGGCGTGACCACCGAACAGTGCCTGCTCAACCCCAACCGCAACCCGCATCTGTCGCGCGCCGACATCGAGGCGCGGCTGCATCGCGATCTGGGCATCGAGCGGCTGCTGTGGCTGGGCGACGGGCTGCTCAACGATCACACCGATGGCCATGTCGACAATCTTGCGCGCTTCGTCGCGCCGGGGACGCTGGCGCTGCCGGTGGCGGCGGGCGGTGATGACCCCAATGCGGCGGTCTATGCCAATGCCAAGGCGCGCGCCGAGGCCTTCGGGCTGACGGTCGTGCCCATCCCCTCGCCCGGCCTGGTCGAGCGCGTCGATGCCGAAGGCGAACTGAAGGTCCAGCCCGCAAGCCACATGAACTTCGCGATCACCACGCACGCGGTGATCGTGCCCACGTACGGCACCGCGTCCGACCAGCGCGCGGTCGAGGCAATCGCCGCGTGCTTCCCCGGTCGCAAGACGATCGGGCTGCGCGCCGATGCGGTGCTCGCCGGCGGCGGCAGTTTCCATTGCGCCAGCCAGCAGATGCCCACCTCCGCCTAGCCCGCAGATCGATTGATCGCCTCGCCCGGCCGGGGTATAGCGCCGGTCAGGTTACTGCCTATATTCCCCAGAACCTAAAAGAGGATTGCCCCCATGCGCCATTTGATCATCCCTGCCCTGATTGCGGGCACCGCCCTGCCCTGCCTCGCTTTTGCCCAGCCCGCCTTCGCCGCCCAGGCGACCGACGCTGCTGCTGCATCGGCCATTGACGCCGCCGTCGCCGCCGATCTGCGTGGTGACGACAAGGCGCGCGACCAGTATCGCCATCCCAAGGAGACGCTCGCGTTCTTCCAGGTGAAGCCCGACATGGTGGTCGCCGAATATGCCGCCGATGCCGGCTGGTACAGCAAGATCCTGGCGCCGCTGACCGCGACCAACGGCAAATATGTCGCGCTCGGCGTATCGCCCAGCAGCCCTTCGCTGAGCGCCGAGCGCAAGGCCACGATGGCAGCGTATCCAACCGCCTATCCCGAGCGCGCCGCCAAGGCGACCGGAGTGGGTGCGGACAAGATCCACGCCTATGTCGCGAACGCGGTACCCGCCGAGATGCAGGGCAAGATCGACCGCGTGCTGATCTTCCGCATGCTGCACAATCTGCAGCGTTCGGGCATCCTGGGCAGCGAGCTTGACGCAATCCACGCGTCGCTGGCCCCCGGCGGCATGGTCGGCGTCGTGCAGCATCGCGCCAAGGCCGATGCGCCTGCCGCCTATGTCGATGGATCCAAGGGCTATCTCAAAGAAGCCGATGTGATCGCCATGTTCGAAAAGCACGGCTTCGTGCTCGCGGGCAAGAGCGAGATCAACGCCAACCCCAAGGACCCGGCCGACCACGCGCAGGGCGTCTGGACGCTTCCGCCCAATTACGCGCTCAAGGACGTGGACAAGGCCAAGTACGCCGCGATCGGCGAATCCGACCGCATGACCCTGTTGTTCAAGAAGAAGTAAGCCTGCACTGATGACCGAGATCACCGTCGCCGCCTTGCAGCTCGCGCTGGGCGCAAGCGAAGCCGAAAACATCGAGGCGGTGACGGATCTGGTCGCCCATGCAGCCGACAAGGGGGCGCAGATCATCCTGCCCCCCGAGCTGTTCGAGGGGCCGTATTTCTGCCGGGTGGAGGACGAAGCCCTGTTCGCGTCGGCGCGCCCGACCGCCGAGCACCCCAGCGTGCGCGCGATGGCCAAGCTGGCCAAGCAGCTCAAGGTCGCGATCCCGACCAGCTTCTTCGAGCGCGACGGGCCGCACCATTACAACTCGCTGGCGATGATCAACCCCGAAGGCGAGATCATGGGGGTGTACCGCAAAAGCCATATCCCCGACGGTCCGGGCTATGAAGAGAAATACTATTTCCGTCCCGGCAACACCGGGTTCAAGGTGTGGGATGTCTGCGGCACGCGGATCGGCGTCGGCATCTGCTGGGACCAATGGTACCCCGAATGCGCCCGCGCGATGGCGCTGATGGGGGCAGAGCTGCTGTTCTATCCCACCGCGATCGGCTCCGAACCCTATGACTCCAGCCTCGACACCAGCCGGATGTGGCAGCGCGCGATGCAGGGCCATGCGGTCTCCAACTGCATGCCGGTGATCGCCAGCAACCGCATCGGCCAGGAAGGCGACCAGAGCTTCTACGGTCACAGCTTCATCACCAACCAATGGGGCGACAAGGTGCTCGAATACGGCGCGGAGGAAACCGGCGTGCTGGTCGCGACGCTAGACCTTGACCTCGCCCGCATGCACCGCGCCGGAATGGGCTTCTTCCGCGACCGCCGGCCGGAGCTTTACGGGCGGCTGGCGCAGGACGTTTGACATAACGTCATCGAGGATCCGGCAGCCGTTGGCAAACCACGCCTCGGTTGCGCAATCGGTTCTCCGCAGCCCTGGGCCCCGGATCAAGTCCGGGGTGACGGAAGTTTCAATCGTCATCCCGGACTTGATCCGGGACCCAGGGTTGATCCCGCTGCACGGCCGTCGCGCACGCCGCAGGCGATTTCGAACACCTGTTCGAACATCGGCGCAGTCAGCCGTCCGGTGTTCGTGTTGTACCGGCTGCAGTGATAGCTGTCGATCAGCACCCTGCCCTCGCCGATATCGTGCACCGCGGCATGGCCGAAGGGGTGATCGGCGAGCCGCAGCCCCCAGTGGCGCAGGAAGCTGTCGTGTGCGATCCGTCCCAGCGCGACGAACACGCCCAGGCTGGGGAGCGCGGCGATCTGTGCGGTCAGAAACCGGCGGCAGGTGTTGATCTCCTGCGGGGTCGGCTTGTTCTGCGGCGGCAGGCACTTGACCGAGTTGATGATCACCGCGCCGGTGAGCGCAAGCCCGTCGTCCAGCCGGCTGTCATAGCAATCGTTGCTCAGCCCGAACTTGGCCAGCGTCGCGAACAACAGGTCGCCGGCATAGTCGCCGGTGAACGGGCGTCCGGTGCGGTTGGCACCGTGCTTGCCCGGCGCCAGCCCGACGATCCCCAGCCAGGCGTCGGCATCGCCAAAGGCTGCCACCGGAGCGTTCCACCAATCGGGATATTCGGTCTGGCACGCGTGCCGGAGGGCCACCAGCCTGGGGCACAAGGGACAATCGCGCGGCGGCTCGGTATCGGGAATCGGGCTTACGTTGATCACCCGTACCAGCTAGGTGCTGGGCATGCGCGAGACAACCCATGCCACCTATCTGATCGCGCTGGGATCGAACCGTCGGCACCATCGCATCGGCCCGCCCGAGCGGGTGCTGGAAGCCGCGATGGCGGCGCTGGCGGCGCAGGATATCGATATCCTTGCGCTTGCGCCGCCCATCCGCAGCCGCCCGATCGGCCCATCGCAACGGCTCTATGCCAACAGCGCCGCGCTGATCCGCAGCGCGCTCGCCCCGGATGCCTTGCTGGCGCTGCTCAAGACGCTGGAGGCCCGCTTCGGGACCCGGCGCGGCCAGCGCTGGTCGGCGCGCACACTCGACCTCGACATCATCTGGTGGTCGGGCGGCACCTGGCATTCGCGCCATCCCGAGCTGATCATCCCGCACCTCGCCTTTCGCGAGCGCCGCTTCGTGCTGCAGCCCGCGGCGGTGATCGCACCGCGCCTGCGTGATCCGGTCAGCGGGCGCAGTGTCGCCCAGTTGCTATACCGGCTCACGCGGGCTTGACCCATCCCGGCTGCCCGACTAGGGGAGACGCCGCACCGGGGCGCGCCCCGGTCGACATCCGATGGCGCCACACCGCTGCGCCACCCCTTACGGGCCCTTAGCTCAGTCGGTAGAGCAACTGACTTTTAATCAGTAGGTCGCTGGTTCGAACCCAGCAGGGCTCACCATATCGTTTCTGCAAGGCAAGCACTCAGGCAATCGGGCACAAGGGCGCTGCCCGCGTCGCTCTTGCCGCGTGCGCAGAGCGCGCAATTTTCAGACGTTCGAGGATCGTGCGGGGCGGGCGGCGCGGTCGGCCGAGGGGGCAAGGCTGGCGCCGAGGCTCAAGGCCACGGCTTCGGCGATCTTGATGCCATCCACCGCTGCCGACAGGATGCCGCCGGCATAGCCTGCCCCTTCGCCGGCAGGAAACAGCCCGCGTGTGTTCAGGCTTTGCAGATTGTCGCCGCGGGTGAAGCGGATCGGTGAGGAGGTGCGGGTCTCGACACCGGTCATCAGCACGTCGGGATGGTCATAGCCCGGGATCTGGCGGCCGAAGACGGGCAGTGCCTCGCGCATCGCGGTGACCGCATAGTCGGGCAGGCACTGCGCCAGATCGGTCATGTGCACGCCCGGCTTGTAGGAGTTAACGACCGACCCAAGCGCTTCTGAGGGGCGTCCTGCAAGGAAGTCGCCCAGTCTTTGCGCCGGGGCCTGGTAGTTCGATCCGCCCGCGACATAGGCCAAGGATTCCCAGTGGCGCTGCAGCGCGATTCCCGCGAGCGGATCGCCGGGAAAGTCGCGCGCCGGATCGATCGCGACGACCAGCCCGGAGTTCGCGTTGCGCTCGTTGCGCGAATACTGGCTCATGCCGTTGGTGGCGACGCGGCCTTCCTCGGACGTTGCCGCCACCACGGTGCCGCCGGGGCACATGCAGAAGCTGTAGACGGTCCGGTCATTCTTGCAGTGGTGCGAGATGTGATATTCGGCCGCACCCAGGATCGGATGGCCGGCGTCGTGCCCGAACCTCGCCTTGTCGATCCACGATTGCGGGTGCTCGATCCTTACCCCGATCGAAAACGGCTTGGCTTCGACATGAACGCCTGCCGCATGCAGCATCGCAAAGGTGTCGCGCGCGCTGTGACCGATGGCGAGCACGACATGGTCGGCCTCGAGATAGTCGCCGGTGCTCAAATGGACTCCGCGAACGTGGCGCTCGCCCTGCGCATCGGTGGTGATATCGATGCCATCGACGCGGTTCGAGAAGCGGTATTCGCCGCCAAGCTCCTCGATGCTATTGCGCATGCTCTCGACCATCGTCACCAGCCGGAATGTCCCGATATGCGGATGCGCCTCGGTGAGGATCTCGGCCGGTGCGCCGGCCTTGACGAACTCGGTCAGCACCTTGCGGTCGCGATTGCACGGATCCTTGATCCGGCTGTAGAGCTTGCCGTCGGAGAAGGTTCCCGCGCCGCCCTCGCCGAACTGGGCGTTCGATTCCGGGTTGAGCACCCCGCGCCGCCACAGTCCCCAGGTATCCTTGGTCCGCTCGCGCACCACCTTGCCCCGGTCGAGGATGATCGGGCGAAACCCCATCTGGGCCAGGATCAGCCCGGCAAAAAGCCCGCACGGCCCTGCGCCGATGACGACGGGCCTTTTGGCCCCGCTATTCTCCGGTGCTTTGGCGACGAGGTGATACCGCGGGTCCGGGGTGCGCTGGACGTTGTTGTCCTTGCGAAAGCGCGCCAGCACCGCCGCCTCGTCCTTCACGTTCACGTCGACCGAATAAACCAGCATTATGTTGGTCTTGTCGCGCGCATCATGGCCGCGGCGCGCGACGACATGGCGCACCAGATCGCGCGGGCCAATTCGCAGCCGCTTGCAGATGGCTGCGGGCAGTGCCTCGTCCGGATGATGGAGCGGCAGGGACAGTTCGGTGATGCGCAACATTGCGCAGCCTTAGAGACTGATCGCGCGAAATGCCAATCGCTCATGCGCGATCTGCTGAAGTCTCACCCCAGGAAAGCAGATTGATCGTTGCCTGAGCCTCGACGTGCTTTCGACACCGGGAGCCGGCGGCGTATCCGCTTGGCACGGCTTCGCAGCCCCTAGTGCAGGGCTGGTGTATCCGTAGCCTCCAGGATCACCCGGACGGTTTCGTCGGGCTGATCCCACATCGGAAAATGTCCGCTGCGCTCGAACCAGTGCATTGTTGCCGTGGGGAACGCCGCCATCGCGCGGTCAGCCTGTTGCGGAAGGCACAGCCGATCCTTGCGGCCCCAGCCGATGACAATTGGCGCATCGGTATTGGCCGGGCCATGCTGGTTTGCCCCATTGGCAAGATCGCTCACGAGCGCATCGAAGGTGCCAGTGTCCGCTAAAGCCTTCAGTTCCTGCGCGATCAGCGCCGGATCCAACGCCCACGGCCTTGCTGAAAGCTGGAGCATGAGCGCGGTCCGACCTGCGATGTTGCTGGAAATGGCCGGAAGCGCGGGCCGCAATGCGCGGACCAGAGCGATCGATGCCGAGATCGTGGTTCTGAAAAACGTGCGCTCCCAGCCTTTCCAGAAGCCACCAGGGTCGAGCGCGACGACCGCACCGGCGCGGCCGCGTCGCGCCATCTCGAGCACCAGCCGGGCGCCCATGGAACTGCCCACCATATCGATCGCCGTCAGGCCTTGCTCACCCAGCCAATCATCGAGGCTGCGCGCAAGGCCGTCAAACGTGCCACTGTCCGCTTGGGCGGCTGACTGTCCATGGCCTGGCAGATCGAGCGCGATAACCTCTCTGGTCTGCGCGAGCGCCGGCGAAATCGTGTTCCACGAGTTGATGCTTCCGCCCAGTCCGTGGACCAGCAGAAGGGGTTTGCCGCGACCGGTGCGCGTATGGTGGATGTTCATGGGGTTACAACGCCGCTGAACGGTTTATGGTTCACCTCGACCCGCAATTGGCCAAGCTTTCGTGGACGTTCGCACGAACGGATATCTTGCGCCCTATCCGGATACGGCGAAAACTCTGCTGCCGCCAGCGATTGAGACCAAAATGTCTGGCGTCGGGTGGAAAACCGCCATCGGTGTTTCTATGTGTCGGATGGCGCGGATCGTGTCTTCGCACCCGATGGCGGCCACCGCAGGCGGCTTTCACACACATGAGGGAAACAGTGGTGTCGAAAATTGTCAACGGCGCCAGCCTGAAGCCGCGGAGCGGCGCTCGGCCCAAGTCCATCGTTCTGCTGCTTCACGGCTACGGCTCGAGCGGCACGGACATGATCTCGCTCGCGCCGCAATGGCAGGACGCGCTTCCCGACACGTTGTTCCTTGCGCCGCACGCGCCGCAGCGCTGCGGGATGATGGGTGCGGGCTATCAGTGGTGGGGATTGTCAGGGTTTGCGCCCGCAGCGCTGGCGGCGGGTGCGGCATCGGCGGCGCCCGCCATCGATGCCTTTATCGACCGCAAGCTGACCGAATATGAATTGACCGAAGCGGACCTGGCGCTGGTCGGCTTCAGCCAGGGCACGATGATGGCGCTGCACGTCGCGCTGCGCCGACCGCGCGCGGTCGCCGCCGTGGTGGGCTATTCGGGGATGCTCACCGGAACCGCCGGCCTAGCGCACGCCGACCTTGCAAAGCCCCCGGTGCTGCTGGTGCATGGGACGGCGGATCCCGTGGTGCCGATCGCAGCGCTGCATATGGCCGAAAGCGAACTCAAACGGCTTGGAGTCGCGGTCACGACGCACATATCCCACGGGGTCGCGCATAGTGTCGACCCTGTCGGCTTGCGCCTGGGGCGGGACTTTGTGTCCGACGCCCTCGATCGCTCAGCCTGACCGGCAGCGGCCTGCGCCCAGCGGGCCCGCACGCCTGAGAGCAATCCAGCACGAGCGTTGCTGGCTAGCCGAACCGGACCGCATGCGATATGCGACATCGAACAAACGGAGCATGTCCGCCGTGCCGGTCACGATCGATCCTTTCCACGCCATCACCATCAGCCGTCTGGCGCACCAGCTTGGGGCCGAGGGACGGTCGGTCATCCATATGGAGTTTGGCCAGCCCTCGACCGGGGCGCCGGCAGCGGCGATCAGTGCCGCGCATCGAATTCTGGATTCCGATGGCATGGGCTATTGGGAGAGCCCCGCATTGAAGGCGCGCATCGCCGCGCATTATGGCGAAAGCTACGGTGTTGCGGTCGACCCGGAACGGGTGATCCTGACCTGCGGCGCGTCGCCCGCGTTTGTCCTGGCGCTGTCGTGCCTGTTCTCCCCCGGGGCCAGGGTGGCGTTGGCACGCCCGGGCTATGTTGCCTATCGCAACACGCTCAAGGCGCTGCATCTCGAGCCGGTCGAACTGGCCTGTGGCGAGGCCGAGCGCTTCCAGATCACCGCCGATGCCATCGAACGGCTCGACCCTGCCCCCGATGGGCTGATCATCGCCAGCCCCGCAAACCCCACCGGCACGATCATCCTGCCCGACGAGATGCGTGCGCTCGCAATGGTCTGCAAACGCCGCGGCATCGCGCTGGTTTCGGACGAAATCTATCACGGCCTGAGCTATACGCTGCCCGCCGACAGCATTCTGCAGCACGCGCCCGACGCGCTGGTGGTCAACAGTTTCTCGAAGTATTTCAGCATGGCCGGTTGGCGGCTCGGTTGGCTCATCGTGCCCGAAGCGCTGGTCGATGCCGCGCGCGCGCGGATGGGCAACCTGTTCCTGACCCCGCCCTCGCTCGCGCAGCACGCCGGGCTGATCGCGTTCGACTGCCGCGAGGAGCTGGAAGGGCATCTGGAAACCTATGCGCGCAATCGCGCACTGCTGCTCGAGGCATTGCCGCAAATGGGGCTGAAGCGGATCGCGCCACCCGACGGCGCGTTCTATATCTACACCGATGTCGGACACCTGACCAACGACAGCCTCGCCTCCTGCGAAGCCCTGTTGCGCGAGACGGGTGTAGCGGTGGCGCCCGGGCTGGATTTCGACCCGGTCGATGGCAAGGGCTTCATCCGCATCAGCTTCGCCGTCTCCACTGCGTTGGTGAAGGAGGCGATCCGCCGCATGCAACCCTGGTTTGCGGAAAAGTCGCGGGTCACCACGCCAGCCTGACCCGCATTGCGCGGCCAGCCCTCACACCACCGCCGCGGCTGCATTTCGCAACGCTGCGGTCAGCCCGCAAGCGGCAGCCGCACCTCGAATGTGCTGCCCTCGCCCGGTGCGCTGCTTTTGAGCGCGATCTGTCCGCCGTGCAGTTCCACAAGCTGCTTGACCAGCGCAAGGCCGATGCCCAGGCCATCCTGGTTCATCCGCCCGTCTGCCGCGACCTGCGCGAAAATGTCGAATATCCGGTCCTGCTGACCGGGAGGAATGCCGATCCCATTGTCCGAAATGGTGATCACGGCCCATTCCCCTTCGGCGGCCAGCGTCGCCTGGATATCTCCGCCATCGGCGGTGTAGCGCGCCGCATTGCTGATCAGATTGCCAATGATCTGGGTAACCCTGGCATGGTCGGCCACCAGCCGCATCGGCGCATCGGGCTGTTCGATGTGAAGCGCGTGGCCCGCGAAGTCGATCGCCGGCTGCACCGTCTCCACCGCAAAGCCGAGCACGTCCTGCAGCACCAGCTCTTCGCGCTTGAGCGCAATCTTGCCCTGCTCGATCCGCGATATATCGAGCAGATCCTCGACCAGCCGCGTCATGTGGCTGAGGCTGCGGTTCATTGCGCTGCGGATTTCAGGGACCGCGTCGGTGCCCGCACGGCGTTCGAGCAGGCGCAGACCCGCGATCAGCGCCATGATCGGGTTGCGCAGCTCATGGGCCAGCACCGCAAGGAACCGGTTTTTCTGCGCGTCGGCGGCCTTGAGCGACACGCCCAGCGCAGCAAGTTCGTCGCGTTGCGCGGCGATCTGCACCCGCTGATCGTACAGATCGAAAAACACGTTGGCTTTGGATCTGAGGATATGGGCTTCGATGGGCTTCTGGATGAAATCCACCGCGCCGGCCTCGTAGCCGCGAAAGCGCCGTGCGGTATCGCCTGTCCCGGCGGTGACGAAAATGATCGGGATGCGCCGTGAGCGTTCGCTGCTGCGCATGAACTCGGCGAGTTCGAAGCCATCCATCCCCGGCATCTGCACATCGAGCAGCGCAAGCGCGTAATCGTGCACCAGCATCAGCTCCAGCGCATCCTCGCCGCTGCGCGCGGTATGACACACCAGACCGTCCCGCTTCAGCAGCGCCTCGAGCGCGATCAGATTTTCCTCCAGGTCATCGACCAGCAGAAACTTGATGGGTCCGTCCGTGACTGTCATGACGCTGCCAGTTCCTGTAAATGGGTGGTGATCTGGTCGTAGCTCATCGGGATCGCCGAGGGACACGCCGCCAGCGCCGCTGAAGGCATTGTCGCGACTTCGGCGGTGGCAGGGTCCTCGACGATCGCCATGCCGCCGGCAGCCGCCACGGCTTTCAGCCCCTGCGCTCCGTCATGGTTCGCACCGGTGAGCACGATGGCGCTCAACCCCGGTCCGAAGGCGTCGGCTGCCGTCTCGAACAGCACGTCGATCGCGGGCCTGGAATGGTTGACCGGCTCCTCCGAAGACAGCGCCACGGCCCCGTCGGTCTCGACCATCAGGTGATAGTTGGCCGGTGCGAAATAGATCGTCCCGCCGCGCAGGCTTTCCTTGTCCTCGGCCTCCTTGACACCGAGCCTGCATTTGGCTGCGAACAGCTCGACCAGCGCATTGTCCCGGCGCGGCGGGACATGCACCACCACCAGAACCGGCAGGGGAAAGCCCTCGGGCAGCGCGGGCAGAATCTGCGACAGCGCCTGCACCCCGCCAGCCGATGCGCCGATGACGACCGCCCTGCCCGTCATGGCAGCGTCCTCTGATAGATTTTCTCGCCCCCGACGAACTCGGAGAACGCGCTCGCATGTTCGGAAAAGCGCAGGCTTTCCTTCGAGCCGAGCCCCAAGAATCCCCGGCGGGCAAGCGAATCGCGGAACAGCCCGACCGCGCGGTTCTGCAGCTCGCGGTTGAAATAGATCAGCACATTGCGGCACGAGATCAGGTGCATCTCGCCAAACACCGCATCGGTGACGAGGCTGTGATCGGAAAATACGACCTGGCTGCGCAACGACTTGTCGAACACCGCGCGGCCATACGCGGCGGTGTAATAATCGGACAGCGACGAATGCCCGCCGGACTTCTGGTGGTTTGCCGTGAACAGCCTGATCTGCTCAAGCGGGTAGACCCCGGCTTCGGCCGCCTTCAGCGCGCTGGGATTGATGTCGGTCGCATAGAACATGGTCTTGTGCGCAAGGCCCTCCTCGCGGAACAGGATCGACAGCGAATAGAGCTCCTCGCCGTTGCTGCACCCTGCGACCCATACCTTGAGCGAAGCATAGGTCCGCAGGTGCGGAATGACCTTTTCGCGCAGCGCCCGGAAATAGGACGGATCGCGGAACATCTCGCTGACCTGCACGGTGAGATAGTTCAGCAGACGCGGCAGCATCGTCCTGTCGCGCAAAACGTCCGACTGCATCGCCGAGATGCTGTCATACCCCAACTGGCTGCGCGCGTGAAGCAGCCGTCGCTTGATCGATGCGCGCGCATAGTGCCGGAAGTCGTAATGAAAATGCTGGTAGACAGCCTCGAGCAGCAGCTCGATCTCGATGTCCTCAATGGTGTCGGGCACTATCTTGGCATCCATACCCGCACCAGCGAAAGCAGTTTGTCGACATCGATGGGCTTGGCCATATAGTCGTTCGCGCCCGCATCCAGGCAGTTCTGCTGATCGTCGGGCATCGCCTTGGCGGTCAGCATGATGATCGGAAGCTTGCCCCATCTGGGCTCGCCGCGGATCGTGCGCGCTGCGGTCAGCCCATCCATCACCGGCATCATCACGTCCATCAGCACCAGGTCGATCTTTCCGTCGGCGTTCTTGTCTGCCGCCTGCAGTGCATCGATCGCCTCCTGGCCGTTGCGCGCGATCTGGGTGACCACCCCGCGCGGCTCGAGCACGCTGGTCAGCGAATAGACGTTGCGCACATCGTCCTCGACGATGAGGATGCGGCGCCCCTCGAGCGCAGCGTCGCGATGGCGCGCCTTTTCGATCATCTTGCGGTGCTCGGGCGGAAGTTCCGCGACCACCTGGTGCAGGAACAGCGACACCTCGTCGAGCAACCGCTCGGGCGACTTTGCCCCCTTGATGATGATCGAGCTCGAATAGCGCCGCAGCCGCTGCTCTTCGTCCGCCGTCAGTTCGCGCCCGGTATAGACGATCACCGGCGGGAAGGTGTGCACGCCATCCGCGCTCAGCCCCTCGAGCAGCGCAAAGCCCGAGGCATCGGGCAGCGACAGATCGAGCACCATGCAGTCGTAGACTTCGCTGCGCAGCCGTTCGAGGCATTCCGCCGCGGTGCCGACACCCACCGTCTCGACATCCTGCGACTTGAGCAACTGCCCCACCGCATCGCGCTGCACGTCGTCGTCCTCGACGATCAGCACGCGACGCACCCGCGAGGCGAGCTTGGCTTGCAGGCCGGCCAGCACGTCGGCCAGCTGATCGCGCCGGGCCGGTTTGCCCAGAAACCCGATCGCCCCCAGCGCCAGCGCGATCTGGCTCTGGTCGGCGCCCGAAACGACATGGATGGGAATGTGGCGCGTGTCGTCATTGTGCTTGAGCTGATCGAGCACGGTGAGGCCCGACTGATCGGGCAGCCCGATATCGAGGACGATGGCGTTGGGCCGGTAGTCGCGGGCGATCTCGATCGCCTCCTCGGCGGTGCCCGCGATGATGCACTGAAACCCCATCTCGTGCGAGAGATCGCACATGATCGATGCGAACGTCGGGTCGTCCTCGATCACCAGCAGAAGCTGCTTGCCCTCGGTCAGGGCGTTGCGATCGTCATCGGCGAGCCGCACGACCGAAGCTGCGGCAGGCTTGGGCTTGGCCTTGGCCGTGGGAACCGCTGCCGCAACGGTGGCGGGCGCAGCATGCTGGCGCGCCGGGACCAAGGCGGGGTCATAGGCGACCGGAATCGTCAAGGTAAAGCAACTGCCCTCGCCGACCTTGCTGTCGAGCCGGATCGTGCCGCCGAGCAGCCGGGTGAGTTCGCGCGAGATGGAGAGGCCCAGCCCGGTGCCGCCGTATCTCCGGCTGATCGTGCCATCGGCCTGCTGGAACGCTTCGAAAATGCTGTCCTGCTGGTCCCGGGCGATGCCGATGCCGGTGTCCGATACCGCGATCGCCAGCATGTCGTTGGCGGCGGGTGACAGGGTCAACCGCACGCTGCCGCGCTCGGTGAACTTGAGCGCGTTCGACATCAGGTTCTTGATCACCTGTTCCACACGCATGCGGTCGGTCTCGATGGTGGCCGGGCAATCGTCGGTCAGTTGGATGTCGAGGGTCAGGCCGCGCTCATCGGCGATCGGCTGGAACACCTTCTGCATGTCGACGGCCAGCCGCTCGGTGGCTACAGGCGCGGGCTGGATCTCGATGTGCCCCGCCTCGATCTTCGACAGATCGAGGATATCGTTGATCAGCACCAGCAGATCGTTGCCGGCCGAATGGATGGTCGTGGCGAACTTGACCTGCTCGGGCGACAGCCTGTCATCGGGATTGTCGGCCAGCAACTTCGACAGGATCAGCAGCGAATTGAGCGGCGTCCGCAGCTCGTGGCTCATATTGGCGAGGAAGTCGGACTTGTACTGGCTCGCCTGCTCAAGCTCGCGCGCCTTGAGCTGAAGCGCCGACGAAGCGCGTTCCAGCTCATCGCGCTGGGCCTCGAGCGTCTGTGCCTGCTCCTCGAGCTGGCTGTTGGTCTGCTCGAGCTCGACCTGCTGGAGTTCCAGCCGTGACTGGGTTTCCCGCAAGGCTGCGCTCTGCTCTTCGAGTTCCTCGTTGGAAACGCGAAGTTCCTCGCTTTGCGCCTGCAGTTCGCCCGCCTGACGCTGGGTTTCCTCCAGCGCTTCCTGAAGCCGGGCGCGAAAGCGCGCAGATCGCAACGCGATGCCGATCGCACCCTTTGACTGGTCGAGAAGTTCGAGCACCAGATCATCGACGGGTTCGAAAAAGCCAAGCTCGATGATCCCGTTCACGACGTCATCCGCCTTGGTCGGCGCGATCACCAGATGGCGCGGCGTGTCGCGCCCGAGCGCAGAGCCGATCGTCAGATAGCCTGGCGGGACGTCGTTCAGCACGACGACCTGGCCATCCGCGGCGGTCTTGCCCATCAATCCCTCGTTGAGACCGAAGTTTTGCGGAACCTCGGCGCCATCGGGAACACCGATCATCCCGGCGCGGCGAAAGCGACCATCCTCGCCCTTGAACAGAGCGCCCGCACTGCTGCCGGTCCTGCTGGCGAGGAACGCAAGGATGGCTGCGGCCAGATCGCCAATCGACTTGTCGCCCATCATCGCGGTCGACAGTTCCACCTGCGCCTTTTGCAGCCATTGCTGCCGCTCGCGATCGCGCACGTTGCGCGCCAGCAGGAAGAACATCGCAATCGTCAGCGCGATGCCGCTCAAGCTTGTCCCGATAGCGCTGATGACCGCGGTCGAGGAAGCACCCGCCATCTCCTCGACATGGAACTCGCGCAGCCGAAGCTCCTCGCGCACCATGTCGGCAATCTGCGCCCTGATCGCGTCCATCGCGGCTTTTCCGCGATCCGATCCGACCGCGTCGATCGCCGCCTGCAACCCGCGCTCGCGGCGCAGATCCACCGTGGCGGCCATTTCGCGCAATTTCTGTTCGACACGGGCGCTGAGCCGGTCGAGATTTTCGCTCTGCACCGCGCTGTCGCGGGTGATCGTGTCCAGGACACCGAGTTTCTCGCGGGCGGTCGCAATGCCATCGACATAAGGCGCCAGATAGTTTTGCCGCCCCGTCAGCAGATAGCCGCGCTGGCCGGTTTCGGCATCCAGCGTTGCAGCAAGAAGATCGTCCAGCGTCGTCAGGACGGTGTGCGTCCGGCGGATTTCGGCGTCGCTTGCGCGAATGTTGGCGATGTTGAGATACGCCACCCCCGCGCTGATCACGAAGAACGCGATGCCGACGAACAGTCCGATGGCTGACCACCGACGCGCCAGCGCGCTCGCCCGGGTCGCATATTGGGTTTTCTTCACTTCAGCTGTTCTTTCTGCAACGGTCCAGAGCCAGTAACCGGGTTGCATGGCCTTGTTCAAGCACGCAGGCGCGCACAAGGCGAAATGATATCAGGATGCTGGCGATCCGACCGGACGAACTGGACGCAGGCCCCCGGTCGCAACGTGTCGCCAGCCGCGGCATCGATCGCGGCAGCCAGGTTGGTGCCGCACACCATCACGCCGCCAGTTCGCTGCGCACTATAGTTGGCGCAAGACCGGACCCTTGGGCATATAGTACCTAACCCCCTATCTTTGCTGCATAATCCTTGTGTTGGGCGTACCTTGTCAGATTTAATAAGTATTAACTATACAATAGATTCGACAGATGCAGCGACATAACCTACGGGCGTGATTCTGTCACACTAAAGACAGTACGCATCAGGTGCTGACAGCCCGATGCGACCTCCCGACATTGCCAGCCCTATAGTTCCGTTGCCGACTGGTCATGCTGCCCGGCAGCAACGGGCTCGGGCGTCTGGAACACATCCGTCAACCAACTGTGGCCAGCCCCAGCTTCCATTCAGTTCGAACCCGCGCGCTTGCGGGACACTGCCCTGTGATGCTGGTTGGGACAGCAAGTTGGAGCTGACCTATGCCATTGCACCCTATCTCGTCTTCCGCACAACGCCCGCTCAAGTCGCCCACCGCGCGCGACACCGGGCGGTTCACCCTGCGGCGGTCCGCCTGCCTGCTGGCGGCAGTGGCGGCAATGGGGCTGGCTGGCCCCGGCCAGGCCCGGGGTGAACTTCGCTCGGTCGAATTGAAGACCGACATGCTCGCGGCGCACAATGCCGCTCGGAAGCAGGTCGGGCTCGGGCCGATGGTGTGGAGCCCGATCCTCGCCGCCGACGCCAAGAAATACGCCAGCCAGATGTCGCGTTCACGGCAGTTCGCGCACAGCAACCCGGTTCGCGGTGCAAAGCCGCAGGGCGAAAATCTGTGGATGGGAACGCACGATGCCTACAGCTTTGCCGAGATGGCAGGATCGTGGGTCGACGAGCGCCAGCTTTATGACGGCGGGTCGATCAGCCAGGCTATGTCCAACGGCACCTTTGGCGCCATCGGCCATTACACGCAGATCATCTGGCGCGGGACAAGCAAGGTCGGCTGCGCGGTCGTCTCCAACCCGGACGAGGACTATCTGGTGTGTCGGTATCTTCCTGCCGGCAACGTCATGGGCGCCAGCCCGCTCGATTGAGCGCAAGCCCCAAGCGGCACCCCGCGCCCCTCGAAAGACGGCCTGATTGCTCGGACTGCCGCGCTGGCACGATTCTGCACTTGCCCGCTTTGTAATCAGGCTCTTATGGTCGCCGCCTAACCACGGGGACCATCATGCACCATAAAGTTCGCCTTACCGTATCCGCGCTTGCCATTGCGCTTGCCGTACCCAGCACGATCGCGTTTGCTCCCGCCATCGCCGCGCAGCCGGCCGAAGCCAACCAGGACGCCGCGTTGACCGCGTTTCTGGATGCGGAGTTCGAGCAGTGGGTCGCGCTGCAGCCGCAGCTCGCCACCCGGCTGGGCCGCAAGGATGGCGGCGACCGTTGGAACGACATCGGCGATGAGGCAGCCGACGCCCAGCTCGCCTGGCGCAAGGCCAGCGTTGCGCGGATGAAGGCGCAGTTCGACCGCGCGAAGCTCTCGTCCGAGGCGCAGGTGAACTACGACATCTGGGAGCTCGAGGCCGAGCGCGCCGAAATGCAGCAGGCCAACCGCGTCTACCGCCCGCCTTTCTATTCGCGGCTTTATTCGGCGCACAGCCAGCTCCCCGATTTCCTGATCAACACCCATAGCGTTGCCGATGCCACCGATCTGAAGAACTACATTGCCCGGCTGCGCGGCATCCCCGCGGTGCTCGATGTCGCGATCGAACGCACCCAGGCGAGCGAGGCTGCAGGCATCCGCGCGCCCAGGTTCCAGATCGAGACGATCATCGCGGGCAGCGAAAAGCTGACCAGCGGTGCGCCGTACGGCGATGGCCCTGATGCTGCGCTGTGGGCCGATGTGCAGGCCAAGACCGAGGCGCTGGTGAGCGGCGGCACGCTGCCCCGCGCCGAGGCCGACGCGATGCTGGCCGAAGCGCGCGCTGCGATCGTCGCTCTCAAACCCGCGTATGACCGGGTGGTCGCCTGGGCGAAGGCAAGCTTGCCCAATGCTCCCAGCGGTAAGGTCGGCGCGCTGACCCTGCCCGAGGGCGCGGCCTATTATGCCAATGAGCTGAAGCTCAACACGACCAGCGACTATACCGCCGAGCAGATCCACGCTATCGGCCGGTCGGAAGTCGCGCGGATCGAGGCGGAGCAGGATGCGCTGGCCAAGCAGGCCGGGTTCGCCGACCGCAGCGCCTATTACGCCGAGCGCGCACGCCTCAACCCGCCCCGGCCCTATGACGATGCCGCCCGCGACGAGTATCTGACCACCGCCAATGCCTTTGTCGCGCACACCCGTTCGCTGCTCGAGCCCTATTTCAACGCGCTGCCCAAATACGGCATCGAAGTGGTGCGCGAGCCGGCGTTTTCGGAAGTTGCAGGCGGCGCGGCTCACGCGTCCGCGCCCAGCCCGGATGGATCGCGCCCCGCGCGCACCTATGTCCACCTGGTCGGCACCGTGCCCGATCCTGCCGCGATGTATACTCTGATGTGCCACGAGGCCGTGCCGGGCCACAACATGCAGGGCGACATCCAGGTGCGCCAGACCTCAGGCCCTAAGTTCCGCGCGGTCACCGGCTATGTCGCGTTCGGCGAAGGCTGGGCGCTGTATGCCGAGGCGTTGTGCAAGGAAATGAACGCCTTCCCCGATATCGCCGCCGATTTCCTGCGGCTGGATGCCGAACTGTTCCGCGCCGCGCGACTGGTGGTCGATACCGGCATCCACGCGATGGGCTGGACCGAGGACGAGGCGGTGGCCTATATGAACACCACCGGCCGCCAGCCGATCGAACGCTCGCGCTCGGAAATCCGCCGCTACATCACGCTGCCGGGCCAGGCGACCGGCTACAAGATGGGCATGCTCAAGATCGTCGAACTGCGCCAGCGTGCCGAGCAGAAGCTGGGCGACCGGTTCGACATCAAGGGCTTTCATGATCTGCTGATCGCCTCCGGTTCGCAGCCGCTGTCGATCCTCGAGCGCCGCGTGGATGACTGGATCGCCCGCTCGGCGACCTGATCGCGCCACCCTGACCGGCACGATGTCCGGTTGCGAACCGAAACGGGCTTTTGCATCGGCAGCAATGCCCTATATGCAATAAGCCCCGGCGCCATCCCGCGCCGCATTCGCAACCGGACGATCCGCCATTTCAGACTCCGCCGCACCGCCCGCTGACCTGTCCCCCGCCGAAGCGCCTGGCGGGGGTGCAGCCGGTCGGCAGGCTGTGCCATCCGCGCGTGCGATCGGCACCGGCAAGTTCCTCACCGGCAGCCTGATGCGGCATGTCGCGGTCATGACCTTGACCTCGAGCATCGGCCTGCTGGCGCTGTTTCTGGTCGATTTCGCCGACCTGTTCTTCATTTCGCAGCTCGGCGACCCGGCGCTGACCGCCGGAATCGGCTTTGCCAGCACCCTGTTGTTCCTCAACTCCTCGCTCAACATCGGGCTGATGATCACCATCAGCGCGCTGGCGGCACGGCGGATCGGCATGGGCCGCAGCGAGAGCACGCGCGCTCTGCTGGGCGAGGTGCTGATCCTGGGCGTCGCCATGGCGGCCGTCATCGCCTTGGTGTTCTGGGTCTTCGCGCCGCAATGGTTGGACATGATGGGCGCGAGTGGCAAAGCCAAGGATGCCGCGATTTCCTATATCCGCATCGTCGCGCCATTCGGGCCGATCACGGTGGTCGGCATGGTGTGCTCAGGGCTCTTGCGCGCCTATGGCGATGCGCGCCGGGCGATGAACACGACGCTGGCGATGGCGGCCGGCAATGCGATCTTCGACCCGTTGCTGATGTTCGGCCTGGGCTGGGGCTTTGTCGGTGCCGCCTGGGCGACGGTGATCTCGATCCTGCTGATGGCGGTGACGGGCGTCGTTCCGATCCTGCGGCATTATGGTGGCTTTGCCATCCCCACCCGCGCCAGCTTTGCCGCCAATCTGTTCGATATCCGCAAGATCATGGTGCCTGCGGTGCTGACCAATCTGGCAACCCCGGTGGGCGGGATCATCGCCTTTCGGCTGATCGCCGATTATGGCGAGGCGTCGGTCGCCAGCTATGCGGTGATCGGAAGGATCATCCCGCTGGCATTCTGCCTGCTGTTCTCGCTCTCGGGATCGATCGGCCCGATTATCGGCCAGAATTACGGCGCCGGGCAGCTCGACCGGGTGCGCGGGACGATCGACCGCGCGGTGCTGTTCGCCGCCGGCTTCACGCTGCTGATCTGGCCGGTGCTGATCCTGTCCAGCGATGCCATCGGCGCGGTGTTCGACCTGCCTTCAGGGGGCATGGATCTGATCCATGCCTTCGCGTGGATCGTCGTGCCCTTGTTCTTTTTCAACGGCCTGCTGTTCATCGCCAATGCCAGCTTCAACAATCTGGACCGCGCCAACTGGTCGAGCTGGACCAACTGGGGGCGCAACACGCTCGGCGTGCTGCCCTTCGCGATGGTCGGCAGCGCGGTCGCCGGAGCCCCCGGCGTCCTCATCGGCCAGGCGATCGGCGGGGTGCTGTTCGGGCTGGGCGCCTATTGGCTGGTGCGCCATCGCGTCGCGCAGCTCGAGAAAAAAATATAGGTTAACCGGTTTTGCACGTTTTGAGTTAGGCGTTATTCAGGCGGCAGCAAACAACGGACCGCCAGAACACCGACGCCATGACCCAGATCGATATGCCCGTCATTTCCGTGCTGATGAGCGTCTATAATGGCGAGCGCTATGTCGCCGAAGCCATCCAGAGCATCCTGGGCCAGACCGAGGGCCGCTTCGAGTTCCTCATCGTCAATGACGGCTCGCGCGACGCGTCGGGCTCGATCCTCGATCGCTATGCGGCGCAGGACAGCCGCATCCGCGTCATCCACCAGCCCAACCGCGGGCTGATCGCCAGCCTCAACCTGCTGCTCGATGAAGCGCGCGCGCCTTTGGTCGCGCGGATGGACGGCGATGACGTGTCGCGGCCCGAACGCTTTGCGGTCCAGCTTGCGGAAATGGCGGCGCATCCGCACCTCGCGGTGCTCGGCACCAACACCGACGAGCTCGATGCCGATGGCGCCTATTTTCCCTGCAGCGATCTGCATCCCGAAACCCCGGCGGAAATCCGCGAGCGGCTGATGGTGGCCAGCGCGATGTGCCACCCCTCGGTGATGATGCGCCGCGATGTCGTCCGGGCTGTCGGCGGGTACCGCGCGGCGTTCCGCCATTGCGAGGACTATGATCTGTGGCTGCGGGTCAGCGAGCGCCACGAGATGCGCAACCTGCCCGACCGGTTGTTCCTCTATCGCCGCTCGCCCGATCAGGTCAGCGAGAAGCATATTCTGGTGCAGGCGATCGGCGCGGCCTGCGCACGATACGCCGCGCGCGAACGCCGCGCCGGGCGCGCCGATCCCTTCGAGGGCGCAGACAGCCTGCCCTCGCTCGACACCATCGACGCGTTTCTGGGCACCCGCGGTGTCGGCGCGCGGATGCGGCTCGAGGTCATCGACAGCATCAAGTATTCGCGCGATGCGCTGGCAGGCGGCGGGCTCGAGCTGATGCAGGCGCATCTGCGCGAGGGCGGCACCAAGCAGGGCTTCTGGCGAACCGCCGGTCGCATGGTGAAGCTTGGGATGATCCCGCAGGCGCTCACACTGTCCTACGGACTGGTCCGCTATTAACCCCAAATCGCCGGTTTTGTGAGGATTTGCAGGGTGTTAATTCCTGTCACATCCCCTGTCCCGTCCAGAGACAACGCAAAATGGGCGCAGATTTGGTAACCGATTTGCGCTAGGTGGCTCCAACAGCTTCTGCCCGCCTGGCTCAAGCCCTCAGGATTCGCGCTCCGACCATGTTTCGCCTCTCTCCCACATCGAAGCGGCCGCGTGCCGCCATGGGCCTGCGCGAATGGGCGGCGTGGCTGCTGATCGCGCTGGCGCTGTCGTTGGGCGCGTCGCAGATCGTTCGGGCGCAGCGCGGAGACGATGCGCCCGCGCGTGAGCGCTATCAGCCACGCGAAGGCCTGGCGTTCGAGCGCGCGGACGAGAATTTCCCGGGTTCGGCCTTTTATTTCCTCGACGAAACAGGATCGCTGGTCCTGCCCTCGCCTGCCATCCTCACCGATGACATCGGCGGATCGCCGGGCCGCGAGGATGTCGTGCGCGGCGTGGTCCTGCGCGGCTCGCCGGTCGATCGCGCCCGCGCGCTGCAATGCCTGACCGCTGCAATCTATTACGAGGCCGCGATGGAGCCCGATGCCGGGCAGCAGGCGGTCGCCCAGGTCGTGCTCAACCGGATGATGCACCCGAGCTATCCCGATACCGTTTGCGGGGTGGTCTATCAGGGGTCCGAGCGGGTCAGCGGTTGCCAGTTCACCTTCAGCTGCGACGGCGCGATGGCGCGGGCCCCCAGTGCGGTCTATTGGTCGCGAGCGCGCCGCGTCGCCGAACGCGCGCTGGCGGGGTATGTCTACCGCCCGGTCGGCACCGCGACGCACTACCACACCTCTGAAGTGTCGCCTTATTGGGCGCCGAGCCTCGATTTCATCGGGACGATCGGCGCGCATCGCTTCTATCGCTGGAAGGGCTCCGCCGGCCGCAGCGCAGCCTTCATGCGGGCCCATTTGGGTTCCGAGCCGTTCCCGGGGCCCAAGCCGCGCACCGCTCTGGTCCAGACCGCTGGGGCCGACCCGCTCGATCCGCTTGCGCTGGCCAAGGCGTATGAGGCGGCGCGGCTGAAGGCCGAAGCCGATCACGCCAGCGTGATCGAAGCGCAGCGGCTGGGCCGCGCACCGCAGCTCGCAGCCCCGGCGACATCCGGAGCGCAGGCCCCTGCGTATGCCGCCGATGTCATCCAGCGCGGCGGGGATGCGGTGTTTCGCGGCTCAAACCTGCCCGACACCAGCCAGGTGCGCCCCGAATACCGCAACAGCGGCCAATGGATCCACCAGCCCGGCACCTGATCGCGCCTGGGGCCCAATTCCTGCCCCAACCGCCTCTACGCGTTAACCATTTGCACGAACCAGCTTTGCCAAAGCGCGGTTAGGCTTTCTGCGCCTAACGTCGGTAATCGCCGGATTAACCGCGTGCAGGCAATGTGCCAAAATGGGACTGTCGCGAGCCCGAGGACCTCGGGTTTTGGCGGCCAACGACCCTGCCGGGCAGCGTCGAAGGAGAGAAAATACAATCTATTCAAATCCGTATGCCGGGATTCCAATGGGCCGCTGGTCACCTTGCCGGAGGGCTGGTGCCGCCAGGCCTGAGGCCTGAAACCCTGAAGATTTTGCCTGTGCAAATACCCTCGATACGAAGGAAATTTGCAGTTTGGTAACCTTGTCCACGGTAAAACGGTTTACGAGGAAGTAACCACATGCAACCACTCGCCACTCGTAACAGAAGGAAGCCGGCCCGACCGATGCGCATTTTGCTCATATGGTCGATCGTCTCTGCCTTGCTGTTCGGCCTGGCGGGGTTTGCCGATCCGATCGACGACATGTTCCGCGCAATCCGCAACAAGGCGCGCGAGCATAACGCCAGCGGCCAGGTCGCGGTGGTCGGCATCGATACGCTGGCGCAGCAGGAAATCGGCAACTGGCCGTGGTCGACACAGCGGTATGCCACGATGATCGAAAATCTGTCCCAGGCAGGCGCGCGACGGATATTCTTCGATTTCCCGATGAACGTCGCGCAGAACGATCCCGATCTTCCCCGGCTGGTGAACGCCATGAAGGGCATGAACGGTCATGTCCACATCGCCGCCAATTTTGCGCCGGAAGCCGCAGGCGACACTCAGACGCAGGTTCTGCCGCTGCCAGAACTGCGCTCGGTTGCCGGACTGGTAAACACCAATATCCGGACCAATGGGTTCAACGTCGCATGGAACATGCCCTACAGCAACACAGTGGGCGACCGCACCATACCGTCGATCGCGTCAGCGATCACCGGCGTCACCGGCAGCGAGGGGCAATCGTTCCCGATCGATTATTCGATCCGCATGCGGTCGCTGCCGTATTTCAGCGCGACCGATGTCGTGGAGAACACGGCCAGCCTTGACCAGCTGCGCGGGCGTGATGTCATCATCGGAACGAATGCCACGGGCATCGGCAATCGCTATGCGGTGCCGGGCCACGGCCCTTCGGCCAGCGTCTTCGTCGCCGCGATCGCCGCCGAGACGCTGATCGGCGGAGCGCCGACCACCTATGGCTGGTGGGTGCCGTTTCTGGTCGCGTTGGTCACCTGCGCATTGATGCTGCGGGTTTCGCGCACCCCGCTGGTGCTGGGTGCGATGGGCCATTATGCCTGGAAACTGCACCGTCAGACCTTCGACGAGCGCGGCATGGTCAACGAGGTCTCCGGCCAGCCTAACCTCAACGCGCTGCGCTCGGCCGGGCACGCCACCCACGAGGGCCTGGTCGCTGCGCGCATCCACAATTATGCCGAAGCCGCCACCGCATTGCCCTCGGCGGCGGAAAAGGAACTGGTCGACCAGATCGTCATGCGCCTGACTCTCGGCAATGGCGGGTGCAAGGTCTACCAGGGCGATGAGGGAATCTTCATGTGGATGATGCCCGCCGCGAGCATCAACAATGTCGGTGACCAGCTCGCCGGGCTCAGCGCCATCTTCCGCAGTCCGGCGAACGTTTCGGGCCGGCTGATCGATCTCAGCATCGCTTTCGGCGTCGATGCCGATCCGGGCCGCACCATCCAGAGCCGGATGTCGAGCGCGCTGCTCGCCTGCCAGGAAGCGCAGAATGCCGGCGAGCACTGGCGCGTCTATGACCCCACCAAGCTGGAGGCGACCGAGTGGCGCGTCTCGATGCTCGGCGAACTCGACGCGGCGATCGACAATGGGGAGGTCTGGGTGGCGTTTCAGCCCAAGCTCGACCTGCTGTCGGGCGAAATCTGCGGCGCCGAGGCTTTGGTGCGCTGGACGCATCCCGAAAAGGGGCCGATCAACCCCGAAGAGTTCATCACCGCCGCCGAACGGCATGACCGGATCGAGAAGCTGACCGATCACGTGCTCAACCGCGCGGTGCAGGTCGCGGCCAAGCTCAACGCCAACGGCCAGCGCTTCGACATGGCGGTCAACCTGTCACCGCGGCTGATCGGCCACGCCAACCTCAAGCCGATGGTCATTCAGACGCTGCGCCGCCACGGCCTGCCCGCCGAACGGCTGATCCTGGAAATCACCGAAACCGCCGCGATGTCGAGCGCCGAGGCCGCGATGCAGGAACTGCGCGACCTGCGCAGCCTGGGGCTGCAGCTGTCGATCGACGATTATGGCACCGGCTTTTCGACGCTCGATTATCTCAAGCGCTGCCCGGCGACCGAGCTCAAGATCGACCGCAGCTTCGTCAAGATGCTGGTCACCAGCCGCTCGGACCGGATCATGGTGAACTCGACGATCGAGCTCGCGCATTCGCTGGGCGAGGAAGTCGTCGCCGAGGGCGTCGAGGACAGCGAGACGTTGCAGCTGCTCGCGCAGATGGGCTGCGACAAGGCGCAGGGCTATCTGATCGGACGGCCGATGCCGTTCGAGGCGCTGATCGACTATCTCGAAAGCCACAGCCCCGCCAAGGCGGCCTGACGCAAGGCCGCCTCGCGGGGTCGCCGGATAGCTCAGCCGATGGTCTGGCCGGTCTTGGCCCAATCGGCCATGAACCCTTCGATGCCCTTGTCGGTGAGCACGTGCTTGAACAGGCTGCGGATGACCGACGGCGGCATCGTAGCGACATCGGCACCGATGCGCGCGGATTCGAGCACATGGATCGGGTGGCGGACCGAAGCGACGAGGATTTCGGTCTCGAACGCGTAGTTGTCGTAGATCAGCCGGATGTCCTCGATCAGCGCCATGCCGTCGAAGCCATTGTCGTCGTGCCGGCCGACGAAGGGCGAGATGAAGGTCGCGCCCGCCTTGGCGGCGAGCAGCGCCTGGTTGGCCGAGAAGCACAAGGTCACGTTGACCATCGTGCCATCGTCGGTGAGCTTCTTGCAGGTCTTGAGGCCATCGAGCGTCAGCGGCACCTTGATCGCGACGTTGTCGGCGATCTTGCGCAGGATCTCGGCCTCTTTCATCATCGTCGCATGGTCGAGCGCCACGACCTCTGCCGACACCGGCCCTTCGACCAGCGCGCAGATTTCCTTGGTCACTTCCAGAAAATCGCGGCCCGACTTGGCGATCAGCGAGGGGTTGGTGGTTACCCCATCGAGCAATCCGCCCTCGGCCAGATCGGCGATTTCGGCGGTGTCTGCGGTGTCGACGAAGAATTTCATGGGGCTGGCTCCGGATGGCTGGGTGGGGTGCGATTCGTGGAGCCGCTATAGCGCGGGGAGCGGGTGGGGTTAACCGAATAAGGTGTTCAATCCTGCTCTCTCCCCTTCAGGGGGGAGATACGAGGGCTTGCGTTCACAGCACGCTAGCCGAAGTTGAGGGGGGAACCACGGTCGCCCCTCTCAGCTGCGACTAGGCAGCAAGCTGCCAAGTCTCGCGTCTCTCCCCTGAAGGGGAGAGAGCGGTAGGGGAGAAGTTTGGCTCCCGCTATACGCACGCCGCATCACCGCCTATGCAGGCCCCACCATGAATCGTGTCCGTGTCCTCCTGCTCAACGCCGCTGTCGGCCCGTTCGACTATAGCGTGCCTGCGGGCATGGACCTGCCGGCGGGATCGGTGGTGCAGGTGCCGCTGGGGCCGCGGCGGATCGACGGGATCGTTTGGGATGCAGGCGCGCTCGACGCGCACGAGGTCGATGCCAGCCGGCTGCGTCCGGTCGCCGCCAGGCATGACATGCCGCCGCTGTCGGCCGCGTTGCGCCGGCTGATCGACTGGACCGCCGATTACTATCTTGCCGCGCCCGCCGCGGTCGCGCGGATGGCGCTGCCCAGCGGATCGCTGCTCGGGCCGGGCCGCGCGATCACCGAATACCGGCTGACCGGCACACCCCCTGCCCGCATGACCCCGCAGCGGGAGCAGGCCTATGCGAAGCTCGACGGCGCGCAGGCCACGGTGCGCGAACTGGCGGCGCAGGCGGGCGTGTCCGAAGGCGTGATCCGCTCGCTCGTGCAATCGGGCGCGTTCGAGCCGGTCGAGGTGCCTGTAGGTCGCCCCTATCCGCGCCCCGACCCCGATCATGTCACGCCCACGCTCAACGACGAGCAGAGCGAAGCGGCAACCCGGTTGGCGCAGGCGGTCGCGGCTGCCGAACCGACGCCGTTCCTGCTCGACGGCGTCACCGGATCGGGCAAGACCGAGGTCTATTTCGAGGCGGTGGCGCAAGCGCTGCGGCAGGACAAGCAGACCTTGCTGCTGCTCCCCGAGATCGCGCTGACCCAGCCGTTCCTCACCCGGATCGAGAAGCGCTTCGGCGCCACCCCGGTCGCCTGGCATTCGGGGCTCAAGCAGACCGAACGGCGGCGGGCATGGAACGCGATCGTCACCGGCGACGCCCGGATCATCGTCGGCGCGCGCTCCGCGCTGTTCCTGCCTTATGCCAACCTGGGCGTGATCATCGTCGACGAAGCGCACGAGACCAGCTTCAAGCAGGAGGACGGCGTGCGCTACAATGCGCGCGATGTCGCGGTGATGCGCGGCCAGTTCGAGCGCTGCCCGGTTGTGCTGTCGAGCGCCACGCCGGCGCTGGAAAGCCGGGTGATGGCCGAGGCCGGCCGCTATGAGGCGCTGCTGCTCACCCATCGTTTTGGCGGGGCGCAGTTGCCCAAGATTTCGCTCATCGATCTCACCGAAGACCCGCCGCCGCGCGGCCAGTGGATCGCGCCGCCGCTGATCGATGCGATGCGCGAGCGGCTCGAGCGCGGCGAGCAGACGTTGCTGTTCCTCAACCGGCGCGGCTATGCGCCGCTGACGCTGTGCCGCAACTGCGGCCACCGGTTCAAATGCCCCAATTGCAGCGCGTGGATGGTCGATCACCGGCTGTCGGGACGGCTCGCCTGCCACCATTGCGGCCATGCCGAACCCTCGCCCAGCGCCTGCCCCGAATGCGGCGAGAGCGACTGCCTGGTCGCTTGCGGTCCGGGTGTCGAGCGGATCGCCGACGAGGTCGCGGCGCTGTTTCCCGAGGCGCGCCGCGCGATCGTGACCTCGGACACGATCTGGTCGCCCGAGAAAGCCGCCGAGTTCGTCGCGGCGGTCGAGGCGCACGCGATCGACATCATCATCGGGACGCAACTTGTCACCAAGGGCTATCACTTCCCGAACCTGACGCTGGTCGGGGTGATCGATGCCGATATCGGGCTCGAGGGCGGCGATCTGCGCGCGGGCGAGCGGACGTTCCAGCAGATCGCGCAGGTCTCGGGCCGCGCCGGGCGTGCCGCCAAGCCGGGCGAGGTGTTCCTGCAGACCCGCCACCCCGATGCTCCCGTGATCGACGCTTTGGTGCAGGGCGACCGCGAGGCGTTCTATGCCGCCGAGACGCAGGCGCGGCGCGATGCCAATGTCCCCCCGTTCGGGCGGCTGGCGGCGATCATCATCTCGTCCGAGGACCATGACGAGGCAAGCGATGCCGCGCGGCAGACCGGGGCGAGTGCGCCCGAACTCGACGGCTTTGCGGTCTATGGCCCTGCGCCTGCACCGCTGTCGCTGCTGCGCGGACGGCACCGGTTCCGGCTGCTGGTGCACGCGCGGCGCAATGTCGAGATGCAGCGGATCATCCGCCAGTGGCTCGATCCGATGCGCTGGCCGCACGGCGTGCGCGTCGCGGTCGATGTCGATCCTTATAGCTTTGTGTGATGCCAGCGTTATGAGATGGGCCCCATGAACCCGATGCGCCTTTTCGCCCTGGTGATCGCCGCGTGCGCCACCCTGCTCGCAGCCCCGCTCGCCGCCGATCCCAACGACATCCAGGCCGCCAGCCGCTCGGTCGTCCGCGTGGTGCTGGTCGCCGAAGAGGATGGCGAGACCTTCTATGTCGGCCATGGCAGCGGCTTTGCCGTCGCGCCCGACAAGATCGTCACCAATGCGCATCTGGTCGCGCCGCTGCGCGATGACAGCACCATTCGCATCGGCATCATCCCGTCAGAAGGTGCGACCACCTATGGCGGCACAATCGTCGCGTTGTCGGTGCGCAACGATCTGGCGCTGATCGAGGTCGACAAGGGCCGCCTGCCCAGCCTTGCCCTGATCGCCACCCCGCTCGAGGACGGCGCGCAGGTGATGGCGATCGGCTATCCCGCCGCGGTCGACCGCGCGCAGGGGCTGGATACGCGCGAAACCGTTGCGCCGATGGCACCCGTCAAGACACCGGGCGTGGTTTCGGGTGGACGCACCACGCGCGATTTCGACACCATTTTGCACACCGCAGCGCTGGCCAAGGGCAACAGCGGCGGGCCTTTGGTCGATCTGTGCGGCCGTGTCGCGGGGGTGAACAGCTTCGGCTCGCTGTCGGACGGCAACGACGCCGAATACGGCTTTGCGGTTTCCAACCGAGAGCTGTTCGGTTTCCTGCGCTCGGCCAAGGTCGAATACCGGCTCGCCGATACGCCGTGCCGGTCGGTCGCCGAGCTTTCCGCCGAGGAGCGCGCGCGTTCGGCGCAGGCGGCCGAAACCGCACGGCAGCGCCAGCTCGCCGAATCGGTCGAGCGGCGCGATCTCGAAGCAACGGCGCTGCGCGAGGCGGAGCATGAAATCCTGGTCGCGCGCGAGAACCACATCTTCTTCGCCGCGCTGATGCTGGTGCTGGCGGGCATGGCCGGCGGCGCGACTTTCCTGATGCACGAGCGCAGCGACCTCAAGCGGCGCAAATATGCCGCGATCGCCACCGGCGGGCTGGTGCTGGTCGCCTTTGTCGGCTTTCTGCTGCGCCCCGGGTTCGATGGCGCCGAGGACATGGCGATCGCTGCGCTGAAGGCCGAGGAAAGCAATGCCGACACCGGCACGGCCGATGGCGCGAAGGGCTCGGCGGGCGGACTGTATGTCTGCAGCATCATCCCCGAGCGCAGCCGCATCACCGGCACCAGCCCGCAGCCGGTCGAGATCGGCTGGGCAACCAATGGCTGTGTCAACGACCGCACCCAATATGGCCGCGATGTCGACGGCTGGACGCGCATCTTCGTCCCCAACGAGGACCAGACGGTGTCGATCAACCAGTTCGACCCAGAAACGCGCGAGTTCCGCACCGAGAATTTCCAGCTCGGCCTGGCCGCGATGCAGAACGCCCGCAAGATCCGCGGACGCTATTCCAACAGCGCCTGCACCACCGATGCCGACGCCATGGCCGATCTGGAGGATATGCAGAAGGCGCTGCGCCAGGCACTGCCCGCGCAGCCCAACGAAATCCAGGTCTATAGCTGCACCCGCAAACCACAGCCGCCGAAATAACGCGCGCCGTTCAGTCCGACTCGCGTTTGAGCAGCTCGGTCTTGATCGGCAGGCCATAGGCATAGCCGCCCAGTGTCCCGTCGGTGCGCAGCGCGCGGTGGCACGGGATCAGCACCGCGACCGGATTGGCGCCGCACGCAGAGCCGACCGCGCGCACCGCCTTGGGGCTGCCGATGCTGGCGGCGATCTGCGCATAGCTGCGGGTCTCACCAGCCGGGATATCCGCCAGCGCCTGCCACACCGCCTCCTGAAACACCGTGCCGCGCACGTCGAGCGGCACGGCGGCGCTGGTCGCAGGCGCCTCGACCCGCGCGATGACGCCCGCCAGAAGGTCTGCAGCCTCACCGTCCGCCCGGTGCAGCGTTGCAGCGGGAAAGCGCGCGGCGAGCGCTTCGGGGCCTTCCTCGAAAGACAGCCGGCACACCCCCTTGTCGGTCCACGCCACCAGCATCAGCCCCAGGCTGGTGGCGCTTTGCGTCCAGTGGATGTCCACCCCCGCGCCGCCGCTCTTCCATACCGAAGGAGCCATTCCGATCCGTCCTTTCATCGATCCATAAAAGCGCGATGGTGCGCTGAAGCCGGCCTCGTAAATGGCATCGACCACCCGGGGCTGGCTGCTCAAGGCCTCGCGCGCGCGCTCCTGGCGCAGCGCGCGCGCATAGCCAGCCGGTGACAGGCCGGTGTGCCGGGTGAACAGCCGCTGGAAATGCGCAGGCGAATAGCCGCAGGTGTCAGCCAGCGCCGCCAGCGCGAGCGGCTCCTCGCTCGCGCGGATCGCAGCGATCGCCGCCAGCACGGCTGTCTCGTCACGCGCGACATCATCGGGCAGACACCGCTTGCAGGCGCGCAGCCCCGCAGCGCGCGCCGCAGCGCCATCGACGAAGAAGCGCACATTGCCCCGCGCCGGATGCCGCGCGGCGCAGGACGGACGGCAATAGATGCCGGTGGTCAGCACGCCGGTGACGAAGCGCCCGTCAAAGCTGCGGTCGCGCCGCTGCACGGCCTGCCAGGCGGTGCCATCATCGATCATCGTTTGCGTCATCATGCCCTGCCCGTCCGCGCCGACGGCACCATAAGGCAAAGCCGTCCGGGAATACAGGCGGTGGCCAAGGAGAACGGCAGGGCATGCGGCATCGGGCAAACTCCGGATGAGGACAGGCCCGTGGTCTAGCGCGTGCGGCCGCCCAGCGCGTCCCGGATCATGCGGTCAAAGCGGCCTCAGGCTGATCGCACCGCCTCGGCCAGATGCTGCATCTGCGTGCGCAATTCCTGCGACTGGCGCGCAACATCCTCGGCGGTCTGGCTGAGCGCATCCGCGGACAGATTGGCGCGCGACGCCTTTTCCTTGAGCTCGGTCATCTGCGAAAGCACCTGCTGGCTGCCGCTCAGCACCAGACGGATGGCATCGAGAATATCGCTGCTGGCGTGGTGCTGATCGGACACCGCCTGGTCGATGCGGTCGGCGTTCTGGCGGACGGTATCGACATGGCCGTCGACCGAGACGATCGCGCCGGACACCTCGCGGGTCATGCTGGCGATGCTGCCCAGCCGCTGCTCGACCGACGCGGCGGCGTGCTGGGTCTGGTTGGCGAGGTTCTTGACCTCCTGTGCCACCACCGCAAAGCCGCGCCCTGCGTCGCCCGCGCGCGCCGCCTCGATGGTGGCGTTGAGCGCGAGCAGGTTGGTCTGCTTGGCGATGTGCGTGATCAGCGAGAGGATGTCGGAGATTTCGCCCGCCACCGCCTGCAGCTGGTCGGCGGTGTCGCGGCTCGAGCGGCTCGCACCGTGCGCGTCATAGATGTTGCGGGTGCTGTCGGCGACCAGCTCGCGCACCTCGCCGCCGGTCTGCTGCAGGCGGCGGCCGTGCGTGTCGATCTCCTGCATCGAATGTACCGCCTGATTCGCATTTTCGGCGATGAACATGCTGTAATCCTGCGCCTGCGCAGCGTTGCGCTTCATCATCTGGGCGCCCTCGCGCATGCCCTGTGCGGCCTGCGCCAGATTGTCGGACAGCTCGGACAGCCGTGCCTCGTGGCTGGCGAACAGCCGGTCGAGCGCGAGCGCACGGCTGGTACGCTCCTGCTGGCGGTCGATCTGCTCGCGCTGAAGCTGCAGTTGCGCCGACTGGCGATCCTTTTCGGCCTTGAGCGCACGGTCGGCTCTGACGTGCGAGCGGTGAATGGCGCGGGCAATCGCCCCGATCTCGTCACGGCGGCGCAGCCCCAGATCCTTGATCGCTATCGTATCGCGGTTTTCAGGCAGGGCATATTGGCCCAGCGCCGTCAGCGGTACCAGAAAGTCGCGATTGGTGTAGCGCACGCACCAGTGGACGAAGAGCCCCGCTATCAGCATCAACAGCGCCGAGAACGCGAGGGCCCCGATATAGACTTTGCGCAAAAGCGACAGTTGCACCGCCGCGCGTTGCCGCATCGTGTCGATCGCGTTCTGGCTGGTGACCAGCATCGGATCGAGCCCGCCGTGCAGATCGTTGGAGATGAAATAGTCCATCCGGTCGATGGCATCGGCCTCGAGCAGCCCGCGCAGCTTCACCTTGGCGGCATCGGCGGTGGCGCGGTTGCGCCGCAGCTCTGCCATCAACTGCGGAAACTCCGCCGAAAACTCGCTGGCCTCCAGCCCGTCCCAGTTCAGGTTGACCTTGCGCTCCATCGCATCCAGCGCGCTCAGCCCGCTTTCGGGCGGCATCACACCGGACTTCACCTTATAGGAAACAGCCAGCGATTCCCGGTAGCCGTCGATCACCGCCTGCAACCGGACGGTGGGCTGGATTCGCCCCGACACCAGATGGCCGGTGGTGTATTGGGTCATCGCCACGACGCCAATGGCGCCAGCTGCCAGCAGCGCCAATAGCCCGAGCATCACGGTGAGCCCCAGCCGCACCTTTTCCTGCACGCTCAATCCGGCCAGCCGGGCGAGGAGTTCCATCCGCTTGAGCGCTATCTTTGACATAAAATGCAGCGATTCCATCCCGGACGCGTGTTCGGTCCTTGCCCGCGGCATTCTGTCCGAATGGTCACAAGATTTGGTAAACAAAGCTTTCACATCACTGACGCAAATCGCGCGATTCCGCCGCCTGAACGCTTTGCCCTGCGATCTTTACCCCTGTCTTGCCCCCTGTCTTGCAATGCAACATGATGAGTGCTAACCGCCGCGCCGACAGGTGGGGAGGCCGAGCCTTTCCGGTACAGCCTGCAACCATATACATCACGGCAAGGGAAAGCATTCGCGTGGACATTTCCGGCGGGATTCAGGCCAGTCTGGCAGGGCGTTATGCCTCTGCCCTTTTTTCGCTGGCCCGCGACGACAAGCAGCTTGCCGACGTGGAGGCGAGCGTCGCCACGCTGCGCGCCGCGCTCAACGAATCGCCTGATTTCATGGCGATGACCAAGAGCCAGACGATCAGCCGCGGTGCTGCCGAAAAGGTCGTCGAGGCGCTGAGCACCACGCTGAAGCTCGACACCATGACCGGCAACCTGCTGGGCGTGCTCGCCCACAACCGCCGCCTGGGCCAGTTGTCCAACATCCTCGCCGCGTTCGACACTCTGGTCGCCGCGCACCGGGGTGAAGTGACCGCCGAAGTCACATCCGCCTTTCCGCTTTCGGAAACGCAGATCGACGAAATCCGCAAGCAGCTGAAAGACCGTGCCGGTCACAGCATCAAGATCACCGCCAAGGTCGATCCGTCCATCCTGGGCGGCC
>NZ_JAUCZC010000010.1 GCF_030373265.1 Blastomonas sp.
CAGGACCTGCCAATTAACAACCGGCCCAGTTGCCGAACTTCCGGATTTAGAACTTTTCTGCCGTTCCGTGGTGATTTGTCGAACGGCAGGTCCCGCCAGAAGCCGACGTCCAGCACTGCGCCGACCAGCTATCGGAGAGCGACAGAGGCTGGGCCGGTTTCGGACTGACAGGTTTCGGGCCGGAACGCGAGATTGCTGTCGATCGTCGGGAGACAACGCCCTGAGCTGGAGTCGACCAAATAAATTCGTAGATCAGCGAACGTCTGATTGCCGTCAGCGGACACCGACTCCGCCACAATAGATGCACGCGCCCGGCGACGGGAGATGCCGCGGCGCATCACCATCGACACCATATTCCCGCAACAGCATATTTGCCTCTTTCAAGATTTGCCATGTTCCGATCGCTGCAATGCGACGTCGGCGCGGTGATGGGCGGTTCCACCGATCGATCGTTGCTGGTACCTAACGATCATTCTAGATACATTTTGATCAGTCAGGCGCTCCCTTTTTCACACCATCAGTTGCAACGAGGATGGACTTGGATCCCTTCACGATCAGCGCGGGCAAGGCCATTCTTGCCGCAGGAGCAAAGCCCAGCATCGCGCAGCTGCGTTTGCAACTGGCGCGGCGGGGGGCGGAATATGCCGATGTCGCAACCTTGGGTACCGCCGACCGCGAAATGGACGAGGCGATCGCCGTTCTGCGGGGTGCATCGGAAACTATACCTGCCGCCATTGCCGCCAAGCTAAAAGGCCTGTTGTCCGGCCGACCGGATAGTTTCGCCGGGGAGGATGCCAAGCGGTTCATCGAGGACGACCGCATTGTCGCGCTCGTAAAAGCCGGAACGCGCAAGACCTTACTTGGTGGCGCGATCGATCAGGAACTCACCGAGGCGCGCGCAATCCATGCCGAGCTGTTCGGTGAAGAAGGCATTTACGGCGAGACCTTGCTCGAGGATGCGATCCGGTTCGCCGCGCTCACGCTTTTCGGCCATCTGAACAGATCCGACCGTGTGACGCTTGATCTGCAAGGCGCGCGCCACGATGAGCTAATTGATGGGATTCAAGCAATTTCGGGCAAGATCGATGAGATCCAGATCAGCGCCGGCTCTCCCGCTGTCGATGCTGAGGTCTTAGATCAGGCGGTGCTTGGCGAAATTCGCAAACTGAGGCGGCAGCGGTTTGTCGCAGTCGATGAATTGATCGAGAAAGTGCGGCAATTGGGGTCGCGACTTGGCCATGGTCTGCAGCAGGCGAGTCCGGGCGTCCGGGCAACGGCCTGTCGCGAGATTGGCGCAACGCTGGCGCGTAGCGGACATCCTAATGAAGCCGAGACTTGGATCAAGAAGGCAGAGGAACTTGGCGTTGATGCGACCTGCGAGCGGGCGCGCCTAGCCATGGCTCGCGACCGCCCGGGCGACGCGATGCTACTTCTTCGGGACCGGCCCGATGCACTCTCGAAAAGCTTGCTGATCGACGCGATTCAGAAGCGCGACGGCGAGGCCAAGGCGCTCGAGTATTTCGAGGACAACTTGCAGCCGGATGAGCTGACCGGGCATGCGTTGCAAGGGATGGGAGGTCGCCTGATACAGGCCGCGAGGTTCGCGGACGCGGAGGCTTTGTTGGCCTCTGCCACGGCCGAACAAATCGACGAGAATCCGTTGATATTGTTTTTTCGGGCACGGCTTCGCATGAGCGGCGCAGTGCCAGCTGACGTTGCCGCACGCTTCATTCATACTGATGGCCTGTTTCCTCACCCTGGTGACGTTCGGGACGATGATGAAGGACAGGAACGGCTGAAGGCTGCTCGCGCCGACCTCATCTTGCTAAAGGAACAGCTTGGCGATCTTGATGCGCCGGACCTGTCCAGCCTTACCGACGTGAACCTTCTCGCGATCGACCTCAACCATGGTGACGCGGACGACCGCAGGCGCGCTCGCGAGGCGCTCGCAAAGCGGCTCGCCGATCCGCGTGAAGCGATGGAGTTAGCGCCGATCGCGGCGCTCTACCGGGTCGAATTGGACTGGGCTGCGATTCGCGCGCGACTTGCCCAAGCCGAGCAACTCGGGGGATACGATGATATCCAGCTGCGCGCGGCCTTCGCCCTCAAAATGCGGGGCGACAGTCATCAGGAGATTTTCGATTTCATCTCCGCCTACCGCGACCGGCTGAAGGACATTCAAGGGGCGGAAACCGTAATCGGCCTGGAGGTCGAGGCACGCGCGCGCCTAGGTGATCTGGACGGCTCTAAGGCACTCCTGACACAGGAACGCGCAAACCTTTCGGACAAGGCTCAGGTGTTTCTCGATTCCGTGATCGCTGAGGCCGCCGGCGAAGATTCGATCAGTGTGCGGCTTGCGCAGTTCGAGGCTTCTAAGGCGACCCACGACTTAGTGCTGCTGGTCGGCGCGCTCGATCTGCATGGTGATGTGCGGCTTGGCGAGTATCTGGTTCAGCTCTGGCGGCAGCGACACCAGATCGAGGACGCACGGCGAGCTTGCGACGCGCTGGTTCGGGCCGGAAAGACCGCGGAGGCCGAAGCGTTTCTGGAAGAGATTGGAGACCTGAGCAGGCAAGACCCGTTCCTGCACACGCACCTTGCCTGGGCGCGGCAGCGCCAGGGTCGATTGCTGGACGCGATCGACGAGTTGGCAGCCTTGGGTGCCGCCGGCGTCGACGATGCAAATACCCGTAGACTGGCCATCCTTGTTGCGGTCGAATCCGGTCGCTGGGCCGAGCTCGAACCCATGGTGCAGAAGGAATTAGCGAAACAGGTCGACCGTAGCGCGGCACAGTTGATGGCTGCTGCGCACGTCGCCCAAGCCATCAACAGCCAGACGGCCATGCCGCTGGCGCGGGCGGCAATCGCAAAGCGCCCTGACGATCCTTCGCTGAACATGAACGGATATACGATCGCCGTGAATGCCGGCTTCGAGCGCAGCGCTGAAGTTAGTGGCTGGTTCGGCACGGCGATGGCAAACTCGACCCCCGAGGGACCGATCTTCTCGAAGGACTTCGAAGAAGTGATCGAGATCGTGAAAGATTCCCGGGCTCAATCCGAGCGCGTAAACGAGCTCGTCAACACGGCCCAAGTGCCGATCTTCATTGCGCTCGGTCGCTCGCGCGGGGCGCAAAGTGGCATGATACTTCTGAGCATGGCCGAAAATGTCGATCAGATCGACAGTCGGCGCCGTACCGTGCTTCCACTCTACGCTGGCAATCGGTCGCCGACTTTCGATCAGGACATTTCCACGGTCGGGTTCGAGCCGCTCGCAATCCTCGTCCTGTATCAGCTCGGCCTTTTGGAGCAGGCCATTCAGGCGTTCGATGCCGTTGTGTTGCCTGCGGGCACGCTCAACAGTTTTTTTGAAGACCGAAAGAACGTCGCGCATTCGCAGCCGAGCCGGATCGCGCAGGCGCGCGAGATCAAGGATAAAATGGGATCAGGCACGCTCGCGGTCGAGGATTTGCCCGCTGGCGATCCCGCGCTTGTGTCTCAGGTCGGCGAAGAATTCGCGCGCCTGTTCCAGGCTGCCGAGGCACGCGAGGGATATGTGGTCGACACCGCGCCGATCCATCCACCGGAAAACCTGCGCGAAGTGGTCGATCCGGCACCTTTCGCGGCCCGCCTTTTGAGCCCGGCCGGGCTGGTTGAGTCCCTCGTCGGGCTAGGGACGTTGAGCGCCGCGCGTGCCCGACAAGCCAGGTCGGCGGTCGCCGGCAGCGGCGTCAGCTGGACTGACGAAATTGCCCCCGAGCAAGCCAAACCGCTATTCCTGACCAATCTGGCGGTCCAGTATCTCAACGATGCGGGCCTGCTGATGATGCTCAAGGCGCATGCCGGCGCGCTGATCGTCCTGCCCGAAGTTGCGAGCCTCGCCGACCGGGAAATCGCGGCCGGAGAAGCAGGCGCGAAAGTCCGCCAAGGCATCGACCAGATTCGTGAAATCTTGTCCGATGCGATTACGAATGGCCGCGCGCGCGTCGGCCCGATGCGACTGCGCAGTGACGAGATGGTCAGCAGCGAAAATGACGACGAAGATGGAAACGAAGAAGGCGAAGACGAAGACCGCGCAACCGATCGCGACATGATGGGCCCGATCGTCAATGCCTTGCGCGATGCGGGCGGGATGGATGCGCTGGTATGCGACGATCGGGCCATGAACAAGTATCTCGAGTTCACGGATCGCACGGGACGAAAAGTGCCGTTTCTGACGACTCCCGATCTACTGGTCATGCTGCACAAGAAGGGCGTGATCAACGAAACGGACCTCGCCGCCGCCCGCGAGAGCCTTCGCAATGGCGGGGCCGGGCTCATGCCGCTTGACCCGCATGAGTTGGTCAACGCCGCACTGTCGAGCAATTGGGAGATTGGTCCGAACGCCGAACTGCGGGCGATCCGCGACAGCATTCATTTGCCACTAGCGCGCAAGGTGATCCAGCTTCCGCAGGAGCGGGTCTGGTTCAAGGCGATGTGCATTGCGATCGCCTTCACCATCAGACGTGTGTGGCAGGAGGTTGAAGACCCCGTTCACGCTGCGCGCGCAGCAAGCTGGCTCCACGACATGATCCCGGATGCAGCCGCCGCGAGCGCGACGGACGAATCTCCCGATCGCGAATTCTGGGTGCAAGACGTGACGCGTCACACCTTGTGGGCGATTGCTTCGATCTTCGCGCTGCCCGAGGGGCGCAGCGAACCATACCAGCAATGGTTTGAGGGCGTGATTGCGCCAGGCGTCGAACGGCGCGATCCGGGAGCAATCGAAGCCATGGCCAAGACTTTGACCGCATTCCTAACCCGGCCAGCGAGCGATGAGGCCAGTGATGGAGAGTGACATTCAGCTCACGCCGGAGGAGGAAACGCGGCTGGTGCTGCGGTCGGCGATCCCCGACCTCCCCGAGGCGGTACGCACCTTCATGCTGTCCGATCCGGTCGTGCTACGGGCGATGGGCCTTCCTGATGGTAACTTCATCCGCCTGTGGGACAAGAGATTTCACCGTCACGAACTATTCGACGCCCTTCGTGCAATCGCTAATGGCCAACCCGTAAAGCTCGCGTCGGTCGATTGCAAGCTTGAGGCAGAAGAGTGCTCGCTCGACGAGGATGGGGCCGGCGTGCTGCGGGCTGGCCAACAGGCCGCCCGCTTTGTCCACGTGGCACTGCTGAGCGACGATGCTGCGAAGCGAATGGCAATGCTCGACGCGATTGTGGCAACAGGCGAAGTTTCCGCGGATCGCGAGGCCGCCTGGCGACTAATTGTTGCACAGGGTCCGCTTGATGAAGCGCACTTGATTACGTTGGAAACCGAGCTCGGCGAGAGTCCTGAGGCGGTGTTTCGCGCAATGGTCCAGGAAATCTCCGCCGGCGAAGCGAGGTTCGACGATCTTGTGCCACTCGAACCGGATCACTATGCCGGGCTTTTGGCAATTGGGCCGAGCGAAGATTTTGACGGCTTCGTGGCACATTGGCTGGTGGCTGCGGCCACGCTCGATACCGCCCGACTGAGCCGGCTTCTCGCGCTCAGCGCCCCTCTCTCGATGCTGAAGGGAGGACTTGTTGCGCAGGCCAGCGACAATCTCAGCGCGCCGGAGCGGGTTTTGCTCGTCCAAAAACTCCAGGGCGTGCCCGATCCGTTCAGCGTGGCCGCGGCGTTCGAGATCGCCTGCCGACATTATTCCGACCCGAAGATGGCGCCGCTCGCAGACGCGATCGCGCCACGGCTCTTCGACAAGGAAGATCCGCTGATCACCAGAAATGCGCCAGCACTGGAATCGCTTGTTGCGATCACAACCGCGCTCACCGCGCGTCACCGCACGCTTGCCGCGTGGCCGCTTTACGCGCGGAGGCTCGGGCGGTTCGTGCACGCGAGCCACCTCCTCCGCCTCTTCGCCGACGCAAATGTCGATCCGGTCATTTTTGAGGATCAAGCGATGCGCAGCTTCGCCCCGCAGGCTCGGCTAGCCGATCTGTGCGACATCCGTGACGCGCCAATCTGGCAGCCGCATCATTTCAATATGGCCATGATCCACACGATGTTGCTCGCTCGGGCGACCGCGGCGATCGCCATCGTCCCGGAAGAAGATCGTCCGGAAAGCTGGATCAAGGCCGGTGAGCGGGCACTTGCCGCACTTGCGGGCAGTGAGTGGGGCCTGTTTCTGTTCGCAGCGACGCCGTTCAACGAATTGCATGACGATTGGCGCGGGTTGACATTGCTCGATGCGGAAGATGTCGAAGCGGCACGATCCGCTTTTACGGCAAAGGACAATCTGGAGCGCTCGCTGAGCGATCTCATTAAGCTTTCGGTGTCATTCGAAGCGCCGGTCAAATCCCGGCATGGCTTAGCGACTGCGTTACCCCCCTTCATCGAGAGCCTCGAAGGCACGAACTTTCTGTTCGCCTGTGAGGTCGTCCTCCAGCTCGCCGCGCGGTGGCGAGACACGGAGCTTTCGGATGCGGTTGTCGATCTGGCGCTCCGCGTCGCGGGCACAGAAGGGCTGGTTGACGCGGGTGCGGCGCCGCGTCTGACAATGCTTGCCGCCGCAGCAGAGGCCGACCCACCGGCTTGGCGCAAGCGTGCTGGCAATATCGCACAGAGCTTCGCTTTTGCGCAGAAGCCCGGCGCACCATCGATCAATCTCATGCGTGCGTTCGAACTTCTGCGGGACTTCGAACCACAGCTCGGTCCTGAGCTATCCTCGGCCCGATCTTTCACGTCGCTCGCATTTGACAGAATTCTGGCCGATCCGAGCTAGACAAAGAAAACCTTCTTTATCTGCGGAAACACTAGTTTCGCGCATCTAACCAGCAGCGAACCTGTCACAGTTTTAGTCGAGGCTGGTCGCATTAGTCGCCGACACCACAACCCGGTCAAGCGCGGGGCTGCGATCGATGAGATCTGGCCGGAGGACGGCGCGTTCTACGCGCCTGCCGACCCCCGCGCCGATGGTCACCGTTGGCCGCTTCATTGCCGCGTCCAGCCCTGGTTCGTAGCGACGCTTGAGCTAGGAGATGATCCGCACGTCCTTTTCTTCGACCCGCTTCGATAGCCACAGCGCGATCGATCCGGGCACGAAAGTGAGCGAAAGGACGAACGCACAGGCGAGTGCGATGATGACGGTCAGCGCCATCGGCACCAACGTCTCGCCCTCAACGTCGGGAAAGGTGAGCAGCGGCACATATTCGCTTCGCTGGAATGGCATGTTTCGGTATCGTGCCAGAATGGTCTGACGTCTGATACTAGGGCGCTTAATTGCTTAACGGCTTTCCTCTGAGCGAATGGAAGGTTGTGGCGAGGGCTGCCGTTCATCGCCCGATCGACAAACGGCGAATGTTGGGTCGATAGTAGAAAGCCTACTCAAATAATCGGGAAGGGGATTGCGCGATACGGCTATCTAGGATCCGAGACGTCAATCAGCCATGGCGGGATAAGGGACGATCGGAGCAATCAATGCCGTATCCAATCAAAAAATGTGGGAGAATGTGAGGGAGTAGATTTTAGAACATCTTAAAAAGCTAGCTGTTACAATGCGATAGGTAAATAGTTCGATACAAGCCCTGCCACCACCCTCTTCTCCAAGAGGGTTTGCTGAAATCCGCTGACACGCCTGCTTCAGAAGAGCCCTGCGAACATTGTCCATTCGGCGATTTCACGAAGTGCTCGCCGTGGTGCTCCTGATCCACTAAACATGGCGCATGGCAGATAAATTCGAACGACATCGACAACCGTGGACCAGCGCAGAGCTCCAGAAACTCCATGCATTGGCGAAAAAGGGCATTCCTTTGAAGGCCATGGCCAAAGCGCTGACTCGCAGCGAGGAATCGGTGAAGGAACGCGCCAAGGCGGACGGACTGCCCATCAAGAAGCTCAGATAACGATGGGCGAAACACTCCAGGACCTGCAGCTGAAAATGGACGCTGCGGCACGCGCCTTGGACTTCGAGGAAGCCAAGCGATGCCGGGACAAGATCAGCCTGATACGCGGCGGCGCTTCGGCCTCAGAAGCCGAGCAGGCCGATTTGTCGGGTGTGGAACGGCAGCAGCCGGGCGCAATGGGCCTGGGATCCAGCCAGCAGCGCGTGACGCCCCCTAAAGGCTGGAAGCCACCGCCGAAGCCCGATCCGATGACATCCGGCAAAACCGCTCCCCGCAAACCGCGCAAAGGATAACGACCACCGCGTGCGATGCCGCGCCTGCGCGTGGTCTCGCCGGAAAAGCAACGATATGGCGATAGCAATCTGGGCCTGAGGGGCAACGCACCGTAGGTTGGGCGCGATGCAGCCTTGGCAAGGCTAGCGCGATTGGGCACAACGCGCTGATGATAGAGATCATCCGCATTCCCGCCCTTTCCGACAATTACATCTGGTTGGCGCACGAGCCCGACAGCGGCGAGACGCTTGTCATCGATCCCGCCGAGGCCGAGCCGGTGCTGGCGGCAGCCGCCGAGAGCGGTTGGAACATCACCCAAATCTGGAACACCCATTGGCACCCTGATCATGTCGGCGGAAATGCTGCGATCAAGGCGGCGACCGGGTGCACGATCACCGGACCTGCAGCCGAGCAGGACCGGATCGGGACACTCGACAAGATGGTGCGCGAAGGGGACACGGTTGCGCTGGGTGCACTGCGCGCCGAGGTAATCGACGTGCCGGCGCACACCAGCGGCCACATCGCCTATCATTTTGCAGAAGCAGCGGTGATCTTCGTCGGTGATACTTTGTTCGCGATGGGCTGTGGGCGGCTGTTCGAGGGCACGCCCGCGCAGATGTACGACAATATGCAGCGCCTGTCGGCGCTGCCTGGCGAGACCGAGGTCTATTGCGCGCACGAATACACCCAGTCGAACGGCCGCTATGCGCTGGTGGCCGAGCCCGCGAACGCCGCAATCGTCGAGCGCATGGCCGAGGTCGACGCGATGCGCGCGCGCGGCGAGGCGACGGTGCCGACCACCATCGCGCTCGAACGCGCCACCAACCCGTTCATGCGCGCCACGAGCGCCGATGAACTGGCCGAGCGTCGCGCCGCCAAGGACAGCTTCAAGGGCTGACGGCGGCGCTGCTCGGGCTAAGGGCTTTCACTCCTCGGCGGCCACCTTGGGCACCGGCTGGAAATCGCGCACGAACGCTTCGAGCAGTCGCACGCCATAGCCGGTCGACCCGGCAGCCTTGGTATCCCCGCCGCTGCCCCACGCCATTCCGGCGATGTCGATGTGCGCCCAAGGTGTCTCGGGCTTGATGAAGGCGCCGATGAAGTGCGCGCCGGCGCCCGCTCCGGCACCGCTGGCACCCGAATTCTTGATATCGGCAATGGTCGATTTGGTATCCTCGGCATAGCTGGGGTGCAGCGGCATCCTCCACAGCGCGTCACCGCTCTTCTCGCCAGCCTGCAGCAACTGATCCGCCAGCGGACTGTGGCGGCTGAACAGCCCGGCATAATCATCACCCAAAGCGGTGACGATCGATCCGGTCAGCGTGGCGATATCGACGATCGCGGCGGGGTTGAGCCTGGCATCGGCATAGGCCACCGCATCGGCGAGCACCAGGCGGCCTTCGGCATCGGTCGAGATGATCTCGATGGTCTTGCCGTTCATCGCCTGCAGGACGTCCGAAGGGCGCGCGGCATTGCCATCGGGCATGTTTTCGGACAATGCGGCGACCGCGACGACGTCCACCGGCGCGCGCGATTTCGACAGCGCCAGCACCGCCCCGACCACGCTTGCGGCGCCAGACATGTCGAACTTCATGTCGCCCATGCCACCGCTGTTCTTGATCGAGATCCCGCCGCTATCGAAGGTAATGCCCTTGCCGGCCAGAACCACGGGCCCGCCGGATGGTGCGCCGCGCCCGGCATAGCGCACGATCAGCATCCGCGGCGGCCGCGCCGATCCGCGGCCCGATCCCAGGATCGAGCCCATTCCCAGCCGCTCCATCGCGGGCACGTCGAGCACCTCGATGCTGACCCCCGGCACCCCGGAAAAGGCAGCGCGGGCGCGCTCGACGAAGCTTTCTGGATACACGACGTTGCCGGGCTCGTTTGACAGGTCGCGCGCGAACGCCATCGCCTCAACCAGGGGCTTGCCGCGCCCTTCATACAAGGTCCGCGCGCCATCGGCGGCGTCGGTGACGATCGATGTGCCCGCCATCGCTTCGGCCTGCAGCGCCTTGGCATTATAGATGTCCGAGCGATACTCGCCGATGCCCATGCCTGTTGCGATCTCGGCTGCGGCTTCGGCGGGCAGGCCGGTGGCCAGCACGGTGACCGGCCCCTTGTCCTTCATCAAGGCGCGCCCGGCCAAGGTTCCCAGCTTCTGGAGCGCGGCAGGGCTCATGTCGGACCCGGTGCTGACCACATGAATGCGGTCCCAGCCGCCGATGCCGCGCAGCGACAGCGCGCCTTGCGTGGCATAATCGAACTCGGCCGAGCCGAGCGCGCGGGCAACAGCGCTGCGTTCCGCTTCGCTCAGCGCACTGGCGCGGGTGGCAAGATCGGTTTCGCTCGCCAACGGCAGAACCAGAGTGCCCGTCATCGCGGCGGGGGCTGCGACAAACGCAACCGCCCGCTGCTGCTGCCTTGCGGCTTTCAGCGTCAGCGATGGCGCGACGGCGTCTGCACTGCGGGTCTGCGCGATGACAGGAGAGGCCCAGGCGGCTGCCGACAAGACAATCGAAAGACCCGCGGAGATCGCGTTGCGTGAACTGAGCATGTGAAGAGCACCCTTTGCATGTGATTATATACGGTTGCCATTTCAGCAGCATAGCCATGGGGCGGCAAGCCTTTATCCGGGCAAGGACAACATAGGCCATTGCGCATCCTCGCGGTGGCCCCCATTGTCGGGTCATGTTCAGCCCGATCGTCATCGCCGCCATCGCCTGGGCCGTCATTCTGGGCGGAGCGGGGGGCCTGCTGACCGAGATCGGGAGCTGGTACAAGAACCTCAAGAAGCCAAGCTGGCAACCCCCCGACTGGCTTTTCGGCCCTGCCTGGACGATCATACTCGGGGCCGCGGCTTGGGCGCTGGTGCTGTCGTGGAACGGCGCCACCACCGATGCCGATCGCGGCATCATCATCGCGCTGTATGCGGCCAATTTCGTTTTCCACCTGTTGTGGTCACCTTTGTTCTTCAAGCTGCACCGGCCTGACTGGGCTCAGGTAGAGGTCGTGTTCCTGTGGGCTTCGGTGTTCGCGATGTGCATCTGGCTGCGGCAATATTCGGTGCTCGCAAGCTGGCTGATCGTGCCTTACCTTGTGTGGGTGAGCTTTGCCGCCATCCTCAACGCCAAGATCGTGCGCCTCAACCGGCCGTTCGGCAAGGCTGCATCCTCCTGATTTCTTGCGGGATACCGAAATCCTTCGGTCCAAAACGCTTTGTCTGTTCTTAAAGTGTGTTAACTTCGGTTGACACTTTTCAGGGAGGTAATGTGACCGATCAGAAGACGCAGATCGTGGTCGTCGGCGGCGGGGCAGGGGGGCTTGAACTGGTGCGCAGGCTGGGCAGCAAGTATGGCCGCGACAAGCACGACATCATTCTGGTCGATCGCAACCTCACCCATATCTGGAAGCCGCTGCTGCACGAGGTGGCCGCCGGATCGCTTGACGCCAATCTTGATGAGGTTGGCTATGGCGGTCATGCCGTGCGCTGGGGCTATCGCTTCTTCAACGGTGCGCTTGAAAGCATCGACCGCACCTCCAAGCACATCACCACCGCGCCATTGATCGACGACCAGGGCAGGGAGGTGATCGGACGACACCGGATTCGCTACGATTATCTGGTGTTGGCGTTCGGCGGCGTCTCCAACGATTTCGGGACGCCGGGCGTGCGCGAACATTCGCATTTCCTGGAGCACCGCGCGCAGGCCGACAGCTTCCGCCAGCGGCTGCTCAATGCATGTCTGCGCGCCAATCACGCGCACAACACCGGCAATCCGGACGCCAAGGTGCGGATCTGCATCATCGGCGGCGGCGCGACCGGGGTCGAACTTTCCGCCGAGCTCTACAACGCCGCCAAGGCGTTGCGAAACTATGGGCTGGAGGTGTTCGACGAAGCCAAGCTCGAGGTCACCCTGGTTGAAGCGGGCCCGCGCATCCTGCCGCAGATCGACGCCGAACTGGCGGGGGTGGCGAAGCGCGAGCTAGAACAGCTGGGCGTCAACGTTCGAGAGAACACCCAAGTGGTCCTGGTCAAGGAAGATCGCGTGGAGACTCGCGATGGCGACGCAATACCTGCCGATCTTATTGTCTGGGCAGCAGGGGTGAAGGGCGCCGATGGCGTCAGCGAGATGAGCGATCTCGAACTCAACCGGCTTGGCCAGTTCGTCGTCCGCCCGACGCTGCAGACCACGCTCGACGACCATATCTTCGCTCTGGGCGACTGCGCGTCGTGCATCCTGCCGGGAGAGGAACGCCCCGTGCCGCCACGCGCACAGTCCGCGCACCAGATGGCGAGCCATATCTTCGACAATCTCTGCCGGGTGCAGGCGGGCAAGCCGATGCGCGACTTCGTCTACAAGGACCACGGATCCTTGGTGTCGCTCAGCCGCTTCTCGACCGTGGGCAGCCTGATGGGCAACCTCGTCGGCGGGCGCATGGCGGTCGAAGGCCGGCTGGCGCGCTGGGCGTACCAGTCGCTCTACCGCATGCACCTGATCGCGATTCACGGCTGGGTGCGTGGCATCTCGCTGATCGTGATCGGTCACGTCAACCAGATCGTGCGGCCGAAGCTGAAGCTGCATTGAGGGGGAGGGGCGCCCGTCGGCTATCTACCGAGCGCCCAGCCCACCTCCGCTCAGGCTGAGCGGGCGCTGGTGCCATCATGACGTCATCCGACGAGCCGCATTCCGCAACCGGCGTTTTGCCGACTTTCAGACCCGGGCGTGGATCACAAATAGGCATCCGGCGCGCCAAGCAGCGCGCGAACGCCATCATGGAAGTGGTCCGTAGACGGCTCCTTGAGCTGAAAGCTGTGCAGTTGGTCCTCGCCTTCGATCGGCTGCAGTTCGAAGTTTCCGCTTTCCAAAAGCCCTGCCACCCAAGCGAGGAAATGACCCAGCGATTCGGCGAGAACGACCTTCACGTCTTCATCCCGCCCGAAGATGATGACCTGGCCGACGCGGCCAGCCGGCCAAGGATCGAAATCCAGCCCGATGCTGTTGCCTCCCCCGTCGCGGGTGAGCGGCACCCAGGCGGGGTTGATGTACGCTGGGTCCACTGCGCCATCGGGCCATGACCCGCCCGAGATGGCGTACCGGTCGCCGTCGATATCCTCCAACGTCTCCTGCCAAAGTTGATGCTCCGCGACGACGTCTTCCAGCGGCAACAACGGAAGACCGTAGATGTGACCGCAAAGGTCATCGTGCTCACCGTCGTGCCATCGATAGAGATCGCGGAATGCCTGCGGCAACTTCAGGCCGATCGATTGCTCGGCCGCATCGATCTGAGCGTCCGTCGCTGGCGGATTGAAGCCATATTCGGGCAACGGCAGATTGGCTGCATACCAGGCATCAAGCCGCGCAAGCACCGGCGCAATGTCCTCATCAAGCATAGGCTTGGGGGTGCCGGCTGGGCGTTCGGGCGTGTCCGTCATTTTCCTTTTGACCTTTCTGTTGCGCTGACGCGTGGCGGAGGCATCACGCAGCAACCCAGCGAGCACCATCGTGCCCAGTGCCAAGCCGCCGATCAGCAGGTTACGTCTCGTCCGATCCATGTCCTCCAACTGCCGCTTGCGGGCCCACGGCCAGTCTCTGCCATTCCACCCGACGCAACCTTTCTAAAACAGCTCCCCCTGCATCCCGTCCGCAGGGGATCGAAACCCCTCGACCGACAGCCGCCACGCATGCCGGTTCAGCCCCGCGCGCTTGAGTGCGATCCGGAAGCGGGTGCGGATAAGCTCGGCCCACGGCCCTTGGCCGCGCATCCGGGTGCCGAAATCGGGGTCGTTGTCGCGGCCGCCGCGCATCTCCTGGATGATGCCCATCACCTTGGCCGCGCGGTCGGGGAAATGGGCGTCAAGCCATGCGCGGAACAGCGGCGCAACTTCGTGCGGCAGGCGGACCGGGATGAACGAGGCCGACAGCGCTCCCGCCTCGGCCCCGGCGGCGACCACCGCCTCGATCTCGTGATCGGTGATGGCAGGGATCACCGGCGAGACGTTCATGTGCACCGGGATGCCGCGCTCGGCCAAAGCGTTGATCGCTGCCAGCCGCTTGCGTGGGGTGGCAGCGCGGGGTTCGAGCGTGCGCGCGATGGCGCCGTCGAGCGTGGTCACCGACAGCGCGACCGCGACCAGATCATGCCTCGCCATCTCGGCCAGCAGCTCCATGTCGGCCAGCACCCTATCCGACTTGGTGGTGATCGCCACCGGATTGCGCGCTTCCAGGCACACCTCGAGGATATCGCGGGTGATGCGATAATCGGCCTCGATCGGCTGATACGGATCGGTGTTGGTGCCCAGCGCGATGACCTTGGGCACATAGCCCGGCTTGCGCAGCGTCGCGCGCAACAGCTTGGCGGCATCAGGCTTGGCGAACAGGCGGCTTTCGAAGTCGAGCCCCGGCGACAGATCGAGCCAGGCATGGGTGGGCCGCGCATAGCAATAGATGCAGCCATGCTCGCAGCCGCGATAGGCGTTGACCGACTGGTCGAACGGCAGGTCGGGCGAGGTGTTGCGAGACAGGATGGATCGGGGATGTTCGACAGTTACCGTGGTGCGCAGCGGCGGCAATGCGTCATCGATCGACGCCTGAACGTCAAGCCAATCGCCGTCGGCCTCGCGCACCGGCAGCCCGAAGCGCTGGGAAGCCTGATTGGCCGGGGCGCCGCGACCCCTGACAGGTGGCAGAATTGACATGTCTGCAAAGTGAAACAAAAACGGAACAAATGCAATAGGCCTGGTGGCATGGCGCTTTTGGGGCGGCCATCGCTTGCTATCGCGGCGCGCAGATGCTTTGGCTTTGGTATGATTACGGTTTCTCTCGACATTGCGCTGCTCGTCATCGGCACGCTGCTCCTGACGACGGTGATCGCTGGCACGTTGACTAGCCGCTTCGGGCTCCCCGCGCTGATTGGGTTTCTTGGTCTTGGCATGCTTGCCGGCGTGGATGGCCCCGGCGGAATGCGATTCGACGATTATGTGCTGACGCAGGGAGTCGGCGTTGCCTGCCTGATCTTCATCCTGTTTTCGGGCGGCATGGACACCCGCTGGACGTCTGTGCGGCCGATGGTGCGGCCGGCGCTGGTTCTGGCGACCTTCGGTGTGGCGATCAGCGCGCTGGTCATTGCGCTTGCAGCGGTGCTGCTGCTGGATTTCAATTGGTTCCAGGGCTTCCTGCTCGGATCGGTGATCGCCTCGACCGATGCGGCCGCGGTGTTTGCGATCCTGCGCTCGACCGGGATCGACATGAGTGGCCAGGTGCCGGCGCTGATCGAACTCGAATCGGGAACCAACGATCCGATGGCGATCTTCATGGTCGGCGCGGCTTTGCTGTTCATCGCGCAACCCGGTGCATCCCCGCTGGCTCTGGTCCCAGACTTTTTCGGCCAGATGGCATTGGGCACCGGCATTGGTCTGGCCATCGGCTGGTTGCTGCCCGAGCTTTTGAAACGCAGATTCTACCAGAGCAGCGGGCTCGCGTTCGTGATCTCGATCGCAGCAGCGCTGATCGGCTACGGCCTGGCAGAAGTCGTCGGCGGCAACGGATTTCTGGCGGCCTATGTCGCAGGCCTGGTCGCGGGCAACCGCGCCTACGACGCGCGGCGCATCATTTCGACCTTCCAGGATGGTCTTGCCTGGCTGGGGCAGGTGGTGATGTTCCTGACGCTCGGTCTGCTGGTGGCGCCGAGCAACCTGCTCGATGTGATTGCGCCGGGGCTGGGGATCACCTTCGTGCTGATGTTCGTGGCGCGCCCGCTCAGCGTGTTTATATGCCTCGCGCCTTTCCGCAGGCTCGACTGGCGTGCCAAGCTGTTCGTGTCATGGGCGGGGCTGCGCGGCGCAGTGCCGATCGTGCTCGCCACCTTCCCGATGGTGGCAGGCGTGCCAGGCGCGTTCACCATCTTCAATATCGTGTTCTTCGTCGTCTTGCTGTCGAGCGTCATCCAGGGTCCGAGCATCAAGTGGGTGGCGACACGGCTGGGCATAGGCGTAAAGGAACCCGCGCATAAGGCGCCGGCAGCCGTCCCGCCGGGCTAAACGAACCTAGTGCGGCGTTTTCCTTTCCGACTGCCAGCCAAAGCGTTGCCGCTCAGGCCAGTGCCGGTTGGGGCTTTTGACCCGCACTGCGCTTCAGGATGTCTTCCACCGCGCGCAGCGAGCTTTCATCGTCGACATCGATCGCCAGCCTGCCGTCTTCGAAAACGACCGGGCGCACATCGACACCGAGCCGCGCGGACACCCGTTCGAACATCTTTTCCACTGTGAACCAGCCCGTCCGGTACATCAGCGCCGATAACAGCCCGAAGGTCTTGAGCATCCGGCCCTTGGTCTTGAGGAACTGGCCTCCTGTGCGGAAGGCCTCGGCGGCATGGATCGCGCGTGGGCCCCGCAGCAGGAACAGGTTGCAGTTGGAAAACCCGCCATTGCGGAACTCGTAATAGCGGTTCTTACCCGTGGGATGCGCCGCGATGATCTGCTCCTTGCGGGCCAGCGCGACCAGGGCATCGGCGCCGGGGCGAGCCTTGAGCATCGCCATGATCGCTTGCGGCGTCAGTAGCGCATTGTCTGCGGTGGTGATCAGCACCGGGTAGTGCGCTTGGGCGACGGCAAGCGCGACGCTTTCGACGAGATTCGCCTGGGCTTCGACGGCTGCAATCCGGTTCTGTTCCAGCAGACGCTTCACCACAGGTATGTCGGCGATGACCGAGAAATCCTCGATCGAGACGCGGATCTGCGCGTCGGGCAGAGTCAAAGCGATGGTTTCCAGCACATGCGAGATCAGCGGCTGATCGAGCACAGGAATGATGCATTTGTGCGAAACGCCGCGCGCGCCGGCGAGAGCGTCGAGAGCGCCGGACCGTTTGCCGGCCAGCACGATAACAGTTGTCTGAGACATGGGACATCTTCAGCGCCTGTGCGCCGACGGCCTTGGGCCGGCTGCGGTGCAGGGTGGGTGGGATCAGAGGCTAATCAAGCCCGTTGCTTCCTGGATGTATCACGTCAGAAGGGGCGGTCCGCGCGGTCCCGAAGATCCGGCCAGCCTGGGCCGAAGCGTCAGCATGGTCGGCGGCCAGGACGCTATCTGGATGGTTGGGTGATCGGAACACCATGTCGGTTCAGCCCTGGGCAGCAATATCGCGGTGGCAAAGGAAATGTCGACCTTGCAGCCCGCACCACCCGTTTCATGCGCGCCAGCCGCGGGCCGGGTGGAAGACCCCTTCGCCATCAGCTCGTCACAATTCATTGCTGTCCGCGAAGAGCGGCCGGTGACCTCGAGATCATCGAGGTTGGTGTCAACCGCGACAAAACTCAAGGTTGCCAGCATGGCCAGCATCAGCCCCAGAATGGCAAAATTGAATGCCTTCGAGACGCCGTGCCTTAGAAGGTGGGCCGCAGTCACGCTGCCGAGTTTGCACGTGGAGGCCCGGCCAACGCAAGCGTGGACCAGGACAAAACTCGGGCCCGCGCCTTATGTCTCGCGCAGCCTCGGCATCAGCTCGATGAAATTGCAGGGACGGTTGCGGCTGTCGAGCTGCTCGCTCAGGATCCCGTTCCAGCCATCCTTGACCGCACCGTTCGATCCGGGCAGCGCGAAGATGTAGGTGCCGCGCGACAGCACCGCGCAGGCGCGCGACTGGACTGTGCTGGTGCCGATGGTCTGATAGCTCAGCCAGCGGAAAAGCTCACCAAAACCCGGAATGTCCTTTTCCTTCACCCTGTCGAGCGCCTCGGGGGTGATGTCGCGCCCGGTCAGGCCGGTCCCACCGGTGGAAATGATCGCGTCGATTTCGGTATCGTCGATCCAGTTGTTCAGCCGGACCACGAGCCGCTCGACATCATCGCGCTCGATCGCACGGGTGACCAGCCTATGGCCCTTGGCGGTGATCAGTCCGGCAAGGATGTCGCCCGACGTGTCATCGGCGGAGGTGCGCGTATCCGATATCGTCAGCAGCGCTATGTTGATGGGTTTGAAGACCCGCGATTCGTCTATGGCCATAAGGCGCTAGTTATTCTGTACGGTGCCGACCCGCACAAGCTCCATTCCGCCTGCATGCGGGAAACGGGGCCACATGCCCTGCGCCAATCCGGTAGCGCTTTTGGAGAGCACCCCGGCCTGCTTCTCGTACATCCAGTAATTGCGCAGGATGATGCCGACATAGGCCCGGGTTTCCCAATACGGGATCGATTCGATGAACAGCAGCGGATCGCCATTGTCCTTGACCTTGGTATTCCAGCGGCTGACCGGAAGCGGGCCTGCGTTATAGGCCGCGATGATCTTGGGCAGCAGGCCCTGGGTTTCGGGCCGGTCACGCAGGAATTCAAGATAGCGCTGCCCGTATTCCAGGTTGATCGCCGGTTGATAAAGCTCGCCAGCATCGAGCGACTGGCCGCGGGCGCGGGCCATGTCCTGCGCGGTGCCGGGGCGGACCTGCATCAGCCCCCGCGCGTCGGCGGGGCTGCGGGCATCGCTGCGGAAGTTGGATTCCTGCAGCGTGTGCGCATAGACCAGAGCTGGATCCACACGCCAGCCATCGAGCGGCACCCAGCGCGGTGACGGGAAGCGGGCGAAACTGTCTGGGCGGCTGCCCTGTGGACCGTTATGGGCGAGCCACATCTGGGTTTGCGGCATCGACATATCGCGCGCGAGCCGCAGCAGGGCCTCATGGGCCCAGTCTCCGGCGATCTGCGCCTCGTGACGCAAAACCTGATCGGCGAGCGTCGATTCACCAACCTGGCCCAGTGCGATGGCGCGGCGCACGTTGGGCCGTTCCTTCAGCAGTTTCCAGTCGCCATCGCTGAAGTCCACGGCGCGCACGCTGCCGCCCGCCACGCCGAGCTGTTCGCTGGCGAGCACCCCGTAAAGCGTTTCGCCATATTGGCTGGCAGCGCGCAGATTGCTCTGCACCAGGTCCGGACGACGGCAACGGGTCGCAGCGCGCGAGGCCCAATAATACCCTCCGGCACGAAGTTCCTCGTTCCAGGCATTCGCAGCCGCGCCTTCAAAGCCCTGCATGGCTGCGGCGCAATCGCCCAGCCGCCAGGCGGAAAGCCCTGCAGTCCAGTGCGCTTCACCGACCCAGTCTCCGGCGCCTGTCGCAGCCTCCTGTGCCAGCGCGAGGGCCTCACCGTCGCGGTTTTCGATGTAATAGGACCACGCCACCCGCTGCTGCAATTCGGTGCGCGCATAGGGGCTGAGCGCATGCAGCTGTCCGATCAGAACCGCATGTGCGCCTGCCGGGTCATCCGCGACAATGCGTTCCTGGATCTGCGCGGCGAGCGTGGCTGGCACGGTGCCGTCGGCAACGGCGCGCGGCTTGCCACGCCGTGTCACGCCGGCAAAGCTCGACATCTGCACGGTCGCCGGACGGTCGGGAAGGATCGTCGCGCCGCGCTTGGTCGCCAGGCCTGCCAGGCGATCTGCATGGGGAAGCTCGGGTGCTGTGTTGAGCAGACTCAGCAGCGGGCCCATCTCGACCCGCGGCGAGTTGGCCGCCAGAAACAGTTCTGCGCGTGCGATGTCATGCAGCAGGCCCTTGTCGCGGCTGTCGAGCAGTTCGCTGGCCCTGGCCCAGTTCTGACCACGGATGGCGCTGAACACTTCGGCATAGAATTGCCGATCGGACGACGACAACTGGTCGGGAACCTTGGTCTTGGCAACGCGATTTGAAAAATAGTCGTACGACGACGTTTCCGCCCATACGGGCTGGCTCGTCATCGCTATCGCGCCTGCGGCGATCATCAACGCTTTTTTCAGCAAGATATTACTCCACAAGCAGCAATTGCCAGCTTTGCCACGCCATAGCCTTCTCCTGCGCGGTGCGGTGAAGCATCAGGCTGGGCTTACGCATAACGATGGTTTTGACAGTTCCACCACCATGGTTAAGAAAATGTAAAACGGGTGGCTTTTGCGATGGGTCGTGTCCCAGCAGCGCCCTGGCGGTGTCCTCGCCGGCAACCACCAGGATTTCGGGCTGCACCAAAGTGATGTGATGCAGCGCGATCCGATTCCATTTGGCAGCATGTTCGGCTGCCGCACGGCGGTCCAGCACCACCCGCGGGAAGTACGAAGCCCGATACATAGCATCGGACCCGACGCCTGCGGCGGCGGCGATGTTTCCCAGCAGTATCCCGGCCCGCCCCGACAGCACCTTGTCCTGATCGTCCCTCTCAGGGGCTCCGGTGATCACCATAATCCTGGCGCCGACCGGTCCATGAGGGACCAGCGGGGGCCCGTCCCCGCCATCAGCACCGAACGCACCGCTCCGCCAAGCCTCCTGGAATTCAGCAAGGTCGCTCGGAAGCTCGAGCGCCGCTGCAGGCGGCGGGGCGACGTCGGGCTCCGGCGCGGTCCGCACGGTGGCGGGGACGGTGTGCCGGGGTGGTTCAGGGGAGCGTATCGACGGCACCGGATCATCCGCCAGCCAGTCGGTGGGCGTTTCCGAATAATCCCACTCCACCCCGGCCAGCTGCCACCAGTCGACGAGGCTATGCGCCAGTTTCACCTCGCTGGTCATGGCTGTCCGAGCGACGGCCCGACGCCAAAGCGGGTTGACTTGGGCCACGCGGCACTATTGGAGAGGAACGGAAGGTCCATTGTAATTGTCCTTATGGCATAGGACCGGTCCTGAGCAACGGGGAACGAATGATGAGTGAACGCGAATCCATGCCTTTTGACGTCGTGATCGTCGGTGCGGGCCCTGCCGGCCTGGCTGCAGCGATCCGGCTCAAACAGCTGGCGGCGGAAAACAGCGCGGAAATCGAGGTCTGCGTGATCGAAAAGGGCTCTGAGGTTGGCGCGCACATCCTGTCGGGTGCGGTGATCGATCCGATCGCGCTCGACGAACTGATCCCCGACTGGCGCGAGCAGGGTTGCCCGATGGCCGATACACCAGTGACCGAAAACCATCACTGGGTGCTTAGCAAGACATCGAAATTCGCGATCCCGCACATCACCACGCCAGGGTTCATGCACAACAAGGGCACCTATACAGGCAGCCTTGGCAATCTTTGCCGCTGGCTGGCCGAGAAGGCCGAAGAACTTGAAGTCCAGATTTTCCCCGGCTTTGCCGCAGCCGAAATCCTCTACAACGAGGACGGCTCGGTCAAGGGCGTCGCCACGGGCGACATGGGCGTGGGCAAAGATGGCGAGCACAAGCCCGATTACACCCCGGGCCTCGAACTGCACGCGCGCTACACCTTCTTTGCAGAGGGTGCGCGCGGACACCTCACCAAGATCCTCAAGCGGCAGTTCGATCTCGAAGCCAACTGCGAGCCGCAGACCTATGGTATCGGCATCAAGGAACTGTGGGACATCGACCCCAAGAAGCATGTGCCGGGCCGGGTGATCCACACCCAGGGCTGGCCGCTTGACGATGCATGGGGCGGCGGCTTTCTCTACCATCAGGCCAATGGTCAGGTGGCACTCGGTTTCGTGGTGGCCTTGTCCTACCAGAACCCGCATCTCTCGCCGTTCCACGAGTTCCAGCGCTGGAAGCTGCACCCCGAAATCCGCTCGATCCTCGAAGGTGGCAAGCGCGTTTCGTATGGCGCGCGGGCGATCAATGAAGGCGGCTGGCAGTCGGTGCCCAAGCTGGCGTTCCCGGGCGGCGCGCTGATCGGATGCAGCGCGGGCTTCGTCAACGTGCCGCGGATCAAGGGCAGCCACACCGCGATGAAATCGGGCATGCTCGCCGCCGAGAGCGCATTTCGCGCCATTCAGGCCGATCGCACGTCGGACGAACTCGCCGACTATCAGGAAAACCTCAACGCCAGCTGGATCGCCACCGAACTCAAGAAGGTCCAGAACGTCGAGCCATTGGTCGACAAGTTCGGCGGCACGATGGGCACGGTGCTGGCGGGCATCGACATGTGGATGCGTCAGTTGAAGATCGGTTTGCCGATCACGATGAAGCACGATCCCGACTACAAGCACATGGGCCGGGCCGACATGTACAAGAAGCCCGATTATCCCAAGCCCGATGGCGTGATCACTTTCGACCGGCTGTCGTCGGTGTTCCTGTCGAACACCAACCATGAGGAAGACCAGCCGGTTCACCTGCAGCTCAAGGATCCCGCGCTGCCTGTGACGTATAACCTGCCGTTGTATGACGAGCCTGCGCAGCGTTACTGCCCTGCCGGGGTCTACGAGATCGTCGGTGAGGAAGAAGGCAACCCGCGCTTCCAGATCAACGCGCAGAATTGCGTCCACTGCAAGACCTGCGACATCAAGGAAATGAGCCAGAACATCAACTGGGTGGTCCCAGAAGGCGGCGGCGGTCCGAATTATCCGAATATGTGAAGACCCAAAATCCTCCCCTGAAAGGGGAGGTGGCATCGCGCAGCGATGACGGAGGGGTGTCCACGGTCGCGGACGGTATCACCCCCTCCACCACTTCGTGGTCCCCCTCCCCTTGCAGGGGAGGATTTGAGGAGTGCATGCCCCCGTGCCGACCGAAACCGCTTACGCCAAGGTGAACCTGGCGCTGCACGTCCGGCGGCGGCGCGAGGATGGCTATCATGACATCGAAAGCCTGTTTGCGTTCGTCGATAGCGGGGATGTGCTGCGCGCCGAGCGGCGGGATGATGGTGAGCTCAAGCTGACCATCGATGGTCCGTTCGCAGCCGGGCTGGACGACGGGCCCGATAATCTGGTGCTGCGTGCAGCAGATGCCCTGACCCAATCCGCCTGTCCCGAGCGAAGTCGAGGGACGTACGCGCAACCCTCGGCGGAACGTCCCTCGACTACGCTCGGGAACACGGGGGGGAGGGATGCGGGTGCTGTTGCTGGGCTAGGTGCCGATCTTTACCTGACCAAGAACCTTCCCGTCGCCTCGGGAATCGGCGGCGGCTCGGCCGATGCTGCTGCGGCCTTGCGTCTGCTCAACCGGCTGTGGGGCTGCGGGCTCGACGATGCCGCGCTGTGCGCAATAGGCGAAACATTGGGATCCGATATTCCCGCCTGCGTGATCAGCGGTACGTTGCGCGTCGAAGGCCGAGGCGAGGCATTGCAGCCGCTCGATCTTGCCGGTCTGGCAGGAATGCCCATCCTGCTGGTCAATCCCGGTGTTCCGCTCGGCACCGCGCCGGTGTTCAAGGGCTGGGACCAGCACGATCGCGGCGCGCTCGACAGTTCGAGCCTTGCCGCGGTCATCGAGGGAGCGCGCAACGATCTCGAACCCCCGGCGCGCGCGCTGGTCCCGGAGATCGGCGCAGTGCTCGATGTGCTGGCGGTTCAGGGCGGTGTCCAGCTGGCGCGGATGTCCGGCAGCGGCGCGACCTGCTTTGCTCTGTTTGACCGAACCGAAGACGCGGATGCTGCGTGTCACGCGATCCAGCGCGCTTATCCGGACTGGTGGACGATGGGCGGTGTCGTGCGATGAGTGGCTGGCAACCCTATGAAATCATTCGCCATAAGCCTGACGCAGCCGGCGCGAACATCCTGATCATCGCCGATCATGCCAGCAACCATGTCCCTGACGGGATCGAGCTTGGCATCACGCCTGAGGATCTCGCCAAGCACATTGCGATCGACATCGGCGTGGCAGACGTCACGCGGGCGCTGTGCGCATCATTGGGCTGCGGCGCGATGCTCGCGGGTGTGTCGCGGCTGGTGATCGATTTCAATCGGGAAGAGGATGCGCAGGGGCTCATCCCGACCGTCAGCGACGGGGTTGCCATTCCGGGCAATGTCGGCGCCGATGCCGAAGCGCGACTTGCCGCCTTCTACCGGCCTTACCATGCGGCGGTGGCCCGAGCAGTTGATACGCTCGCCCGGCCCTTTATCCTGTCACTGCATAGCTTTACGCCCAGCCTTGCCACCATGCCCGAGCAGCACCGACCCTGGGACATCGGCATTCTCTACAACACCGACGATCGCGCCGCGCGGATCGCCATCCCGATGCTGATCGATGCCGGGCTGGGTGTCGGTGACCAGCTGCCCTATGCAGGCACGGCATTGAACGCGACGATGAACCTCCATGCCGAGGCGCCAGGCATTCCCTATCTGGGTGTGGAGATGCGCCAGGACCATATCGGATCGGGCGCGGGGGTCGCCCGGATGGCCGCTGTGCTGGCCCCCGTTCTGCTCGCCTGCAGCAACAGACTTGCGTAACGGCTGCGTTTTTGGAAAGAGCGCCACCAAAGGAAGGCCTCATCATGACACATTCGTTCGATAAATCGAAACTGCCCAGCCGCCACGTCTCGGTCGGACCCGAGCGCGCGCCGCATCGCAGCTATTACTACGCGATGGGCCTGACCGAAGAAGAGATTGCGCGCCCGTTCGTCGGAATCGCCAGCGCTGGCAACGACAGCGCGCCGTGCAACACCACGCTCAATGCGCAGGCCGATGTCTGCCGTGATGGCGTGAATGCTGCTGGCGGCATGCCGCGCCGGTTCAACACCATTACCGTCACCGACGGCATTGCGATGGGCCATCAGGGCATGAAGAGCTCGCTGGTCAGCCGTGAGGTGATCGCAGATTCGGTCGAGCTGTCGGTGCGCGGCCACTGCTACGACGCGCTGGTCGGCTTTGCCGGGTGTGACAAGTCGCTTCCGGGCATGATGATGGCGATGCTGCGGCTTAATGTGCCGTCGATCTTCGTCTATGGCGGGTCGATTCTGCCCGGACACTATGGCGGCAAAGACGTGACGGTGGTCGACGTGTTCGAAGCGGTTGGCCAGCATGCCGCAGGCAACTGCCCGCTCAAGGATCTGACCGCGCTTGAAAAGGTCGCGTGCCCCGGTCATGGTGCCTGCGGTGGCCAATTCACAGCGAACACCATGGCGTGCGTCGGCGAGGCGATCGGGCTTTCGCTGCCCAACAGCAACATGGTCCCCGCGCCCTATCAGACGCGTGCCGAAATCGCGGTCGCAGCCGGCGCCCAGGTGATGGAACTGCTCGCCCGCAACATCAGGCCGCGGGACATTTGTACGCGCGAAGCCTTTGAAAATGCTGCCCGTGTTGTCGCTGCGACCGGTGGCTCGACCAATGGCGCGCTGCATCTGCCAGCGATGGCGAGCGAGGCGGGGATAGATTTCGACCTGTTCGATGTCGCCGCGATGTTCAAGTCGACGCCCTATATCGCCGACCTCAAGCCCGGCGGCCGCTATGTCGCCAAGGACATGCACGAGGCGGGGGGCGTCTACATGCTGATGAAGACGATGCTCGAAAACGGACTGCTGCACGGCAACTGCATGACCGTGACCGGCAAGACGCTGGGCGAGAACATCGACGAGGTCACCTGGAACCCCGACCAGAAGGTGATCTATGACGTCAAGACACCGCTGAGCCCCACCGGCGGCGTGGTTGGCCTGAGGGGATCGCTGGCGCCCGACGGCGCAATCGTCAAGGTTGCAGGCATGGCGCGGCTTGAGTTTACCGGGCCGGCGCAGGTGTTCGATTGCGAGGAGGACTGCTTCGCCGCGGTCGAAGACCGGCGCATCCGCGAAGGTTCGGTCATCGTTATCCGCTACGAGGGTCCCAAGGGTGGGCCTGGCATGCGCGAGATGCTGTCCACCACCGCCGCTCTGTATGGCCAAGGCATGGGCGAGAGCGTGGCGCTGATCACCGACGGCCGCTTTTCGGGTGCGACGCGCGGCTTCTGCATCGGCCATGTCGGCCCCGAAGCGGCCGATGGCGGCCCAATTGCGCTGGTCGAGGAAGGCGATATCATTGCGATCGATGCGGTCGCAGGGACGATCGATCTGCTGGTAGACGACGCCGTCCTTGCCGAACGGCGCGCGGCTTGGAAGCCGCGCACCAATGACTATCAGTCTGGGGCCTTGTGGCGCTATGCCCAGAATGTCGGACCGGCGAGCAAGGGCGCGTTGACCCATCCTGGCGCAAAGGCCGAACGGCACGTTTATGCGGATATCTGAGCCGTCGCTGGTGATCGGCACGGCCGCATTGCTCGCGGCCTGCTCGCCATCGGAACCCGGGTCTCTTCCCGGCGAGGATGACAGCCGCATCGCGTGCGCGTTGGGCGATGAAGCCGAGTTCACCGAACAGTGCGAAGCAGAACGCGTGCAGAATGGCGACAGGCGCGAACTCGTGATGCGGCATCCCGATGGCGGTTTCCGTCGCTTCGAGATCGTTAGCGACGGGCGAGGACTTGTCGTTGCCGATGGTTCGGAAGAGGCAATCGTGACGCCGCTCTCCGACGGCCGCATCGAACTATCGGTCGGCACCGATCGCTATCAGCTTCCTGCCACGGTCAGGCCCGGCGCAGGCGGTGGTTGATACCGGATCCTCCGTGCTGACGGTCGCGCAGATGGTCGCGGCCGAGCAGGCGGTGTTCGATACCGGGGTGTCGGTCGATGCGCTGATGCTGCGTGCCGGGCAGGCGGCGGGCGAAATGGTTTGGCGGATCGGCGGTGTCGTCCCGACCCTGATCCTGTGTGGCCCCGGCAACAACGGCGGCGATGGCTATGTTATTGCAGAGTTTTTGCAGGATAAGGGCGTTCCAGTTACCGTCGCCGCGATGACCGAGCCGCGCACCGACGCCGCGCGCAATGCCAGGGCGCGCTATAAAGGGGACGTCATCGCGCTCGCCGATGCCGTGCCGAAGGCTCAGTTGGTCGATTGCCTGTTCGGCAGTGGATTGGCCCGTGCGATCGATGATGCGGTCTGGAGCAAGTTCGTAGGCCTCGTGACCGCATCCCGCCGCAGCTTTGCCGTCGACCTGCCCAGCGGGGCGGATGCCGATCGCGCGGTGTGGCTCAATGATCCGCTGCCGTTCGACCATGTGCTGGCGCTGGGCGCGTACAAATACGCGCACCTGCTCGAGCCCGTGGCGAGCGACTGCCGCTCGCTCAGCCTGATCGACATCGGCGTCGCTGCCCAGCATGGTGCCGCAACGCGCATTGCCAAGCCGGTGATCGTGTTGCCTGATGCCCAGTCGCACAAGTACCGCCGGGGCCTGGTGGTGGTGCTGGCAGGCGCCATGCCGGGTGCGGCTTTGCTGGCCGCGCGCGCGGCGCAGGGTGCCGGAGCGGGCTATGTCAAGATCATCGGGGCAGGGGATGCGACCGCCCAACTGCCTGCGGACATCGTCTGGGTTCGCGCGGACGATGCGGATACAGTCGGTGAAGCGCTGTCCGATCCACGCATTGGTGCGGTCCTGGCAGGTCCAGGCCTTGGGCGGGATAGCCGCTCTGAGGCGCTGGTTGATGCCGCTCTTGGCTGTTGCCACCCGCTAGTCCTCGATGCCGATGCGCTGCATCTGATCGGCGCACGCAGGCAGAAGGTCGCAACCCGCGCAGCGCCGGTGCTTCTCACGCCGCACCACGGCGAATTCGAAGCCATGGCTGAGGCAGCAGGCGACATGGCCACGGCGCCCAACAAGGCCTTGCGCGCAGTAGCCTTGGCAGCAGCGTTCAACGCCTGCGTGCTCTACAAGGGCGCCGACAGCGTGATCGCCGCGCCCGATGGCCGAGTCATCATCGCAGACCGGCGCTGTGCGTGGCTGTCGGTGGCGGGCACGGGCGATGTTCTGGCCGGATGCATCGCCACGCGGCTTGCCAATCACGGCCAGACATTGCATGCGCTGGCCGAGGCGGTCTGGTTGCAGGACCGCGCGGCGCGCAATGCGGGGCCAGCCTTTACGGCCTGGCAACTCGCGCAGGCGCTGCCGCTGGCAGTGGAGTCCTGTCTTGAACGATGAACTGATCGTGCGGGTCGCCGCGCGAGGCGACGGTGTCACCGCATCCGGGCGACATGTTGCAGGTGGCGCCCCGGGCGACACGATCACCCCCGGCGGCAGCATCGTCCCGGGCCCGCATCACGCGACGCCGCCTTGCCCGCATTTCGGTGCTTGTGGCGGGTGCACCCTGCAGCACCTTGATGATACCGCGCTGGCCGATTTCGTTCGCGAGCGCGTCACCGCGCCATTGATCGCGAAGGGCATCGCCATTGGTGAGGTGCGCCCGGTGCACCTATCGCCCCCGCGCAGCCGCAGACGCGCAAGCCTGAGGTACACGCGCGTCAAATCGGCGCTGACCCTGGGTTTTGCCGGGCAGGGCAGCCACGATCTGGTCAACATCCGCACCTGCGAAATCGTGACGCCACGACTGTTTGACGTCATGATGGCGGTACGAGGTTTGATCGCGAAGTGGCCGAAATCCAAGCTTTCCGGCCAAGTAGAGCTGGCAGAGATCGATCAAGGGGTCGCTGTCTTGATCACCGGGATTGAGCCTAACTCGGTTGCCGAACATGAGATGTTGTCAGCATTCTCCGAGGCGCATCAACTGGCGCGGCTGGCGATCGATCAGGGCTATGGTCCCGAAACGCAGTACGAGCCCGTGCCGGTGACGGTAAGCTTCGGCGACGTCGCGGTGCGATTTCCGCACGCCAGCTTCCTGCAGGCAACGGTCGATGGCGAGGCTGCGCTGGCGGCAGCGGCACGTGAGGCACTGACCGGATGCCGGATGGTCGCCGACCTGTTCGCAGGGCTCGGCAGCTTTGCGTTCCACCTGAGCGAACCGGGGCGCAAAGTGTACGCCGCAGAGGCCGCGCGCGATCCGGTGCTGGCCCTGACCCAGGCGGCGAACGCGCGCCAGCTTCCAGTGTTCGCCGAACATCGCGACCTGTTCCGCAATCCGCTGCAGTCCGATATGCTCAGCAGGTTCGACGGGCTGGTGCTTGATCCGCCGCGCGCGGGGGCGGAGGCTCAGGTTGCCGCCATCGCCGCCTCAGGCCTTAAGCGCCTGTGTTATGTCAGCTGTAACCCGGCGACCTTTGCCCGCGATGCACGGATGCTGTGTGACGCCGGGTTCGAGCTCAAGACCCTGTGGCCGGTGGGCCAGTTCCGCTGGTCGACCCATGTGGAACTGGCCAGCCTTTTTGTCCGGCCGTGATTCCAATCAGCCGATATGCAGATCGAAGATCGGGATCGCTGCGTGGAAGATCAGCACGATCAGGCACAGGCTTGAGAGCGCGAACAGGAAGAACCGCACCGCGACGCGGTTGACGGTCGCCTGCACCAGGCTGTGCGCGACACGCAGCGCCACATAGAACCAGGCAACCGCCAGGTTCATGCCCTCGCCATGGCCAATGACCGCAAGCACCAGGCAAACCGCATAGAATATCGTCGGTTCAGCCAGCAAGTGGTTGTAATTGTGTGCTTTCCACTGGATGTCTGCCGGCAGGATGGCGTCCAGATCCTTGCCGGTGCCGCCCTTGAGGTTGGCGACATCGATCTTCGCCTTCTGCATGGCAGGAATGCGGGTGACGTACATCCACAGCCACATCACCATGGTCCAGGCGAGCAGGATGACGACGGGCTGAAGAATGGACATGGACATGGTTGTTCCCCCTTTAAAGCGTTGCGAGCAGAGCGCGAACCGCGAGCACGATCAGGCAGAGCGTCGAGGCGAGGAACAACAGAAAGCGCGTCTGCACCTTGTTAACCGTGGCCTGCCAGATGCTGTGGACGATCCGGATCAGGGCATAGCCCCACGCCAAAGCCACGTTGATACCGTCTGTACCCGCTCCTGCGATCGCCAGGATCGCGATGGTCGCATAGAAGATGGTCGGCTGCTCCATCAGATGCGCGTAGTTGTGGGACTTCCACGCGACCGGCGGCGGCATCGCCGGATCCAGATCACTGCCGCGTCCGCCGACCGCCTTGGAGATGTCGACGCCCATTTTCTTGGCCTGCGGCAGCCTGGCGCCAGCCATCCAGAACAGCATGGCAAGCGACCAGAGCACCAGCACGGCTGCTGGCGTCAGAACATTGGCAGACATCGGCAGTTTCCCCCCTTTGGACAGGGGCGGAAACTGCGTCAGCCTCGATAGATTGTCAATCGCAACTTAAATGCGGGTCAGCGATTGATGCTGACCACATTGTCGGCGCGCCAGTGCGGGCGGGCCTCGCCAGTATACATCGACTGCATCGGCTCGTCGGCGACGGTGTAGTGATCGCTCACGCCGAAGCCGTTGAACGCGGTCCGCATTGCGGCACCATAAGCGCCGATCATGCCGATCTCGATATAGTCGCCGGCCTTGATATCCGCAGGCAGCGGGAAGGGACCGGCCATATAATCGATATCGTCGCAGGTCGGACCGAAGAACGCGAAATCGGCCATCGTGCTGCTGCGCGTGTCGCCCAGATAGCGGACCGGGAAGCGCCAGCCGATATGCGCGGCATCGAACAAGGCGCCATAGGCACCGTCGTTGATGTACAGCTCGTCGCCGCGGCGCCGATCGACGCGCACGATGATCGAATTGTACTCGGCGCACAAGGCACGGCCAGGCTCGCACCACAGTTCTGCCGAATAGCTGATCGGCAGGCTTTCGAAGGTGCGTTCGATGATCGCGAAATAGTCCTCGAGCGGCGGCGGCTGCATGCCGGGGTACGCCGAGGGGAAGCCCCCGCCGACATCGATGACGTCCACGGTGACCGATGCATCGACGATCGCCGCGCGCACGCGGTCGAGCGCCTGCACATAGGCATGCGGGCTCATCGCCTGGCTGCCGACATGGAAGCAGATACCGAGACTGTCTGCGGCCTGACGGGTGGCCATCAGCAGATCGCGGGCTTCGGTCAGCTCGGTGCCGAACTTCGACGCCAGGCTGAGTTCCGAATGTTCGGACGAGACGCGCAGGCGGACACACAAGGTCAGATCCTCGGGCGCGCCCGTGGCTAGGACGATCTTGTCGAGCTCTTCGCGGCAATCGAGCGAGAATACGCGCACGCCGTGGCTGTGATAGGCCTCTGCAATCGCCTCAGGGGTCTTGACCGGATGCATGAAGCACAAGGTCGCATCCGGAAGCGTTTCGGCCACCAGCCTGACCTCGGCGATCGAGGCAACGTCATAATGGGTAATACCCGCATTCCACAGCACGCGCAGCAGGTCGGGCGAAGGATTCGCCTTGACCGCATAAAGCGATTTGCCGGGAAAACGATCAACGAAGAACCTGGCCGCGCGCGTCGCCGCTTGCGGTCGGTCCAGCGTAACCGGCTGAGCCGGTGTCAGAGCCTTAATCAGCTCCAGCGCATCAAGGAAACTGTGCAACTCAAGGGACCCCCAAAAAAACAGAGAAAACAACAAGGCTGCCTTGCGGTTATTGGAAGTCCCCCTGGGGCAGCGGACCGCGTAGATAGGATCAGGCTGGTTCCTTGTAAAGCGAAAATTGACCCCTCGTTATCAACCCAGCCTGTCCCGAAATGTTTCATAGCCGAACGATGTTATCTGCTGCAGGCTGTCGTCAGCACTGTTCCAAAGCCAGATCGATGGCAACGGTACCCCATTGAATGTATTGGTTTTTACCATGGAGTAGTGCGCCTGATCGAGGAACGCGAAGCGTTCGCCGGGCTGCATGGTTCCTGGCAGGCCATAATCGCCGATGATATCGCCAGCGAGACACGAGGGTCCGCCGAGCCGGATCGGCTCCGCGTCGGGCCGCTCACCGAGCATGGCCGGACGATAGGGCGCCTCGATGACATCGGGCATATGGCAAGTGGCCGAGATGTCGGTGATGCCGACCTTCATGCCGTTGTCGAACACATCGAGCAATTCGCCCACCAGAATCCCGGCGTCGAGCGCCACCGCTTCGCCCGGTTCGAGATAGATTTCGCAGCCGGTGCGTGCCTTGACCGCGATCAGGAATTCGACCATCTCGTCACGCTGATAGTCTGCCCGAGTGATATGATGACCGCCGCCAAAATTGAGCCATTTCAGCTGCTTGAAATAGGGTTCTAGCAGTGGCTCTAGCTTGCCCCAGATCTGTTGCAGCGGTTGCAGGTCCTGTTCGCACAAAGAGTGGAAGTGGATACCGGAGACGCCCTCCAGGTGTTCGGGGCGCAGCTGGTCGATCGGATGTCCGAGGCGGCTGTGGGGCTGCGATGGATCGTATTTCGCTGTTTCACCGAGCGGCAGGGCAGGATTGATCCGCAGGCCGATGTCGAACTGTTCGCCCTTGGCGCGCGCTTCGTCGATCAGGCCAGCGAATCGTTGGATCTGGCCGGGGCTGTTGAAGATCACGTGGTCGGACAATGTGAGAATCGCGCGCAGATCTTCGGCCTTGTAGCCCGCGCAATAAGTGGCGACTTCGCCCTTATAGTGCTCCGTCGCCAATCGCGCTTCCCACAGCCCCGACGAGCAGGTGCCATCGAGATATTCGCCGACGACGCCCCCCAGCCGCCAGAACGAGAACGCCTTGAGCGCTGCCAGCATCTTGATGCCCGCCCGGTCGCGGACATCGGCCAGAATCGCCAGATTGCGCCGCACGGCAGCCTCGTCGACCACGAATGCGGGCGAAGGAACGCGGTGCAGATCGAAATGCCGGAACGCGCCGGGATCGCCAGCCTTGGTTTCCATAATATACTCCCTCTCCCCTTCAGGGGAGAGGGCCGGGGAGAGGGGAATATGCTCTCGCCGGCCCAATGGTTCTCGCGGGGTGTTCCCCTCTCCCAACCCTCTCCCCTCAAGGGGAGAGGGCTAAGGGCTCAAAACGCCAGCGGGGCGTCGAGCTCCTTCACCTGCCACGGCAGGCCGTGCTGGTTGAGCATGTCCATGAACGGGTCGGGATCGAACTGCTCGATGTTGAACACGCCTTCGCCCTTCCATGCGCCGGTGAGGATCATCGCCGCGCCGATCATCGCCGGAACACCGGTGGTGTAGCTCACCGCCTGGTTGCCGGTTTCGGCATAGGCGTCCTCATGGTCGCAGATGTTGTACACATAGACGGTCTTGTCCTGCCCGTCCTTCACGCCCGTTGCGATGTCGCCGATATTGGTCTTGCCCTTGGTGGTCTCGCCCAGCGAGGCGGGTTCGGGCAGCACGGCTTTCAGGAACTGAAGCGGGATGATCTCGCGGCCTTCGTACATCACCGGATCGATCCGGGTCATGCCGACATTCTGCAGTACTTCCAAGTGCTTGAGATAGGCATCTCCGAACGTCATCCAGAAGCGGATGCGCTTGATCTCGGGATAATGCTTGGCCAGCGACTCCAGTTCCTCGTGGTACATGAGGTACATGTTCTTCTCGCCAACGGCCTCGAAATCGAAGACCTGCTTGTGGCTGAGCGCCGGGCCCTCGACCCACTGCCCATCGGCCCAGTGGCGCGAGGGAGCGGTCACTTCACGGATGTTGATCTCGGGATTGAAGTTGGTGGCGAAATGCTGGCCGTGGTCGCCGCCGTTGCAATCGAGGATGTCGAGCGTGTCGATCCGGTCGAGCAGGTGTTTCTTGATATAGCTGGCGAACACGCTGGTCACGCCGGGATCGAAGCCCGAGCCGAGCAGCGCCATCAGGCCGGCTTCCTTGAAGCGGTCATGATAGGCCCATTGCCAGCCATATTCGAACTTGGCCTCGTCGCGCGGTTCGTAATTGGCGGTGTCCATGTAGTGCACGCCTGTGCGCAGGCAGGCATCCATGATGTTGAGGTCCTGATAGGGCAGCGCCAAATTGCAGACCAAATCGGGCTTCACCTGCTCGATCAGCGCCGAGGTTGCATCGACGTCGTCGGCATCGACTTCCGCGGTGGCGATCGTCACGCCGGTACGCGCCTTGACCGATTCGGCGATCGCATCGCATTTGGTCACGCGACGGCTCGCCAGCGTGATCTCGCTGAAGATATCCGCGTTCATTGCCATCTTGTGTACTGCGACCGAACCCACGCCGCCTGCACCGATCACCAGAATCTTGCCCAAAGTTCGTTTTCCCTTATTGCTGGAATTGCTGTCAGCGGGTGCATATAGAGGCTCTGCATGACAGAACCAAGTGATCCCCTTCGCGCAGACCGCAAACCCAGCCGTGAAGGCATCGAGCGCGCCGCGAAGAAAATCTCCGCGATACTGCCTCCGACGCCGCTGATGCCCTTGAAGCATGACGGCATGACGTTGTGGTGCAAGGCCGAGTGCCTGCAGCCGATCGGTTCGTTCAAGATTCGCGGCGCATGGCATCGGCTGTCCGACCTGACCGAGGAAGAGCGCGCGCGCGGCGTGGTCGCTTTTTCGAGCGGAAACCACGCGCAGGGCGTCGCCTGGGCGGCCAAAAGGCTGGGGATCAAGGCGACCATCGTCATGCCCGCCGACGCACCGAGGCGCAAAATCGATTCGACCCGCGGCTATGGCGCCGAGATCATTACCTATGACCGCCGCAGCGAGGACCGCGTGGCCATTTCCAACCGTATCGCGGCGGAGACCGGTGCGGTCGTGGTGCCCAGCTTCGACGATCCCTGGATCATCGAAGGGCAGGGCAGCACCGGGCTCGAGGCGATGGTGCAGATCATTGCCCAGGCGGGCATTCACCCCCATCGCGTGGTGTCCTGTTGTGGTGGTGGTGGTCTCGCCGCCGGGATTGCGCTGGCCATGCCCGGCGCGAAAATTACCGTCGTCGAGCCCGATGGCTGGGACGACATGGGCGATTCTCTCAGGAGCCGGAAGATCGTACCGGTGGCCGCAGATGCGCCCGATACCGTGTGCGATGCGTTGCTCACGCCGCGCGTCTCACCACTGACATTCGAGATTTTGAAGGAGCGCAAGGCCGATGCGGTTAGCGTCTCCGACGAGGAAGTGTTCCGCGCGATGCGCCACGCGCATGAGCGGTTGCGGCTGGTGCTCGAGCCAGGCGGCGCGGTGGCGTTGGCAGCGGTGCTGGCGGGCAAGGTCGAGGTCGATGACCGCACCTTGATCATCCTGTCGGGCGGGAACGTCGATCCGGCGCTGTTTTCCAAAGCGCTTGCATCGTGAGCGACCGGTGACGCCAGCCAGCGACAGCCGCAGGGCCGACCTGCAATCGGCCTTGATCCGCGTGGCCCAGCAAGACCGCGAGGCATTGCGCACCGTCTACGCCATGACGTCCGCGAAACTGCACGGCGTTTGCTTGCGTATCTGCACCGACAGGGGCGCGGCGGAGGACGTATTGCAGAACGTGTATCTCAAGGTGTGGCAGCGTGCCGGGTCATTCGATCCGGCCAAGGCGAGCGCGATCGCCTGGCTGTGCGCCATTGCACGCAACGCGGCGATCGACTGGCGTAGAAGCCAGCGCTATGAAGACCCGCTGCCTGTTGATCTTGCCGAAACCCTGGTCGACGATGCTGCCGACCCCTCGGCAGAGCTTGCCCAGTCCGGCGAGCGTGCGCAAATTTTCGCATGCCTCGACGAGCTCGAACCAGCGCGCGCGGCGGCGATCAAGGCAGGGTTTTATCAGGGTCTCAGCTACCCTGAGATCGCCGAAGCCATGGAAAAGCCGGTGGGGACAGTGAAGAGCTGGATCCGCCGCGGCCTGATGCAGTTGAAGGAGTGCCTGTCGCGTGAGCAGTGATGCCATGCCTGAACGGTCCGCGATGGCGGCCGAATTGGCTCTGGGCCTGCTGGAAGGCACGGAGCGCGCGTCCGCGCTCCGGCTGATGCTGTCCGACCCGGGCTTTGCAGCCGAGGTCGAAGGCTGGCGCGCGCGTCTCGCGCCCTTGTATGACGGTTTCGCAGACATCGCACCGGCGGATGGACTGATGGCGCGGATCGATGCGGCGATCGATGCCGAGGCAGCGGTTGCTCCCATGGCCTCACTGGGTTCGCCCGCAGCCCAGGGGCGCTGGAAAATGGCGACCTTTGCCGCCTCGGCTGTTGCCGCGATGCTGGCGCTGGCGCTGGTCTGGCCGTCTCCAAAGGACAAAGGTCCGGCCTCGCAGGCCAATGCGGATGTCGCGGTCGCGCAGCTGACCGGGCCGATCGACGGTTTGCTGCTGACGGCACGCTACGACAGCAGCACGGCGGAAATGCTGGTGCGGGTCGAGGGGATGCCGGTCACCGAGACCGAGCCCGAACTTTGGATCGTCCCCGCCGACGGGCAACCTCGGCGTCTGGGACGGCTGCTGCGGGGCGGTGTCACGCGCATCGCTGTTCCGGAAGGACACCGCCAGTTCATCGATCCGGTCAGCGAACTGATCCTGACGATGGAGCCCAAAGTCCTGCCCGATCCGGACAAGCCCAGCGCGCCCACGGTGGCCCAGGGCCGGTTGCAGCGAATTTAGTCGACCCCGCAAGCTATCGTCGCAAAATCGTCGCCAGATCGTCACACCCGCGCACGGGGGGGGTGACGCTTATGCGCTATTGTCGGACAAAAGCGGGATTCCCGCGTCCGCGGGAATGACGACGAGGGAGCGTACGCGGCAGGGTGTTTTGCGATGTCTTGGGTCGTACAACGCCACCCCATCCCACATAAATCAACCCGTGCGCATCCGGCTTGCAATCCTCTCCGTAGCTGCCCCCGTATCCCGCTTCCCCGGCGGATACGGAACAACCCATGGAGATTCTCCTTATGCTGAAAACTCTTGCCCCAAGCTTTCTCGCCGCAACCGCGGCTGCGACGCTCGCTTTCGCAGGCCCTGCACTTGCCAACCACCACAAGGGCTCCGACCATTCGATGGTCGGCGGCGCAGCGATGTATCCGGCCAAGACGATTGTCGAGAACGCCAGCGCAGCGCCCAACCTCACGACCTTGGTCGCAGCCGTCAAGGCTGCCGGCCTGGTTGACACGCTGGCCTCGCCCGGCCCGTTCACCGTATTCGCTCCGACCGATGCCGCGTTCGCCAAGCTGCCCGCCGGCACTGTCGACACGCTGGTGAAGCCTGAGAGCAAGGCAACGCTGACCTCGATCCTCACCTATCATGTCGTCGCCGGCAAGGTGACTGCAGCCGACGTCGTGGCTCTGATCGAGCAGGGCGGTGGCAAGGCCATGATCAAGACCGTGCAGGGCGGAACGCTTACCGCCTCGCTGCAGGGCAAGAATGTCGTCCTGACCGACGCCAAGGGCGGCAAGTCGATCGTAACCCAGACCGATGTCATGCAGAGCAACGGTGTGGTGCATGTGATCGACACCGTGGTGATGCCGGGTTAACCCCTTAGCCCAGAGCGCACCACAGGCCCGCCGGTCCCCCCAGACCGGCGGGCCTCTTCGTGTCTGGGGCATAGCTCTTGTGGCAGGGCTAATGTGACGGGGGTATGTGACAGGCGGAGTCGCCAATCCGTCATGCGCGGGTCACCAATCCGCCGTAGCGCGCTCGTCCAGAGGTTCAACCACTGAGCAAGGGGAGCAGGCGACATGGCCGGCACGATGCGCAACACCAAGATCGCAGAAGCGGTCACCCAATCCGCGACGACGACCAAACAGGGCCTGTTCGAGCGTGCCTTCGCATTCGCGTTCAAAGGGCTGGTTTATGCCCAGATATGGGAAGACCCCGTGGTCGATATGGAGGCGCTGGACATCCAGCCCGACAGCCGGATCATCACCATTGCCTCGGGCGGGTGCAACGTTCTGTCCTATCTCGTGGCAGACCCCGCGCAGATCATCGCGGTCGATCTCAACACCGCGCACATCGCGTTGAACAAGCTCAAGGTCGCGGCAGCCCAGCATCTGCCCGATCACATGCATTTCCACCGCTTTTTCGGGCAGGCCGACAGCAAGCAGAATCTGCGCGCCTACAAGGAGCATATCCGTCCGCATCTCGATGAAACCAGCCGCAGCTATTGGGAGGGCCGCGATCTCGCCGGGCGCAGGCGGATCGGCGGGTTCAGCAGCGGGGTGTACAAGCGCGGTCTGCTCGGCGGCTTCATCGGCACCGCGCATCTGCTCGCGCGGTTGTACAAGATCGACCTCAGGATGATGCTCACCGCTTCGACGCTGGAAGAACAGCGCGCGATCTTCGAACAGCACCTGGCACCGGTGTTCGACAAGAAGTTCGTCCGCTGGCTGACCGACCAGCCGCCCGCGTTGTTCGGTCTGGGTATCCCCCCTGCGCAATTCGAGGCGCTGGCGGGCGACGAAAAGATGGCAGATGTGCTCCGCAAGCGTCTGGAAAAGCTAGCGTGCGACTTTGAAATCCGCGACAACTACTTCGCCTGGCAGGCATTCGGTCGGGGATATGGCAAAGCGGTGGACTCGTCGCTGCCGCCCTATCTCCAGGCTGACAATTACGACCTTATCCGCGCCCGCGCAGGCCGTGTCCAGGTCGAGCACGCCAACTTCGTCGAGCGGCTGCAGGCCAGCGCCGACGCCAGCCTCGATCGCTATGTGCTGCTCGACGCGCAGGATTGGATGAACGACCAGCAACTCACGCTGCTCTGGAGCGAGATCACCCGCACCGCACGGCCTGGTGCCCGCGTATTGTTCCGCACCGCCGCCGCGCCCAGCCTACTGCCCGGGCGCGTCCCCGACGATCTGCTCGGCCGCTGGGACTACCGCGCCGAAGACTCGCTCGGCTTCACCGCGCGCGACCGGTCATCGATCTATGGCGGGGTCCATCTGTATGTCCTCAAGTAACGCCAGCATGCCGACCCCCGACCATGCCGACAGCATGGATGCGATCTACCGCACCCAACGGCATATCTATGATCTGACGCGCAAATATTATCTGTTGGGGCGTGATCGCCTCATCGCCGACCTTGCACCGCCACCAGGAGGATTGGTGCTGGAGATGGGCTGCGGCACCGCGCGCAACCTCATCGTGGCCGCGCGTCGCTATCCGCATGCGCGGTTTCTGGGGTTCGACATTTCCGAGGCAATGCTCGAAAACGCGCGGACATCGATCAGACGCGCGGGGCTGGAAGAGAGGATTGGGCTGACCAGGGGGGATGCCACCAGCTTCTCGCCCAAGCGCCTGTTTGGTCTGGACCGGGTGGATCGGGTGTTCTGCTCGTACACGCTGTCGATGATCCCCGGCTGGGAACAGGCGCTTGCGGCAGGAGCCGATGCGCTCGCCCCGGGCGGCAGGTTGCATCTGGTCGACTTCGGCGACCAGAATGGTCTGCCGGATTGGTTTGCGCGCGGGCTGCATGGCTGGCTGGATCGTTTTCATGTCAGTCCGCGGGCCGACCTCGAAGCCGTCGCCCGACATGTCGCGCATCGGCGCGGACTGCTGATCGAGCACCGCAACCTGTATCGCGGCTATGCGCAGTATGCCGTGATTGGGGGCTAAAAGCGTTTCATACACCCGTCATTCCCGCGAACGCGGGAATCCCGCTTTGCGATCTTTACCAAGAAAGCGGGACCGCCGCCTTCGCGGGCATGACGGGTGCTAGGTGATGAAAGCCTTCAGCGTCTGCACAGTGTCCGCCTCAGCCGCAGGCTTGTCGCGGCGCAACCGCGAGATGCGCGGAAAGCGCATCGCGATGCCCGATTTGTGCCGCTTGGACTCGTGGATTGAATCGAACGCCACCTCGAGCACCAGCGACTTTTCGACCTCCCGTACCGGGCCGAAGCGATTGAGCGTGTTCTGGCGAACAAACTTGTCGAGCCATTTGAGCTCGGTGTCCGAGAAGCCCGAATAGGCCTTGCCTACCGGGACAAGCTCGCCGTCTTCGGTCCAGCAGCCGAAGGTGTAGTCCGAGTAAAACGACGAGCGCTTGCCGCTGCCGCGTTGGGCGTACATCATCACGCAATCGGCGCTCAGCGGATCGCGCTTCCATTTGTACCACAGGCCGACGCGGCGTCCGGGCACATAGAGGCTGTCGCGGCGCTTGAGCATCACCCCTTCGATCGCGGCATCGCGCGCGCCGTCACGGATCCGGCCGAGTTCGTCGAAATCCTGCGCGGCGATGATCTGCGACAGATCGAACCGGTCGGCGGGCAAAGCCGCCATTCGCTGTTCGAGCCGTTCGCGCCGCACGCTCCACGGCATCAGCCGCAGGTCCTCGGTCCCGTCGATCAGCAGATCGTACAGCCGCACGAACGCCGGCGCTTCGGCGAGCATTTTGGCCGAGACCGTCTTGCGTCCCAGCCGCTGCTGCAGCGCGTTGAAGCTCGCCGCCTCGCCCATCTGCACCGCGCCGCGGACCAGCAGTTCTCCGTCAAACACGCCCTCGACCGGCATGTGCGCCGCGATATCGGGGAAGGCCGCGCTGATGTCGTCGCCGCCGCGGCTGAACAGCCGGGTATCGTTGCCGACCCGGACGATCTGGATGCGGATGCCGTCCCATTTCCATTCGGCGGCATAGTCGGCAAGATCGACCGTGCCGTCCTCGAGCGGATGCGCCAGCATGAACGGGCGGAAATAGGGCGTGCCTTCGGGGTCGGGACGCGGGCCGCCTTCGCCCCAGGCGAACAGGCTGGCATAAGGCGGCGAGAGCGCGTGCCAGACCTCCTCAACCGCATCGACATCCAGCCCGAAGCCTTGCGCGAACGCGGTCTTGGCGAGCCGCGCCGAAATCCCGACCCGCATCGCCCCGGTCGCCAGCTTGATCAGCGCGTAGCGACCATCGCTGTCGAGCCGATCCATATATTCGCCAAGCAGCGCGGGCGCGCGCGCACGGCTGACACCGGCAAAGGCATCGACCGCATCGGCGAGCCGCAGATCGTTGGCGGGCGGCGCCATTTCTGGCCAGATCAACGCGACGGTCTCCGCGGTATCGCCGACGAAATCGCGACTGAGGCGAAACAGCTCGGGATCGACCCGCTCCATCGCCATCGAGCGAACGGCAGCGGATTTGACCGCCGCAAAGTCGGCTTCCCCGGTCAGCGCGGCCAGCGCCCAGCCGCGATCGGGGTCGGGCGTTGCGCGCAGATAATCGGCGATCAGCGCCACCTTGGCGTTGCGCGATCGGGTGTACCCCAGTTGGGTGACGAGCGATGCAAAGGCCCGCATCAGGCCTCCTCCTCTTCTTCCTCACGGCCGACCATGGCGAGCGCGCGCGCCTTGACCTGGTGGAGTTCGCACCATCGCAGCAGTGCCTCTTCGCGGCCGTGCGTGATCCAGACTTCTTTGGGCGCAACCTCGCGGATGGTGGTGGTCAGCTCGTCCCAATCGGCGTGGTCGGATATGATCAGCGGCAGTTCGACCCCGCGCTGCTGCGCGCGCGCGCGGACCCGCATCCAGCCCGACGCCATCGCGGTGATCGGGTCGGGCAGGCGGCGGCTCCAGCGGTCGGCCAGTGCCGAGGGCGGGGCAAGGATGATCGCGCCACGCAGATCATCCTTGTCGGTGCCCGCAACCGGCAGCAGCGGCCCCATATCGACGCCGTGATCGGCATAGAGCGCACACATCTTCTCGAGCGCGCCGTGCAAATAGATCGGCTCATGATAGCACAGTTCGCGGAGCTCGGTGATCACCCGCTGCGCCTTGCCCAGCGCATAGGCCCCCACCAGCACGCAGCGATCCGGGTGCGCGGCGCGCATGCCAAGCAGCTTGCCAATTTCGTCCGAAGTCGGTGGGTGACGGAACACCGGAAGGCCGAAGGTGGCCTCGGTGATGAAGATGTCGCACGGCACCACTTCGAAGGGTGCGCAGCTCGGATCGGGCCGCCGCTTGAAATCGCCGGTGACGACGACGGTCTCGCCCTGATACTCCATCCGGATCTGCGCCGATCCCAGCACATGGCCGGCCGGGTGGAACGAGACCTTGACCCCGTTCAGATCGAGCGTGGTGCCATAGTCCACCGCGTTCTCGCCCGGATACCGGCCATAGCGCAGGTTGATGATGGCCAGCGTCTCGGGCGTCGCCCACACCGCCTCGTGTCCGCCGCGGGCGTGATCGGCATGGCCATGGGTGACGAGCGCGCGCGCAACCGGGCGCGAAGGGTCGATCCAGGCATTGGCTGGGCGGACGAAGATGCCATGGGGATGGGGTTCGATCCAGTGGGGGGCGCTGCTCATCCTCCAACATATGGAGTGCTGGCACGGCAGCTTCAATCTTTGGCGGAGGCCTTAAAATCGAAGCTGATCGCGACCGGGCCGGCGATCTCCGCAGTGCTGGCGAAATCGCCCTGGCCGACCCCGAAGCGGGTGCGGTCGATCGTCGCGGTTCCGCGTGCGCGCGCGGTGTTGCCGGTGATCGTCAGCGTGAAAGCGAGCGGCGCCGGCCTGCTCGTCCCGCGCAGCGTCAGCGTACCGTCGGCGCGGTATCTGTCCCCGCCCAAAGCCTTGAAGCTGGTCGCGCGATACGTGGCGGTGGCGAAGCGCGAGGTATCGAAAAAGTCGCCGCCGGTGAGTGTGCCGTCGCGCTGGCTGTCGCCGGTATCGACCGAGGCGAGATTGATGGTCACGTCGACTTCGGAGGTCTCGAGCGCATCGGGTGCAAACAGGATCGTCGACGACCATGTACCGAAGCTGCCATTGACCGGCTCTCCATTCCATTGCGCGGTAAAGCTCAGCCTGCCGCCGGGGGTCTGAGACCATTTGCGCGGTTCGCTCGCCTTGTCGGTCTCAGCGGCCTCGTCGAGTGCTGGCGCTTCGGCTGCGGGCTCTTCGGCTGCGGGCTCCTCCTCAGCGAGGGGTTCGGAAACCGGCGCCGTGGCGGCCACCGGGTCGGCGTCGGCCGGTGCTCGAGCTTCAGTGGCGGCTTGCGCGCCCTTGGGATCAGCGATCTTGCCAAGCGCCATGCCACCGAGGATGATCGCAGCGGCCAGTCCGACCGCGCCGACCGCCTTGCCGCGTCCGCCCGGAAGCATCCGCGCCAGGATTGGCGTGCCGAGCAGATACTGGTGCCGCAGCGCGCCGGCGACATGCAGGACGAACAGCGCGATGCCAACCTTGGGCAGGATCTCGTGGATTTCTTCGGCGGGCTCGCCCAGCCATTGCGGGGCCGGCAGGTTCGGCCAGGGGAGCGACCCGAACAGCAGCGTATCGACCTTAATGTCCGAGGTGGAGACCAGGATCCAGCCGGTCAGCGGCGCGCCGATCATGACGACGTAAAAGCCGAAATGCACTAGGCCCGACAATGTCATCGCCCATTGCGGACCCGGCACAGGGGCGGGGCGGGGTGCCACCACGCGCCATCCCACCCGAAGCAGGCTGAGCAGCAGGATGGTGATGCCGACAGACTTGTGAAGCTGGAACCGCGCAAACAGATCGGGACCGCGCGGCCCTTCGAGCGAATCGGCAAAGACGATCTGAAATGCCAGCGCCGCCGCGATCAGCCAGTGGAGAACGATCGCCCCAAGGCTGTAGCGGGCTGGTGCCATCCGGTCAGGCGGCTTTGCGCAGTTCGAGCCGGTCCCAGATTTCGACCAGAGCCGATGTCAGGTCGCGCATCATCGCTTCGTCATGGCTGGGTCCGGGCGTGAACCGCAGCCGCTCGGTGCCGCGGGGCACGGTCGGGAAATTGATCGGCTGAACATACACGCCGTATTCGGCGAGCAGCATGTCGCTGATCCGCTTGGCCTTGACCGGGTCACCCACCATCAGCGGTACGATGTGCGTGGTGGTGTCCATCACCGGAAGGCCGGCTTCGGCAAACAGCTGCTTGAGCATCGCCGCAGCCGCCTGCTGGCCGTCGCGCTCCTCGCTCGACTGCTTGAGGTGCTTCACGCTGGCGAGCGCGCCTGCAACCAGCACCGGCGACAGCGAGGTGGTGAAGATGAAGCCCGGGGCATAGCTGCGGATCACGTCGATGATCCGCTGGTCGGCGGCGATATAGCCGCCCATCACGCCGAATGCCTTGCCCAGCGTGCCTTCGATGATCGTCAGCCGGTCTGCAGCCTCGTCGCGCTCGGAAATGCCGCCGCCGCGCTTGCCGTACATGCCCACCGCGTGGACCTCGTCGAGATAGGTCAGCGCGTTGTACTTGTCGGCCAGATCGCAGATCGCGTGGATCGGGGCGACGTCGCCGTCCATCGAATAGACGCTCTCGAACGCAATCAATTTGGGCGCATCGGGGTCTTCGGCAGCGAGCAGCTCTTCGAGATGCTCGACATCGTTGTGCCGGAACACGCGCTTTTCGCAGCCCGAATTGCGGATTCCCGCGATCATCGAGGCGTGGTTCAATTCGTCGGAAAAGATGATGCAGCCCGGCAGGATCCGCGCCAGCGTCGAAAGCGTGGCGTCGTTCGAGACATAGCCCGAGGTGAACAGAAGCGCGCCCTGCTTGCCGTGAAGATCGGAAAGTTCGTGCTCGAGCTCGACGTGGTAATGCGTGTTGCCGCCGATGTTGCGGGTGCCGCCCGAGCCAGCGCCGACATTGTGCAGCGCCTCTTCCATCGCCTCGATGACCTTGGGGTGCTGGCCCATCGTCAGATAATCGTTGGAGCACCACACGGTGATCGGCTTGGGGCCGTTATGGCCGTGAAAGCAGCGCGCATTGGGGTAGGCGCCCTTGTTGCGCAGGATGTCGATGAACACCCGGTAACGCCCCTCGGCGTGCAGCCGGTCAATCGCGGCATCAAAAATCTGGTCGTAATTCACGCGGCCACCTTAGTCCTGATGAATGTGTTCCCAAGCCGTTGCGCTGCGGTAATGCGACTAAGCCCCACGCATCTGCTGGCGCTGTAATAGCAATTAAATCCCGTATTTCCAGCGATAACGGCTCGCAACTGCCGGGTTGCGGGCCATAACCGGGTGGACAAATTGTCCCACCCGCCCCGCCGTGGCAGCGATCTGCGCGATGCGTCAACGCTCGGCAGGGCCTAGGCCAACGTCCGATCGGCAGCCAACTGAAATTGCTCCTTGCTGTGATCGATGCGTTCGATCACCAAGCGATCACAGCGTTTCGAAGTTCGAAAAGCCACGCGCCTGCAACGCCGGCATATAGGGCACGACATCGCTTGCCGGGCCGGTCGCGACGAACCTGAGGCCGTTGCCGACAAAGGTCTGTCCCCGGGTCAGATAGGCGATCCGTCGCGCGATTCCCTCGGCGCCGTGGACGAAGGTTACCGCGCGACCAAAGGCGCGAGCGAGTTCCTCCTGCACCAGCGGAAAGTGGGTGCAGGCGAGAACCACCGTATCGATCTTTACCGCGCGCTCCTGGCTGACCAGCCCGGCGACGGCGCGGTCGAAGATCGCAGGGTCGGGCACCTCGCCGCGCAGCTTCTGCTCTGCGGCCAGGACCAGTTCGGGCGCGCCGAAGCGCAGGATGACCGCATCGCTGGCAAATTCGTGCGCTAGGTTGGTGACATAGGGCTGGCGCACGGTCGCTTCGGTTCCCAGCACGCCGATGACGCGGCTTTGCGACCGTTCGGACGCAGGCTTGATCGCGGGCACAGTGCCGACGATGGGCAGATCGAGCGCGGCGCGCACCTGGGGCAGGGCGATGGTCGACGCGGTGTTGCAGGCGATGGTGATCAGCCGCGGACGATAGCGCTCGACCAGCCGCCCGAGCAGCGCAGGCACCCGCGCGGCGATCTCCGCCTCGCTCTTGGCGCCATAAGGCAGCCCGGCAAAATCGGCGGCATAGACAATCGGCGCATCGGGTAGCAGCGTCCGCGCCGCATCGAGCACGGTCAGCCCACCGACACCGGAATCGAAAAACAGCAGGGGGGCATCGGCGGGGATCGCCGCTGAGGCGGATGAAGAATGCGACATCGTCCCCGCTTAGCATCGCTGCCTGAGCGATCAACCGTGCTTGCCAAAATCGCCGTGTTGCCTATGCACGCGACTATGGCTTTCCAGGGAATAGCGAGGGAATGGCAGCGATGAACGATCTGGCTGGAATCGCGGTTGCGAGCCTCGGTGGTCTTATGCTGATGGGCTATCTGCTGGGGTCGATCCCGTTCGGCATCATCCTCACCCGGCTGGCCGGCGCAGGCGATCTGCGGACGATCGGATCGGGCAATATCGGCGCCACCAACGTGCTGCGCACCGGGCGCAAGGGGCTGGCCGCGGCCACATTGCTGTTCGATCTGGGCAAGGGGGCTGCGGCGATCGCGATCGCCGAGGCACTGGCTCCCGGAAGCGGGCCGATTGCCGGGCTGGGCGCGTTTTTCGGGCATTTGTATCCGATCTGGCTCAAGTTCAACGGCGGCAAGGGGGTTGCGACCTTGCTTGGCATCGCGATTGCGCTTTACTGGCCGCTGGGCATCGTCTTTGCCGGGGTGTGGCTGGCGGTGGCGTTTGCCACGCGGTTCTCATCGCTCGGCGGCATCATGGCGGCAGCGGCGATGCCGGTGGCGGCATGGTGGTTTGGACGGGAGCAGGCTCTATGGGTGTTCATGGTCATGCTGGGATTCGTGCTGTGGAAGCACCGGAGCAACATCCAGCGGCTGGTCGCAGGCACCGAGCCGAAGATCGGCAAGTCCTCCGCCGCCTGAGGTTCACCATACTGGGCCATGCCGGTGCTTGATGCAGAGCATCTCGCGCGCATCCGGTTGCTGCGGACCGATCGCATAGGCCCGGTCAGCTTTGCCCAGCTTATGGCCCGCTTCGGCGCTGCTACGGTCGCGATCGAGGCGCTGCCAGATCTGGTCCAGCGGGCAGGGGGCCGCGCGATCCGGATCGCGACGCCCGCGCAGGTCACCGCCGAAGTCGCCCGCGTGGAGGCGGCTGGGGCGCGCTACCTTTTCGCCGATGATGGCGATTACCCCGCCTTGCTGGGGCATATCGACAACGCCCCGCCGGTTCTGACCATCCGCGGCGACCACGCACTGCTGCGGCGGCCTGCGATCGCAATGGTCGGCGCGCGCAATGCATCTGCCGCCGCGTGCCGCTTTGCCCGGCAGATCGCAGGCGAACTCGCCGAGGCGGGCTATCTCGTGGTCTCGGGGCTGGCGCGCGGGATCGATACCTCCGCGCACGAAGGCGCGATGCGGATCGCAGGTGGCGGACTGGCCAGCACCGCTGGCGTGATCGCATCGGGGATCGACATCAGCTACCCGCCCGAGAATCGCGATCTTCAGACCGAGATGGGCGAGCGGGCGCTGGTCATTGCCGAACAGCCGCCGGGGACCGAACCGCTGGCGCGGCATTTCCCCTATCGCAACCGCATCATCGCCGGAATGGCGCTGGGCACTCTGGTGGTCGAGGCGGCACCCAAATCGGGCTCGCTGATCACCGCGCGGCTGGCGGCCGAGGCGGGGCGCGACGTCATGGCGATTCCCGGTTCACCGCTCGATTCGCGCTCGCGCGGCTGCAACGAGCTGATCCGCAGCGGAGCGACGCTGGTGCAAAGCGTGGGCGATATCCTTGAACTGATCGAACCTTTTGCTGGCGCGCAGGTCCAGAAGGTGGCGGCGCCTGCGCTGCGCTATGCCGCGGCAGTGCCGGTTGCCGAGCCCGACGACCACGCCCGCGCTGCGCTGGTCAGCCTGCTCAGCGTAGCGCCGGTGGGGATCGACGAGCTGGTGCGCCAATCGGGGATCGAAAGCGGCGCGGTGCAGATGATCCTGCTCGACCTGGAACTGGCCGGGCTGATCGAGCGGCACGCGGCGGGCCGGGTATCGCTCATCTGACGTGTCACTGATCTGACCCCGTTTATCGCCTATGGACGCCCTTGACGAATGCGGATAACCGGCCCCAGCTTATACGCACACGCGAGAGCTTTCAGAAAGTCCAATCAATGCAACTGGTTATCGTCGAGTCGCCGGCCAAGGCCAAGACCATCGAAAAATACCTTGGCTCCGATTATCGGGTGCTGGCCTCGTACGGTCATATCCGCGACCTCGCCCCCAAGGATGGCTCGGTCGATCCCGACAATGATTTCGACATGGTCTGGGAGGCGTATGCCGACAAGACGCGGCAGTTGAAGGCGATCACCGACGAGGCCAAGAAGGCCGACCGACTGATCCTCGCGACCGACCCTGACCGCGAGGGCGAGGCGATCAGTTGGCATGTTCTGGAAGTGCTGACCAAGCGCAAGGTGCTGCCAAAGGAGGTCGAGCGCGTCACCTTCAACGCGATCACCAAGAAAGCGGTGACCGAGGCGATGGCCGCGCCGCGCCAGCTCGATACCGATCTGATCGATGCCTATCGTGCGCGCCGCGCGCTCGATTATCTGGTGGGCTTCACGCTCTCGCCGGTGCTGTGGCGCAAGCTGCCCGGTGCCAAGTCGGCAGGCCGCGTGCAGTCAGTCGCGCTCAGGCTGATCGTCGAGCGCGAGCGCGAGATCGAGGCGTTTACCGCGCAGGAATATTGGTCGGTGACTGCGCAGATGGAGCAGGGGGGCCAGCCCTTCACCGCGCGGCTTGTCAGGCTCGAGGGCGAAAAGCTCGACAAACTGTCGCTGGGTAATGCTGGTGCTGCCGACGCCGCCAAGGCCAAGGTCGAGGCTGGGCATTTCGTGGTCGAGACGGTCGAGACCAAGCCCTTGAAGCGCAACCCGCCGCCGCCGTTCACCACCTCGACGCTGCAGCAGGAGGCCGCGCGCAAGCTCGGCTTCTCGGCCAGCCACACGATGCGGATCGCGCAGTCGCTCTACGAGGACGGCGCGATCACCTATATGCGGACCGACGGGGTGCAGATGGACCCCGGTGCGATCCAGGAAGCGCGCAAGGCGATTTCGGACCGCTATTCGGGGCATTACCTCCCCGAGACCCCGCGCCAGTACCAGACCAAGGCCAAGAACGCGCAGGAAGCGCATGAAGCGATCCGGCCCACCGACTTCAGCCGCGACAAGGCCGGATCGGGCGATCATGCCCGGCTCTATGACCTGGTGTTCAAGCGCGCGCTCGCCAGCCAGATGGCGACCGCTTTGCTCGAGCGCACCGTGGTCGAACTGGTCGATGGTACCGGCCGCACCGCGCTGCGCGCCAACGGTCAGGTCGTGAAGTTCCCCGGCTTTCTCGCGCTCTACGAGGAAGGGCTCGACGACAGCGACAGCGAAGACGGCGGCCTGTTGCCGATCATGTCGAAGGGTGACAGCCCGGCGAAGAAGTCGGTCGATGCGGTCCAGCATTTCACCCAGCCGCCGCCGCGCTTTTCCGAAGCGTCGCTGGTCAAGCGCTTGGAAGAGCTGGGCATCGGCCGCCCGTCGACCTATGCCTCGATCATCCAGGTGCTGAAAGATCGCAGCTATGTGAAGGTCGAGAAAAACCGTTTCTTTGCAGAGGAATCGGGGCGATTGCTCACGGGCTTTCTCGAGCGGTTCTTCGAACGCTATGTCGCCTATGACTTCACCGCCGGGCTCGAGGACCAGCTCGATGACGTCAGCGGCGGGCGCGCCGAATGGCGCGCGGTGCTCGAGGCGTTCTGGCGCGACTTCAAGCCCAAGACCGCCGAGGTCATGGAGCAGAAGCCCTCTGAGATCACCGCCGAGCTCGACATCTTCCTCGAGCCGTATCTGTTTCCCAAACAGGCCGATGGCGGCGATCCGCGGCTGTGCCCGAAGTGTGGCGAGGGTCGCCTCGCGCTGCGCGGCGGCAAGTTCGGCGCGTTTGTGGCGTGCTCGAACTATCCCGAGTGCAAATACACCCGCCGGTTCGCGCAAGGCGGCGGCGAGGGCGATGGCGCCGACACGGGCCCCGAGGAACTGGGCAACGATCCTGTGACCGGCGAACCCGTCACCAAGCGCTCGGGCCGGTTTGGCCCTTATGTCCAGCTTGGCGAAGGCAAGGAAGCCAAGCGCTCGTCGATCCCCAAGGACGTTCCGGGCGAAGACTTCGGGCTCGAATGGGCGCTCAAGCTGCTCTCGCTGCCGCGCGAGATCGGTGTGCATCCTGAAACCGGCAACGTCATCACCGCGAGCATCGGCCGTTATGGCCCGTACCTGTCGCACAACGGCAAATACGCCAAGCTTTCGGGCACGATGGAGGTGTTCGAGACGGGTATGAACGCAGCCGTGGTCAAGCTCGCCGAGGCGCTCGCCAACCCGGGCCGCTCACGCAGCGCGCCCGAACCGCTCAAGGTGCTGGGCAAGAACCCCGCGACCGACACCGACGTCAAAGTTATGGAAGGCCGCTACGGGGCTTACGTCACCGACGGCAGCGTCAATGCGACGATCCCCAAGGACGTGAACAAGGACGAGCTGACGCTTGACGTCGCGCTGCAACTGATCGCCGAACGCGCGGCCAAGGCGCCTGCCAAGAAGGGCAAGAAGCCAGCGGCGAAGAAGGCCGCGCCGAAGAAAGCGGCGGCGAAGAAGGACGCTCCGGCCAAGAAGCCTGCTGCGAAAAAGGCTCCCGCAAAGAAGCCGGCTGCGAAGAAGCCAGCAAAGACAGAAGCCTGACGCAACCCTCTCCCCTCCCGCTTGCGGGAGGGGTGGCTGAGCCGAAGGCGAAGACGGGGTGGGCCTGTAACGTTGCGAACTCCCGGCCCACCCCGGTCTGGCAAGCCAGACCTGCCCCTCCCGCAAGCGGGAAGGGAGAGGACTGGTCGCTTCGTGCTGGCCTTACAGATCGTCATTAACAGCAACAGCGCCCCTTGCTAAACATCCGGCATGGCGGGGCAATCGATCTATTTTCACGGCATTCCCGGAGGTCCAGGCGAGTTGACGCTGTTTGGCGAAGGCTTGGACACTGGGCACGGCGACGTGCACGTGGTTGACCGCTCAAACGCAAAAGATTGGGCCGACGCCGACCGATACTTGCAGCACCTTGCAGATGCGATCCGAACACAATTTCCCGACCAGCCATTGCGCCTGATAGGCTTCTCGCTGGGGGCGAGTGCGGCGCTGCGCACGGCGCCCTATCTGGGATTGCAGGTCACCGGAATTGACCTGATCTCTGCTGCGGCACCGCTGACGCTGGGCGATTATCTGGGTGGCATGGCAGGCGCGCCGGTGTTCAAACTGGCGAGGTCGTGGCCGACGTTGTTTGCAGGAATCGTGCGTCTTCAGTCGATCGCGGCTCGGCTTGCCTCGGGCAAGCTTTACGATGCGCTGTTTGCCTCGGCGCAGGGTGCTGATTTGGCGCTTAGCAAAGATCCTGCGTTCAAGGCAGCGATGCTGTCGATCCTGCAGCATTCGCTCGGGGCGGGGCTATCGACCTACCGCCGCGAGATCGCGCTCTATGTCGAGGACTGGGAGGATGAACTGGGCCGCGTCACGCCGCCCGTCACACTCTATCACGGGACTGCTGACAACTGGTCACCGGTCGCAATGGCGCAGGACCTTGCCGGTCGGCTGCCCAATGTCGCGGCCGTCCACCTGCTCGACGACCTTGCGCATTATTCGACATTGCGCGAATATTGGCGGCTTTACTTCACCCAACCCAGCCCAATCGTTTCATAAATCTCGCGGTCCTCGTCCCAGCCTTCCTGCACCTTGACGTGCAGATAGAGGTGGACCTCGACGCCGAGCACCTTGGCGAGCTCGGTGCGGGCCTTCTCGCCGATTTCCTTGATCCGCGATCCGCCCTTGCCGAGCACGATCGCGCGCTGGGTGTCGCGGGCGACGAGGATCTGCTGGTGGATCTCGACCGAGCCGTCCTTGCGGGTGACGTATTTTTCAGGGACCACCGCGCTGGCATAGGGCAGTTCCGCGTGGAGCTGGTTGAAGAGCTGCTCGCGGGTGATCTCGGTCGCGAGGATGCGCTCGCTGGCGTCGGAAACCTGGTCTTCGGGGAAGTGCCACGCGCCCTCGGGCATCGCATCGGCGAGAAACGCCTTGAGCTCGGGGACGCCGTCGCCGGTCTGCGCGCTGACGAAGAACACTTCATCGAACTGGCCCGCGGCGTGCAGCTTCTGCGCCTGGATCAGCAATTTGTCCTTGGCGGCGATATCGACCTTGTTGAGCACCAGGATCTTGCGCTCTTTCCGGGTGGCGAGCTGCTCGACCAACGTCGTCAGCCGATCGTTGAGCTTGGCCTTGGCATCGACGACGAGTGCGATCACGTCCGCACCGTCCGAGCCTTCCCACGCGGCGCTGACCATCGCGCGGTCGAAGCGGCGGTTGGGGTCGAAGATGCCGGGCGTGTCGACCAGCATCAGCTGAGTGTTGCCGGCGATCGCGATGCCGAGCAGCCGGACGCGCGTGGTCTGTGCCTTGGGGCTGGTGATCGCGACCTTCTGGCCGACAAGCTGGTTAACCAAGGTAGACTTGCCGGCATTGGGTGCGCCGATGACGGCGACGAGGCCGCAGCGGGTTGAAATAGGGGTATCGGTCATGTGTTGTGCTCCGCCAGAAACTGCCGTGCGGCATGCGTTTCGGCTTCCTGTTTGCTGGTCCCGGTCGCCTCTGCGGCGCCCAGTCCCTTGATTTCGACCCGCACGGTGAAGCGCAGATCATGGTCGGGCCCGGACTTGCCGAGCATGGTGTAGGTCGGCGTCTTGCGGTTGCGCGCAGCGGCCCATTCCTGAAGTTCGGACTTGGGGTGCCGCGGCGCTTCGGCAATGTCGCTGATGCGCTCGGCCCAGTGCCGTTCGATGAAGCTGCGTGCGCTGGCCAGACCGCCGTCCAGATACAGCGCGCCGATCAGCGCTTCGACGACATCGCCCAATATGTTGGTGCTGCCTGCGCCGCCATCGTCGCGCGCCTGCTTGCCCAGCCGGATCAGCGCGCCAAGGTTGCAGGCGCGGGCGATATCCGCGCAGCTTTCACGCGAGACCAGCCGGTTGAGAAACGCGGACATTTGCCCTTCGGCGGCCTTGGGGAAGCGGGCATAGAGAAGGTCTGCCATGACCATGCCGAGCACCCGGTCACCCAGAAACTCCAGCCGCTGATAGTCCGGCGTCTGACCGGTGCTGCCATGGGTCAGCGCCTGCACGAACAGGGCGGGGTTGCTCGGCGCGTGGTCGATGATCGGCGCCAGCGCCGACAGATCGACGGGATTGCTCAAAAGCCTTCCCCGATACGGTCCCAGCGCGCGGCAGTGAACCAGGTCCATGGCAGGAACCAGCTCGCCGAGCCATCGGTGGAGAACACCGTCACCAGCGCGCGACCAACCAGGTGATCCTGCGGCACGATGCCGATGCCCTGGCCTTCGACCGCAGGGAAGCGGCTGTCGAGGCTGTTGTCGCGGTTGTCGCCCATCAGGAACATATGCCCTTCAGGCACGACGATCGCTTCGGTGGTGTCACGCGGCGCATCGATCAGGTCGAGCACATAATAGGATTTGCCACCGGGCAGCGTCTCGCGAAAGCGCGGATAGCTGCACACCGCGGCGCCTTCGCTGCCGGGCACCTCGAAGCTGCGGTCGTAGCAGCGGGTGTTGGGCGACACCGGGATCACGAAATCGGCGACCCGCCGCCGTTGCACGGCCTTGCCGTTCAGCCATACGGTGCCGTCGCGCATTTCGATGGTGTCGCCGGGCAGGCCGATGACGCGCTTGATATAGTCGGCGCCAGCTGTCGGCGGTGCCTTGAACACGACGACATCGCCGCGCTCGGGCTGGCTCGCCAGGACCCGTCCGGGAATGATCGGCAGGTTGAACGGCATCGAGTAGCGCGAATAGCCATAGGACCATTTCGACACGAGCAGATAGTCGCCCACGACCAGCCGCGGCTGCATCGATTCCGACGGGATATTGAACGGGGAAATGATGAAGCTGCGCAAGATAAAGAAGAAAATCGCCAGCTTGACCAGAAACTGCAGAAAATCCGCCGTTTCAGACTTGGCTTTCGGGGCGTTTGCGACGGTTTCGGTCATTTTCTCCCTTTGCGGATGACCCTATGCCCCGTCAAGCCCCTGTCGATCAGCGGCAAGTGGTTTGGCAAGCCTCTCGCCAAGCTGGATATGCCCCGCTAAACCCGCCTCGTCCCGAAGCCTGAAGAAAGAGAACAGCCATGCCGCACAGCGCCGATGCCATCTGGCAATCGATTGCAAATCACCCCCGCCAGACGCTTGGCCAGCTGTTCACCGAGGACGCGGACAGGCTGGCGCAGCTGTCGCAACGCTTGCCCGTTGGCGGCACGGACATATTGTTCGATTTTTCCAAGACCCATCTGGATAGCGGGCTGATCGCACGTTTCGGCGAACTTGCCGAGGCGATGCACCTGGCCGGGATGCGTGACCAGTTCCTGTCGGGGGCGAAGATCAACACCAGCGAGGACCGGGCGTCCGAACACCCCGCCGAGCGCGGCATGGGCGCTGCCGATGCGGTCGAACAGGCAACCGCGCTCCACGCTCGGATGGCGGCGCTGGTCGAAGCCATCGAAGAAGGGCTGCTCGGCGAAATCCGCCATATCCTGCACATCGGCATCGGCGGATCGGCGCTGGGTCCCAAATTGGTGATCGATGCACTGTGCCGCGACAGCGACCGTTATGACGTCGCCGTGGTCGCGAACGTCGATGGCGAGTCCCTGTCCGAGGCGGTGGCCAATTTCGATCCTGCCAAGACATTGGTCGCGATCGCATCGAAGACCTTCACCACCACCGAAACGCTGATGAACGCCAACAGCGCGATCGAATGGCTGCGCGAGGGCGGGGTGGACGATCCCTTTGGCCAGCTGGTCGCGCTGACCGCTGCGCCCGACAAGGCCGCCGAATGGGGCATCGACGAGACCCGCATCCTGCCGTTCGCCGAGAGTGTCGGCGGACGCTACTCGGTGTGGTCGAGCATCGGCTTTCCAGTCGCGATGGCGCTGGGCAACGAGGGGTTCGCGGCATTCCGCGCCGGTGCGCTCGCGATGGACCAGCATTTCGCCACCGCCCCCTGGGAGCGCAACCTGCCGGTGCTCGCGGCCTTTGCCGACCTGTATTACGCGCAGGTCCGTGGCTGCCAGACGCGGGCGGTGTTCGCCTATGACGAGCGGTTGCGGTTGCTGCCCGACTATCTCCAGCAGCTCGAGATGGAGAGCAACGGCAAGCTGGTGATGCGCGACGGTTCTGCGCTCACCCGGCCCAGCGCGCCGATCACTTGGGGCGGGGTGGGCACCGACGCCCAGCACGCGGTATTCCAGCTGCTCCATCAAGGCACGCATCTGGTGCCGGTGGAGTTTATCGCGGCGCGGCTTTCGGTGCATGAATTCGACGAGGCGCACCACCGTGCGTTGCTCACCAACTGCTTTGCGCAAGGGGCGGCGCTGATGCAGGGCAAGGCCAGCGACGACCCGCAGCGCAGCTATCCCGGCGACCGGCCATCGGTGACGATCCTGCTCGACAACGTTGACCCAGCGAGCCTGGGGGCGATGCTGGCGTTCTACGAACACCGCACCTTCGCCAACGCGATGCTGCTGGGGATCAATCCTTTTGACCAGTTCGGTGTTGAATTGGGCAAGGAAATCGCCAAATCCATGGACAACCGCCAGTCCGGCGATTTCGACCCTTCCACCGCCGCGCTGATCGAGGCTGCAGGTCTGTAAGGGCCGTTCCCATTCCGATTCCCGGGAGTTTGAGTACATGAGTGACTATGATTTCGACCTGTTCGTCATCGGAGCGGGATCGGGCGGGGTGCGCGCCTCGCGCATCGCCTCGTCGCACGGCGCCAAGGTCGCGGTGGCCGAGGAATACCGCGTCGGCGGCACGTGTGTCATTCGCGGCTGCGTGCCCAAAAAGCTGCTGGTCTATGGGTCGCACTTCGCCGAGGATCTGGAAGACGCGCAGAACTATGGCTGGACCATCGAGGGCGCCAAGTTCAGCTGGCAGGTGTTGCGCGATCGGGTGCTGGGCGATGTCGACCGGCTGAATGCGGCGTATATCTCGACGCTCACCAACCACAACGTCACGATCATCGACCAGCGCGCGACGATCATCGCGCCGCACCGGGTGAAGCTTGCCAGCGGCAAGGAGATCAGCGCGAAGTACATCCTGATCGCCGTTGGCGCGCGTCCGTTCGTTCCCGAATTCCCGGGCGCCGAGCATATCCTGACCTCGAACGAGATGTTCCACCTCGACGAACTCCCCAAGCGCGCGGTGATCGCGGGCGGCGGCTATATCGCCAACGAGTTCGCCGGCATTCTCAATGGCCTGGGCACCAAGGTGACCATCGTCAACCGGAGTGACAGCATTCTGCGCGGCTATGATGAATCGTTGCGCGACCGGCTGCTGCAGATTTCGATGACCAAGGGGATCGAGTTCAAGTTCAACGCACCGTTCGAGAAGATCGAAAAGCGCGAGGACGGCACGCTCGACGTCTATCTCAAGGGTCAGGACCCGATCCATACCGATATCGTGATGTTCGCCACCGGACGCGTTCCCAATGTCGAAGGTCTGGGTCTGGAACATGCCGGGATCGAGACTGACGACCTGGGTGCGATCCCGGTGGACGAATACAGCAAGACCAGTTGCGACAGCATCTATGCGGTGGGCGATGTCACCAACCGTGTGCAGTTGACCCCGGTGGCGATCCGAGAGGGGCAGGCGTTCGCCGATACCGTGTTCGGCGACAAGCCGAGCACCGTCGATTACAACTGCATTCCCACCGCGGTGTTCTCGCAGCCGCCGATTGCCTCTGTCGGCCTGACCGAAGGCGAGGCGCGCAACCGCTATGGCAACATCCGCGTCTATTCGTCCGACTTCCGCCCGATGCGCAACGTGTTCGCACACCGGGCCGAGCGCGGGCTTTACAAGATGATCACCGAGGAACCCTCGGGCAAGATCCTCGGGCTGCACATGATCGGCCCGGATTCGCCCGAAATCCTGCAGGCGGCGGCGATCGCGGTAAAGGCGGGGCTGACCAAGCAGGCGTTCGACGACACCGTGGCGCTGCACCCCAGCATGGCCGAAGAACTGGTGCTGATGAAGTAAGCGCCGACGCGCGCTTGATCGTTACCCGATCCGGTACGGCACCATGCCGCGCCGGTCGGGGTCGATCAGCAACGGGCGATCGGTGGGCGGAAACGCGCGCTGGTCGCAATTGTCGCGCGGGCAGGTGCGGCAGCCGATCCCGATCGGGGTGACCGCGCCCACCGCGGTGGTATCGAGCCCGTCGGCATAGATGAAATGCCGCGCGTGCTCGACCTCGCAGCCTAAAGCGACGGCATAGCGGCGCGGCTTGCGGCCATAGCTGCCCGAGGGCTTGACCAGCCCCTTGGCCATCGAGACATAGCGCACCCCGTCGGGGGTCTCGGCGAGCTGGACGAGAATGCGGTCGGGGATCGCGGCGGCCTCGTGCACCACCCAGAGCGGACACGCGCCACCGAAGCGCGCGAACTGCAACCGGGTGGCGCTGTGCCGTTTGGTGATGTTGCCCGCCATGTCGACCCGGCAGAAGAACACCGGCAGCCCGCGCGCGCCGGGCCGCTGCAGCGTCGACAGCCGGTGGCACGCTTGCTCGAAGCTCACCCCGAAGCTCTGGCTCAATTGCTCGATATCATGACGGCACGCCATCGCGGTGTTGCGAAAGCGCGCATAGGGCATCGCCAGCGCGCCGGCGGCATAGTTCGCCAGCCCCACCGCGACCAGCCTGCGCGCCTGTTCGCTGCGCAAATCAGCGCTGGCGGCGAGCGCGGCGATGGCATCGCGCATCTCCTCGGCCACCAGCCGGTGCGCGAGCTGGAAATAGCGCGATTCGGGCGCCATGCTGCGATCAAGCGACAGCGTGCGGCTGTCCCGGTCGAACCGGCTGAGCGATGTGTCGGCTGTGGTGCCCTGGTGCCAGCCCAGCGTGATGCCATGGCGTTGGTTCAGCCGGTCGGACAGCCCGTCCGCGTTCAGCGCGTCACCGAGCTGTTCCGCAATCCGCTCGGCCTCGCGGTCGAGCAGGTCGATGTAATTGCCCGCTTCGTGAAACCAGTCGCGCACCTCTTCCCAGGGCAGCCGCGCGGCGTGCTGCCCGGTGCCCGCGAGGCTGTCGTCGAGCATCGCGGCGCGTTCCTGCGCCTGGCGGTATCCCTGATACAGCGTCGAGAGCATAGCAGCGAAATCGGGCTGCACTTCCTGCCAGCGCGCGAGCCTTGCCGGGTCGATGTCTGCGCCTGCGAAAAGCGGGTCGTCGAGGATTGGCTGCAACACTTCGCCGGTGCCGTCTTCAGCCTCGGTATCGAACGCAAACCGCCGCGACAATGCGGTCAGCACCGCGGTGGTCACCGGGCGCTCGTCGTTCTCGATCTGGCTGAGATAGCTCGCCGAAATCCCCAAGGCCTCGGCCATCGCTGCCTGGTTGAGACCACTGCGGCGGCGGGATGCGCGAACGCGGGATCCGGCATAGAGGCGCTTGCGGGTCGACATGCCTCATCGCTAGTTTGCAAACATGCGCTTTGCAAGTTTGCAATTTAACATTTGCGCCTGCCTTCAAAGGCTGAAAAGGATGCGGTCCGAAATTCAGACAAGAGGGATGCGATGCAGGCCATATTGGAAGAACTCGCCGAGCGGCGCGAGAAAGCGCATCTGGGCGGCGGCGAAAAGCGCATCGCAGCCCAGCATAGCAAGGGCAAGCTGACCGCGCGCGAACGCATCGACGTGCTGCTCGATCCGGGCAGTTTCGAGGAGCTCGACATGTACGTCGAGCACAACTGCACCGACTTCGGCATGCAGGACCAGATCATCCCCGGCGACGGCGTTGTCACCGGATCGGGCACGGTCAACGGCCGCCTCGTCTTCGTGTTCAGCCAGGACTTCACCGTGTTCGGCGGATCGCTCTCGGAGCGCCACGCGCAGAAGATCTGCAAGATCATGGACATGGCGCTCAAGGTCGGCGCGCCGGTGATCGGCCTCAACGATTCGGGCGGCGCGCGCATCCAGGAAGGCGTGGCGTCACTCGGCGGTTATGCCGAGGTGTTCCAGCGCAACGTGCTGGCATCGGGCGTGGTGCCGCAGCTCAGCCTGATCATGGGGCCTTGCGCTGGCGGCGCGGTCTACAGCCCCGCGATGACCGACTTCATCTTCATGGTGAAGGATTCGAGCTACATGTTCGTCACCGGCCCCGATGTGGTCAAGACCGTGACCAACGAGGTGGTGACGCAGGAGGAGCTCGGCGGTGCCGTCACGCACACCGCCAAGTCGGGCGTCGCCGATGTCGCGTTCGACAACGACATCGAGGCGCTGCTCGCCGCGCGCGATCTGATCGATTATCTGCCGCTGTCGAACCGCGAGGATCTGCCCGAGCGCCCGACCGCGGACCCGTTCGACCGGATCGAGAACAGCCTCGACACGCTGATCCCGGCCAACCCGAACATGCCCTATGACATGCACGAGCTGATCAGGAAGACGCTCGACGAGGGCGAGTTCTTCGAGATCCAGCCGACCCACGCGGGCAACATCATCACCGGCTTCGGCCGGATCGAAGGCCGTACGGTGGGCGTCGTCGCCAACCAGCCGATGGTGCTAGCGGGATGTCTCGACATCAACTCGTCCAAGAAAGCCGCGCGCTTTGTGCGCTTCTGCGATTGCTTCGAGATCCCGATCATCACCTTTGTCGACGTCCCCGGCTTCCTGCCCGGCGTGGCGCAGGAACACAGCGGCATCATCAAGCACGGCGCGAAATTGCTCTATGCCTATGCCGAGGCGACGGTCCCGAAGATCACCGTCATCACCCGCAAGGCCTATGGCGGCGCGTACGACGTGATGGCGTCAAAGCACCTGCGCGGCGACCTCAACTACGCCTGGCCCACCGCCGAAATCGCGGTGATGGGCGCCAAGGGCGCGGTCGAGATCATCTTCCGTGGGCGTACAGCGGACGAGATCGCCGAACGCACCAAGGAATACGAAGCCCGCTTCGCCAACCCGTTCGTCGCGGCCTCCAAGGGCTTTATCGACGAGGTGATCATGCCGCATTCGACAAGGCGGCGGATCGCGCTGGGCTTGCGCAAGCTGCGCAACAAGCAGCTGGAAAATCCCTGGAAGAAGCATGACAATATTCCGTTGTGATCATTGAACTCGAAAAGCTCAAGGCGCTTCTTTGGGAAGAGTGGGACCCTATAGGGGTGAACCAGTTTGCGAGCGCTAAAGACGAATATGACAGCTATGCCTTTCAGCTTTTTCAAATGCTCCATGCCGGAGCTGGACTTCAGGACATTGAAGCATTCTTAAAATGGGCCGAGCAAGAAAACATGGGCTTGAACCCGACAGGTGTTCACAGCCAAATCGCTGAGAAAGTGATGAACATTCATAGGAACGGACAATGAAGCTAGGCCGTCTCAATCATATTGGCGTCGCCACGCCCTCGATCGCGGATGCCATCGTGTTCTACCGCGATGTCATGGGCGCGACCAAGATCCATGATCCGTTCGACCTGCCCGAACAGGGGGTGAAGGTGTGCTTTGTCGATACGCCGGGCGCGGATGGCGCGCTCAATGGCACGCAGATCGAACTGATCGAGCCGCTGCCGGGCAATGCCTCGATCGGCTCGTTTCTCGAGAAGAACCCGGCCGGGGGGCAGCATCATATGTGCTATGAGGTGCCCGATATTCATGCAGCGAAAGCGGAGTTCGAGGCGCTGGGCAAGCGGGTATTGGGTGAGCCTCGGATTGGCGCGCACGGGACGTTGATCTTCTTCGTGCATCCCAGGGATATGGGCGGGGTGCTGACCGAGATCATGGAGACGCCGAAGCATTAGACGCCCTCTCCCCTTGAGGGGAGAGGGAAGAGCCACGAAGTGGCGAAGGGAGAGGGGGATCGGACGTCCCGCCAACGTTGGGCGACTGCCCCTCTCCCAACCCTCTCCCCTGAAGGAGAGAGGGCTTTAAGGGAGAAGAATGCCGTCATGACCTACGAAACCATAAAGCTCGAGATCGCCGACCAGATTGCCACCATCACGCTGAACGTGCCCGAGCGGCTGAATGCCTGTTCGCTGCCGATGGCGGGCGAGATCAACGATGCGCTCGATCACCTGGGTGATGCACGCGCGCTGGTCATCACCGGCGCGGGCAAGGGTTTCTGCTCGGGGGCGGATCTGACCGGCGGGCGTGACAGCTCGATTTCGGGCGGGCAGGGCAGCTACAAGGCGCTGACCCAGCACTACAATCCGATGCTGCTCAAGCTGCACCGTCTGCACATCCCGACAATCAGCGCAGTCAATGGCCCTGCCGCAGGCGTCGGTTGCTCGATCGGCCTCGCGCCCGATTTCGTCGTGGCGAGCGAAAAGGCCTATTTCCTGCAGGCGTTCGTCAACATCGGTCTGGTGCCCGATGGCGGCGCGAGCTGGATGCTCACCCGGTTGATCGGCAAGGCGCGCGCGACCGAGATGATGATGCTGGGCGAAAAGATCCCCGCCGCCAAGGCGCACGACTGGGGCATGGTCTACAAGGTGGTCGAGCACGACAGCCTGATCGACGAGGCGATGGCGCTGGCCGCGCGGCTGGCCGCGATGCCCACCGTGGCGCTCGGCATCATGCGCAAGAACCTGGTCGAAGCGCTCGAATGCGACTTCGCCACCGCGCTGACCCGCGAGGCCGAAGGCCAGAAGATCGCCGGCGACACCAACGATGCGCGCGAAGGCGCAATCTCCTTCCTGCAGAAGCGCAAGCCGAACTTCACCGGCAGCTGATCACACACACGGGACCGACAGCATGACCGACACACCCAAAATCGCCGACTGGCAGGCTCTGGCCGAAAAGGAGGTCAAGGGACGCGATCTCACCTGGCAGACGCCCGAGGGGATCGCGGTCAAGCCGCTGTATACCGCGGACGATGTGTCGGTCGATCCCGGCCTTCCGGGCTTTGCGCCGTTCACCCGCGGGGTACGCGCCAGCATGTATGCGGGCCGGCCGTGGACGATTCGCCAGTACGCGGGTTTCTCCACCGCCGAGGAATCGAACGCTTTCTATCGCCGCAACCTTGCAGCCGGGCAGAAGGGGCTTTCGGTCGCGTTCGATCTCGCCACCCACCGCGGTTATGACAGCGACCACCCGCGCGTCACCGGCGATGTCGGGAAGGCGGGCGTGGCGATCGACAGCGTCGAGGACATGAAGATCCTGTTCGACGGTATCCCGCTCGACAAGATGTCGGTCAGCATGACGATGAACGGCGCGGTGATCCCGATCCTCGCGTTCTTCATCGTCGCAGGCGAAGAGCAGGGGGTGGATCGCAAACTGCTCGACGGGACCATCCAGAACGACATCCTCAAGGAGTTCATGGTCCGCAACACGTATATCTATCCGCCCGAGCCTTCGATGCGGATCATCTCGGACATCTTCGGCTATACCAGCCGCGAGATGCCCAAGTTCAACAGCATCTCGATCTCCGGCTATCACATGCAGGAAGCCGGCGCGACGCAGGTGCAGGAGCTCGCCTTCACCATCGCCGACGGCATGGAATATGTGAAATACGGTGTCGCCTCGGGCCTCGACATCGACAAGTTCGCCGGGCGCCTCTCGTTCTTCTTCGCCATCGGCATGAACTTCTTCATGGAAATCGCCAAATTGCGCGCCGCGCGCGTGCTGTGGCATCGGGTGATGACCCAGTTGGGCGCGCAGGACGAGCGCTCGAAGATGCTGCGCACCCACTGCCAGACCTCGGGCGTGTCGCTGACCGAGCAGGACCCGTACAACAACGTGATCCGCACCACGATCGAGGCAATGGCCGCGATGCTGGGCGGAACGCAGTCGCTGCACACCAATGCGCTTGATGAAGCGATCGCACTGCCCACCGATTTCTCCGCACGCATCGCCCGCAACACCCAGCTGGTGATCCAGGAAGAAACCGGGATGACCAACGTGGTCGATCCGCTGGGGGGCAGTTACTATATCGAAAGCCTGACGCAGGAACTGGTCGACAAGGCGTGGGAGATCATCGAGCGTGTCGAAAGCGAAGGCGGCATGGCCAAGGCCGTGGCGGCGGGCTGGCCCAAGGCGATGATCGAGGAAGCCGCTGCCGGACGCCAGGCTCGGGTCGATCGCGCCGAGGATGTCGTGGTCGGCGTGAACAAGTATCGCCTGCCGACCGAGGACCATCTCGAGACGCTCAACGTCGACAACGCCAAGGTGCGCGAAGGCCAGGTGGCCCGGATCGCGTCGGTCAAGGCGTCGCGCGATGGCGCTGCCTGCCAGGCTGCGCTCGATGCTTTGCGCGAAGGCGCGAGGGGCGACGGCAATCTGCTCGCGCTCGCGGTCGATGCCGCGCGTGCGCGCGCGACATTGGGCGAGATCAGCCAGGCGATGGAGGATGTGTTCGGGCGCTATGCGACCGTGCCGACCCCGGTGAAGGGCGTCTACAGCGCGCCGTATGTCGATGACGGCCGCTGGGCGCAGGTGGTCGAGGGCGTCAAGGCCGTCGAACGCCGTCTGGGCCGCAAGCCCAAGCTGCTCGTCGCCAAGATGGGCCAGGACGGCCATGATCGCGGCGCGAACGTGATCGCCTCGGCCTTTGGCGACCTCGGCTTCGAGATCGTCTCGGGGCCGCTGTTCCAGACACCCGAAGAGACCGTGGTGCTCGCGCTCGAGAGCGATGTCGATGTCGTCGGCGCTTCGTCGCTGGCCGCCGGGCACAAGACGTTGATCCCCGAGCTGATCGCGGGCCTCAAGGAAGCCGGGCGCAACGACATCAAGGTGATCGTCGGCGGCGTCATCCCGCCGCAGGATTACGACTTCCTCCGCGATGCCGGCGTCCAGGGCATCTACGGCCCCGGATCGAACGTCGTAGAATGCGCTGCGGACGTTCTGCGTCTGCTCGGCCACAACATGCCCCCAGTTCAGGAAGCTGCAGAATGAATGATCTTACTACCCGGTCCCCTGCGCAGGCAGGGGCCCATCGCCTGGTCTCTCCAAATCATGCTGCGCCAGCCGGACGCTCAGGAGATGGGCCCATGCCTGCGCAGGGAACCGCAAGGACAGACTGGAGCCGCGATGAAATCACTGCGCTGTTCGATCTGCCGTTCAACGACCTGATGTTCGAGGCGCAGACCATCCACCGCACCAATTTCCCGCGCAACGAAGTCCAGCTCTCGACCTTGCTGTCGATCAAAACCGGCGGTTGCCCCGAGGATTGCGGCTATTGCAGCCAATCGACTGCGGCCGAAAGCGGGGTCAAGGCGACCAAGCTGCTCGACGTGCAGGCGGTGCTGCAGGCCGCGGCACAGGCCAAGGACCACGGCTCGGGCCGGTTCTGCATGGGCGCGGCGTGGCGCAACCCCAAGGATCGCGACATCCCCAAGCTCGCCGCGATGGTCAAGGGCGTGCGCGAGATGGGCATGGAAACCTGCATGACGCTGGGCATGCTCACCGCGAGCCAGGCCAAGCAGCTCGCCGATGCTGGGCTCGATTACTACAACCACAACATCGACACCGCGCCCGAGAACTACGCCAACGTCATCACCACCCGCACCTTCGAGGACCGGATGGAGACATTGGACAACGTGCGTTCGGCAGGCATCAACGTGTGCTGCGGCGGCATCGTTGGCATGGGCGAGACGCGCTCCGACCGCATCGGCTTCATCCACGCGCTTGCCACCATGCCGCACCCGGAAAGCGTGCCGATCAACGCGCTCGTCCCGGTCAAGGGCACGGTGCTGGGCGACATGCTCGCCGACACGCCGCTCGCCAAGATCGACGAGATCGAGTTCGTTCGCACGGTGGCGGTCGCGCGCATCACCATGCCGCGCTCGATGGTACGGCTGAGCGCGGGCCGCGAGAGTATGTCCGAAAGCTGCCAGGCTCTGTGCTTCATGGCGGGCGCGAACAGCATCTTCACCGGCGACAAGCTGCTCACCGCGCCCAATGCCGGCGACGACAAGGATGGCGCGCTGCTGAGCAAACTCGGCATGAAGGCGATGGCCGCACAGCCGCATGGGCATCTCGAGGCAGCGGAGTGAGCTTGCGCTTGCTGTTCCTGCTCTTGCTGTCGTTTGTCGGCGTGACGACCGCCCATGCGCAGCCTGTGCCGATCACCATCGGCGAGACGCACACGCTGGCGTCGAACCCGTTGGCGCAGGAGCGGGTGGTCAACGTCTATCTGCCTGCCGATTACGCGACATCGGGCAAGACCTACCCGGTGCTCTATCTCATCGATGGCGGGCTGGACCAGGACTTTTTGCATATCGCGGGCACGTCTGCGCTCGGCGCGTTGTGGGCGCGGTCGCAGGATGTGATCGTGGTCGGCGTTGCCACGAAGGACCGCAGGCGCGAACTGACAGGGCCGACCAGCGACCCCGCGCTGCTCAAGGAGTTTCCGACCGCGGGAGGCTCGGCAGCTTTTCGCGCCTTTATCCGTGATGAAGTCATGCCGATGGTCGCCAAGAGCTATCGCATCTCGGGGCAAACCGGCGTGATCGGGGAATCGCTCGCCGGGCTGTTCATCGTCGAGACCTATCTCACCGAGCCCGACCTGTTCGATCACTATGCTGCGATCAGCCCGAGCCTGTGGTGGGACGACGAGCGGCTGGCCAAGGCTTCGGGCGCTCTGCTCGCCAAACCTTCTGCCAAGCCGCACCGGCTGTACCTCACGATCGCCAACGAAGGCCGCGAGATGCAGACCGGGGTCGACCGGCTGACCGCGGCACTGGCCGCCCGCAAGCGTGCGGATCAGACCTGGTGCTATGCGCCACGCCCCGATCTGACCCACGCGACGATTTATCACACCGTCTCATCCGAGGCGCTCCAGTTCCTCTTCCCAACTTCGGTCGAGCAAGACCCAAAAAGTGGATTTGACCTATCATGCCAATCACCAAAATCCTGATTGCCAACCGCGGCGAGATCGCCTGCCGCGTCATCCGCACCGCCCGCAAGATGGGTATCAAGACGGTGGCCGTCTATTCGGATGCCGACGCGCGCAGCCCGCATGTCGAGATGGCGGATGAAGCGGTGCACATCGGCCCGTCGCCCGCCGCGCAGTCCTATCTGCTTGCCGACAAGATCATCGAGGTGTGCAAGGCCACCGGCGCGGATGCGGTACACCCCGGCTATGGTTTTCTCTCGGAGCGCACCAGCTTTGCCGAGGCGCTGAAGGCAGCGGGCATCACCTTTATCGGCCCACCTCCCGGCGCGATCGCCGCGATGGGCGACAAGATCGAGTCCAAGAAACTGGCCTTGGAAGCGGGCGTTAACGTCGTGCCGGGCTTTGTCGGCGAGATCGACGATACCGAGCATGCCGTGCGGATTGCGGGCGAGATCGGCTATCCGGTGATGATGAAGGCGTCAGCCGGCGGTGGCGGCAAGGGCATGCGGCTGGCCTATACCGAGCAGGACGTGCGCGAGGGCTTCGAGGCGACCAAGCGCGAAGGCCTTGCCAGCTTTGGCGACGACCGCGTGTTCATCGAGAAGTTCATCCTCCAGCCGCGCCACATCGAAATCCAGGTGCTCGGCGACCAGCATGGCAACATCGTCTATCTCGGCGAACGCGAATGCTCGATCCAGCGCCGCCACCAGAAGGTGGTCGAAGAAGCGCCATCGCCGTTCGTCACCCCCGAAATGCGCAAGAAGATGGGCGAGCAGGCGGTCGCGCTGGCGCGGGCCGTCGGCTATTACAGCGCAGGCACGGTCGAGCTGATCGTCTCGGGCGCCGACACCACCGGCGAGGGCTTCTACTTCCTCGAGATGAACACCCGGCTTCAGGTCGAACACCCCGTGACCGAACTGGTCACCGGGCTGGACCTTGTCGAGCAGATGATCCGCGTCGCCAATGGCGAGCCGCTCGGCTTCACCCAGGACGACGTCAAGCTGACCGGCTGGGCAGTCGAGAACCGCGTCTATGCCGAAGACCCCTATCGCGGTTTCCTGCCGTCGATCGGCCGTCTGGTGCGCTACAACCCGCCCAAGCAGAAGAAGGGCGTGCGCGTCGATGACGGCGTCGAAGAGGGCGGCGAGGTCTCGATCCATTACGATCCGATGATCGCCAAGCTGATCACCTATGGCGATACGCGCATCGAGGCGATCGACCGGCAGATCCTGGCGATCGACCGGTTCGAGCTCGAAGGCCCCGGACATAATCTCGATTTCGTCTCGGCGCTGATGCAGCACCCCCGCTTCCGCTCGGGCAACATCACCACCGGCTTCATCGCCGAGGAATATCCCGACGGTTTCCACGGCGCTCCGGCGTCGCCCGAGCTGCTCCAGCGGCTCGCAGCGATCGCGGCGTTCATCGCGACAGCAGAGGCCGATCGCAGCTTGCGGGTCAGCGGGCAGCTCGGCAACCGCTTGACCCCACCATCCGAATGGCGTGTGCGGCATGGGGATGTCGCGATGGAGGTCTCGGTCAGCGAAGACGCGATCGTGGTCGATGGCGAGGTCGTCGACATGGCCATGGGCTATACCCCCGGTGACCGCATGGCGATCGCGGACTTCGGCGACGAGGACGTATCCGACGAGCTTGCGGTCAAGGTCCAGCGCACCCGCACCGGCTTTGCGCTCACCGCGCGCGGCGCCACGCATCGGTTCGAGGTGTTGCCCGCGCATGTTGCGCAGCATGCCCGCCACATGATCGAGAAGGTGCCGCCCGATCTGTCGCGCTTCCTGCTCTGCCCGATGCCCGGCCTTCTGGTGAAGCTGCACGTCGCCGAGGGCGACAAGGTGCAGCCGGGCCAGCCGCTGGCGATCGTCGAAGCGATGAAGATGGAGAACATCCTGCGCGCTGAAAAGGCCGCCACGGTCAAGACGATCAGCGCTGCCGAAGGGGATAGCCTTGCCGTCGATGCGGTGATACTCGAACTCGAATAGGGACGTATTTGGGGAGATGCTGGATGGCCGCAACGGTCGCAGCAAACGGGGACACCATCACGCCGAGCAAGTCGGATATTCGGCTGGTCATCGGCGCATCATCGCTTGGCACCATTTTCGAATGGTACGACTTTTTTATCTACGGCACGCTCGCCGCGATCATCGGGCGGACGTTCTTTCCCAGCGGCAATGTCACGCTCGAGACGCTGCTGGTCTGGGCGGGCTTTGCCGTGGGATTCGGCTTTCGGCCCTTGGGCGCGATCCTGTTCGGCTTTCTGGGTGATCGGCTGGGGCGCAAGTACACGTTCCTGGTGACGGTGACGCTGATGGGCGTCGCCACCGCGGGTGTCGGCCTGATCCCGTCGGCGGACACCATCGGCATTGCCGCGCCGATCATCATCATCCTGTTGCGCATCCTGCAGGGGCTGGCGCTGGGTGGCGAATATGGCGGCGCTGCAATCTATGTGTCCGAACACGCCCCACCCGAAAAGCGCGGATTCTATACCAGCTTCATCCAGGCGAGCGTCGTCGGCGGCTTCGTGCTCAGCCTTGTCGTCGTGCTCGGCTGCAAGGCGATCATGAGCGATGCGGTGTGGAACGAGTGGGGCTGGCGCGTGCCGTTCCTGCTGTCGCTGCTGCTGCTCGCGGTGTCGCTGTGGATGCGGCTCAAGCTGTCCGAAAGCCCGGTGTTCAAGGCGATGAAGGCTGATGGCGAACTCGCCGGCAATCCGTTCGTCGAAAGCTTCACCTATCCCGGCAACAAGAAGCGCCTGTTCGTGGCGCTGTTCGGGATCGCTGCGGGGCTTACCGTGATCTGGTACACCGCGATGTTCTCGGCGCTGTCGTTCCTGAAGGGACCGATGCGGGTCGACGATACTGCGGCCGAGATCATCGTCGGCGCCTCGGCGTGCATCTCTATGATGTTCTACATTTATTTCGGATCGCTTTCTGACAAGCTTGGCCGCAAGAAGCCGATCGTGTGGGGCTATGCGCTGACGCTGGTATTGGTGTTCCCCTTGTTCTGGCTGATCGGGAGCGTCGCCAACCCGGCGCTCAACGCCGCGATGGAGCGCGCGCCGGTGGTGATCTCCGGACCCAATTGCGACTATTCGCCCTTCGCCAAGGAACAGACAGGCGACTGCGGCAAGTTGCTTGCGCAATTCACCGCCAAGGGCGTGGGCTACACGCTGAGCGAGGGGCCTCGCGTCGCGGTCAAGATCGGCGATACCGTGGTTTCCGATATCAGCAGCGAGGGCGTCGATGCCGCGCTGCTGGCCGCCGGGTACGACTTCACGCCGCGCGTCCCGCCGATGGCGAGCATAGCGGTGATCGTCGCAGCGCTGGCAGGGCTCGGGGCCCTGTCCGCCGCGACCTATGGTCCGGTCGCCGCGCTGCTTTCGGAGATGTTCCCGCCGCGTATCCGCTACAGTTCGATGTCGATCCCCTATCATTTCGGCACCGGTTATTTCGGCGGTTTCCTGCCGTTCATCGCCAGCTTCATCATCGCCAAGACCGGCAATCCCTATTCCGGATTGTGGTACACCTGGGGCGTGGTGCTCATGGCATTCGTGGTCAGCATGGTCTGGCTGCAGGAAACCCATAAGCCCGGAGTGGAGCCGGAGCATCCCTGACCCATCGCACATTAACGCGAACATGCGGCTTGTACTCGATGGCGCCGCGCTGGTTGCAAACTGGCGGGCGCTGGACAGGCTGAGCGGGAACGCCTCGGCAGGCGCTGCGGTGAAGGCTGATGGCTATGGCCTGGGCGCGGCGGATGTCGTGACCCGGCTGTCCGCGGCAGGCTGTCGGGACTTTTTCGTGGCGCACTGGGCCGAAGCGAAAGCGCTGGCCGGGCTTGTCGACCCTGCGCGTATCGCAGTGCTGCATGGAATCGCGCCGGGCGAGGAAGCACTGGCGCTAGCGGTCGGCGCGGTTCCGGTGCTCAACAGCGCCGATCAGATCGCGCGCTGGCGCAGCGTCGGGGGCGGCACCTGCCATGTGATGATCGATAGCGGGATGGGCCGGCTCGGGATCGACTGGCGCGACGATGTCGCGGGATTGTGCGCGGGCCTCGATATCGATCTGTGCATGAGCCATCTGGCATCGGCTGACGAGGACAGCGCGCAGAACGAAACGCAGCGGCAGCGGTTCGATCAGGTCCGCAGCGGAGTGAACGCGCGCCGCTACAGCCTCGCCAACAGCGCCGGGATCGGACTCGGCCGCGACTATCACCTTGATTGCACCCGGCCTGGCCTGGCGCTTTATGGCGGCGTGCCCTGTGCGGCGCTGGCCGATGTCATTCGACCCGTCATGCGGATCGAGACGCGGGTGTTGCAGGTTCGGCAGATGCAGGCGGGCGATAGCATCGGATACGGCGCAACCTTCACCGCGCCTGCCGCGATGCGCACCGCCACGCTGGCGCTGGGCTATGCCGATGGGTTCAAGCGCGCGCTGTCCGGCATCGGTGGGTTTACCCACAACGGTACGCGGTTGCCGCTGCTGGGGCGTGTCTCGATGGATCTCACCTGCATCGACATCAGCGCCGCGCCGACCTTGCGCGAAGGCGACTGGATCGCTGCCGAACTCGATCTTCGCCAAGTGGAAGCCGCGACCGGGATCAGCCAGTATGAATGGCTGACCCAGATCGGACGGCGGTTTGACCGCGTGTGGGTGGACTGAGCCGCCTGAATACTTTGTCGTCACCCCCGCTTTCGCGGGAATGACGACGGTTTCAGAACTGGCTTACCGTTCGATGCACACCGCGATGCCCATGCCGCCGCCGATGCACAGGGTGGCCAGACCCCGCTTCGCGTCGCGACGCCCCATTTCGTAGAGCAAAGTCGTCAACACGCGCGCCCCGCTCGCGCCGATCGGATGGCCGATGGCGATCGCTCCGCCGTTGACGTTCACCTTTTCGGGATCCCAGCCCATTTCCTGAGTCACCGACAGCGCCTGCGCGGCAAACGCCTCGTTCGATTCGATGAGGTCGAGGTCCTCGACGCTCCAGCCTGCCTTGGCGAGCGCGCGGCGGCTGGCGGAGACCGGCCCGATCCCCATGATCGAGGGGTCGACTCCCATCGAGGCCCAGCTGGCGATCCGGCCCAGCGGGGTCAGGCCGCGCCTGGCCGCATCTTCTTCGCGCATCAGCACCAGAGCGGCCGCGCCGTCGTTGAGGCCGCTGGCGTTGGCTGCGGTAACGGTGCCATCCTTCTTGAAGGCGGGCTTGAGGCCAGCGACGCTCTCATAGGTCGCCCCGGCGCGGATGTACTCGTCATCGGTGACCGTGACATCGCCCTTGCGACCCTTGATCGTCACCGGCGCGATCTCGTCCATGAAGCGACCATCGGCGCGTGCATGTTCGGCCAGGTTCTGCGAGCGGACGGCGAACCGGTCCTGCGCCTCGCGGCTGATCTGGAACTTCTCCGCAAGGTTCTCGGCGGTGATGCCCATGTGATACTGGTTGAACACATCGGTCAGGCCATCATAGACCATGGTGTCGACCAGCTTCATGTCGCCCATTTTCTGGCCGGCGCGCATCATCTGGGCATGCGGAGACATCGACATGTTCTCCTGCCCGCCGGCGACGATCATATCGGCATCGCCATTGGCGATCGACTGGAAACCCAGTGCTACCGCGCGCAGACCCGATCCGCAGACCTGGTTGACGCCATAGGCTGGCACTTCCTTGGGAATGCCCGCGTTGATCGACGCCTGGCGCGCCGGGTTCTGGCCCTGGCCGGCGGTGAGCACCTGGCCCAGGATAACCTCGGAGACGTCCTCGCCGGTGATGCCAGACTGTGCCAGCGCCGCTTCGATCGCGATGCGGCCGAGTTCGTGAGCGGGCGTGGCGGCATAGGCTCCGAGGAAGCTGCCGACCGGAGTGCGCTTGGCGGCGGTGATGACGATGCTGGACATGAGAGAAGTCTCCATCTGACAGAAATGCGCTGGGGCGGAAGGAATGCCCCCTAGTTAGGCGCTTCGTGGGACAGAATCCAATCTTTCAGCATCGGCCAAAGCCGTTTTGGCCCGCTGCTGCCGACGACCATGCCGACATGGCCCGAGGCCAGCACCTCCCTGCCGGGCAGATCGGGGGAGCATGCCAAAGGCACGATGGCATCGCTGGCCGAGGCGAATTCCTTCGCCGGGCCGCGCACCTTGGCCAGGCTGACCTGGATGCCGCCTACACTCCATTCCCCGCGTCCGGTGATGTCCGCTCCATAAAGGCTTTCGAAAAGCTGCTCGCCCAGCGCAAAGGGCAGGGGCTCGCCGCCATTGGCCCAGTCCTCGATCGCGACGAATCGCCGCGCCGCGGCGCTCCCGGCTTCCATCGCTCCGAACGTAAGATATTTCTCGACCAGTTTTTCGGGCGAGAGTGTCCAGAAACCGTGCTGCATCACCTCCATTGGCACCAGTCCCATCCGCGCGCAGGTCGGCCGATGGTGCGCCCACATGCGTCCAAGCTCATTGCGGCGCGCTGCCGGATAACCGCTGAAGTTCCACGGAGTCGCAATCAATGTCAGGCTGCGCACTTCGGCATGGCAGGCGGCGGCCATCGCGATCAGTCCACCAAGGCAATAGCCTACCAGATGCACCGGCCCGGGCAATCGCTCCAGCAGGGGCCGCAGGCGGTCGGTCACCAGCGTGTCGAGCGTGTCCGCACGATCACAGGCGGCCGTTTGGCCCCAGTCTACCAGCGCGCAGGCCAGGCCGTGATCCGCCAGCCAACCCATCAGCGAGCACTCCGCATCCATATCCAGGATATGCGGTGCGTTGATCGGGGATGGCACGAACACGACATCAGGCGTCCCGTGGGGAGACACATCGTTCGGCTTCCCGGTTATGACGCTGCGCAGCATGGTCTTGCCGTGGTGCAGCAAAACCGCGCCCGGGGGGCGCATGAAACTGCGGTCGGCGCGGCGATAGCGCTCAAGCGCCTGCATCAGCAACAGCAGGCGATCGGGGTCGTCGGCGAGCTGCTGACGTGCCAGGGCCAGGAAAAGCGGCAGCGGGCGGGGCGCATGTTGCAGTGCACTATGATGCGGTGCTACAGTGCTGGGGCTTTTATCGGGAGATGCACGCATGGCCAAGTCTGGCACCTCGGATTCGGATGATGTCATCATCATCAAAAAATACGCCAATCGCCGTCTGTATAACACCCGGTCGTCGAGCTACATCACGCTCGACTTCTTGGCCAAGCTGACGCGCGAAGGCAAGGATTTCCAGGTCGTCGATGCCAAGTCCGGCGATGACATCACCCACAACATCCTCACCCAGATTATCATGGAAGAGGAATCGAGCGGCCAGCAGATGCTGCCCGTCGGGTTCCTGCGCGAACTGATCTCGATGTATGGCAATTCGATGCAGTCGATGATTCCGCAATATCTGGAAGCGTCGATGGACGCTTTCCGCAAGAACCAGGAAAAGTTTCATAGCGCGATGGAAGGCAGCATCAAGAACAGCCCGTTCGCCCAGCTCGCCCGCCAGAACCTCGCGATGTTCGAGGCTGCTTCCAGCGCCTTCACTCCGCGCAAGGACAAGGCCGCAGGCACCCCAGGCCAGCCGGGCCAAGCCATGACCGCACCGACGCCCGCCTCGTCATCGGACGATGAGATCGCAGCGCTGAAGGCCCAGCTTTCGGCCATGCAGCGCAAGATCGACGATCTCGTCGACAAGAAATAATCCCTGCAGCGCCTGCGTCCAAACGGGTGATTGCGCATATGGTCGCACTGGCCTAGGCACGCGGGCCTTGTTTGAGTGCATCAGGATCGAGCTTACAGTGACCAAGAAGAACGCGCTGCCCGTCACCCGGCAGGAAGATTTTGCCGCATGGTACCAGGCGGTGATCCAGGAAGCCGATCTCGCCGAGGAATCGGGTGTGCGCGGCTGCATGATCATGCGTCCGTGGGGCTACGGCATCTGGGAGCGCATCCAGATGCTGCTCGACCGGCAGATCAAGGAAACGGGCCACGAGAACTGCTATTTCCCGCTGTTCATCCCCTTGAGCTACTTCGCCAAGGAAGCCGAGCACGTCGATGGCTTCGCCAAGGAAATGGCGGTGGTCACCCACCACCGGTTGAAGATGCACGACGGCGCGCTCGTCGTCGATCCCGAAGCCAAGCTCGAAGAACCCTTGGTCATCCGTCCGACATCCGAAACGATGATCGGCACCGCGTTTTCGCGCTGGCTGCAGAGCTGGCGCGATCTGCCGATCATGGTCAACCAATGGGCCAATGTCGTGCGCTGGGAAATGCGCACCCGCATGTTCCTGCGCACCTCCGAATTCCTCTGGCAGGAAGGGCACACCGCGCACGAGAACGAAGCCGACGCGATGGCCGAGACGCTGACCATCCTCGCGATGTATCGTGACTTCGCGCAGGGCCCGCTGGCCATGCCGGTGATCGCGGGTGAAAAGCCCGAGAACGAGCGTTTTCCTGGGGCTGTCGCAACTTATTCGATCGAAGCGATGATGCAGGACGGCAAGGCGCTGCAGGCGGGGACTTCGCATTATCTCGGCCAGAATTTTGCGCACGCGCAGAACATCCGTTTCCAGGACCGCGAAGGCCAGTTCCAGTTCGCGCACACCACCAGCTGGGGCGTTTCGACGCGCATGGTCGGCGGTGTCATCATGACGCACGGCGATGACGACGGCCTCAAGGTGCCGCCGCAGATCGCGCCGCACCAGATCGTGATCGTGCCGATGCTGCGCGAGACGCCCGAAGACGAGGCGCTGCTCGCTTATTGCGCCAAGATCCGCACCGCGCTGATCGATTCCAGTGCATTCGGCGAACCCTTGCGCGTGCTGATCGACAAGAAGGCGGGCAAGCCCGGTCCCAAGCGCTGGGGTTGGGTCAAGAAGGGCGCGCCGATCATCCTGGAAATCGGTGGCCGCGATGCTGCCGGCGAGCAGGTGACGATGCTGCGCCGCGATTCGCTCTACGACGAGGATGGCAAGCTCGCCAACCAGGCGATGCACTGGGAATCGTTTGTCGGCCAGGCGCCGGCATTGCTCGACCAGATCCAGACCTTGATGTTCTGCGCTGCCAAGCAACGCCTCGATGCCCAGGTGCGTAGCGATGTTACGACCATGGACGAGCTCAAGGCCCATTTCGATGGCAGCAAGTACCCCGGCTGGGTCGCGGTGGACTGGTGCCGCCCGACTGGCGAGGCTTTGGACAAGGTGGTCGAGCAATTGAAGGCGCTGAAACTGACCATCCGCAACACGCCGGAAAATTCCGCACCCGCTGGAGAAACCTGCTTCTTCACAGGCGGCGCTGCGGTCGAGCGCATCCTGCTCGCCCGGGCGTATTGAGCGGCGGGTGGCGCAGGATCGTCCTGGCAAGCCCAAAGGGTCGCGAGCCCACGCTGGCGGTATGCCCGACCGCGACGCGATCCTGAAGTTCATCACCGAGTCCTACGAGCCCGCCGGAAAACGCGAGATCGCCAAGCATTTCAAGCTGAGCGGCGCCGAGAAGATCGCGCTCAAGGCGCTGCTTAAGGATATGGCCGATGAAGGCCTGATCGACAGCGCACCGGGCCGCGCCTTCCACAAGATGGGCGGGTTGCCCAAGGTCACCGTGCTCAAGATCATCGAGGTTGATGGCCGCGAGCTGATCGGGGTGCCCGACAACTGGCAGGCCGAAGGGATGCCCGCGCCCAAGGTCCGGATTTCCGAGCGCGGACGTTCGGGCGCGCTGGCTGTCGGCGACCGTGTGCTCGCGCGCACCGAAGAGGCCGGCGGCGGCTATCGCGCCTTCGTGATGAAGAAGCTGCAACGCGCAGGGGAGCAATTGCTCGGCGTGGTCCAGCGCGACGAGGGCAACGGCAAACTGTGGCTCAAGCCGGTCGACAAGCGCATCCGCCGTCTGGTGCCGATCTCCGATCCCGGCAAGGCCGAGGTCGGCCAGCTTGTTATGGCCGAGCAGAGCGGGCTGCGCGACCGGGTGTCCGCCAAGGTGACCGAGGTGTTGGGTGAGCCCTTCGCGCCGCGCTCGTTCAGCATGGTTGCGATCCACAAGTTCGGGATTCCCGTCGAATTTTCCGCCGAGGCAATCACCGAGGCAGAGCTTGCATCGAAGCTGCCACTGACCACCGAAGCGCGTGAAGACCTGCGCCATCTGCCGATCGTCGCGATCGATCCCGTCGATGCGCGCGACCATGATGATGCGATCTGGGCCGAGCCTGATGACAACCCTGCCAATCCCGGCGGCTTCAAGGCAATCGTCGCGATCGCCGATGTCTCCTATTACGTCCGTCCTGGCGGCGCGATCGACCGTTCGGCGCGCAAGCGCGGCAACAGCGTCTACTTCCCCGACCGCGTCGTGCCGATGCTGCCCGAGATCCTGTCGGCGGACATGTGCTCGCTCAAGGCCGACCAGGACCGCGCGGCGATGGTCTGCCATCTGGTGATCGACGCGAGCGGCAAGCTCAAGGACTGGCGCTTCAGCCGTGCTCTCGTCCGGCTCGCGGCCAACATCGCTTATGAAGATGCGCAGGCCGCGATCGACGGCACCAAGCCGCACGCGCTGACCGAAACCGCGCTGCGCCCGCTCTGGGCATGCTGGAAGCTGCTCTACAAAGCGCGCGGCGACCGCGAACCGCTTGATCTGGATCTGCCCGAGCGGCGGATCGTGCTCGACGACGCTGGCCGCATCGTCAGCGTTGCCACCCGCGAGCGCCTCGACGCGCACCGGCTGGTCGAGGATTTCATGATCGCCGCCAACGTCGCCGCCGCCAAGGCGCTCGAGGGCAAAAAGGCACCGGTGGTCTACCGCGTCCACGAACCGCCTTCGCGCGAGAAGCTGGTCGCGCTCAAGGATTATCTCGAGACCTTCGAGATATCCTTCGCGCTCGGCCAGGTCGTGCGGCCCAAGACCTTCAACGCGATCCTCGCCAAGGTGACCGACGAGACGATCAAGCCGATGGTGATGGAGCAGGTGCTGCGCAGCCAGACCCAGGCCTATTATGGCCCGCGCAACATGGGGCATTTCGGGCTGTCGCTGGGGTCCTATGGCCATTTCACCAGCCCGATCCGGCGCTATGCCGATCTGCTGCTCCATCGCGCATTGGTCGATGCCTACAAGCTCGAGCAGCCCGCGCCCAAGAGCGATCTGCCGCCGTCGACAGGCCTCAGCGATGTCGACGCCGCCTCGCTGGATCGCATTTGCCAATTGATCAGCAGCTTCGAGCGGCGCGCTATGGAGGCCGAGCGCGAGACCGTCGATCGCTATGTCGCAGCCTTTCTCGCCACCCGCATCGGCGAGGTGCACAAGGTGCGGATCACCGGGGTGCAGAATTTCGGATTCTTTGCGACGATCGAGGAGTTCGGTGGCGACGGGCTGGTGCCGGTCTCGACGCTGGGCGCCGAGCGCTTCTGGTATGACGAAAAGGCGCAGACGCTGACCGGCGAGGCCACCGGCGAGCAATATGCTGTTGGCCAGCGGCTCGAACTGCGCCTGGTCGAGGCGGACCCCATCACCGGGGCGATCAAGTTCGAGCTTCCCGAGGGGGGCAACTTCGTGCGCGAGCCCTACCGTGGACGCAACGATGGCAAGCCCAAGCGCCCGCCGATCAAACGCCGTGGACGGCCCGGCAACATCCGCCACCAGAGCCGCTAGACCGGCTCAGCTCATCCGGTCGATTTCCTCGTCGGTCAGGCTGCCTGGCACGATCGTCAGCGGGCAGGGCAGGGCGCCAGCATCGGCGCCTGCAAAGTGCGTGATCAGCGGCCCCGGCGCGCCGCTTGCCGCAGCCCCCAGCACCAGCATCGCAAGGTCCGGGCATTCCTGCATGTAATTGCGGATTTCCCGCGTCGCATCGCCCATCCGCACGGTGATCACCGGACGCTGCCCCATCTCGTCGAACAGGGTTCCGGCAGCGTCCGCGACCAGAGTTTCGGCGCGGCTGCGCGCTTCATCCTCGATGGTCGCCTGCACGCCGCCCCAGGCGACGAAGTCCTGCTTGGGCACCAGCGCCAGGATGTGCACCTGCCCGCCGGTGTGCTGCGCGCGCCGCGAAGCAAAGCGCAGCGCGGTCAGCGCCTCGCTCGTTTCGTCCATGATGACCAGATATACCCGCATAAAATTGCTGCCCCGTTTGCTGTCCTTAAGACTGCGCCAAAATGATAGGTGTGGCAAGGGCGTGCCCCCTTGACCCTACGGACCTAAGCGTCGAGAACGGCCACCGTTATCGAATTGGCGCACCTGAATCGGGGGAAATGAACCCAATGCCTATCAATCTGAAAATGCCCGCGCTCTCCCCGACGATGGAGGAGGGCACCCTCGCCAAATGGCTGGTCAAGGAAGGCGACACCGTGGCCTCGGGTGACCTGCTCGCGGAGATCGAAACCGACAAGGCGACGATGGAATTCGAAGCGGTCGACGAGGGCGTGATCGCCAAGATCGTCATTCCCGAAGGCACCGACAATGTGAAGGTCGGCGAGATCATCGCGATCATGGCCGCCGATGGCGAAGATGCCGGCGATGCGGCTGCCGACGCACCTTCCTCAAAGGCGCCGGCGCCATCGCCTGCCCCCGCCCCGAAGGAGGAAGCCAAGGAAGACTCCAAGGCAGCGCCAGCTCCCGCTCCGTCCCCCGCACCCGCTGCGTCGGACGATGACCGCATCAAGGCCAGCCCGCTCGCCAAGCGGATCGCTGCTGCCAAGGGCATCGATCTGGCGACGATCACGGGCACCGGCCCGGGCGGACGCATCGTCAAGGCCGATGTCGAGGATGCCAAGCCCGGCGAGGCCAAGGCTGCGGCGCCCGCGCCGGCTGCCGCACCGGAAGCATCCGCCGCACCTGCGCCGGCTGCAACCGCTGCGCCGTTCACCACCGATATCCCGCACGAGGAGGCCAAGCTCTCCAACATGCGCAAGACGATCGCGCGCCGCCTGACCGAAGCCAAGCAGACGATCCCGCACATCTACCTCACACTCGATATCCAGCTCGACAAACTGCTCAAGCTGCGCGGCGAGCTCAACAAGGCGCTCGAGGCGCAGGGCGTCAAGCTCTCGGTCAACGATCTGCTGATCAAGGCGCTTGCCAAGGCGCTGATCCAGGTGCCCAAGTGCAACGTCAGCTTCGCGGGCAACACGCTGATCAGCTATAGCCGCGCCGACATCTCGGTCGCAGTCAGCACGCCTGCGGGCCTGATCACCCCGATCATCGTCGGCGCCGAAACCAAGGCGGTGGGCGCGATCTCCACCGAGATGAAGGAACTCGCCGGCCGCGCCAAGGAGGGCAAACTCCAGCCGCATGAGTACCAGGGCGGCACCGCGAGCCTCTCCAACATGGGCATGTTCGGCATCAAGCACTTCGAAGCGGTGATCAACCCGCCGCAGGGCATGATCATGGCAATCGGCGCGGGCGAAAAGCGCCCCTATCTGGTCGACGAGGCGCTCGGCATCGCGACGGTAATGAGCGCCACCGGCAGCTTCGACCACCGCGCCATCGACGGCGCGGATGGCGCGCAGCTGATGCAGGCGTTCAAGGAACTGTGCGAAAACCCGCTGGGGATGCTGGCGTAAGGTCCTTGCGGGATGGGCGAGCGGCGGGCACCCAGCCCCTCTCCCCTCGAGGGAGAGGGAGGGGCCCATCGCGCAAGCGATGGGAGGGTGAGGGCATGAAGCCGAAATATACCTACAAGACCCTGACCCGAGCCCAATCCCTACGCCGCGACATGACCGATGCGGAGATCAAACTGTGGTCGATCCTGCGGGGTGGCCAACTGGATGGCGCCAAATTTCGCCGTCAGCAGCCGATAGGACCATTCATCGTGGATTTCGTTTGCCAGCAGCAACGGCTGATCATCGAAGCGGATGGTTCGCAGCATTGCGAAAGTGAAACTGACGTGAAGCGCGACGCCTTGCTGCGCGCCAAGGGCTATCGTGTGATGCGGTTCTGGAACAGCGACATATTGGGCAGCATCGATGCTGTGGGGGAAGAGATTTTGCGGGTGCTATCAGGCCCTCACCCTCCCACCGCTGCGCGGCGGGCCCCTCCCTCTCCCTCAAGGGGAGAGGGGGACAACGGCGTCGCGCTCCCTTTCCCCAACCCCTCTCCCTCAGGGGGAGAGGGGTTAGGCGCATGACCATCCTCATCTTCCTCTTCCGCCGGCTGCTGCTGCCCACCGCGATCGCGACGCTCGTCGGGCGTTTCGCGTTCAACCTCGCGCAGACCGGATCGCTCAACGTCTCTGAGACGTTCTTCGATGCTGCGGACGCGTTCTACACCGTGGTGATGGTGTTCGCGATCCTGCTCGCGACCGCGCTCGTCGCGCTGGGGCTGGCGCGGCTGAACCTGCACCCGCTGATCCGCGTGCCCATCCTGCTCGCCACCGCCGCGGGCAGCGGGTTCGCGCTGGTGCTGTATCTCACCGAGGTTGTCGCTTATGCTGAGCTTGTCTATGCGCCCGCAGTGGCATGCTGCATCGTGTGGATGCTCTGCAATCTTGACCTGTTGAAACGCCGAAAGAGAAAGACCGTTCATGGCTGAAACCTTTGACCTCATCGTATTGGGCTCGGGCCCCGGCGGCTATGTCTCGGCGATCCGCGCGGCGCAGCTTGGCCTCAAGGTCGCGATCGTAGAGCGCGAGAAACTGGGCGGCATCTGCCTCAACTGGGGCTGTATCCCCACCAAGGCGCTGCTGCGCACCTCGGAAATCTTCCACTACATGACCCACGCGGGCAATTACGGCCTCACCGCCGACAAGGTGGGCTATGAGCTCGATAAGATCGTCGCGCGCAGCCGTCAGGTCTCGGGCCAGCTCAACGCCGGCGTCAAGGGACTGATGAAGAAGAACAAGATCGCGGTCGTCGAAGGCACCGGCAAGCTCACCGCCAAGGGCAAGCTCAGCGTCACCCAGGGCGACCAGACCCGCGAGCTCGAGGCCAAGGAGATCATCGTCGCCACCGGAGCGCGCGCGCGCGACCTGCCGTTCGCCAAGGCCGATGGCAAGCACATCTGGACCTATCGCCACGCGATGACCCCGACGGAAATGCCGAGCAAACTGCTGGTCATCGGATCGGGCGCGATCGGCGTCGAGTTCGCCAGCTTCTACTCCGACATGGGCGCGGACGTCACCATCGTCGAGATGCTCGACCGCGTGCTGCCGGTGGAAGACGCCGATGTCAGCGCGTTCATGGAAAAGGCGCTCAAGAAGCAGAAGATGACGATCCTCACCGGCGCGGGTGTCGAGGCGCTGACCGACGCCGGGAAGGGGGTTACCGCCAAGATCAAGACCAGGGACGGCAAGAGCGAGGAACACCAGTTCAGCCACGCGATCGTCGCGATCGGCATCGTGCCCAACACCGAGGATATCGGGCTCGAGGCATTGGGCGTGAAGACCGAGCGCGGCCATATCGTCGTCGACGGCTTCGGCCAGACCAACGTTCCCGGCATCCGCGCGATCGGCGATGTCACCGGCCCGCCCTGGCTGGCGCACAAGGCGAGCCACGAGGGCATCATCGCGGTCGAACATATCGCAGGCAAGAACCCGCACCCGTTCGAAACCTGGAACATCCCCGGCTGCACCTATTCGCGTCCGCAGGTGGCCAGCGTCGGCCTCACCGAGGCCAAGGCGAAAGAGGCGGGCCACGAGGTCAAGGTCGGCAACTTCCCCTTCATCGGCAACGGCAAGGCGATCGCGCTGGGCGAGGCCGAAGGCTTCATCAAAACCGTGTTCGACGCCAAGACCGGCGAACTGCTGGGCGCACACATGATCGGCGCGGAAGTGACCGAACTCATCCAGGGCTATGTCATCGCCCGCCAGCTCGAAACGACCGAGGAAGAGCTGATGCACACGGTGTTCGCGCACCCGACGCTGAGCGAGATGATGCACGAAGGTGTGTTGTCAGCGTATGGGCGGGCGGTGCATTTTTGAGGGGGTGAGCACATTTTAGAACTTTGGCGTCTGCCCCCCTAGGTCTAGCCGCGTATCCCTGCCCGCTTGAATGTATAGGACTTCAAGGTCAGTCGCATCGCTTGTATTGATAACGCCATTTTTTATTGCGTCACTCACCAGTTTTTTTATCCGAACTAGCGGAAAGGTTGCACTTACATTCGAAAGGCGCTCGATAAGAAAAAATATTTGCGCAGGACATAGCGAATTTTTTGGATTATGATTAGGGAAATAGTATTCGATGGCTGCCGCTACGCCAATCACTCTATGTCCATATCTGACCGAACATAGATACAGATTTAGATTGTCTTCTTTGGAGAAGATTTTATTTAGCCATGGAGCTAACATCCACTCTATTATCTTTCTTCGAACTGGTGAATCAAATCTAGTTATGAAGTTTGATCTAGCTAGTTGTTGGAGTATAGTTGATGCTCCAGAGCGTTTTTTATACTTATGCCAACGATAAAAAGCTTTTATTGCAGCCATCAAACTGTTGCCGTTGTGTCTATGATAGTTTTTATCTTCAATCCATATTAAAATATCATGAAAAGATCTTAGGTCGATGCCGATCCTTTTGGCCTCAAAAACTGATAATTTCATGCGATAAATTATATGACCGATTCTTCGTTTGAGTGGACATTGTATCCAGCGGCTCACATTTATTGCGACAATAAGTCTGTAGTTTTCGAAACTGTCGAGCAGCGAAAGCCGATAATTGGATAGCAGGCAAATCGATGTCAAGCTTCCAAGTAGAAAGGCGAAATGCGTGTAACTTGGGAAGTTAATGCCGAGAAAGGTATATGCTGTCTCACCTTCAAGAAACCGAATCAAATTGAATATTCCTCCGATTGCACCTCCCGTAAGGATTGAGACCGCTATGACCGGCAGGGCTGGCAGAGACCTCCAGCCCGGGAACATTGTTATAGCGAAGGGCTCGTTTGCTCCCTCCAAGCTATCGGAAGGTAAAACAGTTTCTATCTTGCCATAATCTATCCCAAGTAAACGTCGTAAAACTATGATCTTTCGGGACGCAAATGTAGCTGATTGTTGTAGCAAAGCAAAATATCGTATAACAAAGAAAGCAATTAAGAATATTGACGATATAAATGTAAGCTCTAGGCCAATGCCAGCCGTATCGAGGAGGTTTTCAATTCTGTCTAAAGCTGTGTTGCTCCCTGCTGCAGCACCTGCCAACGTTGTGACAGTTCCTGCGAAAAAAAGAGCGATACCTGCTGCAGCGGTGAGACTTTTTTGATCAGCTTCAAGCGCCTTTGCAGATAGATCATACTCGCGAAGTGCAATGTCTATGTTCTTCTCATCAATTTTATAATGCGGAAAATACTGCTGAGCCGCAATTTTATGATCCATTTGCGGAGCCTCCCTGCAACAACTCAGCTTAAAATTGGTCCAGCCTTACAGAATAATGGAACAGCACCTGAGCTGAAATAGGCTAATTGAATTTCGGTAGGGCGCAATAGCTATGTGGCGCCGTAATCAGTTTCGATGCTCAATTGCGTTGACTACCCCACCGTAACCCCCACCACGACCCACTTGCCATCCTCGCGATCCAGCGTCACTGTTTCCACTGCCTGCTGCTTGTTCGCATAGACCGTGCGGAACTTGACGACTTCGTAGCCCGCGGGCGGGGCGGGGAGGTTTTGCTGGCTGAGCAGGGTGCGTGAGACGGTGCTGCCGTAGCGGGCGTGGACGTCTTCGGAGACCTGGGTCCAGACCTGCAGCGTGTTGAGCTTGCGGAAGGCGGTGCCGGTGGCGGCGTAGCTGTCTTCCCAGCGTTTCTGTTCGATCAGCGAAAGGAACGCGCGGGCGGCGGTGACGACTTCGGGGTTCACCGGGTCGCTCTCGGCATCCTGAAACGCGACCTGGGTCGGGGCGGGGGTGACGGTGGTGGGGGCCGTATTGGTGAACGGCAGTGCGGTGAGGGCCAGCAGGGCGAGGGCGAGGGTCATAAGAACTCCTGTCAGGATCAGAGAGCGGTTTCGCTCCGCGCCGGGGGGCGGCGCCCTCTCCTGATCGGCGGTTGGCGCGCGAACATCATCCCCGATTGAGCTGTCCCCAACATATTGGGGGGTAACAGTGCCGCCCTCGGCCTCGAGCAGCATCCGCGCCGCCTCGCGGCTGCTCGAGACCGCCATCTTGCGCCGCGCATCGCGCAGCCGCTCGTTGATCGTGTGCACCGAAAGGTCGAGCGTGCGCGCGATCGACTTGGCGTCGTGCCCGCACACGATCAGCCGCAGCGTCTGCTTTTCCTTCTCGGTCAGGGCCCGCAGGCCGTCGGTCATCGATGTTGCCATGGCTGCGATGCTAGGCCGAGCCGGGCCCCGCGCCCACCCCAAATAATTAGGGGTCGCACCAGGCCATCCGGTTTCGCTTGCCTGAGAGCCATGTCGCTGTAATCGTTGGGGCAGAACAAGCCGGGTGCGCCGGTCAGGGGAACATCATGAAAAGCTTTGCACGTTTGATCTCGGCGGCGCTCGCCGCGTCCGCGCTCACGGTTACGGCCTCGGCCCAAGAGACACCTGAGCAGGCGCCCACCTGCACGGTGATCACTGCGGCCAAGATGATCGACGTCGCCACCGGCAAGGTCACCGAGTTCCCCGCGATCTTCACCGAGAACGGGCGGATCACCGCAGTCGCCGATGCGCGGATCGTGCGCTGGGGCGATGACGTCACGCATATTGACCTGTCGGGCAAGACGCTGCTGCCCGGGCTGATCGACATGCACGTCCATCTCGACAGCTCGCCCACCTATGGCGGCTACACCAACCTGCAGTTCACCGACCGCTTCTGGAGCTTCGTCGCAGCATCGAACGCGCGCGCGATGCTCGATGCCGGGTTCACTACGGTGCGCAATGTCGGCTCGGAGGGCTATAACGATGTCGCATTGAAGCAGGCGATTGCCGAGGGGTGGGCGACGGGCCCGCGGATCGTGCCCGCCGCCTATTCCATCGGCGCGACCGGTGGCCATTGCGACCAGACCTATCTTCCGCCCTCGTTCGCAGCGAAATCGCCTGCGGTCGGCGATGGCCCGGTCGAACTGCGCCACAAGGTGCGCGAGCAGCGCAAATATGGCGCCGAAGTCATCAAGGTGTGCGCCACCGGCGGGGTGTTCTCGCGCAACACCGAGCCCGGCCAGCAGCAGCTCTCCGAAGAGGAACTGCGCGCGATTGCCGACGAGGCGCACCAATGGGGCCTCAAGGTCGCCGCGCACGCGCATGGCGGGGCGGGGATCAAGGCGGCGATCCGCGCAGGCATCGACACCATCGAGCATGCCAGCCTGGTCGATGACGAGGGAATCAAACTCGCGGCCGAGCGCAAGCAGCCGGTGTGGTTCTCGATGGACATCTTCAACACCGATTACACCCAGGCCGAAGGCGCCAACAACGGCGTGATGGAAGACAACCTGCGCAAGGACCGCGAGATCGCGCAGATCCAGCGGGACAACTTCCGCAAGGCACACAAGGCGGGCGTTCGGATGGTGTTCGCCAGCGATGCCGGCGTGATGCCGCACGGGCAGGTCGGCGGCCAGTTCAAGGTGATGGTCGAATACGGCATGACCCCACTCGAGGCGATCCGCGCGGCTACCGTCAACGCCGCCGAGGCGCTGGGACGGACGCAGGATGTCGGCGCGATCGCGGTGGGACGCTATGCCGATATCATCGCGGTCGATGGCGATCCGCTGGCCGATGTGCGCGAGCTCGAGAGCGTCGATGCGGTGGTGCAGGGCGGTGTTCGGATCCGCTGAAATGCTGCGCGGTAAACTGCCGCAACATTGGTGGGATTGTGCTTCCCCCATCCAAGCGGAATGTGATAATTGCCGCGTCCGATCTACTTGGGGAGAGTAAGATGAGTCTCACTTTGTTTGTGGCGTTTGCCATGTCGATGGCGCAGGGCGATCCGGTTGAAACGGCGCGCAGGGGGCTGAACGCGTGCCTTACGACCTACACCAACGCAGCGCTCGACGCCAAGACGGCACCGGGCGAGTTCACCAAGCAGGCCAGCGACGCTTGCAAGGCTGAAAAGACGACGTTCGTCGAGGCGATGGTCAAGTCCGAGATGCAGTACGGCGGCAAGAAGGCCGAGGCTGAAAGCTATGCCAGCGAGGAAGCGCAGATGATCGTCGACAGCTATGTCGGCAGCTATGGCGATTACCTCTCCAGCAGCACCCGCCACGGTCAGTAAGGCGGGCGGAGCCGGTGCGAAGCCTCTATCCTGCGATCGAGCCCTACGCCACCGGCACGCTGGATACCGGGGACGGGCATCGGGTCTATTATGAGCGCGTGGGGACGCCGGGGGCCAAGCCCGCGGTGTTCCTGCACGGCGGCCCGGGTGGCGGCTGCTCGCCCGATCACCGGCGATTGTTCGATCCGGCGCTGTACGACGTCATGCTGTTCGACCAGCGCGGCTGCGGGCGCTCGGCGCCGCATGCCTCGCTCGACGCGAACACCACCTGGCATCTGGTCGCCGATATCGAACGGCTGCGCGAACTGGCGGGGGTCGCGGACTGGCTGGTGTTCGGCGGGTCGTGGGGATCGACGCTGGCGCTCGCTTATGCGCAGACGCACCCGACGCGTGTCTCGCAACTGGTGCTGCGCGGGATATACACCTGCACCCAGCCGGAGCTCGACTGGTTCTACCAGTTCGGCGTGTCGCAGATGTTTCCGGACAAATGGGAGCGCTTTCAGGCGCTGATCCCCGAGGACGAGCGCGGCGACATGCCCGGCGCGTATTACCGGCGGCTGACCGGGGAAGATCCTGAGCTCCAGGTCGCAGCCGCGCGCGCGTGGAGCCTGTACGAGGGCGAGACGGTGACGTTGCTGCCTGACCCGCGGATCAGCGAGCAGCATGATGACGGGCATTTCGCCCTCGCCTTCGCGCGGATCGAGACGCATTATTTCGTCAATGGCTGCTGGCTCGAGCCCGAGCAGCTGCTGCGCAATGCGCCGCGGCTGGCGGGCATTCCAGGCACTATTGTGCACGGCCGTTACGACATGCCGTGCCCTGCGCATTACGCCTGGGCGCTGCACAAGGCGTTGCCGCATATGGATTTCCATCTGGTGGAAGGGGCAGGGCACGCCTATTCGGAGCCCGGCATCCTGAACCGGCTGGTCGAGGCAACCGATCGCTACGCCGGCAAGGCCTGACCCCGCCGGCGCCGCCCGGCATCAATGGCCGTGCTTGCGAACCAGTTCGCGCATGGCATCGTCCAGACCCTCGATGGTCAGGGGATACATGCGGTCGTTCATCAGATCCTTGACCATCCGCACCGACTGCGAATAGCCCCACTGGTTCTCGGGCACCGGGTTCAGCCACGCAGCCGCGGGATAAGTGTTGGTCACGCGGTTCATCCACACTGCGCCTGCCTCGTCGTTGAAATGCTCGACCGAGCCGCCGGGATGGCTGATCTCATAGGGGCTCATCGAGGCATCGCCGACGAAGATCACCTTATAGTCATGCCCGTATTTGTGGAGGATGTCCCAGGTGTTGGTGCGCTCGGTGAAGCGGCGGCTGTTGTCCTTCCACACGCCTTCGTACAGGCAGTTGTGGAAATAGAAGAATTCGAGGTTCTTGAACTCGGTCTTGGCTGCCGAAAACAGCTCCTCGCACAGCTTGATGAACGGGTCCATCGATCCGCCGACATCGAGGAACAGCAGCAGTTTGACCGCATTGTGCCGCTCGGGGCGCATGCGGATGTCGAGCCAGCCCTGACGCGCGGTGCCGTCGATGGTGCCGTCGATATCGAGTTCGTCGGCATTGCCTTCGCGCGCGAAGCGACGCAGCCGGCGAAGCGCAACCTTGATGTTGCGGGTGCCGAGCTGCCGGGTGTCGTCGAGATTCTGGAACTCGCGCTTTTCCCAGACCTTGACCGCGCGTTTGTGCTTGCTCTCGCCGCCGATGCGCACGCCTTCGGGATTATAGCCCGAATTGCCGAACGGGCTGGTGCCGCCGGTACCGATCCACTTGTTGCCACCCTGGTGGCGCTTTTCCTGCTCCTCGAGCCGCTTCTTGAGCGTCTCCATGATCTCTTCCCACGAGCCCAGCGCCTTGATCTTTTCCATCTCCTCGTCGGAGAGGAACTTCTCGGCGACCGCCTTCAGCCAGTCTTCGGGGATCTCCGCGCTGTCGTTGCCCTGGAACGTCATCTCCAGGCCCTTGAACACCTTGGCGAACACTTGGTCGAACCGGTCGAGCAGCCCTTCGTCCTTCACCAGCGTCGCGCGCGAGAGGTAGTAGAACTCCTCGGGGGTGCGGTCGATCACTTCGCTGTGCAGCGCCTCGAGCAGAATCAGGTGCTCCTTGAGAGACACCGATATACCGGCGCTGCGCAATTCATCCATGAACGAGAAGAACATTGGTGACGGCCCTTGTGTCTGTCGCTTTACGTTTGCGTCAGTCGGTACGATGGCGATTCCCGCCCATTCTGGCAAGGCCGAAGGGGAATGCGATCGTATTTTACAACCCGTTAACCACCATCGGCTAGGGTCCCGACCAGCAGATTGAACGGGGTCTTCATGCAGCAGCATCGCATCATCAAGCCTGAAAGCGATGCCATCCAGCAGATGGCCGAAAGCTGTGGCGATTCCGTCATCTGCTCGAGCCAGGTCGGCGGGATCGTCGAGACCGTGCGGCAGCGCATGGCCATGCTCGGCGAAAAACGGTCCTATCTCGAACAGATCGCGCGCAGCCTCGCCAGCGAGCAGGAGCAGGTGGTTATCGCCACCGACAGCGCCCGGCAGATGAGCCAGGCGGCTTTTCGCAATCTGGCCGAAAGCTCGCAGACGATGCAGGTGTCCGCGCTGGAGCTGCACGATCTGATCGCGCTGATCCAGGGACTGGGCGAGGATGTCAAACGCTTCGCCAATGCCATGGCCGATGTGGTGACCGCGAGTCAGACCATCGATTCCATTGCGCGCTCCACCAACATGCTGGCGCTCAACGCCGCAATAGAAGCCGAGCGTGCCGGGGCCGCCGGAGCCACTTTTGCTGTCGTCGCCGCTGAAGTGAAGAAGCTGGCCCAGGATACGCGCCAGGCGACCGACAAGATCTCAGGCACCATGCATTCGCTCGGCATCGAGGCGGGGCATTTCATGGCGCAGGTTGAAAAGGGCGTCGAGCAGAGCCGCAATGCGCAGCGTCACTTCGAAACGATCGATGCCGCCATCCAGCAGGCCGGCGAAATCATCCGCGACGTCGCCAGCAAGGCTGACGCCATCGCCGATTCGAGCAATGGCGTGCGTTCGGACACGGGCGAGCTGTGTGACAATCTGTTCGTTTTCATGGGCGATGTTGCTGGATGCAGCGATCAGCTTGAAGATGCCTTGCATCAGACCACCGAGCTCGAGACGATTTCTAACGTCATGTTCAACCAGTTGGTGCACACCGGACTATCGCATCGCGACAATCCGTATGTCGAGACCGCGCTGGAGACCGGCAGTGAAATCCGCGACGTAATCGAGACATCTCTGGCCCGCGGCGAACTGACCGAGGCGCAGGTGTTCGACCGGATCTATCGTCCGCGCGGCGAGCCAGGACTGACCCGCTTTGACAACGGGTTCAACGATTTTGCTGACAGCCATATCCGGCCGGTGCTTGACCGGTTCTGGGGTCCGGGCCTGACGACCTTCGGATCGGTGGTCTCGAACCAGGACGGCTATCTGCCCACCCATATCTCCGAACGGTCGCATGCGCCGACAGGGGACAAGGCGCACGACGCCGCCCACTGCCGCAGCCGGATGATCGTGCTCGACCGCACCACCAGCGAGGCGATCGCACACAAGAACGACGACTATTACGCCGCGGTCTATCGCTTCGAGCCGCACCCGGGCGAGATCAGGATCCTGCGCAATATCTTCGTCCCCTTGTGGATCAGGGGCCGCTACTGGGGCAATTTCGAGCTGGCCTATATTCGCTGAGTTCGTTCGGAACGCTGCGCATCCGCTCGCAATGCGTGACACTGGCGCCGCTGGAGCGTGGGGCTATCGGCAGTCGGGCTGCCGCCAGACATAAAGCGTTCCACCTTGCGTGATCTCTGGTTTTTCGGCATTTATACTTCGGCAATACGGCGAAGGTGACGAGAGACAGTCATGCGTGGTCGAACATTCCAGATGGTTATTGCAGTCGTTGCACTTTTGGCCGTGCCCGCGGCAGCTGGAGCGCAGCCGACCGCAGAAGAAGCCACCGATCCGTTCCGCGATGGAATTGAGGTGCTCGGCCAGCGCGAAGTTGCGAAAAAGGTTCTCAAGGACAATCTCCGCGAATTGATGGCGCCGATTCCCCTGTTCGATGTCATCCCGAAATTCTTTCAGCCGCTTTGCCTACAGGTGGTGGGAATGGCGCCCGACGCCAGCGCGATTGTGTCCGACCGCATCAACCGGACCGCGCTCGACGTCGGACTCGATCCGGCAAAGCCGAACTGCAGGGCCAATGCGCTAGTGGTGGTGGTCGATGATCCCCGCGCGCTGTTCGAGAAGATGCTGACGCGCCGGCGCGGCATCGTCGGAATCGCCGAAATGCGCGATGTGCAGACCCGCCAGCTGCGCGACGAACTGCGCGCCCGCAAGCCTGCGGTAGCATGGAACCTCTCCAACCTGGCCAACAGCAATGGCGCAACGCAAGACGGTGAAGGCTTTGTGATTGCGACATCGATCTCGGCCAGCCGCCTGACGTCCAATTTCTACCGGCCCAAATCTCTATCCGTCGTGCTGTTTGATTCCACCCGGATCAAGGATGTGACGCTCGACCAGTTGGCTGATTACGCAGCGCTGCATCTGCTCGGCTCGCCGCGGCGGCAGATCGATTTCGACAGCGTCGCGGTGCCATCGCTGCTCAGCCTGTTCGCGCAGGGGCCCGAGGCCGCGCCATCCGAACTGACCCAGTTCGACAGGGCGTATCTCAAGGGCTTATACACGCTCGAAGCCGGAGCCCTGCGATCGCGCGTGCCAGGCGCCGTGCTCGCAGGGTTCGCCCAGCAGTGCGAAGACCAACAGGACAGCTGCCGGATGCAGCTCAAAAAATAGCTCAGCTGTTGCGGCGCGACATGAAGGCGAGGCGTTCGAACAGCATCACGTCCTGCTCGTTCTTGAGCAATGCGCCATGCAGCGGCGGGATCGCCTTGCTGGGGTCACGCGACTGCAGCACTTCGAGTGGCATGTCCTCGTGCAGCAGCAGCTTGAGCCAGTCGAGCAGTTCGCTGGTCGAGGGCTTCTTCTTGAGGCCGGGGACTTCGCGCACGTCGTAGAAAATCTCGAGCGCCTTCTGCACGAGGATCTTCTGGATTCCGGGGAAGTGCACGTCGATGATCGCCTGCATCGTCTCGCGATTGGGGAACTTGATATAGTGGAAGAAGCAGCGGCGCAGGAACGCGTCGGGCAGTTCCTTCTCGTTGTTCGAGGTGATGACGACGATCGGGCGGTCCTTGGCCTTCACCAGTTCCTTGGTCTCGTAGACATAGAACTCCATGCGATCGAGTTCCTGCAACAGGTCGTTGGGAAACTCGATATCGGCCTTGTCGATCTCGTCGATCAGCAGCACGGGCAACTCGGGCGCGGTGAACGCTTCCCACAATTTGCCCTTCTTGATGTAGTTGCCGATGTCGTGGACGCGCTCGTCGCCCAGCTGGCCGTCGCGCAGACGCGCCACCGCATCGTATTCATAGAGGCCTTGCTGCGCCTTGGTGGTCGATTTGATGTTCCATTCGATCAGCGGCGCCTTGGCGGCCTGGGCGATCTGATGCGCCAGAACGGTCTTGCCGGTGCCTGGCTCGCCCTTCACCAGCAGGGGCCGACGCAGCGCGACGGCGGCGTTGACCGCCACCTTCAGGTCGTCGGTTGCAACATATTCGCTGGTGCCTTCAAAGCGCATGGGATGGCCTTCCTGCCGCTGTTAACTGGGTGGTTAAGCGATAGGGCGCTTGGGCCACCTTGGCAAGCGGGCAGAGCCATTCTGCTTTACGTTTCCGTAAGGCGTTGCGATTTTGCGCTAGATGCCGTCCTGGGCACGGCGCAGTTCGGCACGTTCTTCGAGCATGTCCCAGAAGTGCCGATGCTGTTGCAGCATCTGCGATGCGCCAAAGCCGATTGCTCGGCCGATCATGCGGTCAGTGCTGAGCTCGGCCGCCAGCTGGCGCGTATCGGCCGCCGAGGGAAGCGTGGACTGGCGGACGGCAAGCCCGGTGCGCGTCGCGATGACATCAAGAACATCGCGGATACCGATCCAGTCCAGCACCAGCGCAAACGCCGCGCCAATGGCGCACCCCTGCCGGTCGGATTGCGACAATGCGTTGAGCGCGCCGCGCAGGTTGATGATCGCAGGCGTGCACCGGTCCTGGCCCGGCGTGCTGGTAATCGGTCCAGCCGCGACAGTCAGCCGGGTGAGCAGGGCGCGCTCGCCGACAAACGCTTCGCACGCCTGCGCGAGCCATTTTCCGACATATGGATCTGCAGTCCGGGTGGCGGCGTAATCGATCAATCCGGGATAGCGGCCGTGCAGCAGGCACAGATAGTGCGCAGCATCGGCCAGGTCGACCGCGCGCGCGGGGGTGGCTTTGTCGATCAGGACACCGGTGAAGTCATGGCCTGCGCTGGTCCCTTGCGCCAGCGAGGCATCCAGCGAACGCGGCGGCGCTGCGTCGGGCTGAGCGCGATCAAAGGCTCCGGGCTGAACAATGGACACGAGGCGGCTTTCCTGATCTGTCTGGCCTGATCTGCACAACGGCAGACCGGTGTGGCAGGCAAGCGGGTCGCGCCTGCCTCCACAGGAGCAACCTAGCGCATCGTCCTAAAGAGAAAGTTTACGCAGCCGCAAGTTTATCGCGCGTCGGCATGCGCTTCGTCGAGAAACGCCGCAACATCGTCCAGATCGACATCGTGGCACAAGAAAGTCTGGCCGATTCCGCGCGCGAGCAGGAAGGGCAGCGTGCCGCCTGCCATCTTCTTGTCGTGGCGCATGTGATCGACCAATTCGGCGCCATCTGCGGTAACCCCCGCATCTTGCAGGGTAACCGGCATCGAACACGCCTGAAAATGCGCCGCAAGCCGGTCGGCATCCCTGGAAGCGCACAGCCCCCGCCGCGCCGAATAGTGCAAGGCCAGTACCATGCCGACACCCACCGCTTCGCCGTGCAGAAGTCGCTCGCCAAAGCCGGTGTCGGCCTCGAGCGCGTGGCCAAAGGTATGGCCCAGGTTGAGTAGCGCGCGGCGGTCTTTGGTTTCGCGCTCGTCCTCCCCGACGATCCGCGCCTTTGCCGCCACGCTCGTGGTGATGGCATGGTGTAACGCATCTGGATGACCAGCCAGCACATCGGCGCCATGGGCTTCGCACCACTCGAAGAAGGCGGCATCGTCGATCAGACCGTATTTCACCACCTCGGCATAGCCTGCGCGCATCTCGCGCGGGGGCAGGGTGGAGAGCACCTGCGGATCGATCAGCACGAAGCGCGGCTGGTAGAATGCGCCGATAAGGTTCTTGCCAGCCGCCGTGTTGATCGCGGTCTTGCCGCCCACCGAACTGTCGACCTGCGCCAGCAGTGTGGTGGGCACCTGGACGAAGTCACAGCCGCGCTTGACGATCGAGGCAGCAAAGCCGGTCAGGTCGCCGATCATGCCGCCACCCAGTGCAAAAACGGTATCGCTGCGTTCGACCCCCTCGGCCAGCAGCCAGTCGGTCAGCCGAGCGAGCTCTGCCCAGCTCTTGCTCGCTTCGCCGGCGGGAACGATGTGCAATGCCGCCGCGACCCCGGCGGCTTCAAGCTGGGCGGCGATCCTGGGCCAGTGGCGCTCGGCAACGGTGCTGTCGCTGACCCACAGGCTGCGGTTTCGCTTGATCCAGGGCGCGACATGGTCGGCGACACCGTCCAGTGCGCCGGCTTCCACGGCAATCTCGTAACTGCGCTGGCCCAGCGCGATAGTCAGGCGTGCCATCGGGCGAGTGCCTCCAGGATTGTGAGTACGGTGCGGTGATGCGGACCATCCTTGCTGCGCACATGGATCTGAGCCTGCGCATAGACCGGGTTGCGTACCGCGGCGAGCCGGGTCAACACTTCACCGGGATCGCCATTGCGAAGCAGCGGGCGGGTATTGCGGCGGCTGACGCGTTCGACCAATGTGGCAATGTCGGCGTCCAGCCAGATTGCGATCGCGCCCTCAAGGATCAGCGTTCGGGTCTGGTCGCTCATGAACGCGCCACCCCCCGTTGCGATCACCCGCGGGACTCCATCGATGAGGCGCGATATCACCCGGCGCTCGCCATCTCGGAAATAAGGCTCACCAAAGCGCTCGAAGATTTCCGCTATACTCATTTGCGCTGCGGTTTCGATCTCCTCATCGGCATCCACAAAGCTGATGCCCAGATCGGTTGCGAGCCTCTTGCCGACCGTGGACTTGCCGACACCCATCAGCCCGACGAGCACCAGTGGGCGGTCCAGCCACTGCATGATGTCGCCTGCAAGCCTCGCGGGGTCGGATTTTCGGTTCTGCAGCATTGCCGCGCAGCCTATAAATAGGCTAGGCGATGGCGCAAGTTTTCTAGACACATCACGGAGCATATCTCGGCCATGGCCATTTTGGGACAGAATTACCGGCAGCGCAGGCGCCCGATGGGCCCGTTGATTCTGATCGTGCTGGCAGTGCTGATCGTTGCGTTTCTGGTGTTTGCGTATTCCCGTGGCGGAGAGGTTCCAACCGCACGGGTGGAAAAGCAGATTGCCATGCCCAGCGCCGCCACATCCGATGGCGGCATGGCGCAGCCGGAAGGCTGACCCTGATGCGGCGGGGCATGCTGCTGGCCTGTGCCAGCTTGATGGCGGTGGCGTTCGTATCTGCGCCGGTCATCGGCCAAAACGATGCGCCGGAATCGCTGCTGCCTCCCGGTTTCAATGATCCCGCGCCAGCGCCATCGCAGTCCGAGCCGTCTGCGCCGCCCGAACCCGGGCGCACGCTGCCGATCCCACCGCCTGTCACTTCCGTTCCGGTGGTGCCCTTGCCATCGTTGGCCGGGCAGGAAGAGCTTGATGAGGCGCTGAGCGAGGAGCTCGCCGCGCTGCAGGAGCAAATGGCCGAGCAGCTTGCGCTCAGCCAGGCGCTGCCGCCGAGTGCGCGCCGCTCGCTGGATCGGATCGGCCCGCTCACCGAAGCGAATGGTGGATACGCCGCATCCTCGCTCGGCAATATCGGCGGGCGCTATGCGCAGACATTGGTTCAGCGCACCAGCGGGCGGATCGTGTCGCGCTGGGCTTCGCTGGGGCTTCAGAAGCTGCTGCTGAGCGAACTGGCGACGCCGCAGGGCATCAATGGCGCCAACTTTGCAGCCGAACGCGCGGCGCTGCTGCTGCGGATCGGCTCCGCCGATGGCGCGGTGCGCATGGTGCAGGCGATCGACCCTCCCGCGGCAACGCCGCGCCTGCTGAATGTGGCGTTGAGCAGCTATGTCGCTGCGGCCGATCCGCTGGGCATGTGCCCGCTGCTGCCCTTTGCTGGCGAGACTGCCAAGGGCAATGAGTGGCAGCTGATCCGTGCGATGTGCTCCGGCTTTTCGGGCGAGGGCAGCGCGGCACGCGAGCAGATCGACCGGACACGGCGGCAGGGCGACATGACCCGGATCGATGTGCTGCTCGCGGAAAAGATCGTGGGTGCCAGCCAGAACGGCAGGCGCGCAGTCAGCGTGCAATGGGACGATGTGGATCAGCTGACCCGCTGGCGCTTCGGCCTCGCGCTCACGGCGGGGCTCGAACCACCCGAAGCCCTGTATGCCAGCGCCGACCGTAATTTCCAGGCCTGGCGCGCCCGTGCGCCGATGGCCCCTCTGGCATCGCGGGTGCAGGCAGCCGATATGGCCGCTGCCATGGGCATTCTTTCCAGCAGCGACATGATCGACCTGTATGGCGCGACTTTCGACGATCCTGGCACCGAAGAACCGCTGCGCGACCGCATGGCGCTGCTGCGCACGGCCTATGTGGCGGCGGATGTCGATGATCGTTTGCGCGCTATGCAGGCGTTGTGGACCCGTTCCGACAATGCCTTTGCCCGTTATTCCTCGCATATCCTGACCGCGCACGCCGCAGCCCGCGTCGTTCCGTCCGCGGACCTGGCTGCCGCCAGCGATGATCTCATAGTCTCGATGGTGTCGGCCGGATTCGACACCAGCGCCGCGCGCTGGGCCAGTGTCGTTCCCGAAGGCAGCCTGGGCTGGGCGGTGCTGAGCCTGGCCGCGCCCATCCAGCGCTCGCGATTCTCGTCATCGCAGATCAGCGGCTTCTTCGACAACGACAACAGCGCCGATGCGCGCAAGAGCGCGTTTCTGGTCGCGGGCCTTGCCGGGCTCAACCGGATCAGCGACGGCGACCGCGATTCCCTGGCCAGTGATCTCGGCATCCGGCTGGGCGGCGAGAACCGCTGGACGCGAGCGATCCGCTCGGCCGCCTCGCAAGGCAATGACGGGCTGGTGACGCTTCTGGCGGCGATGGGCATGCAGGGCAATGACTGGTCGGCGATGACGCCGCGTCAGCTGTATCATGTCGTTTCGGCGTTGCGCATTGTCGGTCGTCAGGCAGAAGCCCGGATGATCGCAGCAGAAGCCGTCAGCCGCGCCTGACCGATGACAGGCGACGACGCCCGTCTGATCGAGCGGTTTCTGGAAATGATGGCAGCCGAGCGCGGCGCGGCGGTCAACACGCTGGCTGCGTATCGACGTGATCTTGAACAGGCCTCCGAGGCGCTGGCAGGCGCGCTTGCCCAGGCAGGGGAGGCGGGTCTTGGCCGACTGGACCACCACTGGCGCGATCTGGCGTCCAGCACCGTGGCGCGCAAATCATCCGCGCTGCGCGGCTTTTTCGCCTTCCTGGAAGATGAAGGGCTGGTCGCAGCGGACGCTGGCAGGGCCCCCAAGGCGCCCGCGCGTCCTCGCCTGCAGCGGCCTCTGCCCAAGATTCTGACCCATGAGGATATCGGCCGGCTGTTCGCGCTGGCCGAAGAGCGTGCTTCCGCGGCTGAGGCGCGGCCGCAGGATCTGCGACTGCTTGCGCTGATCGAGCTGCTGTATGGCTCGGGGCTGCGGGCCAGCGAGCTGGTCAGCCTGCCGCGCGCGGCCGCGAGCATCGGCCGTCCGTTGCTCGCGATCACCGGCAAGGGCGACAAGCAGCGGCTGGTGCCGATCTCGGGCCGCGCGCGCGATGCGCTGGCACGCTGGCTGACGGTCAGCCCGGGCGAGACGCGCTGGCTGTTTCCGTCGCGTACCGGGCATATAAGCCGCATCCGGCTGTATCAGCTGGTCAAGGAATTCGCTGCCAGCGCCGGGATCGATCCTGCGCGGGTCAGTCCGCATGTGTTGCGCCATGCCTTCGCGACCCATCTGCTCGAAGGCGGCGCGGATCTGCGGACATTGCAGACCTTTCTGGGCCACGCCGACATCGCCACCACCCAGATCTATACCCATGTCGACAGCAAAAGGCTGGTCGAGCTGGTCAATCGCCGCCATCCGCTGGCGCAGATGAACCTTGCCGACAGGCAGCGGCATAGCTAGCAGAGCAGAATCATGACCATGACAAGCTATCTGGAATTCGAAAAGCCGATCGCCGCGCTCGATGCGCGCATCGCCGAGCTACGCGAGACCGCCGATAACGGCGAAATCGATATCGAAAGCGAAATCGAACGGCTCGCCGCCAAGTCGCGCAAGCTGCTGGCCTCGACATATGCCGGGCTGACCCCGTGGCAGAAGACGCTGGTTGCGCGCCACCCGGCGCGGCCGCATTTCAAGCATTATGTCGCGGGCATGTTCGACGAGTTCCTGCCGCTGGCAGGCGACCGTGCGTTTGGCGATGACAAGGCGATCATGGGCGGCTTTGCCCGCATGGGCGAGCAAAGGCTGGTCGTCATCGGGCACGAAAAGGGCGACAACACCGAAAGCCGCATCCGCCACAATTTTGGCATGGGCAAGCCCGAGGGCTATCGCAAGGCGATCCGTCTGATGGATCTGGCCGACCGGTTCGGGCTTCCTGTCGTGACCCTGGTCGATACTTCGGGCGCGTTTCCAGGGGTTCAGGCCGAGGAGCGCGGCCAGGCGGAAGCGATCGCCCGGTCGACCGAGCGCTGCCTGTCGCTGGGTGTGCCGATGGTGTCGGCGATCGTCGGCGAGGGCGGATCGGGCGGCGCGGTCGCGCTGGCGTCTGCCGAGCGGGTGTTGATGTTCGAGCATGCGGTCTATTCGGTGATCTCGCCCGAAGGCTGCGCCTCCATCCTTTGGCGCACGGCCGATCGCGCGGCCGACGCTGCCGAGGCGATGCAGGTGACGGCGGCGGATCTCAAGCGGCTCAACGTGATCGACCGGATCGTCAAGGAACCGGTCGGCGGCGCACACCGTGACTCGGCGCAGGCGATCAAGGAATTGGCCAAGGCGGTGCGCGAAGAGCTCGAGATGCTCAAGAAACTGAATCCCATCGAACTGCGCGCGGCGCGCGAAGCCCGCTTCCTGGCCATCGGATCGCTCTGATACCGCTGTAAAATCGCGCAACCCTGGCGCGGCTGCATCGTTGTGCCGACATGGCCATTTGATCCGGATGCCCACTCGGGGCATCATGCGACCAACGGCACCGACAATTCGCCGATAAGGAGAGTCCGATGGCAAGACGGGTCAGGGTTTTTGCGTTTTCAGCCGCGACAGTATTGGCGACGACCGCACTGGTCAGCGGCGCGCTGACGCCATCCGCCGAAGCGCTGGTGGCGCAGGCCCAGTCGATTACCGCTTCCGAAAAGCGCCAGGGCGCAGAGGTGCATCCCAAGCTGCTCGAAGAGTTCGGTGGCGCCTATCAGGTTCCGCAAACATCCTATGTGGTGCAGGTCGGCAAGGGCATTGCGGTGCAATCCGGGCTGGGCAATGCCCGCGACGACTTTACCGTCACGCTCCTCAACTCCCCGGTCAACAACGCCTTCGCGATCCCCGGTGGCTATGTCTATGTCACTCGCCAGTTGCTGGCGCTGATGAACGACGAGGCCGAACTGGCCGGTGTTCTGGGGCACGAGGTTGGCCATGTCGCGGCGCGGCATTCCGAAAAGCGGCAGCGAGCCTCTCAGCGCAACAGCATCCTCGGGGTGCTTGGCCAGATCGGCGCTGCGGTTTTGCTGGGCGACACCGCCGCCGGCCAACTCGGCCAGCAGGTATTCGGCACGGGCACGCAGCTTTTGACGCTCAAATATTCGCGCAAGCAGGAGGAAGAGGCCGACGATCTTGGGGTGCGTTATCTTAGCAGCGCGGGCTATGATCCCAGGGCGTTGTCCTCGATGCTCGCCTCGCTGGCAGCCCAGCAGGCGATCGACACCCGGTCACAAGGGGGCGATGCGCGCTCGGTTCCCGCCTGGGCCAGCACCCACCCCGATCCTGCGCGACGCGTCACCCGCGCTGCGACTGTGGCGAGCCGGTTCAACGGCACCCAGCGCAACCGCGATGTCTTCCTGTCGCGCCTCGATGGGCTGCTATACGGGGATGACCCGAAACAGGGTCTGGTGCAGGGCAGGGAGTTTCTGCACCCCGAACTGGGGCTCAAGTTTGCAGTGCCGCAGGGCTATGCGATGCAGAACGGCACCAGCGCGGTGTCGATCAGCGGTCAGTCGGCCCAGGCGCAGTTCAGCATGGCGCCCTTTACCGGCGATCTTACCCGTTATGTCGAACAGGCCTTTCGCAGCATAGGCGGCAACCAGCAGCTCGCTTACGGCCAGATCCAGCGCACCACGGTCAACGGACTACCCGCGGCCTATGCCACCGCGCGTGTGACAGCCGATCGTCGGACGGTGGATGTTACCGTTTTCGCCTACAGCTTCGGCAATGACCGCGCCTATCACTTCGCTGCGGTCACGCCTGCCGGGCAAAGCAATCCGTTCACGCCGATGTATCAGTCGGTGCGTCGCCTGACCGGCACCGAAGCATCCGCCATTCGTCCCAGGCGCCTGCGGGTGGTGGGTGTCCAGCGCGGTGATACCGTTCAATCGCTGGCCGGTCGCATGGCCTTTGATGATCTGAAGGTCGAACGGTTCCTGGCGCTTAACGGATTGCCGGCGAATGCGCAGCTCACCCCCGGACAGAAGATCAAGATCGTGACCTATTGAGTCCAATCATTTAACAAAAAAAAGGGCCAGCGATCGCTCGCCGGCCCTTGCTCTCATCGATTGTTAATTGAATTAGGGCGCAGCATTGGCTGTAGTCAGATCGCCGCTCACACGCGTGAACGTGCCATTGAGCGCAGTGCCCAGCGTGCCCATGGCGGTGATTGCAGCGACAGCGATCAGGGCGGCGATCAAGCCATATTCGATGGCGGTGGCGCCCTTTTTGTTGCCGAGAATGTTGCGAATGGTCTTCATGTCAGGTCTCCTGTTCAAGTCTTCACTTCCCCGTCCCATCTTCACAAGTGTGGATTGGACAGGACCGGGGTAGAACTAAATAGTTAGGATATTCCTAAGGCTTGCGAGGCTGTCCAAAATTTCGACAGTTTAGCCTTCCTCTGGAACTACGTTGGTTTGCACATAATCCCACATATCGGTTGTCCGCGTAGCCATAGAGTTTATGGCGGTCATGCAGACGATCGCCACGAGGGCGACAATTAGTCCGTATTCAATGGCGGTTGCGCCACGTTTTGATTTGGCCAATTGGGCAAGGAAATGGCGCATGGTGGTTCCGCAATTGGCTGGGGACCCGCTTGCCCCCTTGGCAATTTTGCAAAACTGCGTTTCCAAAAGGTTAAATCGGACACCCATCATGCAAATTTTTCCGACACTTTTCCCCGTTGTGGCGGCGTTGCTCGCAGACCCGGAAGGCCGGATCCTCGTCCAGCAGCGGCCACCCGGAACCGCCATGGCCGGATTGTGGGAGTTCCCCGGCGGCAAGATCGAGCAGGGGGAGACGCCTGAGCTCGCGCTCGCGCGCGAATTGGCCGAAGAGCTCGGGATCCATGTCCTGCCGGCCGATCTTCAACCCTTCACCTTTGCTAGCGAAGCGCTCGGCCTGCGCCATCTGCTGTTGCTGCTTTATCATTGCAACGCCTGGCAAGGGGAACCGACAGCGTTGCATGCCACTGCGATTCGCTGGGCTACAATCGAGGAACTCTACTTGCTCGCTATGCCGCCAGCCGATTTGCCGCTGCTCGATGCCATTGCGCAATCGCGGCGTTACCGAGCGGATTCACAATAAAGCGATGGGATGGCTAAAAAGGTGTTGCCATCTCAAAGGCCGCTGACTATGTCGCCCACTCCAACGCGCCCGTAGCTCAGCTGGATAGAGCATCAGACTACGAATCTGAGGGTCGGACGTTCGAATCGTTCCGGGCGCACCATTTTCCCTAAACCGGAAAATTGGACTGAAAAGGCGGGCAGCTTGCCCGCCTTTTTCTGTTTGGGCGGCTAGCCCGCTGCGTACGCCAATATGGTTTCATTTGACACCAGTTTGCCGGCGCGCTAATCTTGCGGCTATAGCAACAGCGCAGGAGAATGACGTGATGGCCGACCTTTTCGAAAACCCGCTGGGTCTCGACGGTTTCGAGTTCATCGAATTCTGCGCGCCCGAAAAGGGCCTTCTTGAGCCCGTTTTCACGGCTATGGGCTTCACCCACATTGCCCAGCACCGCTCCAAGGACGTTCATCTGTGGCGTCAGGGCGACATCAACCTGATCGCCAATTATGAACCGGCCAGCCCCGCGGCCTATTTTGCCGCCGAGCATGGGCCTTCGGCCTGCGGCATGGGGTTCCGCGTCAAGAATGCCCGGATCGCCTATCGCGAGGCGCTCGACCGCGGCGCCGAGCCGGTCGAGACCCGCACCGGCCCGATGGAACTGCGCCTGCCTGCGATCCGTGGCATTGGCGGCGCGATGATCTATCTGGTCGATCGCTATGCCAGCCTCGACAATCCCGACGCGCTGTCGATTTATGACATCGATTTCGAGTACCTGCCCGGCGTCGATCGCCACCCCGTAGGGGCAGGCTTCAAGATGATCGATCACCTGACCCACAATGTCTATGGCGGTCGCATGGACCATTGGGCGAAGTTCTATGAGCGCGTGTTCAACTTCCGCGAGATCCGCTTCTTCGACATCAAGGGCGAATACACCGGCCTCACCAGCCGCGCGATGACCGCACCCGATGGACGTATCCGCATTCCGCTCAACGAGGAAGGCGCCAAGGGTGGTGGCCAGATCGACGAATTCCTGCGAGCCTACAATGGCGAGGGCATCCAGCACATCGCGTTCATCTGCGATGACCTGATCGGTTGCCTCGACACGATCAAGGCGATGGGCGCTCCGCTGATGACGCCGCCGCCTGGCACCTATTACGAGGCGCTGGAAGAGCGCCTCCCGGGTCATGGCGAACCGGTCGAGGAATTGCAGCAGCGTGGCATCCTGCTCGACGGATCGACCGAGAACAACGATCCGCGGCTGCTGTTGCAGATCTTCGGCCAGCCGACGATCGGCCCGGTGTTCTTCGAGTTCATCCAGCGCAAGAAGGACGAGGGCTTCGGCAACGGCAACTTCACCGCCTTGTTCAAGTCGATGGAAGAAGACCAGATGCGCCGCGGTGTGCTCAAGGTGCAGGAACCGGCGGAATGAACGCGCCGTTCGCGCTCTCGCGCATCCACCACGTTGCCTATCGCTGCAAGGACGCGAAGCAGACGGTGGAATGGTATGAAAAGGTTCTGGGGATGACCTTCACCAGCGCGTTTTCGGAAGACCATGTGCCATCCACAGGCGCGTATGATCCCTATATGCATGTGTTCCTCGATTGCGGCGGCGGCAACGTGCTGGCGTTTTTCGAGCTGCCCGAACAGCCCGATATGGGCCGTGATGCCAACACGCCCGAATGGGTACAGCATATCGCCTTCGAGGTCGCCGATCTTAAGGCGCTGACTGCGGCCAAGGCGCATATCGAGGGTCTTGGTATCGATGTGCTTGGCCCGACGTTCCACGGCATCTTTCGCTCGATCTATTTCTTCGATCCCAACGGCCACCGCGTCGAGCTCGCCTGCAACATCGGCAAGCCCGAGCATTATGCCGAGCTCAGACGCGTCGCGCCGCTGATGCTCGATGAGTGGAGCCAGACCAAAAAGGCGCCGCGCCATGCCGACTGGTTGCACAAGGATCCCGATGCGGCCTAAGGGTACCGCCCATGACCTTTGAAGACCAGCTCGAACGCTATTTCGGAACCCGCGATCCCGCCACCATCGCCCCGCAGGCGGTGCCGGCGGCTATCGAGCGCATGCAGGTCGATCTGGGCCTCGCCACGGTGCCCGGAGAACGCTTCGTCCTTTGGTGCATGCTGTTCATGTTTGGCCAGGCGCCCGACATCGACGAGACGTTCGAGGACCGATCGGAGCGCGACCTCGCGCGCGATTTCATCGAGATGTCGGAACAGGCCGGGCAGGTGAGCTGACCATGGCCGAGATCATCAACCTGCGCCAGGTGCGCAAGGCGCAAAAACGCAAACAGGCTGACGCGACAGCATCCGCAAACCGAGCGAAGTTCGGCCAGACCAAGGCCGAGCGCAATGCGCAGACGGCCGAGACCCAACGGGCGGCGCGGCTGCTCGACGGGGCAAAGCGGGAGCACGACTGATGCGATCGACCTCTGACTCGGTCAGCGTTAGGCTGTATCTGCTCGATGGGGACGTCGAAGGCGGCGCAACCAGCAGCCTGTTTTACGGGCCGTTGTCGGAAGCGCTGCGCATTGCGGCGCAACAAAGTGCCGAGGTGCAGGAAGGGCTGTTCATCGCCACCGACAATGATGTGGTCGCCTATCTCGATCTGGTCGAGGAATAGGCGGGGACTAGATCTCCGACTGGCGCGCGACCTCCAGGATACACCCGATAAAGCCTTTCGGGTCATCTTCCTGAATGAAGTGGCCCCCGCTGAGCGGGCGATGGTTCTGACCTGCGGTACCGGGTACGCGTCCGATGAACAGCGCCTCGCCGCCGCGCGTGATCGGGTCGCGGTCGCTGAAGCAGCACAGGAACGGCTTTTCCCAGCGCTCGAGGATCGACCAGGCCTTGATCTGATCGGGCACCGCGACATTCGATCCGAACGGAACGAAGCTGGGGAAGATGCGCGCGCCGGCCTTGTAGCCGTCATCGGGGAAGGGGGCATCATAGGCTGCGATCTCGGCCTCCGACAGCGTGCGAGTGGTGCCCTTGGCGATGATCTTGCCGATGGGGAACACCGGGCTCCATTTGGAAAAGGCCCGCCAGATGGCAAAGGCGCGGGGCGGCTTCTGACCCGCAGGCAGGCCGCCATTGGACAGCACCACGCCGTTGAAGCGTTCGGGCATCTCTGCCACCAGCCGCAGCCCGATCAGCGATCCCCAATCCTGGCAGGCGAGCGTGATGTTGGTGAGATCGAGCTTCTCGATCCAGCGCCGCATCCAGGCGACGTGCCGGGCATAGCTGTAGTCGCTCTTGAGCGCAGGCTTGTCCGATTTGCCGAAGCCAATCAGATCGGGAGCGATCACCCTCAGGCCCTCGGCCACGACCGGTCCGATCATATGCCGGTACAGATAGCTCCAACTGGGCTCACCATGCAGCATTAGCACCACGGGAGCATCGCGTGGACCTTCATCCACGTAATGCAGGCGCAGTCTGGTGCCATCACTGGGATCGGCGATTTCGGCGTAGTGCGGAGCAAAGGGGAAATCAGCGAGCGCCGCAAACCGGCTGTCCGGCGTCCTCAATACCCGCATGTCCACTCTCCGCCTCAGCCCATATTATGGCATGGAATATGACAGAACATGACGGCGTCGGCAATGGCCGGAATGAAACCAGGCGGGCAGGAAGGTGTGACGCGAGATCAGGCTTAAGAGAATTTCTCGGTCAACCGCAGCAGGTCAAACCGGCTGTGTACCCCCGTGCGATCGTAGATCTGTCCCAGAAATACGCGCGCAGTGTTCTTGGTGATCGACATCAGCCTGGCGGCATCCTCCAGCGTATAGGTCTGCTGGATGATTTTGAGCAGCTGGGCCTGACGCTGGGTCAGCCCGAACGCCGCCATGAACACCTTTTCCAGCTCCACCGCATGCTTGACATAGGTGACCGAGACTTCGGCGAGCTTTGTCGAGACCGAATTGAACGTGGTGCTGATGCTGACAAGCGTATCGCAGATGGTCGACTTATGCGCGAGCTGGATGGCGCCCTGAGGCGGCAGACCATACACGGCACTCAGGATCGCGGTGTGGAAATCGGAATCGAACGGCTCGAGCTGGTTCTCGTCGCCAAGCCGCGCAAGACCGGTCATCGCCAGCATGTAGCGCGTCACGCCATCGGCGTGGGACACGATCATGTTTTCATCCAGGCGGAATTTGAACGAGCCGATGTGCTGGAGGGGAACCGCGCGCTCGCACAGGTCGCCCTCTTTGCGGGCCTGGCGGCGCAAGATTGAATTGATGGCCGTAAACTTGTCGTAGAATTTCGTCAGAAAGTTCGTCAGCTCGCTGGACTGAAAAACCTCCGTTTCGCGGTGGACGGCCAGAACGATCTTTGCATTTTCGACACAGGGCAAGACCAGCGCAGCGGTATGGCGGGGCGCCCCGGTCGATTGCAGCCATGACCAGAATTCACCATTGCTTCCGGGCATGCTGGATTGGCGGATGTCCTCATCGATGATGACGCCATTCTTCGCGTTCTGCTGGATGAACGCCATCCTGGGATCGATCTGGAAATAATAGTCCGAATAGGCATCGACCATGGTCTGGTCAAAACCATGGGCACCCATGGACCGGACGGCCTGGTTGCTGCCGAGCATGAGGTCCATCGACATCGCGTCGGCGCGAGCCAGCTGGGCGACAGAGGCGAGGCATTGTGACCAGCTGATGTTACCGAGAGCCGCCTCCGCGATATACTCGTCCAGCCGGTCGAACTCGCTGGCAATAACAATCATGCGTGAAGCGTCATTCGTCTGTGGAAGAACGATGCAGGGTATAATCCTCACGCCCATCGATGGAGACGATCAGCTTCACATCCCACTCGCCACCATGCCCGAACCGGATATTGCTCAGCACCCGGCCGGCTTCGCCAAGACTGCGGAACGAGCTTGTATTTGCGGTGCGATTGGACGTCCCCGATTGCGATTCGATGCGAAAGTGTCCCGCACAATCACAGGGCGCTGCCGACATGACTTTCGCCTCGACCAGCGTGCCATGCTGTTCGATGGTCAGGGTTACAGGCTGGTCTGATTGGCTTGTCATGGCACGGGCACTCTGCTCGACGGAAGGGGAGGCATTGGCGGTCGCCACGCTGAAGGTGGCTGCCAGCATCAAGCCGGCAGCCCGGCGCCCGTTAGCGCGGTTCAGGCGCATTGATCACTCCAAGGATTGCGTTGATCGCGTCCGTCGCGTCGGCAGGTATCTGGCTGCTGTCATCTTCGGGCGGAACCGGCGCTGCACCCTGGCCGGATGTTATGGCCGCAGCAATGGCGAGGTCGTCGTTGCTCATTTCCCCAGTGCGGCCAGACGCGAGCCGTCTTGCGGTGCCATCGGGCGCATCCCCGGACGACGGCACGGAATATTGCTGGGCCAGAAGACGCTGCTCCGCCGAAAGCTGGGGCCGCAATCTGGCCGAAAAATCCCGTGCGCGGCTTTCGAGCGGGTTGGCGCAGACGTCCGGGCTGTTGGCGGTCTGGTCAGCGTCGCAGGCATCCGCGCCTTCAAGCCGCTGGATCGCCAGCTGGCCACGGTCTTGGCCGGGTGATGTGAGCTGCGGAGCAGGGGTGGGCGTCCCAGCCCTCAAGGTAATCTGAGTTGTATCGGTGAGATCGCGGGTTGCTACCGGCTCGAACGCGGAGACAGACGGCACTTGCAAGGAGCGGTCCGAGGGCATCGCCTGGTCACTGGACACCGCCTGGCTGCGATCACTGGCAGCGTTTGACTCCGGTTTGGGCTCGTCTGCTTCCTGTGCCGAGGCAACGGGCATCAACTGGGTCAATCCGACCGCGACCAGCACCAACGCCACCAAAATGGCAAAACGCCCGATTTGCCGCAAAGTCGGGAGGCGCGCATAAACGGTGTGGACGGTAAGCCCGCGTGCCATCAACTGCCCCCGTTCGATTGCGTGATCGAAATAGCCTGGCTGCCGCTTTGCACGATCTGAAGGTCGGACAGGCCATTGCCGTTCTGCACCCACCGCAGCTGGTTATCGGATCCGTTCTGGGTCGCGGTCATGGCGTTGTTGTCACCCAATTGAATCAGCTCTGCGCGGTTGTCCGATCCTGCCTGCTGAAGGTTCATCTGATTGCCTGCACCATTCTGCGCGAGAACGGCCCCATTAGGGCTACCCGCTGTGGCAGTCTGGTCAAGCAATATGACGTTGTCTTCGCCGAATTGTTCGACAGCCGCAATGTTGCTGCCGCCTTGCGCCGCGTCCTGCTTGACGACGATACTGTTGAGCAGGCCGGCCTGATCGACTTCGAGATACGCGATGCCTTCGCCCATCTGTTGCGCGTTGGCAGCATGACCGTCGCCATCCTGCGCGACACGGGCGAACTGCTGGCTCGCGTTCTGACTGATGTTGGCCCGATTCTGATCGCCAACCTGGGTGATGTAGGCGCTGGTCCTGAGCGGGGCGGGGCGGGCAACATCGATTGGCTGGGTCATCGGGCCAGTGGTGCACGATCCGGATGAAGCCGCATCGCAAGGACCGCCTTGGGCCTGCTGAGCCCATGCGCCATGCGCTCCGATGACAAATGCCGCTGCGGTCAGGCTCAGCTTTGTGATGGAAGTGCGCATGAGGAAACTCCTTTGATCGAACTTTTGGCGATCCTGCATTCTGGCCAGGCCGGATGCAGGATCGCCGCGAGTTCAGTAGGGCTTAGAGGCCCTGAGTGACATTGGCGGTGTGGCCAGTGCCAGCCTGGTTGATGAACGAGTCGTTGAGGCTCGAGTTCTGCGTGACGTTGGCAACATGGCCCGTACCGGTCTGCGCGATTTCAGACAGGTTGTCGTTGCCGAGCTGCGTGACGTTGGCCGTGTGACCGGTGTCGCCCTGCTCGATGCTGGAAACGTTGCCTGCACCGTTCTGGATCACGTTGGCATTGAGCAGAACCGCACCACCGTTGCCGGTCTGCATGATCAAGCTTTCGTTGTCACCGCTGCCACCCTGCGAGACGTTGGCAGCGAGGCTGGTGCCCTGCTGATTGGTCAGTGCACGGTTGCCGTCGGAGATCTGCATGATCGTAGCGGAGTTGTCGCTGCCGAAGTCGCCGCCCTGGACGATTTCAGCACCAAACGTGAAGACGCCGCCATCGCCGATGTTGCCCGAACCGACCTGTTCGATCGTTGCGCTCTGGCTTTCGCCACGCTGTTCGGTCTTGGCGGTGTTGTCGTTGCCTCCCTGCGTGATGCTGGCGACCTGGTCTTCACCAAAGCCGGTATCAAACGCGCCACCGAGGAAACCGGTCCGGTCACGACCCTGATCGACTTCGGCTTCGTTGCCGTCGCCGGGCTGAGTGATCGATGCGGTCTGGTTTTCACCGCGCTGTGCGATGTCGGCCAGGTTTTCGTTGCCGTCCTGGTTGACGAAGGCGTTGTGGTTGCGACCGACGCCGCCGCCCTGGTCGACAGTGGCGGTGTTCTCGTCACCGGTCTGCAGAACGTCGGCATTTTCATTGAAGCCGCGCTGCACGATGTCAGCGTTGTTCTCGAAGCCAGCCTGACGAATGTCGGCGGTGTGGTCGGAGCTGGCATTGGCGCCCTGATCGATCGAGGCGATGTTGTCGTTGCCGATCCTCTGCTCGATGAACGCATCATGCAGGCCGCCAGCCTGACGGATGGTGGCACGGTTGACATCGCTATCCTGAATGACACCCGCGGCAGCCGTGGTGCCTGCGCCGTTGCCAGCGCCACCCTGGATGATGTCCGACGTGTTGCGGTCACCATTCTGGAGCACATTTGCTACGTTGGCACCGACGCCGGTTTGAATGAGGGTCGACGTATTGTCTTCACCCGGCTGGGTAACGATCGCCTGGTTAAGGCCGCTGCTCTGGGTCAGGATCGACTCATTGCGAGCGCCACTCTGGAGCACCGCCGCAGCGTTGAGGTTGCCCGACTGCGTAACCGTCGATTCATTGTCATTGCCGCTCTGTTCGACGTCCGCGTTGTCGAGGTCGCCGCTCTGGGTGACCAGCGATTCATTGCCGGCAGCCGACTGGGCAACCGTGGCGGTCGAGAAGTCGTTGGTCTGGACGACGCGCGAGAAGTTGGCGCTGCCGACCTGAGTTACGTTGGCAGTATTGTTGTCATCGCTGCTTCCGGTGCCGTTGTCCTGAACGATTTCGGAGACGTTGAAATCGCCGCCCTGGCTCAGCGTCGCCGAGTTGTTGTCGCCGCCCTGGGTGACGGTCGACTGGCCGTTGCTGCCGCTCTGGCCGACGATGGCATCGCCATCGGTGCCGGTCTGGGTGACGGTCGAGGTGTTGTTCTGGGCCACGGCGGGAACCGCGGTGAGGAGTGCCAGCGACGAGGCGCTGAGAAGAAGAAGCTTTTTCATGTCATCGTTCCAGTAAAAAGGTTCCGGCTGGCACTTCCCGTCAAAGGTGCCAGCCGGAAGATTGGGCTATTACATTGGTCCGGCAGGCGCGGTGCCCTGCGTTACGTTTGCGGTGTTGCCGTTGCCCGTCTGGTTCACAAAGGATTCGTTGCCATTCGAGAACTGCGAGACCGTTGCCGAGTTGTCAAAGCCGCTCTGGTTGATCTCGGACAGGTTGAAGTTACCGTCCTGCGTCAGCTCGGCGGTGTTCTCAGCACCATTCTGGACGATCGACGACGTGTTGTCGTCTCCACCCTGGTCGGCGTTGGCAAAGTTGCCCGACGATTCAGCGGTGATCAGATTGTTCGTCTGGCTGATCGTGCTGTTATTGTCGTTGCCACCTTGAACGCTGACAGCGTTCATCAAGCGGGCGCTGACAGTAGCGTTGCCACCGAACTGGTTGATCGCGCTGGTGTTACCGTCACCGATCTGCTCGATCGACGCCAAGGCCACCCGGGGGTCTGCACCACCTGGAGGATTGGGGGCATTGCCGACGCTTTGCGAGATGGTTGCGAGGTTGTCGCTGCCAACCTGGTCAATCATTGCGTTCGAAAGCTGACCGGACTGGATAACAGATGCGGTGTTATCGTTTCCGCTCTGGTCCACGCCCACCATGCTTGCAACGTCGCTGTCGCCTGCCGAGTTGTCGAAGCCCGACTGAAGCACATCAGAGGTGTTGCGTTCACCCGACTGGTTGACATTCAGGTCGCCGCTTGAACCGCTCTGAACAGCGAGAGACACGTTGTCTGCGCCCGACTGCACGATCAACGCTTCCTGGCTGTTGGTCTGGTTGGCGTTGCCATTGCTCCGGCCTTGAGTCAGCGTCGATTCATTGTTCACGCCGCTCTGCGTCACGTCAGCCTGCGCGTTGAGCGAGGTCTGAGTGATCGTCGAGCCGTTATCCTGACCTGACTGGTCGACGAAGGCGGAGCCGCCGGCATCGTCCTGCTGCAGAACCGAAGACGCGTTGTTCGTGCCGGTCTGAGACACATCCGCCAGAGCTGCATTCGTGCTGGACTGAGTAATCGTCGAGGTCAGGAAGGTGCCGTCCTGGTTCACCGTGGCATCACCGTCGGTTCCCGACTGGATGACATCGGAGTCGTTGTTGGAACCGTTCTGAGTGACGAACGCTTCACCGCCAATGCCGGTCTGCGAGATGTCAGACACGTTGGTGAATGCCGGACCGACCGAAGGCTGGCCAGTCTGGACAACCGTAGCAGATCCGTTTCCGGTCTGGGTAACGTTCGAGACGTTATCGCCATAACCGCCGCCCTGGCTGACATCAGCAGTCGCGCCGCCGGTACCCGTCTGGGTCACGGTGGAGGTGTTGTAGATGTTTTCCTGGTCGACGATCGCAGTGCTGTTGGCGGCATCCTGCGTGATGTCCGAACGGTTGAGTACACCGTCCTGAGTCACAGTGGCCGACGATCCGGTGGCGCCTGCGAGCTGCTGGACATCCGACACGTTGTTGGCACGACCGCCGAACGGGCCGGGGTTGGGCTGGTTTCCACCCTGGGTCACGGTCGCGGTTGCGGCAGACAACTGGTCAACGTTGGACAGGTTATCGTCGCTGTCCTGGGTTACAGTGGCTACTGCACCGGGATTGACGGCCGACTGGGCGATCGTCGAGATGTTGTTGTCGCCCATCTGATCGACCGATGCTTCGTTGTCCTGGCCAGTCTGGACGATCGTGGAGCTGTTGAATGTTCCGTCCTGATTGACGGTCGCTTCCTGCCGTGCCGGCTGGACGGCACTGTTCTGCTCGATGACGGACGAGTTGTCGCTGCCGAGCTGGTTCACGTCGGCGCGGGTCAGACCTGCGCCGGCGCCGCCGCGCGATTCCTGCTGAATGGTCGAGCTGTTGCGATCGCCAAACTGGTCAACGACTGCCCGGTTAAAGGTGCCGGGATCCTGATCGACACTCGAAAAGTTGTCTTCGCCAGTCTGATTCACGCCTGTGGATATTCCGGGAGGTGAACCGGAAAATGCCTGGCCAACGCCGTTGCTGTTGCCATTCTGATTGATCAAAGAGCTGTTGCCTTCGCCGGTCTGCTGGACTTCGGCCTCGCTGGAGATACCCGTCTGGTTAATGACGGAGCTGTTGTCGCCCACTTGGGTGACTTCTGCTTCAAGGCGTTCGCCGCTCTGGCTGACCGTCGAGTCAGCACCGTTGCCGGACTGCGTGACCTTGGCAAAGACCTGCCTTGTGGCCGTGGTGTCGACGCCAGCCTGATCGATGTCCGAAGTTGCATTGCTGCCCGACTGGTTCACGGTCGCGTTCGTAAATGCGCCGCTCTGGTCGATATTGGAGGTATTGCTCTGCGCCATCGCAGGGGCGGCGAGCAGTGCGATCGACGATACGCCGATCATAAGAAGCTTTTTCATCACCGAATTCCTTATAAACTGGAAAATCCGGCGCCCCCAAAATGGAAGCGCCGGTTAGTTCGAACTGTTAGTTGATTACGCCGCTCTGGGTCACGACAGCGGTGTTGTTGTTGCCCGACTGCGTGATGTCGGACACGTTGCCGTTCGACGACTGGGTGAGAGTGGCCGAGTTCAGCGAACCGTTCTGCGTAATGTCAGAGTCGTTGCCATTGCCCGACTGAGTGGCACTGGCGAAGTTGCCAAAGCCGTCAACCGTTCCAGTCTGGATGATGTTGCTGGTATTGCCCGCACCCGACTGGTTTGCAAAAGCAGTGCTGTTGAAGCCGTCCTGGCTCACGAACGAGGTGTTGTCGAAGCCCGACTGGGTCACATCGGCGACGTTTTCCGAACGAGCGCCACCTGCACCGGTCTGCACAATGGTGGAAGTGGAACCATCCGAACCCACCAGCTGATCAACGAACGCCAGATCGTTGCGGCCGGTCTGCGACACGACCGACTTCGTGCCGTTGCCAGCCTGCAAGATGTCAGCCGAGTTGTTCAGGCCGGTTTGCGTGCTGACCGAGCTGTTGTCATCACCCGACTGCAGCACGACCAGGTTCTGACCAGCGGTACCCTGGAACGCATTCGACCCGTTTCCATCGCCGGTCTGGTCGATATCGGCGTTGGCGGACTTGTTCTCCTGGACCAGATCGGAGGTGTTGTCGTCGCCAACTTGGTTGACGTTGGCAATCAAACCGCCATCGGCGTTTCCGATGGTGCCGAAGCCCTGGTCACGCTGGGTGACGTTCGACAGGTTGCCTTCGCCATTCTGGTTGACGGTAGCGAGGAAGGTGTTCGAGCCATCATTGTTGAAGGTCTGCGTGATGTTGGAGGTGCTGGCACCGTTCTGGGTGACAATTGCATCCTGCGTGACCGAAGCTTCGCCAGCAGCGGTCTGCGTGATGGTCGACGTCGCACCATTGCGCTGGTTCACCGAAGCAAACAGATCGCCCGAGTCTTCGCCCGAAGCAGTCTGATCGATGTCAGAGGTCGAACCACTGAGCTGGGTCACATTGGCCGTCAGTCCGATGGCATTGGCACCCGAGGCGGTTTGATCGATATCCGACGAAGAGCTGTTCTGGTTGACGGTTGCAAATATATTGCGAGCGCCTGGGTTCTGAGCCACCTGAACGATGTTCGAATCGGCATCACCGGTCTGGGTGACGTTGGTGCGGATGCTGCCCGTGAATCCGGGGCCCATCGCATCCTGGTCGATGTTCGAGAAGTTATCACCGCCGGTCTGCGTAACGTTGCCCACGAGATTGAAACCGGGAGCGACAGCATTCTGGTTGACGATGGATTCGTTGTCAGTGCCATTCTGCGAGACAGTCGATTCAGGATCTTCAGGCAGGTTGATCGAGTTATTAGTCGATGCGTCAACCTGGGTAATGGTCGACTTGTTGGCCGATCCCGACTGGGTGACGAATGCGCCCGCGCCAAGTGCGTCCTGATCGACAACCGAGGTGTTGCCGGTCCCGCTCTGGTTGACGTTTGCGACGCTGTTATTGCCGTCCTGGTCAATATCGGACGAGTTGCTGCCGACCTGAGCAACCGTCGCGCCGTTGCCATTTCCAAGCTGGTCGATTGTGGAAGTGCTCTGCGCCAGGGCGGGAGCTGCGATCATCAGCGCAAGCGCCGAGACGGAGGTATAGATGGAGGTCTTCATGGTTGATAATCCTCTTTCGAAGGGTCATAACCATGCTGCTCCGAAAGCAGACTGCGATCGGGGTCAGCATGATTGTTTCACACGCACTCATAGTTGTCACGCTCACGCATCGGAGTTGCACCTCCGGTGCGTGAGTTTTGTCAGGCTCTTGTTACATCGCCGAATACCGCCTGACCGGTTCCAGCTCTCTTCCGCGATCCTCGGGTTTTGGCCAGCCTGTAGATCAGCCCGGCCCACGACCCTGTTGTTGCTGATCGGTCTGCGCGAGGCACGATCGATCAGGGAGAAAATGTTCAGTCCGCTTGTGGACTCCCCTTGTTTGGTTCCCCGTTTCTCCGTGTTTCCTTGACTTTCATTGGAGCCAGCTTGCGCGCCTTTTCTTCGGCACGCTGAACCTGGCCCGGGGTAAACTTGCCTTCGCGCTCCTGCTGGTACTGCAGCAGCTTCGCCATGCCGGCATTGCGGTCGGCGAAATCCCAAAGCTTGAGCTCGACACCCTCCATCACCAGCGCATAGACCGCCTTTTCGATGGCCTGTTGCAGCGCGAGCTGATCGGGCTCGTTGGTGGTGAAGCCGGCTTCGGCCTCCAGCAACTCGCGGAACGCAACGAACTTGAAGGCACTGGCACCCATCGACTGTGAAGCAATCGTTTTCGATGCTGTAACCGTCGTCAGAACCTCACCTGTGCGCACGGACACAGCCCGCAGATAAACCGTCACCGTGTCCTGCCGATATTCGGTGCGGCCACCGATGCCGAGGAACGCGGCGCCGGCACCGCCGGTCAGCGTGTTGGTGTCATAGCCGATCACGCCACCTTCGAGCAGCACGCCAGCAAACAGCAGGGCGGGGAGGGCATCGGGATTGACCGCGCGTTCGCCCAGATAGCGCTCGCGCATCTCGCGGATGATCTGCCGCTCGTTGAGCAGGTTCTTGAGGTTTTCGCGCTCGACAATGGTAAACCACGAACGGTCACCGACATCCTGCAGCGCCTTGACCAGCACCGATGCTCCGCCCTGGCTCACCGCCCGCGACAGGGTCTGGCCCGTCGCGCTGGGCTTGAACTGACCGGTTTGATCGGTGAAGTTATAGACCGCGACTGCCACCTGGCGCGAAGGCGCCGGGATGCCCCGCAGCAGGTTCTGGGTCTGCGTCGGATTGGGCAGATAGGCGTATGTCGTCGTCTCCGGAATGGATGCCTTGCCGCTACCACCAACCGTGGTGCAACCCGCCATCAGCACGGTCGTCATCAGCGCCATAAGGCGTATGGTTTTGCCCCCCATCATGGTCAGTTCACGTCGATAAAGGTTGGCACGACGATGACGGTCTCTTCGCCGGTGTCATCGTTGATGATGGTGATGGTCACTTCGCTCAGCGAGCGGATGAAGTTGACCGTCTGGCCGCCGAAGCTGATCGTTCCGCTCTCCTGCGGGTCTTCGCCGAAAATGGCGTTCACGAGCTGCGACGACAGCGCCGACAGCAGCCGCGATTGCAGCTGGCGCGCAAAGATGTCTGCCTGCGACGAGCTGCTGCTCGACGTCGGGTTGGTGAAATCGTTCTGTGCGTTGGCAATTCCAAGCAGATGGTTGGAATTGAACGGGTTGCCGCCGAAGCTGGGATTGACGGGCTGATAGACGATGTCCTGGGCAAAAGCCGTGTTGCCCAACGGAGCCGTGGCCCAAAATCCAGCCAACAAGGTCGCAACAGCAACCCTGGCGGCACCTTTGAACGAGTGCACAATTAATCTCCTGCAGCTTGCCCCGTGAGCTTTTTGCCCATCAGCCGGCATCAATGTTTTGCGACTCGATTTTTGTTAAGCGAACCTTAAGGAGGTTTAAGGAGGGGTAAAATAATGCAAAACGACTATATAACTCATTCATCCCGGGGCAAGTTGCATTGGCTGGCGTCGCTCGCTCCGGACCGGAAGCTCGGTAACCCAGCATTTCCGGCGCTTTCAAAGCGTTAACCCTCTCCAAAACCCTACTTTCCGTTAACCATGTTCGCGTTCCCGCTAATACCAAGGCGCGCTGAGGCTGACTCACGCGAGGGATTCCCAACCGGCTGAAATT
>NZ_JAUCZC010000011.1 GCF_030373265.1 Blastomonas sp.
CAGCCTGCATCATTCATCAACGAGTCATCCGACGCGGCCAATCTGTCACCGATTCAGTCGAGACACTTTTGGAAGCAGAGGTTACCGCAGCCTTTATCAATTCCGATGGGCGCCCTATCCGTCAACCGCGCGCATGGATGGACGCCTATTCCCGCATTCTCCATTCCGACCAGAAAGACAGACCCCCGATATGATCGATACCATGGGCATATCTCCCGATGCCGTCACCCTGTCGCCGCTCAAGCTGTTCCTGGAGGCCGATCTCGTCGTCAAGGCGGTGATGATCGGGCTTGCCTTGGCCAGCATCTGGACGTGGACGATCATTATCAGCTTTGCGCTGAAGATCGGGAAGACCGTCCGCGAGAACAGCGCTTTCGAGCAGGATTTCTGGAAGGCGGGCGATATCGACGCGTTCTACAAGGCGCGGGGGCATGAAAAGCTGCCCAGTGCGCGGGTGCTGGCATCGGGCGTCGCAGAGTGGCGGCGCACCACCAAGGGCCGGATCACCGATCGCGACGGCGCCCGCCAGCGCCTCGCCACCGCGATGCATTCGACCGTCGGACACGAGATCGACACGCTGGCGGACCGGCTGAATTTCTTGGCTACGGTCGGCTCGGTGGCGCCGTTCGTCGGCCTGTTCGGGACCGTATGGGGGATCATGCGCAGCTTTACTGCCATTGCCGCCGAGCAGAACAGTTCGCTCGCGGTCGTTGCCCCCGGAATTGCCGAAGCCCTCTTCGCCACCGCCATCGGGCTGTTCGCCGCGATTCCGGCGGTCATCGCCTACAACCGCTTCTCGCACCGGCTGAACAAGCTCGAGGGACGGCTGTTCCGCTTTTCCGACGCGTTCCACGGCGAGCTCAGCCGTGAGCTTGAAAAGGATCCGATCTGATGGCGATGTCGCTCGGCCCCTCGGGCGGGGGCGGACGGCGGGGCCGTTCGCGCGCGCCGATCGCCGAAATCAACGTCACCCCGTTCGTCGACGTGATGCTGGTGCTGCTGATTATCTTCATGGTCACCGCGCCGCTGCTGGTGGCGGGCGTCCCCATCGACCTGCCCGACAGCCGTGCCGCGGCGCTGGAGCAGGAAAAGGAGCCGGTGCAGATTTCCCTCGATGCCGAGGGCCAGCCGTTCATCGACGATGCTCAGGTGGCGATGGCCGACCTGCCGGCCGCGCTCGAGGCGATCCGTTCCGAACGCGGCGAGGATGATGGCACGGCGCCGCAGGTGATGCTGCGCGCCGACCGATCGCTCGATTACGGCAAGGTGATGCTGGTGATGGGCGAATTGAACCGCGCCGGGCTGAACCGCGTATCCCTGGTCACCACGGGTTCATCAGAACGCCCATAGGCACGTCTGCCACGAAAGGTTAGCAGTCACACAGATGGAGAAGAGCGAGCGCCTTGGATTATCGGTCGCGGTCGTCGCGCATGTCGCCTTGTTCGGCGTGCTGTCGCTTGGGATCGCGAGCCGCAGCGAACTCAAGATGCCGACCGAGCCGATTTCGGTGCAGCTGACCGACGAGGTTGGGCTGGTCTCGACCGCGCCCAGCCCGTCCCAGGAGGCTGCGACCGCGACCGCGCCCGAGCTTGCGCCCGAGATCGAGAAGGCCCAACCGGCGCCCGAGCCCGAGCCCACGCCTGCCCCTGCAGTGAAGCGTCCCGAGCCACCCGCACCCCGGGCGGTCGAGCGCCCCTCCCCGCCCAAGCCCAAGGCTGCCGAGCGTCCCAGGCCCGCGCCGGTGCCCAAGCCCGCGCGCAGCACCCCGCCGCCGCCGGCCAAGCCCCAACCCAAGGCTGCGGAAAAGCCCAAGCCCGCCGCGCCCGCCGACACCTCCGATCGCCGTCGCCCCGACCGTCCGGCTGCCCAGCCTGCCGCCAAGGCACCGCGCGCGCCGCGCATCGGCAAGGATTTCCTCGAAGGCGTAACCGACAAGGCCTCGACCAGCCGCTCGCAGACCCCGCCGGCCTCCGTCGCCGGACCCGCAGTGGTGGCGTCGCTGCAGCGCGAGTTGCTGCGTCAGGTCAAGCCGCACTGGGTACCGCCCACCGGCGCCGATGCCGACCAGTTGCGCACCAAGGTTACGGTACGGCTCGACGAGTCGGGCAATATCGTCGGCTCCCCCAGCGCGACGACCACCGGGGTAACCTCCAGCAACCGCGCGCAGGAAGGACTGCACAAGGAGCGCGCGATCGCCGCCGTCCGCCGCGCCGCGCCATTCAAATTTCCGCCGCAGTTTTATTCCGAGTGGCAGACCATCGAACCAACTTTCTATTTGGGATTGTAAACCATGCGAATGACCTCGCTCACCAAACTCGGCCTCGTGATAACCACTGGTCTTACCCTCATGACCACCCCCGCCCACGCCCAGCTGGCGGTGGACGTCGACAATGCAGGCAATGCCGACCTGATCATCGCGGTCCCTGCGCTGCCCACCCCGCAGAGCCAGACCACGCTGGCCGGCACCACCGCGGATCTGGGCAACCGGATCAGCGATGTCATCGCCTCTGACCTCGACCGCTCGGGTCTGTTCAAGCCGATTGGGCGCAGCGCGGTCAAGCAGATCACGGTAGACGAGGTGACTGCGCCGACCTTTCCGTACTGGCAGGGCCGCAACGCTGCCGCGCTGATCCAGGGCTTCATCCGCGCCAACGGCGACGGCAAGATCACCGTCGGCTGCTATCTGTATGATGTCGCTCTGGGCAGCGAGCTCACCCGGCAGGGCTTTGTCGTCGAACCGGCGGACTGGCGCCGCGCAGCGCACAAATGCGCCGATGCGATCTATTCGCGGCTCTCGGGCGAAAGCCCGTTCTTCGACAGCCGCATCGCCTATATCGCCGAGACCGGACCCAAGGGTAACCGCACCAAGCGCCTCGCGATCATGGATTCGGACGGCGCCAACCACCGCTTCATCACCAATGGCCAGTCGACCGCACTGACCCCGCGCTTCTCGCCGGATTACAAGCAGATTGCCTATCTGAGCTATCTCGACGGCAACCCGCGGATTTATGTCTATGACGTCGGCACAGGGCGTCAGCGACTGGTGACCCAGAGCCGCAACCCCACTTTCGCGCCGCGCTGGTCGCCCGATGGCCGCTATCTGCTCTATTCGATGGCGATTGGCGGCAACACCGACATCTACAAGATCCCGGTCGAGGGCGGCACCCCGGTCCGGCTCACCGATGGCCCCGGCATCGATGTCGGCGGCAGCTTCTCGCCCGATGGCAGCCAGATCGTGTTCGAAAGCGATCGCGGCGGCGGCCAGCAGCTGTATGTCATGAACGCCGATGGCAGCAACCAGCGTCGGATCAGTTTTGGCGGCGGTCGCTATGCCACGCCCGAATGGAGCCCACGCGGTGACCTGATCGCCTTCACCAAGATGCAGGGCAATTTCCGCATCGGCGTAATGAGCCCGTCGGGTGGTGGGGAGCGGCTGCTGACCAACAGCTGGCAGGACGAGGCGCCGACCTGGGCTCCGAATGGCCGTGTGATCCAGTTCTTCCGCACCGGACGTGGCGCGGTGAGCTCGACCGTGTGGCAGGTCGATCTGACCGGCTCCAACGAACGTCGCCTGCCGACTCCGGTCGACGGCTCCGACCCGTCCTGGGGTCCGATCCTGCCATGACACGTGCAAAACCTGCGCTGCATCACGGAATTTGCGGCAAGGGGGTTTACCTTGGCGGCAAAGCGAGTCACGGTTCGTCGCAGTTACGGGTTGTACTGTCATCACGGGCTGGGCCTGTCCCCGCCACCTACTGTCATTTCCCCAACGGGAAGGGCGCCAAGACCGGAACCGTCCGGCGGCCCTGACCCGCAATACCAGAAGGAGACGCTCGATGAGAACTGTCCGCAACACGCTTGTCCTGGCCACCGCCGTCATCGCATTGGGCGCGTGCGCCAAAAAGGCTCCGCCTGAGCTTCCTCCCGCGCCCGGTCCGGCCGTGGACAACTCGATGGGGCAGGACAACTCGAACGTCGGCAACGTCGCGGTGCCCGGCAGCCAGGCCGATTTCGTCGCCAAGGTCCGCTCCGACCGCATCCTGTTCGACCTCGACCGCTACAATGTCGATGCCGACGATCAGATCACGCTGCAGAGCCAGGCCCAGTGGCTGGCCCAGTATCCCAACAAGCAGGCGATCATCGAGGGGCATGCCGACGAACGCGGCACCCGCGATTACAACATCGCGTTGGGCGAACGCCGCGCGAACGCCGCGAAGAACTATCTGGTGTCGCTGGGCGTCAGCGAGCAGCGCCTGCGCGTCGTCAGCTACGGCAAGGAACGCCCCGCCGCGATGGGTTCGGACGAAAGCTCCTGGGCTCAGAACCGCCGCGCGGTGACGGTGACGATCGACTGATCTAACAAGCGTTCGTCGATGAGAAAGAGGGGCTGGCCGAATGTTCGGCTGGCCCTTTTTCGTTCCTGCTAGCGCCAGTGTCACGTCACATTCGCGCGCAGGAGTCTCCATCATGACCGCCACGATTGAACGCCGAAGGGCGGCGATGGAATTGGCCGTGTTTGGCGGACTGGCGCTGGTGCTGCGCATCGCCTTCGACCCATTGTTCTGGCGCTATGCCGGGCCGGTCTCGCTCGTGGCGACTCTGGCTTACCTGACGATCTATCTGCGTCGCCGCGGCGAAGGCTGGTCCGCCTTTGGATTGATCCCGCTCGTCGGCGCCAAGGCCAAGCTGATGATATTGCCCAAGGCTTTGCTGGTGTTCGGCTTTTTTGCCGCAGCGGTCGCGGGCATTCTGTTTGCCGCAGACGTGCTTGGCTGGGCATTCATGAAAGAGATACCCCAAGGCGTCGATGACCGTTGGGGCGACGTGAGGGGCAATTTGCCCATGCTGATTTTGTGGCTGGGCATCGTCTGGACGGCGGCTGCGTTTGGCGAGGAGATGTTCTTCCGGGGCTTTCTGATCGGTCGGACACAGGCGCTGTGCAGCGGACTTCCGCTCGCGTCGGTGTGGGCTGTCCTTGTTCCGGCCCTGCTGTTCGGACTTGGCCATGCCTATTACCAGGGACTGCGCGGATTCATCACCACCGCAGCGATCGGCATTGCTTTCGGGACTGCTTATCTCGTCCTGAAGCGCAACCTCTGGCCCATCGTGCTGGTCCACGGCATTGTCGATACAATCAATTTCGTCACGCTGTATCACGGAGCTGAACGATAGAGTTGCACCAAACGCAAAACGGGGGCCGACATTGCTGTCGGCCCCCACTGCGCCTGGTCTGGTTATCAAGGCCGTTTTCCGAAGCCCTGAAGCGGTTGCCCGCCTCTGTGTGGTTCGTCTGCTGCGCCGCGAGCGGTGGAGCTGACGTGTCCGGTTCGGGCTTGCGGCCGCGACATTTGCATTGCTGCGCCTGCCTCGTCGACCTGAAAAAACCCTTCCCAAGCGTCCGGCTTCGCGCGAGGCCCGGTTCCAGTTGGTCCGAAGACCGTTGGACCCGGGTCCGCGCTCTGCCTGACACCCCGTCTCGCTGATCCGTGTCCGGTCATCCGGCCCGGCGCATCGCTCCGAAGAGCCATGCGCGTTAACCGTCTGTCCTGACCCGCATTTCGCAAGGCCTGGGGCATCGCACCGGCGGACTGCTCCATCCGGGTCTTGCGACCCGCATCTTGCCTGCCTGCCGATCATCGGCTTTCCATTCGGACCTTCGGTGGAGCGCCCATCCCTGCAGCATCGCTGCTGCCGGGCGGCTTGACCCGCCTATGTCTGGCCTGTGCATAACACCGGCCGTCTCTCGCGCCCGGTTTGCCATCGCTGGCTCGCCCGGCGGGCGTACCCTCCGATCTTCGAAGCTTGATCTACATCGCTGTATTTCAATGCTTTTTCCGGTCTTCAGTCCGCTTTCCGTCTGTCTTTCCGACCTCACAAAGGTGTCATGACATCCGAGTCGCAGCCAGTGAAAACGCGCGACTTATCCACAGCGCGCGCAGGTTCGCTGTGGATAAAAGAGTGGACAACAATGGATTAATGTCGGGCAGATGGTTTGTTTCATGCGCGCGTAACAAACAGGATTTGGACCGAGTGCAAGATCGGGCGATTCGCGCTTAACGTCTGTCGATCAGCCGATCGTCCCCATCGGCACCACCGCGATCAGCACCAGGCAGGCAACCACGAACGCCGTGACCCTGGTTCGCATCGTGCCATAGGCAGCATCGGTCGCCCCGGCCTCGACCGCGCGGCGATCGAGCCACAGCAGCACGCCGAAGCCGATCGCGAAAAGCAACGCAGCCTCGTTGAACGGCACGAACCACAAGGCCGTCCAGGTGGCGAGCACCACGACGTTGCTGGCGATCAGCAGATTGGGGTTCACCTTCTGCGGGGCGACCACCTGAATGCCCCAGAGGGTGCCTGCCATGAACATCAGGATGGTGAACGCCCAGTAGCAGGTCAGGTTGGCCGCGTTGACATCGCCATAGCCGGTGATGTGGCACGAAGCCCCCGCGAGGAACGGCAACGCACCCGCATAGGTCAGCACCTGCATCAGTGTGCGGTTCGTGCCCCCGGCCTGCTCCATAAGCGCCTTCAGACCCCCCGGCGGCCCAGCAGCCGCAGCCGCAACGCGTTGAGCTTGATGAAGCCTTCCGCGTCCTTCTGGTCATAGGCGCCGGCATCGTCCTCGAACGTCACCACCTTCTCGCTGTACAGCGAGAAGGGCGACTTGCGGCCGACGACCCAGGCGTTGCCCTTGTAGAGCTTGAGCCGGACAGTGCCGGTGACATGGCTCTGGCTGTGGTCGATCGCCGCCTGCAGCATTTCGCGCTCGGGGCTGAACCACAGGCCGTTGTAGATCAGTTCGGCATAGCGCGGCGCGAGTTCGTCCTTGAGGTGCGCAGCACCACGATCGAGCGTCAGCTGCTCGATGCCGCGGTGCGCGATGTGATAGATCGTCCCGCCGGGCGTTTCGTACATGCCGCGCGACTTCATGCCGACGAAGCGGTTCTCGACCAGATCGAGCCTGCCGATGCCGTGGGTCTTGCCGTACTCGTTGAGCTTTTCGAGCAAGGTTGCAGGGCTCATCCCTTCGCCGTTGATCGCCACGCCGTCACCGCGTTCGAAATCGATCGTGATGTACTCGGGCGTGTCGGGCGCGTCCTCGGGGTGGTTGGTGCGCGAATAGACGTAGTCGGGGACCTCGTCCCACGGATCTTCGAGCACCTTGCCCTCGGACGAGGTGTGCAGCATGTTCGCATCGGTCGAGAACGGTGCTTCGCCGCGCTTGTCCTTGCTCACCGGGATCTGGTGCGTCTCGGCGAACTCGATCAGCCTGGTGCGGCTGGTCAGGTCCCACTCGCGCCACGGCGCGATCACCTTGACGTCCGGGTCGAGCGCATAATAGCCGAGCTCGAAGCGCACCTGGTCGTTGCCCTTGCCGGTCGCGCCATGGCTGACCGCGTCGGCGCCGACCATCTTGGCGATCTCGATCTGACGCTTGGCGATCAGCGGCCGCGCGATCGAGGTGCCGAGAAGATAGGTGCCTTCATACACCGCGTTGGCGCGCATCATCGGGAAGACGTAATCCTTGACGAACTCTTCGCGCAGATCGTCGATGAAGATGTGCTCAGGCTTCACGCCCATCATCTGCGCCTTGGCGCGCGCGGGCTCGAGTTCCTCGCCCTGGCCGAGATCGGCGGTGAAGGTCACGACCTCGCAGTTATAGGTCTGCTGCAGCCATTTGAGGATGACGCTGGTATCCAGCCCGCCCGAAAAGGCCAGAACGACGCGGTTTACGGATTGAGTCATGGATGCGGACTTTCTGCAAGAAAGGGTGTTTGCGCGCCGCCTATCAGCGCGCCGGGGTCGGAGCAAGGGTTGATCAAACCCAGCCTGCGGTCTGCGCGGCGACCCATAGGCCCAGCGCGGCAAACAGCAGCGCCGCGCCGATCTGCAAGGCGCGGATCGGCAGGATGCGCTCGATCCTGTGGCCCAGCAAAACCGCGGGCACATTGGCGATCATCATCCCCAAGGTGGTGCCCGCAGTCACCGCGAGCACGTTCTGGTAATGCGCCCCCATCGCGACGGTCGCGACCTGGGTCTTGTCGCCCATTTCGACGAGGAAGAACGCGATCAGCGTGGTGACGAACACGCCTGCGCTGCGCTCCCTGGGTGCATCGTCTTCGCTGAACTTGTCGGGGATCAACGCCCACAGCGCCATGCCGACGAAGCCTGCGGCGATCGCATAGCGAAACGCGGGGCTGTCGATCAGACCCGCAACCTGCTGGCCGAGCAATGCTGCGAGAAAATGGTTGGCGAGCGTCGCCACGAGGATTCCGGCGATGATCGGGACGGGTTTACGCATCCGGGCAGCGAGCAGGATCGCGAGCAATTGCGTCTTGTCGCCCATTTCGGCGAGCGCAACCAGCGACAGCGATGCGAGAAAGGCTTCCATACGACGAGACTTTCAGGGCCGGGCAAAAGGCAAAACACAATGGCACCGTTCACCCCTGCCCGGCCGGACAAAAGGTTCAGGTGTCATCGGTCTTGCCGGAAGCCGGGATATCCCGGAAACCCGCGCGCCATGGCCTCTCGACCAAGTATGTTGACGCGTGGACCAGTGCATCGCACCGGTTGGCTACTCCCCATCAGACGTGATAGTGTTTAGACGTTGATCATGGGGGATGCAAGATGGCGGATGCAGCCAACAAGACGGTGGCGACCTATGCCGATGTGACGGATTATATCGCGGCGCTTGAGCCCGACCGGCGGCGTGACGAGGCGCTGCAACTGCTGGCGCTGTACCAGCGCGTGACCGGCGCGCCTCCCAGGATGTGGGGGGCCGGCATCATCGGCTTTGGCGAATATATCTATGCCTATCCCAGCGGACGCACTGGCACATCGGCGCGGTCCAGCTTCTCGCCGCGCAAGGGCAAGCACAGCCTCTATCTGATGGCAGGCTATGACGATGAAGCGGTCGCCGCACAGCGGGACGCTCTGCTGGCAAAGCTTGGCAAGCACAAGATGGACAAGACCTGCCTCCATGTCACCCGGCTGGACCAGATCGACATCGGTGTTCTGGAAGCGCTGATCGCGCACGACCTGGCCGAAATGAACCGGATTTACCCGCCCAAGTGATCACGCCCGATGACCTCTATCGCGGCCCGGTCAAGCGCAGCATCCAGATTGCCGGACACCTGACCTCGATCAGCCTGGAACCATTGTTCTGGGACATGCTGAGGGCAGCGGCAGAAACGCGCGCGCTGCCGCTCAACGCGCTGGTGGCGCGGATCGATGTCGAGCGGATCGAGGCGGACGATCCCCCCAATCTGGCAAGCGCGATCAGATTGTGGCTGGTGCACGATCTGCTGAGCGGTCGGCAGGTCAGCTCACCAGACGGATGATCTCCGCCGTGGGCTTGTCGGCCAAACGGTAGACCGGCATGTCGCCGACGCCCTTCAGCGTCAGCACCTGCGGCAATTCGAAATGCCGGTCACCGCGGCCGCGCATCCAGGTGGTTTCGGAAACCGCAATGCCGTCGGGCTTGGCCGCGCCCTCGATGCGGCTGGCGATGTTCATCGTCTCGCCCCAATAGTCATAGGCCATCCGCGTCTCGCCGATCACCCCGCCGACCACCGGCCCGGTGTGGATGCCGACGCGGATGTGCAGATCGATACCGGTGGAAGTCCGCAGATCGGGCAACCCCGCGATCACCGCCTCGCCAAAGCGGATCGCGGCATCGGCGCTGTTGACCGCCGGGTTGTTGCCGCCGCTGATCGCCAGATACGCATCGCCGATGGTCTTGACCTTCTCCACGCCCGTATCGGCGGCGCACTTGTCCGCCAGCAGGAAGAAGCCGTTGAGCAGATCGACCAGATGGCCGGGCGAGATTCGCCGCGACAGGTCCGAAAAGCCGCAGATATCGATGAACACCACCGAGACATCGGGATAGCTGTCCGCCACCACCTGCCCTGCCTTGAGCCGCGCTGCGACCGCGGGCGGCAGCACGTTGAACAGCAGCTCCTCGGTCTTGGCGCGCTCGGCTTCCAGCGCGTCGGACAGGATGAAGCTCTGCCGGTGCGCCTGGCCCACCGACCAGTTGAGCAGCACCATGACCGCCGCGCTGGTGACATAGGCCAGCGTTGCATAAATCAGCGGGACAATATCCGCCTCGGTCACCACCATGATCCCGAAATAGACCGCCGCGTGGCAGGCAAGCCACGCCGCAAACCAGCGTACCTGACCGGCAAAGGCGATGGCGGCGAAGGCCATCACGATCAGCCCGTTGATCGCGATCGAGGCGTGCAGCTGCACCTGCGCGCGCTGCATTTCCTCGAACAGCAAGGCGTTTTCGGCCATGATCAGAAAGGCGACGCCCAGCAGGCAGGCGAAATCGATCATCGGACGGCTGGCATAGCCGCGCCAGGCTGTCGCTGCGGCATAGCCTGCCAATATGGCCAGCGCGGGTATCAGCAGCAGGGTGAAGCGCAACTCGTCGTCGCGGCTGAAATACAGGGGATTGACCAGCGCATAGCCGATCAGCATCGTCGCCAGAAAGGCCGCGAACAGCCGCATATGCACCACACGGGCAAGGCGCTCACCGGTGACGAACCGGCGCTCGATCGCTGCATCGACAAAACGACCGCTCATCGTTTGTGCCGCACCGGGCGGACTCTGATCCTGCTGCATCTTGCCCCTCGTCGGATAGCTGGGCCAACCTCATAGCATACTATCACCGGAGAATTGACAAACCGGTAACGCCGCCCCAGCCCTTATAGCAAAACCACAAGAGGATGGCTGATGACCGATTTCGACGACTGGCGCGCGCGTTCGCCTTTTTACGACGACAGCCACGAGGCGCTGGCACAATCGGTCCGCCGTTTTGTCGCGCGCGAGATCGCGCCGTTCATCGATCAATGGGAGGCAGGCGGCGAACTGCCGCGCGATCTGCACCGCAAGGCGGCCGAGGCCGGCATTCTGGGCCTGCGCTATCCCGAGGAATATGGCGGCCATTCGCAAGGATTCGACATCTTTCACGGACTGACCCAGACCGAGGAGCTGGCGGCGGTGGGCGCGGGCGGGCTGACGGCATCGCTGATGACCCACGGTATCGGCCTGCCGCCGGTGCTGGCGCTGGGCAGCGAGGAGCTCAAGCAAAGGGTCGCACCGCCGGTGCTGGCAGGCGCGAAAATCATCGCGCTGGGCATCACCGAGCCCTCGGGCGGATCGGATGTCGCCAATCTCAAGACCCGCGCCGAGCGGGTGGGCGACCATTATGTCGTCAACGGATCGAAGATGTTCATCACATCGGGGATGCGCGCCGACTGGCTGACCTGCGCGGTGCGCACCGGGGGCACAGGCGCCGGCGGCATATCGCTGCTGCTGATCGACATGGATGCGCCGGGCGTCACCCGCACCCGGCTCGACAAGATGGGCTGGCGCTGTTCGGACACCGCGGCGATCTATCTGCAGGACGTGCGCGTCCCCGCCGAGAACCTGATCGGACCGGAGAACGGCGGTTTTATCGGCATCATGCGCAACTTCAATGCCGAGCGGCTGGGCATGGCGATGGGCTGCTGTTCGTTCGCGCGGGTGTGCCTGAAAGAGGCGGTCGAATGGGCGCAGACCCGCGAGACCTTCGGCAAGGCGCTGGTCCGTCATCAGTCGATCCGCATCAAGCTGGCCGACATGGCGCGGCGGATCGCCGCCACCCAGGCGTGGGTCGACCAATGCGCCTGGGCGGTCGAGAACGGCCGCGACCAGCCCGCCGATTTCGCGATGCTCAAGGTGCAGGCGACGCAGATGCTCGAGATCGTCGCGCGCGAGGCAGCGCAGGTCCTGGGCGGGGCCAGCTACATCACCGGATCGAAGGTCGAGCGCATCTACCGCGAGGTCCGCGTCAACGCGATCGGCGGCGGATCGGAGGAGATCATGCTCGATCTGGCGGGACGGCAGCTGTTCGGAGGTAAATGATCCGGAACGGAGCAAAATCCCCGCGCAGGGCACCGTAATGGCGCGGCTTGTGCTGGCAACCGAACGCGGATCGACGGTTAACTCCCCGCTAGCGGGGGAGAGCGATCATGCGGCTGTTTCAGGAAGAAGCGTCGATTTCGAGAATCTACTACGAATCGATGCGCGACAATTTCGATGGCTATGCCTGGAACCTCGAACCGGGCATGGACCCGGCCGAGCGGCAGGCGAAGAGAGAAGAGCTCGACAGGCTTAAGCGCGATTTCGACGAGCTTGACCCGCTCGAGAACAAGAAGGCGACGCTGGGCCAGCTGTTCCAGATCGAGCTCGCGCTGATCCAGCTCATCCCGTTTGCCGCGCTGCAGGCGCGATACTGGACGATCGAGGATCGGTTCAGACGTGTATTGCCGACCAGCGTGGTCGCCTCGTTTGATCGCAGTTTCGCACCAGCAAATGTCGATACGCTCGCCCCCGACGTTCTGCGCCAGCGGGCGCGCATCCTGCTCGACACCATTCACGCGAACTATCTGTGCAATCTGGAACGCGAAAGCTCGATCAAGCGACTGATGTTCATCCTGTTCTTTGCTGCCGCCACGATTCTCGCGGGCGCGTGGCTCATCGTGGGCAACACCGAAGACCTGGCGCGCGAGGGGCTTACCGCGATCATCCTCGCCGGGATGGTCGGCGCTATGATCTCGATCACCCGTCGCCTGCAAAAGGCGACGGCACGCGATGCGATGAACGAAGACGGCATTTTCGAGCTGATCGGGTTGCGCATCGGCTGGCTGAGCGTGCTGATGTCTATCGCCATCGGCGGGGTGTTTGCGCTGTTCCTCTATATCCTGGTGGTGGCCGACATGATCGATCTCGCGCTGCCCGACGCGATTGACGACGACGAACGCGAACCCGCGCAGGACCCCCTGCCCATCGATGATCGCACTGCCCAAGGCAGCGACGCAGAAGGCCCCCCGGTAGCGGGCGGTGCCGAAGGACCGGCGCTGGGCGAAGACGCCGGTTCGGGCGATGGCCCGGTCGCGCCGCCTGCTGCTCCACCGCAGCGCCCCGAGACCATGGCCGCTCCGCTATCCTGCCAGTCGGCAGCGCAAAGCTGCACATTGTGGGCTGATAGGGTCGCAATCGCGCTAGGGCTTGCCGGACGGGTCAACTTCTACAAGATGATCGCCACCGCGTTCATCGCAGGCTTCGGCGAGATGTTTGTTCCCGACATCATCAACAAGCTTGCCAGGCAGCACAGCGATCGGCTGATGGCGCCGACGTCTCCACCCCGATCGGCAGAGTGACGCGCAGCACTGCATCGCGCGCTCCACACAGCTACCGGTTCATGCTAATACGCGAATCGTCAGCGTGTTGGTTTGTTGAGGAGCCTGCCCGTGCCCAATCCGGTCATCCGCCGCGTCGCGCAGTGTGCGTCGCTAGCCGCCTGTTCCATTCTCATCTCCGGCCCGGTCAGCAGTCAGCAGGCCGCCACCCCGATCGCGCGCTACGACATGGATGTCGGCACCGTCACCGGCCTGGCCGCGATGGGCGGCGGCATCGGCGGCGGGCTCTCGATGATGTTCGGGGGCGGCGGCACCAAAAAGGCGCATGAACTGGTGCTGCGGCTCGGATCGTCGAATGCACCGACAGGCGCGCCCAAGGCCGACCACTTTCTGCCGCCGGCCGCCAAGCTTGGCGCCTCGGTCCCGCTGCTGACGCCCAAGCCCGGTACCCGCACCGACGACGTCCCCGATCAGATGCCCAAAGACTTTCAGCGCCCCAAGGGCCGTCTGCTGATCTATTGGGGCTGCGGCGCCAAGGCAGGGCCGGGCCAGCCGGTGGTGATCGATTTCGCCAGGCTTGCTGCCGGTCAGGTTCCTCCCGATCTGTTTTCAGGGTCCGTGCCGATCGATCGCTCGGTCAGCATCGGCAACGCCAAGACCTATGGCGAATGGCCCAATCGCGACACCCGCAAGATGGTGAGCGCGGACAGCTCGCTGATCGGCGACCATCGCATCGCGGGCAATTATTCGCCCGAGATCAAGTTCGCGCTGGCGCAGGATTTCATGCCCGCGATCACCGGCAAGGCCACCGCGGCGCCGGGCGGCGCGACCCAGATCAGCTGGAACACGGTTGCCAGCGCTACCGGCTATTATGCCTGGGTGATGAGCGCCAAAGCCAACAACAAGGGCGAGTTCCAGGACATGGTGTGGTGGTCGTCGTCTGCGACGCGCCAGTTCGGCGGGGCCTTGTGGGACTGGATCGCGCCTGCGCAGGTGGCCAGGCTGATCCAGCAGCAGGTCGTGATGCCGCCATCGCAGACCAGTTGCACGGTGCCGGCCGAGGTCACCGCAGCGGGCGGCGACTTCGCATTGGGCAATCTGTATGCCTATGGGCCCGAGGCCAACTTTGCCTATCCGCCGCGCCCGGCCAATGCGCGAACTCCGTGGAAGCCCGAATGGACCGCCCGGGTGCGCTATCGGTCCAACTCGATGTGGCTGCTGAACGGGCCGGACATGGGCGCCATGATGAGTGGCGCGGACGAGGCCGAGCAGCCCAAGCGCAAAAAGAAGTGCAAGGGCGGCCTTGGCGGCCTGCTCGGTGCGGTGACCGGAGACGGCTGCTGACGGATTGGCGGAGCCCGTCGTTCATGCTATGTTCCAGCTATAAGCCGAGTCGGATTGAGGGGACGATGCATGACCAGCCTGATTTTCTATACCAACCCCATGTCGCGCGGACAGATCGTCCGCTGGATGCTCGAGGAAGCTGGCGTCGCCTATGAGGAGCGGCTTGTCCAGTATGGGCCGGAAATGAAGGGCGAGGCCTATCGCGCCATCAACCCGATGGGCAAGGTTCCGGCGATCGTCCACAAGGACAAGGTGGTGACCGAATGCGCCGCGATCTGCGCCTATGTCGCCGAGGCGTTCGCTGACTCAGGGCTCGCCCCGCAGCCGCACGAGCGGGCGGATTATTATCGCTGGATGTTCTTCGGCGCAGGCCCGCTCGAACAGGCGATCATCAACCATGCGATGGGGTGGGAGGCTCCCGAGGACAAGCAGGCGATGCTGGGGTACGGCAGCTATCAGCTTGCAGCCGAAACGCTTGCCGCCTGGATGGAAGGCCGCGAGTATATCTGCGGCGACCGTTTCACCGCAGCAGACGTCTATGTCGGCGCTCAGGTCGATTGGGGCCAGGCTTTCGGGACGTTGCCCGCCCTGCCCGCGTTTGTTGCTTACGCTGAAAGGCTGCGCCTGCGTCCGGCCTATATCCGGGCCAAGGCGATCGACAACGACCTGATCGCCGCCGCCAAGGCTGCCGAGACGCAAGGGGCGCCGGCATGATCCGCGCCGAGGGCGGATGCCATTGCGGCGCGGTGCGCTTTGCGATCGAAAGCGCCAGCGATGGCGACGGAGCACCGCGCACCGCTTTGTGTCACTGCAGCGACTGCCGCCGCTGCGCCGGTGCCCCGGTCGTCGGCTGGACCGCCGTCGCAAGCTCCACCTTTCGCCTCATCAAGGGCTCGCCCGCCGTCTATCGCTCGTCAGAACATGCCGAGCGCAGTTTCTGCCCGCAGTGCGGCACCGGGCTGTTCTACGTCAACGAGGTGGTGCTTCCCGGGCTGGTCGATATCCAGACCGCGGCCTTCGACGATCCGCAGGTCTTTCCCGCCATGGCGCACATCCAGGCGGCTGAAGAAATCGGCTGGATGAAGACCGCGCATGAGCTGCCGCGGTTCGATCGTTATCCTGAGTTCTGACACCCAATTCTCCCCGAGCTTGCCTCGGGGAGGATTTCTATTGGTCCTCGGCAATCGAGGCTGGGGAGGATTTAGAGAAGCTCAGCCCGTCGGGCCGAACACCTTCGGAGAGGTCTTGCTGCCCGTGCGCTCCTTGTCGTTGGAGGTCATCGCGTCGAGGATTTGCGGATTGCGAAAATCGCTCTTGGCATAATCGCGCGCGGACTGGCCGGCGATGGTATCCTGCTTGTCCGGATTGGCACCCTCCCTCAACAACAGCCGCACCAGCGCAAGATCGCGCAGCTGCACCGCGCGGATCAGGGCGGTTTCACCGGAATTGTTGGTGTCGTCCACCCTCGCCTTGCGCTCGAGCAGCGTCTGCGCGCCATCGGCAAAGCGCAGCGTGGTCGCCAGCATCAACGGTGTGACACCGTTCTTGTCGCGCGCATTGGGGTTGGCTCCGCGCTGGAGCAGAAAGCCCATCCAGGTCAGGTCACGCCGCGCGGTCACGATGTGCAGTGCGGTCTCGCCCGTGCTGATGTCCTTGGTGTTGACCACGGTGCTGCCCGGTTCGTTCAGCATCGATGTCGCCTTGTCGCCATCGCGATCGCGCACCGCTTTGAGGAAGTTGTAGCTTTCGGAAAACTGGGCATTGGCCGCAGCGGGAATCAGCATGGCGAGCGCTGCAATGGCGGCAATCCACAGGCGGGTCAGGGTGTTGAAACGGGCTGTCACAGGTTGCATCGTCCTTGAAAACTTGCACCGGGGATGCGGCCAATGGGCGTTCGACCCGCCAATCCCCCTTGAAAGCCGATGCATAGCAGAGCAGAGACAAACCTGTCATGAACAAAACCCCCGCATTCATTTTCGCTTTCGCCCTCTCGTCGGCGCTCGCCGCGTGCTCGGGCGCTTCCCCCAAGCCCGAGGCGCCGCTCGAAGGTGCGCGCATCGGCGGCGCATTCGAACTCACCAATCAGGACGGCAAAACAGTCCGCGACACCGATTTTGCCGGCAAGCACCGCATCATCTATTTCGGCTACAGCTATTGCCCCGATGTCTGCCCGATCGATCTGCAGAAGGTGTCTCAGGGTTTCGCGCTGTTTGAAAAGCAGCAGCCCGAACGCGCCAAGGCCATCCAGCCGATCTTCATTACCATCGATCCCGAGCGGGACACACCGCAGGTGCTCAAGCAGTATGTCAGCGCCTTTCACCCGCGCCTGATCGGCCTGACGGGCACGCCCGAGCAGATCAAGACCGTCGCCGATGCGTATCTCGTCATGTACCAGGCGCAAAAGCCCGAAGGGGAGGATGCGGCTGGCTACCTCGTCGATCATAGCCGCCAGGCCTATCTGATGGGGCCGAAGGGTGAGCCGATCGCGCTGCTGCCCTATGACGGGACCCCAGAGCAGATCGCCGCCGAAATCGACAAATGGACAGCGTAAACCGGTTTTGGGAACAACCTCTGGCCAGCCTTGATCGGGCCCAGTGGGAGGCTTTGTGCGATGGCTGTGGCAAATGCTGCCTGCACAAGGTGGAGGATGAGGATACCGGCCGCATCCATCCCACCAATGTTTCCTGCCGTCTGCTCGACACGCGCACTGCGCAATGCGCAGATTACCGCCACCGCCGCGCGCTGGTGCCCGATTGCCTCAGGCTGACCCGCAGCAATGTCGCAACGATCAGCTGGCTGCCCTCGACCTGCGCCTATAATCTGCGCGCGCAAGGCCTGCCGCTGCCCGATTGGCATCATCTGCTGACCGGCAGCGCAGCGGCGATGCACGCGGGTGGCCATTCGGTGATCGGAAAGGTGATATCCGAGGTGCACGCCGGGCCGATCGAGAACCATATCCTTGACGCGGAACTGTAAGGGCGAGCCGTGGCCCGATCCCCCCTCGCCCGCTTTCTCATGCGCAAACCCGTTCCGGCCGTGTCCGACGCGCCGGGGCGATTGACGATCGGCGAGCGCGATTATGCATTGGTCATCCGGCGGCATGCCCGCGCGCGCAACATAAGACTGCGCACCGATCCGTCCAAGGGTGCGCTGCTGATCACGTTACCTGGCCATGCCCGGCTGGGCGAAGCGATTGCCTTTGCCCGCACCCAGGCAGACTGGATCGAGGCCAGCTTTGCCAAGGCAGGCGCGCACATCGCCATCGCGCCCGATGCGGTCATTCCGTTTCTCGGCACCCCGCACCGGATCGAATGGGATGCACGCCATGGGCGCAAGGTGGCGGCGGCAGACGGCGCCATCCGGCTGGGCGGCGCGCGCGACATGGTCGAACCGCGGCTCACCCGCTGGCTCAAGTCCGAAGCCAAACGCCTGTGCGCCGCGGACCTTGCCGATTACTGCGCGCGCGCCTGCACCCCGGTGCCGGCCCTCGCGGTCAGCAACGCCGCGCGTCGCTGGGGCAGCTGCTCGGCCAATGGCACGATCCGCATCAACTGGCGGCTGGTGATGGCCCCGGACGCAGTCCGCCGCTCGGTGGTCGCGCACGAAGTCGCCCATTTGCGTCACATGAACCACAGCGCGGATTTCTACGCGTGGCTCGACACCCTGTTCGAAGGCGACCGCAAGACCGCCGACCACTGGCTCAAGGCGCATGGCCGCGGGCTGTATCTGGTGGGTGGGGGCTAAGCTCGCGAACGACTGCGCGCACGTCCCTCGACTTCGCTCGGGACAGACGGAAACTGCGTATGCGCCCCCTCTACAACATCACCGAGTTCCGGAGCGCAGTCGAGGGACGTTGCGCTTCGACCGTTTGAACGCCACAATCGGGCTACAAATATCGTTCCACGTCTTGCGCGCCATGCAGCACACGAACAATGATGATTGCGGCCTCAGTATCGCGAAAATAGAGGATGTGTGATCCGGTTTGTCTTTTGGAATAGCCCGGCCTGACATCCACCGGCCTTCCTTGCTTGCTACCACTGGCCAGCGCGGCGCAGCTTGCGCGGATGTCCTTGGTATAACGATCCGCTTGGTCCAGCCCCCAATTGGCGGCGCTACAGTCCCAGATTGCTTCGATATCGGCTTCTGCTTGCGGCGAGAAGACCAGCGCCTTCACTTGCCTGCAAACTCCGCCCGCTTGCGCGCCATCAGCGCCTCAAAGTCCAACGGACCAGGTTCACCCGACTGTTCGCCGACGATCAATGCATCTTGCAACGCGCGGACCTTTGCCTCGTGCTCTTCGAGTAATCGCAAACCCGCACGAACGACATCGCTCGCTGAACCATAGCGACCGGTGCCAACCTGTTCGGCGATAAACCCAGAGAAGTGATCTCCAATGGTGACTGACGTATTGCGAGCCATAGCCGTCCCTGCATCCTGCTGATGAAAGCAGATTTATACCAAAAAGTATTACAATACAATCACACCGTCATCGACGTCCCCCTGTAGATCCGCGCGCGATACCGCGAATCCTGGGCGTCGGGGAGCGGGGCACCGACCAGCAGCACCGCGCGGGCAAAGCGCTTGAGCTCCTCCTGATGCTCGACCGCGTTGCGCGGCTCTTCGGAGCGGATGCGGCGGGTGAGGTTGATCTGGTTGGTCGGCACGTCGTGCACCAGCCGCTCGTTCTCCACCGCCAATGTCGCGGTGAAGGCGTGCAGCGTCGTCTTGACGAAGTTGGCGAGCGCGAACGCCGGGCCGCTCTGGCCGAACGGAACGTCGGGCGAGACCAGCACCAACTGGCAGCCATCGTAGAGCGAGGCCTTGCGCGCGACACGGAAATGCTGGGTGAGGTTTTCCTCGCACAACGCGCGGAACTCCTCGGGCTCAAGCATCGCGCCGTCGTCGAACAGACGGTCGGGAAGGCCTGCCATCGGGGTCGAGACCACTGTGGTGGGCCGTCCGAAATCGGTGAGTGCCGCGTCCATCGCCGATTCCACATCTGCACCGCAAACGCGAACGGTCATCTTGTCGGCTACCTCCTGGTCCAGCAGTGCGAGCACGCCCGCGCCGCCCGCCTCGCTGCGGGTCAGCAGGACCATCCGCGCCACGCCAAGGCTACCGATCAGATGGTTGGCGGTTTCGGCGATGTAATCGGCCAGATGCTCGCCGATCACCCACACCGTCTTGCCCTTCATCTGCTCGAGCCGCTCCTGCTTGGGGCTGCCGAACATCTCGCGCTCGGTGTACGATCGTTCGACGCTGAGGCCCCCTGAGGGCATGAACGTCTCGCCGCTGACCGCGCGATCGGCGAGGTAGAAGACGGTCGCCTGCGCGACTTCGCTTTCCTTGGGCATCGCGCCCAGATGCAGCTGCGACAGCACGCCGCGCCCGACCTTGTCGGCCTCCTTGCCGATCCGGTCCTGCGGAAGGTAGGGCATGTCGTCGGGCGGGGTGACCATCAGCCACCCGGTGAGACCTTCAGAGGTTCCGCTGCGCGCCTGCCAATCGGCGTCCTGCAGCAGATAGCCCGCCGAGCGCAGCCGCGCGAGCAGGCGACCTGCGATATCGGGGGTCAGCAGATAGCGATCCCAGGTGCAGATACCGTCGCCCTCGCGCGCCAGCTCGAGGCACAGCAGCCGCAGCGGATCGGGGGTCGAACGGTCGTGGCTGAGATAGCCGGTATCGTTGCGCGCCAGCCTTCCGAGCACGTGCGTCACCTCGGCGCCCTCGCGGATCGACTCGACAACGGCGGCATAGACCGCGTTCAGCCGCTTGTTCTCGAGGATCAGCCTTGCGCGCCGCAGGAACAGCCCGGGCTTGCCGCCGGTGCCCGAGAGCCGGTCGCCATCGACCGGGCCCGGCGCGATCGCATTGACCTGGATTTCGGGGCCGAGGAAGCGCGAGAAACTTTCGACCATCGCGCGCTGCCCAGCCTTGGAAACAGCATAATCGGCGCGGTTGGGATAGGCGACCGCGAGAAACTTCTCGCCGCCGAAATAGCTCGAAACGTTGAGGATATAGCCCGATCCCTGTTTCTTCATGATCGGCACGACATAATGCATCAACAGATAGTTGCTGATAAGGTTTGCGTCCAACGTCCAGCGCCACGTGTCGAGCGGCATGTCGATGACCATGTCCTCGGCGCCCGCGACCCCGGCGTTGTTGATCAGATAATCGATCCGCCCGAACTCTTCCATCGTCGCGTCGGCCGCCTTGCGCAGTGCAGCGAAATCGCTGACATCGACATCGGCGATGAACTTGATCCGCCGCTCGACGCCCGAAAAGCCGACATCCTGCAACTCGCCGACGATGCGTTCGCGCGCGGCCTCGAGCTCGCTTGCGCGGCGCGCGACCATCATCACCTTGGCCCCTGCCAGCGCGAGCAGCCGCGCCACCTGACCGCCGATCCCGGCAGAGCCCCCGGTGATCAAAGCGACCTTGCCCAGATGCAGGCCGGTGATGTTCTCGGCAAAGCCCAGCATCGCCTTGCGCGCGCCGGTTTCCTCGCCGATGTTCGCGGGCAGGTACAAAGAGGTCTCGGTGATCTTCTGTTCCTTGAACACGATCCGCGTCGCATGGCCCGCGGCAAAGCGCGTGTTCTCGTCCTCTTCGTTGGTATAGCGCACGATCTGGTTGCCCCAGGCGGCACGCTTCTGCTGGCCTTGCGCGAGGTCGACGCGCGATTCGTCGCGCCAGATGGTGATCAGCTGCGCGATCGCCGCGGTCAGGACTTTCGCCGCCTTGTTGCCCTTGCCGTCGCTGGGCGCGGACATGAAGACGAAGCGCGGGTCCTGCATCAGGTCGGTGCGACCCTTCCAGTAGCGCCGCAATGTGCGGGCAACGGCAATCGTGCCGGTCAGCTCGACATCGATCAAAGCGTCGACCTCGGCATCGGAAGCTGCGACCAGACTGTCGCCGAAATGGTCGGCAGGCTTGACCGGAAGCACGATCGCGCTGTGGATCGCGCCGTGCGCGTCCGAATAGGCGCGGATCGCCGCTTCCATGCCTTCGGGCTCGGCGCGGTTGAAGCGCATGATGGTGAGGCCCTCTTCGGCGCCCTGCGCCTTTACCCGCGCCTCGGCCTGCGCGACGTCGACCTGCCGGGTCATGCCCAGCAGCACCCGCGCGCCGCATGCCGCCTGGATCTTGGCCATTTCGAGCGCATCTTCCCACTGCTCGCCCGCCGCGATCAGCACGGTGAGGCCTGCGCCATCCAAGGACCGCATCGACGGGCGGGTCATATAGGTCGAGCGCGAATCCTTGCGCACCTGCATGCCGTGGGTGACGTCGATCTCGTTGCCGTTGAGCGCAGAGGATTCATCGCTCGCGAGGAAAAGACAGGCATCGGCAATGTCGCCCGGCACCGGCAGCGTCTTCTGCTTGGGTGCGCCGCCCACCGCGCGTTCGAGCGTCATCCGGCCCATGAAGTGGTTGGCAGTTGTGTTGTCAGCCTCGCCCTGCAGCGAATCCATCGCGGCGAATACGGTGCGGATGCGTTCGCTTTCGATCGGACCGGGGAACACGGTGTTGACCCGGATTCCGTTCGCGCCGAGTTCCTTGGCGAGCTCCTGGCTCAGCGCATTCAACGCCGCCTTGGGGACGACATAGGCGGTGCGGCCATAATAACGGGTGTGCGAGAAGATCGTCGAGATGTTCACCACCGATCCGCCCGCAGGCATGATCGGCGCGGCGGCGCGGGTCAGGTTCCAGCTGACGCCCAAGAGGTTGCGCATCGCATCGGCGACGGTTTCGGTGTCGCCATTGGCCTCCATCTCGGCGCGGGTCAGCGGCACGTTTTCGAGCGTCTGGCGCGGCCCTGCCGAGCCTGCGTTGTTGATCAGCACATCGATCCGCCCAAGCGCGCTCTTGACCTGATCCATCGCAGCACGGACCGAATCGGGGTCTGCGCCATCGAGGATCACGGTAAACACCCGCGCATCTTCGACCCCGGTTTCGGCGAGCAGGGCCGCCTTGGCCGCCTCGAGCCGCTCTGCGGTGCGTCCGGTCATCACCAGGGTTGCACCCTCGCCGATGAAGCGGCGGATGATCGCGCCGCCCAGATTGCCCGCGGCCCCGGTGACCAATGCCACCTTGCCCGCCAGGCGCCCCGATGCTTCCGGCCCCTTGGTTGCTTTGCTCTTGCTGCTCGTCATGTCGGTATTCCCCTGCCGCGCCAGTTCTGGCGGCTGATTTCGTTTAAAGGCTGGATGCGGCCCAGTATTCGAGCAGCTCGTCACGGCTGCGCAGCCCCATCGCGGGCAGCGCATGGTTGACCACATAGGTCGCGCCGGTGTGGCGGTTGTCCCACATCGCCTGATGCGCCTCAGGCAGCCCGTCCCAGTCGACCACTTGCGGTTCGGTGACGCTGAGCAGCCCGCCGGCGATCATGTTGTTCATCATCGTCACCTCGTGCGCGTTGCACAGATGGGTGCCGAAGATGTTGGCGGTGGGCATGATGATCCGGCGCTGCCGGGTCCACACCTGCGGCGCGTAGAAGGTGTAGCGGCGGCCCGCCATCTCCTCGGCATAGACCACGCGTCCGCCGAACGGCTTGACCAAAGAGGTCGAGACCCCGAGCGAGTCCTGCCCGGCACGCTCGATCACCAGATCGGGCACGCCGCGCGGATTGCCCGGCGAGCCGAGGATGCGCCCGACCGCGGTGCCGAACGGTTTCATCGTATGCTGCTGATAGCTGCGCACGCCTTCCTTGAACCGTTCGATATCGGTGCGGGCATCGGGCAGCCGCGGCAGGCTGTCGGGCCAGAGGAACTCGCTGTCGCGGCGCTTCAGCCCTTCCAAGCTGATGATGCCCTCGACCGATTCCTCGAGCCCCAAAGACTGCAGGAATTCGCGCTGGCCATCGGTGGTGGTGACGATCACGGTGCGCGCCTTGTAGAGCCGCGCCGCCTCGATCATCTCGAGCCCCAAGGGATCGGCAAGATCGCGGCTGCCAGGACCGTAGTACAACAGCACCGATTCCCCGCCGCGCAACTGCGCGCGCGCCAGCATGTCGGAGGGCGAGGCGCTGCCGGTCTTGCCCATGAAGGCGAAGTGATAGCCCGACGATGCGCCGTAGAACGCCAGCGTGCCGTTCTCCTCGAGCAGCTGGAAGCTGCGCGGGAAAGCGGTTTCGCCGGCATGGCTGACGACGAAGTCGGCAAGCGCTCCATCGTTGATCGCGCGGTATTCGTCGAGCAACGCCGACCCATCTGCCTCCCATTGCCGCGCTTCGTCAGGATCATCGGGGACGGCGGTGAACAGCGCGGCAAAGCGCGGGTCCTTGCGGTTGAGCGCGCCGACCGCGCCCTGGTCCTTGACGAAGCCTGCGCGGTCCTCGCTCGAGACCAGCCCGGTCGCCTTGAGCCCCGAGGTGATGCTGCTCTTCAATGCATCGAGCCCGGTGCCGGTGGCCGAGCCTTCGACGAAGATGGTTCTTCCCGGAACAATCCCCAGGGTTGTGAACAGGCAGCGGGTGATCGTCCCGAGGTTGAGCACATAGGACCCCGCCTGCTCGAGCGTCAGATCGGGTGGCACGCGGTGGAGCTGCGGTCCCTGGACGTTGAGGAACTGCGCGTGGCTGCCGGTCTTGGTCTCATAGCCTTGGATCGCGAACCCTGCGAACATCGGATCGTCGCCCGCCTGGGGCGAGAGCAGGTCCGAGGTGCCCGAATAGACGACCACCATGTCGCCAACACGCAGCCGGCCCTCGCTTTTGACCTCGCTCCCTAGAGCGGCGACCAGCGCCAGACCGCCCGAGCCGGTGATCTGGACGTCCTCATCATGGCTGTCGAACGGCGACACCGGGATACCGGTGAGCGCCCAGATGTCGTTGAAGTTGACCTCGCTGGTCAGCATGTAGACCAAAGCCTCGTTGGGTTCGGGCGCGACCACCGGGACGATATGCTCGCGCTCGTGGCTTGCGGGCGGCCCGAAACGTGGGCTCCCGGTGTCGGGATCGCGGCTGATGCCGAAGGCGAGTTGCTTGTGCGGGATCGCGGTGACCCCGGGATAGAACGGCGCGCCGACGGGCAGCAATTGCCCCGATGCGATCATCTCGGCCTTGTTGTCCTCATGCTCGGAATCGATCCACACGCCATTGCGACGCACCGGTAGCGGCGGGCTCTGCTTGTCCATGAACTGGCGGATGCCGGTCTTGCCGCCTTCGGGGTCGATGATCGCTTCGGCGAAATGCTCGCCCTCGCGCTTCAAACCGGCGGCCATGCCTTCGGTCCAGCCGGTGCGCACCGCATCGAGCGCACGCGCGCCCGCTTGCCCGCGTCCAGCCCAGTCGAGCTGTTTGAGGATGCGCTGGAGGAACGGGTCCTCGAGCACCGCGTCGAGATCGATATGCGCGGGGTTCGCCCAGCGCTTGGTCATCGCCTTGCGATCGGCGAACGCCTTGCCCAGCGGGCTTTCGGGCCCGTGCCGTGCAAATTCGCGCACCATGCCATGCGCGAGGCTGAGCACGTCGTTCGAGGCATCGGCGACCTGCTCGATCGCGCCGATCTCGAGCGCCTCGTCGGCGCTGATCGCGCGTCCGCCCAGGATCAGGTCGAGCGCATCGCGCAGGCCTTCGGCAGCGCGGCGCTCCGCGAGCAGGCGGGGCAGACGCTGCGTTCCGCCATAGCCGGGGAGCAGCCGCAGGTTGATCTCGGGCTGGCCGAAGCGCGCGACGGGTTCCGCAATCCGGTAATGGCAGGCGAGCGCAAACTCCATGCCGCCGCCCAAAGCCACGCCCTGGATCGCCGCGATGCAGGGCTTGCCCATCGTCTCGATTTTGGAAAACGCCAGCTGCGCGTTGTTGGGCAACACGCCCGCTTCCTCGACGGTGTTCACCTCCTCGAGCATCTGGCGGATGTCCGCGCCCGCGACGAAAGAGGCGGTGCCTTGCCCTGTAAACACCACCGCGATGACATCGTCCTTGCGCGCAAGATGCTCGACCACGATCACCAGTTCGTCGATCGCGCGTTCGTTGAGCGCATTGACCGGGGCGTTGGTAACGGTGACCGTCGCGACGCGCTTGCCGTCTCCCAAAGCGTTGTACTGGATCAGGAAGTAGCGATAGCGCTCGAACAGCGCCTGTTCCTCGGCGAGCGTCTGCTTGCGTTGCCAGGCGGTGACCGCGGCCTTGAGCACGTCGATGCTCTCAGGATTGCGCAGCGTACTGGTATCGCCGATCTCGCCGCCCTCGACGACCGCGCGCACCATGCGGCGCATGTACTTGCCCGAGCGGGTCTCGGGGAATTCCGAGACCTCGAGGAAGTCCGACGGCACCGCGACCGCACCCTTTTCCGTCCGGACCAGATCGGTCAGACGGCGGCGATCGTCCTGCGTCAGTCTGCGTCCCGCGACTACGGTGACGAACGCGATCGGAGTCGCCCCCTTCTCGCGGTGCGGTGCGCCGACGACGAGCACGTTGCCCACCGGCGAGTTGGGATCGAGCGTCTTGTCGCGCAGGATCGCGCCTTCGATTTCCTCGGTGCCGATGCGGTGGCCCGAGACGTTGATGACATCGTCCGAGCGGCCGTGCAGCGAGAACGATCCGTCCTCGTGCCGGATCGCGAAATCGCCCTGTGTGTACCCCCAGGTGCCGCGCCAGCGCTGCCAGTAGGTGCTCGAATAGCGACCGGAATCGCCGCGCCAATCAGGGTTGACCCGCACCCCGCCCGAGTGCTGCTCGAGCGTGAAATGGTCGGTATCGCCCCAGATGGTGCGGGTGAGGTAGGGATAAGGCAAAGCGATGACGATCTCGCCCTTCTCTCCGTTCTTCGCGCGCCGCCACGGCACCCCGCCGCTGCCATCGCGCACCAGCCCGAAATCGGCCTCGGGTGCGTCGGGATCCTCGACCCAGACATCGCCGACGATCCACGGCAGCGGATAGGTGTGCGCGTCCGCTCTCAACGGGAAATCGGTGTTGCCGTAGAAATGCGTCCAGGCGATGCCGCCATGCTCGGTCGCCCAATAGCTGTTGATATACCAGGACGTGACATGGTCCATCGCAAACGCCTGCACCGAGGGTGATGTCGGTTCGGCACAGAAGGTCGCGACCTTGAGCGACGACATGTCGTAATTCTGGATGTCCTTGAGGTTCTCCGGGTCCTGCATCACGCTCTTGAGGAAGGTGACGCCCGCCTTGAAGATCTGCACCTTGTGCCGCTCGATGATCGAGGCGAAACGGCCTGCGTGCGGGAACACCGGCGAGCCTTCGGTGATGATCGTGGTCACGCGGGTGAGCAGCGCGCCCGCGATCAGATAGCTCTGCCCCGTTATCCAGCCCGGATCGGCGACGACGAACATGACATCGCCCGGCGACGCATCGAACGCCACCGGCATCGTGGCTGCGACGCCCGCGCAATAGCCGCCATGGACATGCACCACGCCTTTGGGCTTTCCGGTCGAGCCCGAGGTGTAGATGATGAAATTGGGGTATTCGGCATCCACCGGCAGCGGCCTGGATGCCGCCCAGATCGCGCGGACGAAATCCGTGTCAGCCAGCGCCAGCAGCGCGGCTTCGTCAGCGACATCCAGGCCAAGCCCGCGTGCGGCATCGAGGATATGCCCGCTCGCCTGTGTGGTGAGGTCATGGCTCCAGTGATCGCGGCCCGCATTCCACACCAGATCGGGCAGTGCGGTATGCCGCACCACCACCACGGCATCGACGCGGGGCGGCGAATCGACCAGGGCCGACGCAATCGCCATCCGCAGGTTTGCGGCCTGCGCGGCGGACATCCCGCTGCCCTGCGCCAGATCGTCGAGCGCGCGGCCGACGCCGCGCATCACATCGGAACGTTCGACGGTCACCTCGCCATCGAGCAGCTCTGCGACCGTCTCGGTGATCTTCGCGCGCGCCGTATCGTCCGCGCCCGATGCGGGATCATCCAGCGCGGCCGCCAGCAAGTCCATCGCGGTGCCAACGCCGATAAAGTTGTCGAGCGCAGGGTCGGTGTAGCTGGTCTTGAACGGCACCATCTGCGCGTTGCGATAACTGCCATCGGCGGTGATCACGATCTTCGCGCCCGCATCTGCAATGCGGTCGGACAATGTCTTGTCGCTGAACCCGCCGAACACCGGGGTGTAGATGATACCCGAACGCTTGGCGCCTTCGGTCCAGTAGATCTGCGCGGGGATGCTCGGCATGTTGAGCGCGATGCGATCACCCGCCTTGAGGCCCAGAGCAGAGAGCGCGAGCGAACATTTCGCCGCCTCCAGCATCAGCTTCTTTCGGCTCACCGGATAGCAATCGACCGGGCCGCCGCGGCCGTTGTCGCTCGACATATTCCAGCGGTCGCCCTCGAAGATCAGCGCCGTCTCGTCACCGTGCCCCGCGAGCACATGCCGGTCGACCTCGTTGAAGCCGCTGTTGGTGAAGGCGCCCTGGAACCAGCGCCAGTTTGGCGCATCGTCGGCATTGAGCCCGCGCGCCCAGGGCATATAATCTGTCCCAAGGTCGAGGCTGCGCGATGCTCCGGTCGTGGCATCCCAACCGGTCCACGCGTTCGCGACCGTATCGAAATAGCCCCACGCCGCCAGCTCGGGCAGGTACCAGCAGATCGCGGAGCGCGCCTGCTGCCCGTGAAAGGCGCCGGGATCGGCAATGCAGGCATTGCGCATCGCATTCCAGCTGGCCTGATCGGTCAACGGGTTGCTGCGGGGTGGAATGGCGGGGGCTGCCACCGGAACCAGCGCCGTCAGCGGACGGGCCTGATCAGGCGCGAATCGGGAAAAGAAGGCATGAGTTCGCAGCTCTCCTGCCGGTCCGGTCCAGCGCGATTCCCAAATCGCACCCAGCCGGGCTCGGCGAACGAAACAAATGTCTCCCGCCCGTCAAATAACATATTGTTTCAAGAAGCGGTAGGGGCCGTTTGCCCACCGCGATCAGAGCTGGTGCCAGCGTCCCACCGCGCGCGACACCGCTTGCATCAGCTGCATCCGCTGCGGAATGCTAGCGGTCGTCTCAGCCAGCATGACCGCTACGGCATAGCGGGTTCCGTCGGGCGCGGTCATGATGCCGACATCGTTATACCCGGTCGAAACCGGCGGCAGATCCTGCCCCGTGCCGGTCTTGTGCAGGAACTTCCAGCCTGCAGGAACGCCCGCCTTGAGCCGGTTGGGCCCACTACGAGTGCGACCAAGCGTGTCGAGCATAAGCTGAGTGGATGTCGGAGAGAGCAATTCGCCGCGCGCCAGCCGCGCAAGCGCATCGACAATGCCCTCGGGGCTGGCACCGTCGATCGGGTCCGCGACATAGGCCGCCAACAGGTTGCGGCGACGGTCAAGAGGTATGCGTTCCCGCTCGGCCTGGAACGCCCGTCCCGCCGACAGGTCCTGCCGCCACTGCACTCCGGCGATGCCGCTTTGCAGCAGCCGTTCCCCGGGGCCGAAGCGGATATCGGACAGTCCCTTGCGACGCAGGAACTCGTTGACCACCGCAGGCCCCCCCGCGGTGCGCAGCAGCGCATCGTTGGCGCTGTTGTCGCTGGCGGTCAGCGCCTCGTTGATCAGGGTGCGCACGGTTTCACGCACCGTACCTTCCCGCGCCACCCGTGCGGCAAGCGGCTGGTGGAACAAGGTCAGGTCATCGCGGGTGATCGTCACTGGTGTATCGAGCGCAAGCTCGCCGCGATCGACCTTTTCGAGCACCGCCATCGTCACCCACAATTTGGAGACGCTCTGCTGCGGGAACAGTTCGCCGCCGCGCTGACCGACTACCCAGTCGCCATCGATCCGCCGCACCGCGATCCCCGTCTTGCCCGGAAACGACCGCCACAACGCCAGAAGATCGTCACGCAGTCCCTGCGGCACGACATTGGTCGCGCGCGGCGCGAGCGGCGGCGGCACCGGTTGGACACGTTCGGGCGCGGGACGGATCGGAGGCTGCGAGGTCTGCGCGACCTGACGCGGCCCCGAGACACAGGCGGCGAGCGATGCTGTCGCGAAGAACAGGAACAGCTTGCGAGCGAACATGCGGTGGCTTTCTGGTGAAGGAGCAGTGATGTGTGACACACAGCCGATGTATGCACGGTTAAGCCGTTAGCGTCTGGTTCCCAAGCGATGGCCATTTTTGCGGCGAACGATTCACTGCGCGCGGTGAATGACTGTCGTCCTCTCCCCTCCCGCTTGCGGGAGGGGTGGCCGAGCCAAAGGCAAGGCCGGGGTGGGCCTGTACCGTTGTGAACTTCAGGCCCACCCCGGTTCAGCAAGCTGAACCTCCCCCTCCCGCAAGCGGTATGGGAGACGATTCAAGGCACCAGCACCGTGTCTTCCGCCATCGGCAGCATGTCGGGATAGTCGCTGTTGAAGTGCAGCCCGCGGCTTTCCTTGCGCTCGAGCGCCGAGCGGACGATCAGGTCGGCGACCTCGATCAGGTTGCGCAGCTCGACCAGATCGGGGGTGACGCGGAAATTGCCGTAATATTCCTCGACCTCGCTGCGCAGCAGTTCGATGCGGTGGCGCGCGCGTTCGAGCCTTTTGGTGGTGCGCACGATGCCGACATAGTCCCACATAAACCGCCGGATTTCGCGCCAGTTGTGCTGGACGACGACCTCTTCGTCCGAATCGGTGACCCGGCTCTCGTCCCAGGGCAGAATTTCGGGCGGCGGGCCGAGGTCGTCCCAATGCGCGATGATGTCGGTGGCGGCGGCATCGCCGAAGACGAAGCATTCGAGCAGCGAGTTGGATGCGAGACGGTTGGCGCCGTGCAGCCCCGACTGGCTGACCTCGCCCGCGGCATAGAGCCCGGGCAGATCGGTGCGGCCGTTGAGATCGATCAGCACCCCGCCGCAGGTGTAATGCTGCGCCGGCACCACCGGGATCGGATCGCGGGTGATGTCGATGCCGAGGCCAAGCAGCTTTTCGTAGATCGTCGGGAAGTGGCCCTTCACGAACTCGGCCGGCTGGTGGCTTATATCGAGATGGACGTAATCGAGCCCCAGCCGCTTGATCTCGTGATCGATCGCGCGCGCGACGACATCGCGCGGGGCGAGCTCGAGCCGGGGGTCGAAATCGCCCATGAAGCGATAGCCGGTGTCAGGGATCAGCAGGTGCCCGCCCTCGCCGCGCACCGCCTCGGTGATCAGGAAATTCTTGACCTCGAGGTTGTACAGGCAGGTCGGGTGGAACTGCATGAATTCCATGTTGGAGACCCGCGCACCCGCGCGCCAGGCCATTGCGATACCGTCGCCGGTCGCGCCCCTGGGCGCAGTCGAGAACAGGTACGTCCGCCCCGCCCCGCCGCTTGCGAGCAAGGTCGCGCGCGCGGTCAGCGCCTCGACATGGCCGGTGGCGCGGTTGAGCGCGTAACAGCCCCAGATGCGCCGGTCGCCCGCAGGCGTGGCGCGGTGGCGGTCGGCGATCAGGTCGATCGCGACCATGTCGGGCAGCAGCGTGATGTTGGGGTTGGCAGCCGCCGCACGCTCGAGCGCCTGCTGCACCGCCCAGCCGGTGGCATCGTCGACATGCACGATCCGCCGGTGGCTGTGCCCGCCTTCGCGGGTAAGGTGGAGGTCGTCGGCATGATCGCCACCGCCGCCGTTGCGGTTGAACGGCACGCCCAGATCGACGAGATGCTGGATCGCCGCAGGGGCGTTTTCCACCACGAACTCGACCGTCTCGCGGCTGTTGAGGCCTGCACCTGCGACCATCGTGTCATCGATATGGTTGCTGAAGGAATCGCCTTCCTCGAGCACCGCAGCGATGCCGCCCTGTGCCCAAGTGGTCGACCCGCCCGAAATATCGCCCTTGGCCAGCACCAGCACCCGGCAGTGCCGCGCCAGGCTGAGCGCTGCGGTCAGTCCCGCCGCGCCAGAACCGATGATCAGGACGTCATGTTGCATCAACGATAACCACATGTGAGGAGGGAGCGATCCGGGGCATCAGGGCTGTCCTGCAGACTGACGAACAATTCATAACCGTCCGGAGGGCCAAGCGATACATCCCGGTTGATTTCGACCGGGAAGCCGCCACTTCGCAGCGCAGCCAAGGCAGCGGCTGCCGGAACAGCGAATTCGAGACTGAAGTCGCCCGGATCGCCACCTTCAGGAAAGGTCTGATGAATGGCGTGGAGGGGAAGCCCCAGCATCGTGCCCGAAACGCGAACGCTGAAGGCTGTCCAGCCGTCGTGCCGTGTCGTCTCGATCTGGCCAAAATGCGCAGCCAGCGACGATGGCGCAGCTATTCGACCCGAACGCAAATGCTGGTCTGGGTCGAGAACAGCTTGAGGATCGACCACCACCATAGCTTGAAGAAATCGCGCCGTTTCAACCCCAAGCCGGCACGTTGCAGGGTCTTCAAAAGCAAGCAAGCCATCCAAAGCCGTCGGAGCCTGCATCTGCCGCTCGGCGCAGCTGGAGAGAAGCGCAGCGCCCATTGCGATCGCCGCAATCTGTTTCACGCCACCGCCTTGGTGAGGTTGAGGAACACGTCCTCCAGATCGGGCTCGCGGGTGGAGACGTCAACGATGCCGTAGCCTGCCTCGCGCACCCGGCTCATCACCTGGCCTGCGTTCAGCCTGTCCTTGCTGTAGCCGATCTCGAGCACGCGGTCGGTGAGCTTGCTGACCTTGTCGAACGCCGGGTCCGCGGGCAGCGCGGCGATGTCCTGGTCGAGCGTCAGCACGATCAGCTTGTCGCGCGCCATGCCGACCATCTCGGCGGTGGGCTTGTTGGCGATCAGCCGGCCGTGGTTGATGATCGCGATCCGGTCGCACAACTCCTCGGCCTCTTCGAGGTAATGCGTGGTCAGCACGATGGTCACGCCTGCGCGGTTCAATTCGCGGACATAATCCCACAATTGCTGGCGCAGATCGATGTCGACCCCCGCGGTGGGCTCGTCGAGCACCAGGATGGGCGGTGAGTGCACCATGGCTTTTGCAACCAGCAGCCGCCGCTTCATCCCGCCCGAGAGCGTGCGGGCATAGGCATCGGCCTTGTCCTCGAGCCGGACCGCGCGCAGCAGTTCTGCCGTCCGCCGCTGGTCCTTCGGCACGCCGAACAACCCCGCCTGGAGTTCGAGCGATTCTGCAGGGGTGAAGAACGGATCGAACACGATTTCCTGCGGCACGATACCGATAGAGGCCTTGGCGTTGCGCGGGTTGGCGTCGATATCGAAGCCCCAGATACTCGCTGCGCCCGAGGTCTTGCGGACCATGCCCGAGAGGATGTTGATCAGCGTGGATTTGCCTGCGCCATTGGGCCCGAGCAACCCGAAGATCTGGCCACGCGGCACATCGAAGCTGACACCGTCGAGTGCGAGCTTGTCGGGAGCTTTGCCTGCGCCTTTGTAGATCTTGCGCAGATTGTCGATGGAGATGGCGGCCTGGGTCACGGCAAGCGGATTAGCCGCTTGGGATCACTTGCGCAAAGGGAAAGGTAGCGCCTTGAAATGCAGCGGATCGGGATACGCGGAGCAGCGCACCGCCCAGGTATCCCGATCATCGCTGACAACCCCGGCGCGGGGGAAATCGCTTATTCGGCGACTTCGTAATATTGCGGCGCTGCCTCGTTGAGGATCTCAAGGATCTTCTTCAGCGCGGCAGGCTCGTCGGTCTTTTCCATGGCGGCCAGTTCGCGCGCGAGGCGGCTGGAGGCCGCTTCGAAGATCTGGCGTTCGGAATAGCTCTGTTCGGGCTGGTCATCGGGCCGGAACAGGTCGCGGGTCACTTCGGCGATCGACACGAGGTCGCCCGAATTGATCTTCGCTTCATATTCCTGGGCACGGCGCGACCACATGGTGCGCTTGACCTTGGGCTTGCTTTTCAGCGTTTCCATGGCTTCGCGCAGCGTCTTGTCCGACGAAAGCTTGCGCATGCCGATGCTTTCGACCTTGTTGACCGGAACGCGAAGGGTCATGCGTTCCTTTTCGAAGCGCAGCACGTACAGTTCGAGCTGCATGCCGGCAATTTCTTCCTTCTGAAGCTCCACAACACGGCCGACGCCATGCTTGGGGTACACCACATAATCGCCTACATCAAAAGACAGCGCTTTGGCGGCCATTCAAAAACCTTTCTCAATTCAGGGGAAGCGGGAGTGTTTTCGAACCTGCGATCCTGCCGTCCGAATCAAACCTCCTCAAGCATGTGCCGAAAGCGGGACACCCATTTTCAGCGCTGCACTGCAGCACTGATAGGCGCTCCTTAACAGATTCGTCACAAAATAGCCACCCTGTAATGGCCATTCCGGACCCAAATGGGGTCTGCGATCCCCAAAAACAAGCGTCGGCGGACGCACAAGTGCGCCCGCCGCTACGGAATGTGGGAACGATTGCACTGGCCCGAGGGCAAATCCTTCCCGGATGGAAAGGGGGATCGGATCAGTCGCCTTCGCCGGGTTCGGGCGAGAAGAACGCTTCGTATTTGCCGTCCTTGCCCTTGTATTCGTCCGCGTCGGGCGGGGAATCGCGCTTTACCGTGATGTTCGGCCATTCGGCGCTGAACTTGGTGTTGAGCTCAAGCCATTTTTCCAGGCCGTCCTCGGTATCGGGCAAGATCGCTTCGGCAGGGCATTCGGGTTCGCACACACCGCAGTCGATGCACTCGCTGGGGTTGATCACCAGCATGTTGTCGCCTTCGTAGAAGCAGTCCACGGGGCACACTTCCACGCAGTCCATATATTTGCACTTGATGCAGGCGTCGGTGACTACATAGGTCATCGGCTGTGATCGCTCCCCTGAGTGGTTTGCCGGGCATATCGCGCCGGATGGGCATGGTGATTCTGCCGGCCTTGCTATTGCGATAGCTCCGGTGCGTCAATATGGCGCTGCCTCGGGCAGGCAAAGCCCTGCTTTATCCGCTCGCGCGCCGGTCTTCGGGCTCGCTGTAGCAGGCCATCGCCTCTTCCGCCGGGCCACGACGCCACGGCAACCGATCGATCTGCAGCACCAGCACCCGTGGCCCCTGGGGTACGGTAAGGATATCACCGCAGCGCACCGCGTGGTGCGCCTTGACCACCCGGGTGCCGTTGGCGCGGATCAGACCCTGTTCGGCGAGCCACTTGCCCTGCGACCGGCTGCGCACCAGCCGCAGATACCACAACAACACGTCCATCCGGATGTGCCCACCGGTTGCTGTCCCCGCGCCGCCTGTGTCAGCCAATCGCCACCTTCCATTCTGCCAGGGCTGCAAAATGCCCATTGCTGGAGGGCGGATCGGACGCTTCAGGCGGCTTCTTGCGCGCCAGCCCGCGCCAGCGCCATAACGGCGCTGCGTCGCCCTCCCCCGTCTTCGCGCCATCGCGCCGAAAGCCCGCCGCCCGCATCAGCCGGTCGGCATTGGCAGCCGTGAGCCCCATCGAGACCGCAAGCGCAGGATCGATCGGGAAGCTGGGCGCCTGGCCCCGACGATCATGCGCGGCGCGGATCAGTTTCTCGGCCATGTCGGTGCGCAGCGCCTGATCACCGACAATGCGATAGGCCGGGTGTCCCTGCGATGGCAGCAAGTTCGCCGGAACGACCGTACGCAGCGCGGAAACCTGGGGATCGGACGGAACCGGCATCGGGTCGCCGGTATGGACCGCGCGCAGCATGGCAAACAATCGCTGGCACTCGGGCCGGATCATGCCTGCACAGAACACATCCAGGCTGCCCAGCCGCACCCCCAGCCGCTGCAGCACCTGCCGCGCGGCAGGGTCGAGCGCACTGATCAGCCCATCGGCCTGGACACGCGGCATCGCGCCGCCTGCATCGATCAGTTGCACCAGAAGCGCGCGCAACGGGCCCGAGCAGCGCCGATCGGACGCGGCCTTTGCCAGCGCCCGCAACGCGGCGAGCGGCTGGCGCAATTGCTCTTCGAGCCAGCCTGCAACATGCGTGACCAGCGCCTCGTGATCGGCGCGCGGCAAGGCTTCGAGCGCGCGGTCGGGCTGAAACCGGGGATCGGCCAGCGCGGCGCCGCGGACGATCTGGCCAATCCGCTGGCCGCGCCACTGCAAGGCGAGGCGGCCGCGATCATCGGCAGCGAGCGCCAGCGATCCGGGCGCATCGCCGATCAATTCTCGCGCACGCCGGGCCAGCAGCCCGGGCAGATGCCTGTCAGCCGCAGCGAGCAGCAGCTTGCGATCGGCCAGCCGCGCCTGCGCATCGACGACAAAGGCAAAGCCGTTGAGTTGACCGATCGGCTCGCCATCGACGCAGATCGCATCTCCGTCCTCCAGCGTCACCGGCAGCAGCGATGCATCACCGCCCAGGCCGCGCAGCAGCACCGCAGTGCGCCGGTCGACGAACCGTTGCGCGAGCGCCTTGTGCAAGGCGTCGGACAGACGTTCCTCCACGGCGCGCGCGCGGCCCGCCATCTCGGCGGGGTCGGCCAACCAGTCACGCCGCTGCGCCACATAGGCCCAGGTGCGGATCGCAGCGATGCGCGCGCCCAGTTTCTCGACATCGCCCTGCACCTGATCGAGATCGGCGATCCGCCGGGCGATGAAATCCGCAGGGATATGGCCGAGCCCCGTACCCAGGTGCTGCCACAGCTGGCTGACGAAGCTGGCGTGATGCTCTGCCCCGCGATGCTGGAAATCGGGCAGGCTGCACACCGACCAGAAGCGCCGCACCGCCGCCTTGCCGCGCACGCTTGCGCCGATTTGCGGATCATCGGCCAGCCTCCGCAGCACCGCCAGGTCAATCGCTTCGGGCGCGGGTTTCAGCACCGGATTGGACGGCATCTCCTCAAGATCGGCGATCAGATGTCCCAGGCTGTCGAAACGCGGCGCCGAATCGCGCCAGAACAGCGATTTGAGCGGTGGGAACTGGTGCTGCTCGATCCGCTCGATCTCTTCGTCGGTGAACTGCGCATCCGGTCGGCCGGCGACCGTGCCGAAGGTGCCGTCGCGCTGATGGCGACCCGCGCGGCCTGCGATCTGGGCCATTTCGGGCAGCGTCAGCCGCCGGCGGCGCGCGCCGTCATATTTGTAGAGTGAAGCGAAGGCGACATGGTCGACATCCATGTTCAGCCCCATGCCGATCGCATCGGTGGCGACGAGGTAATCGACCTCACCCGCCTGATACATCGCGACCTGCGCATTGCGGGTCGCCGGGCTCAATGCGCCCATCACCACCGCTGCGCCGCCGCGAAACCGTCGCAGCATTTCGGCGACGGCATAGACTTCCTCCGCCGAAAAGGCGACGACGACGCTGCGCGGCGGCAGGCGCGACAGCTTCTTGATACCAGCATAAGAGAGCGTCGAAAATCGCGGCCGGGTGGTGATCTCGGCATCGGGGATCAGCGCGCGCACCATCGGCGCCAGCGCCTCCGACCCCAGGATCATCGTCTCGTCGCGGCCACGAGCATTCAGGATGCGATCGGTGAAGACATGGCCACGCTCGGGGTGCGCGCCCAGTTGCGCTTCGTCGATCGCGACAAAGGCGAAATCGCGGCCGTCCTGCAGCGGCATGCTCTCTGCTGTAGACAGGAACCAGCGCGCGCCGGGCGGCACGATCCGCTCTTCCCCCGTGACCAGAGCAACCTCTTTGGGCCCCTTGATGGCGACCACCCGGTCATAGACTTCCCGCGCCAGCAAGCGCAGCGGAAAGCCGATCAGCCCGCTGGAATGCGCACTCATCCGCTCGATCGCAAGGTGCGTCTTGCCGGTGTTGGTCGGCCCCAGCACGGCAGTGACCGAGCCCTGCGAGTATCGGGACGAAAATCGGGTCATAGAAAAATGCCTTCAGGCTTCCGGCTCAACATCATGGCCGCGCCGCCAACATGCAAGAGCGTTTTGGCTCGTCTCGCGACCAACCGCTCAGGTTCCGCGACTGACCCGGCATTTTACACTGCTCGTCCCAGCGCCGCCCAAATTGGTGGCGGGTTAATTTGACTTTAACCGGCATTCTCCACAAAGTTTGCGGGCGAGGGAAAATCGCCATCGTGCCCGCCGGATCTGTGCGGCGCGCGAGATTATGGCGAACAAAGGGTCGGACTTGTTTCAGCAACGCGAACAGCTTTTGGGGGCAGGTGCCGCCACCGCCAGATTGTCGATGGCCGATGCGCTGCCGACGCCGGCGATCGGCGTCCCCACCGATGGCCTGAAGGCGCTGGGTGACCGCTGGGCGGGCTTGGTTGCGTGGGTTCAGGACACCAACTGGACCCCTGATCTGGGCCAGAACATCGGCAGCTTGGAATGGTTTCGCGGGCTGGCAACGCTGTGCCTGCTGTGCACCTGCGCCTATGCCGTGTGGCCGGGGATCCATCCGTTGGCGGCCGTTGCCACCGCCCCTGCCCCCGTTGCGCTGGAAGAATTGCGCAGCCAGATGATCATGCCGATGGCGTTCGGCAGCGATACCGGTCGCGCCATGGCGGCCACCGATGCGGTGGTCGCGCTGCGCCAGGCACCCGAGCGTCCGACGATCGAACTCGCCGCCGTGATCGGCCGCGGCGACAGCTTCACGCGGGTGATGCAGCGCGCGGGCGTGGGCAGCGGCGATGCGAAGACGGTTGCCGACCTGGTCTCCTCGGTGGTGCCGCTCGACGACATCCGCGACGGCACGCGTATCGACATCCGGCTGGGTCGCCGCTTTGCGCGCAATCAGCCGCGCCCGGTCGAGACGATAGCCTTCCGTGCGCGGTTCGACATGAACGTCGAGATCGTCCGTGCGGGCTCGGAACTCGATCTTGTCCGCAAGCCGATACTGGTCGATGATACCCCATTGCGGGTTCGCGGCACCGTGGGATCCAGCCTCTATCGCTCGGCGCGGGCTGCAGGCGCTCCACCCCAAGCGATCCAGGCCTATTTGCGCACGCTGGGCACCCAGCTTTCGATCGGCAGCGACATCCGCGCCACCGACGAGTTCGATATCATCGTCGACTACAAGCGCGCCGCCACCGGTGAGGTGGAGATGGGCGAACTGCTCTATGCCGGGCTCGAGCGCAGCGGAAAGCCACGCGCGCAGATGCTGCGCTGGAAGGCCGGCGGCAGCACCCAATGGTTCGAGGCATCGGGCGTTGGCGAAGAACGCGGCGAGTTCGCCCGACCCGTCAACGGCGCGATGACATCGCGCTACGGAATGCGTCGCCACCCGATCCTGGGTTTCCGCCGCATGCACAGCGGCATCGATTTCCGCGCGCGCAGCGGCACGCCGATCTATGCAACGGCAGATGGCGTGGTGAACTATTCCGGACGCAAGGGCGGATACGGCAATTTCGTGCGCATCGCGCATGGCGGCAATCTCGCCAGCGGCTATGGCCATATGAGCAAGATCGCGGTGAGCAACGGCACCCGCGTGCGGCGCGGCCAGGTGATCGGCTATGTCGGCTCGACCGGCCTGTCGACCGGCCCGCATCTGCATTACGAGCTGTATCGCGGTGGCCGCGCGATCGACCCGACCTCGGTCCGCTTTACCTCGCGCGCCCAGCTTTCGGGCAGCGAGCTGGCGAACTTCCGCGCGCGGCTGAAGCAGCTGCTAGGGGTTTCTCCCGGCGCAGCGCTGCAGTCGATCGCCCCGGCGGCCAATGCCCTGCCTGCCGAACCCAAGCGGGAAATCGAGCGGATCGCGGGCACGACGATCGCGTAACGGCTTCGCCTGGCCCGCCTGTCTGCTAACGCAGAAGCGCAGGCCCCCGATCAATCCCCGCCGACACGCTCGATGTCTGCGCCCACCGCCTGCAGCTTTTCCTCGAGCCGTTCATAGCCACGATCGAGGTGATAGACCCGGTTGACCTCGGTCTCGCCTTCAGCGGCCAGACCCGCGATGATCAGGCTCATCGAGGCGCGCAGATCGGTCGCCATCACCGGCGCGCCGACCATCCGGTCGACGCCGTGAACCACCGCGGTGCGGCCCTTGACGTCGATATGCGCGCCCATGCGGTTGAGTTCGGGAACGTGCATATAGCGGTTCTCGAAGATCGTCTCGGTCAGCATGCTGGTGCCTTCGGCCATGCACAGCATCGCCATGAACTGCGCCTGCATGTCGGTGGCAAATCCAGGGAACGGCGCGGTCGACAGCGTTACCGCCTGCAGCTTGCCGTTGGGACGCACCGCGATGCCATCGGCGATTTCTTCGACATGCACGCCTGCCTGACGCAGTGCGGCGACGGTTGCTTCCATCTCGTCAAGCTTGGCGCCGATCAGGTCGAGCGGGCTGCCAGTGATCGCGGCGGCGCAGGCATAGCTGCCCGCCTCGATCCGGTCGGCCATCACGCGATAGGTCGCACCGTGCAGCCGGTCACGTCCGTGGATTACCAGGGTCGAGCCGCCGATGCCTTCGATCTTGGCGCCCATCGCCACCAGCAGGTTGCACAAGTCGACGATCTCGGGCTCGCGCGCGGCGTTGCGCAGCGTCGAGGTGCCCTTGGCGAGCACCGCGGCCATCAGCGCGTTCTCGGTCGCGCCGACCGACACCACCGGGAAGCCGAAGTCGCCGCCGGGAAGCCCGCCCTTGGGCGCGCGCGCGGTGACGTATCCCGCCGCGATCTCGATCTCCGCACCCAAAGCTTCGAGCGCCTTGAGGTGCAGGTCGATCGGGCGGTTTCCAATCGCGCAGCCACCGGGGAGCGACACCGTCGCCTCACCCTCGCGCGCCAGCAGCGGTCCCAGCACCAGGATCGATGCGCGCATCTTGCGCACGATGTCGTACGGCGCGACCGTGGCGGTGACCCGGCCTGCGCGCAATGTCATCACCCGGCCGAAATCCTCGGGCCGCGCGCCCTCGATCATCGTCGAGACGCCGAGCTGGTTGAGCAGATGGCCGAAGCTGTCGACATCGGCGAGCCGCGGCAGGTTGCGCAGCGTCAGCGGCTCATCGGTGAGCAATGCGCACGGCAACAGCGTCAGCGCGCTGTTCTTGGCTCCGGAGATGGGAATACGGCCCGAAAGCGACTTGCCGCCGCGAATGATGATCTTGTCCATCGCCGCTGTTTAACGGCTGGAGCCCCGGGTGCAAGAGGGGTGGACTTGCCAGCCGCTCAGATTTTCTCGAGCGTGCACTGCAGCGGGTGCTGGTTTTCGCGCGCGAAGTCCATCACCTGGTTCACCTTGGTCTCGGCGACCTCATAGGTGAAGATGCCGCAGACGCCGACGCCCTTCTGGTGGACGTGGAGCATCACCCGGGTCGCCTCGTCCATGTTCATGCTGAAAAAGCGCTTGAGCACCAATACGACGAATTCCATCGGGGTGTAATCGTCATTCAGCATCAGCACCTTGTACTGGCTGGGCTTTTTCGACTTGGCGCGGGTCTTGACCGCGATCCCGATATCGGGCGGGCCATCGTCATTCGGGTCCTCGCCATCCGGGCCTGCGTGCACGGGCATGCGCATGCCCCGCATGGCGGGATCATGGCGCGCCGGGCGCAGCGCGGAAGGGTTGGTCGCAGGGTGCATAGATGATTGCGAATATCGTATTTGGCTGGCCACAGGCAAGGGGTCGCATGCAAATTGAAGCGATCTTCCCGATCACATCACCCTGTGCCCGCCTCCCTGCATCGCGGGCTATGGCGTTTTGCACGTCCTTCCGTTAGGGGCTGGCCCATGCATTTTCTCGATCAAGCCAAGATTTTCATCCGTTCGGGTACCGGCGGACAGGGCGCGGTGTCCTTTCGCCGCGAAAAATATGTCGAATATGGCGGCCCTGACGGCGGCAATGGCGGCAAGGGTGGCGATATCATCTTCGAGGCGGTCAGCGGGCTGAACACGCTGATCGACTTTCGCTACACCCAGCATTTCAAGGCCAAGCGCGGCACCGGCGGCATGGGCCGCAACCGCACCGGTGCGGGCGGCGACGACCTTGTCATCAAGGTTCCCGTCGGCACGCAGGTACTCAGCGAGGACAAGGAAGAGGTGCTCGCCGACTTCACCCATGCCGGCCAGCGTCTCACACTGCTGCGCGGCGGCGACGGCGGGCGCGGCAACTTGAGCTACAAGACCAGCACCAACCGCACCCCGCGCCAGCACGGCCCGGGCTGGCCCGGCGCCGAGATGTATGTCTGGCTGCGTCTCAAGCTGCTGGCCGACGCCGGCCTGGTCGGCCTGCCCAATGCGGGCAAGTCGACCTTCATCAACCAGGTGACCAACACCCACGCCAAGGTCGGCGATTATCCGTTCACCACCCTGCGTCCGCAGCTGGGCGTGGTCCAGCACAAGAACTGCGAGTTCGTGCTCGCCGACATTCCCGGCCTGATCGAGGGTGCGGCCGAAGGCGCAGGCATCGGCGACCGCTTCCTGGGCCATATCGAACGCTGCCAGGTGCTGATCCATCTGATCGACGCCAATGGCGAGGACCCGCTCGATGCGATGCGGATCGTCGATGGCGAACTGACCAATTACGGCGCCGGGCTCGACGAAAAGCCACGTCTGGTCGCGCTCAACAAGGGCGATCTGCTCGATGACGAACTGATGCGGCATTTCTCCGACGAGCTTCTGGCCGCGGGTGCCGAGCGGGTGTTCCCGATTTCGGCGGCGACTGGCGCCGGCATCGAGGCGCTGTTCGACGCGCTGCTCGAATACCTGCCGCGCGACACCGCGACCGAAAAGCCCGAGGGAGTCGATCCGAACGCCGACAGCGAGCCGGGGGTCTGGTCTCCGGTTTAACGGGCAGCCATCGATTGTTTTTGTATATCCCTCCCATCTCTCGTCACCCCCGCGAAAGCGGGGGTCCCGCTTCTAAAGCAGCCTGATCGTAAAAGCGGGATTCCCGCGTTCACGGGGATGGAAGAGCACTTGTTTCGCCTGTAACTCTCATAGTGCCGCTTTCGCCGGAAAACGGGATTTGAACGATGACCCAAAGCCCCTCCCCCGCTGCCATGCTGTCCGCTAGCGCCTGTCCGGTGCTGGTGGTCAAGGTCGGTTCGGCACTGCTGGTCGCGCCCGAGGGCACCGTCCGGCGCGCGTGGCTGGCGTCGCTGGTCGACGATATCGCCGCGCGAATCGCCGCTGGGCAGCGGATCGTCATTGTCTCCTCGGGTGCGATCGCGTTGGGTGCACGGCGGCTGGGGCTGCCCAAGGGCGGCCGCGCCAGCCTCGAGGACGCGCAGGCGTCGGCTGCCACCGGGCAGATTGCATTGAGCCAATGCTGGGCCGAACTTCTGGGAAGCCACGATATCACCGCCGCACAGATGCTGGTGACGCTCGATGATCTGGAAGACCGCAGGCGCTTCCTCAACGCCTCGGCGACCTTGCGCCGGCTGATCGCGCTGGGCGTGGTCCCGGTGATCAACGAGAACGACTCGGTCGCAACCGAAGAAATCCGCTTCGGCGACAACGACCGGCTCGCCGCGCGGATCGCGCAGGCGGCAGGCGCGGGCGGCGTGGTGCTGCTGTCCGATGTCGACGGGCTGTATACCGCCAACCCCAAGAACGACCCCGAGGCAAAGCTGGTCGAGAGCGTCGCGCGGATCGATGCGCGCATCCGCGCCATGGCCGATGGCGGTTCGGCATCGGGGATGGGATCGGGCGGCATGCTCTCCAAGCTCGAGGCGGCGCGGATCGCGACCAGCGCGGGCGCGCACCTCGCCATCGCCAACGGCACGCATGACCACCCGCTCGCGCGGTTGGCGGCGGGCGGACGCTGCACGGTGTTCACCGCGGGCCCGCAGGGCAAGGGCCGCAAATTGTGGCTGGCAGGCCGGATGACCGCGCGCGGAAAGATCATCGTTGATCAGGGAGCCGAAGCCGCTTTGATCAAGGGATCGAGCTTGCTCGCAGCGGGCGCCACCGCCGTGGACGGCAAGTTCGTGCGCGGCGACGTGGTCGAGATCGTCAACGCCAGCGGCGCGCCCATCGCGCGCGGTCTGGCCGAATACGACGCTGCGGACATGGCGAAAATCGTCGGCCTGCGCAGCGATGCGATCGCCGAGATGCTGGGGTATGCGCCGCGCAGTTCGCTGGTTCACCGCGACCAGATGGTGCTGCTGTGAGCGTGATTGCGCTGACCGGCGGCACCGGCTTTGTCGGCGGGGCGAGCATCGAGCAGGCGCTGGCCCAAGGCCATCAGGTCCGCGCGCTGACCCGCAGGCCCCAGCCCGAGCGCGACGGCTTGACCTGGGTGGCAGGCGCGCTCGACGATGCCGACAGTCTCGCGGAGCTTTGCAACGGCGCCGATTGCGTGCTGCACATCGCCGGCGTGGTCAACGCGCCCGACCGCGCGGGCTTTATCGCGGGCAACATCACCGGCACCGAGGCGATGCTGGCCGCGGCCAAGGCGGCTGGGATCACGCGGTTTATCCATGTCTCGTCGCTCGCCGCGCGTGAACGGGACCTCTCCAACTATTGCTGGTCCAAGGCCGAGGCCGAAGCGCGGGTCGTTTCATCGGGGCTCGACTGGATTATGGTGCGCCCGCCCGCGGTCTATGGCCCGGGCGATACCGAGATGCTCGACCTTTTCCGCATGGCGGCGCGCGGGGTGGTGATGCTGCCGCCGGGCGGACGGATGTCGGTGGTTCATGTCGCCGACCTTGCCGCGCTGCTGGTGCGGCTGGCCGGCGGCGCGGGCGATGCGAGTGCGATCTACGAGGTCGACGATGGCGCGCCCCGCGGCTGGAGCCACAGGGACTTTGCCGACGCGCTGGGCGATGCGGTGGGACGCAAGGTGCGCGCGTTCAGCACGCCCAAGCTCGCGCTGCATGTGGCGGCACAAGGCGACCGGCTGCTGCGCGGCAAGGGCGCGAAGCTGACCCCAGACCGCGCGCGCTACATCGCGCACAGCGACTGGACCTCCGATCCGGAAAAACGCCCGCCCTCGCAATTGTGGCAGGCTGAGATCGCGACGCGGCAGGGACTGGCCGAGACCGCGCGCTGGTATCGTAGCAAGGGCTGGCTCAAATAAGCGAGCGGCCTAGCGCCAGTTCGACCAGGAACAGCGCGAAGGTCAGCGACAGGCCAATCAGGAAGATGCGATAGGCATGGCCGAGATAGCGGTACTTCTTGTGCTGCAGCACCATACCGTTCTGGTGGACATCGCGCAGCATCGTGCGGAAGATCGTCTCGTCGGTGTGCAACTGGTCGATCACCAGATCGGCAAAATCGTCCTCGGCCATCGCCGAGAAGTTGCCGAAGAACATGAAGTTGGTCGAACTCGTCGGCGCGGCAGATGCAGACTTCGGAGCGCCGCGCACCGATGGCAGGATCGCGAACACCGCGCACATCGCCGACAGGAAGGCAAACAGCGCCAGCACGATCAGCGGCAGCGTGAAGGTGCCGCTGCGCGCCTGGCCGACCGAAATCGTGAACACGACGAAGGTCGCCCCCATCAGGATGCTCGCCTTCTGGTCCGCCATCTGGCTCAACGCGAGGTTGGTCTGCACCGATGTGCGGATCAGGTGGATGGCGTGCGGCGAGAAGGTATGCGGGGTTTGCGGCCATGGGGTCGGGATAGCCGATCTTGGCGTTTCGACTCGCTGTGTGCTGGCCCCCTCTTCCATTACAGTTGAATGACATAGTCGTGACATGCTTGACAAGCGCCGCCGCACTGCCCTTCAGGCTTCCACATGCTGCCGCGTTTGTGCCGCAATCGCGGGGCAAGGCGGTGCCCACAATTGATCGACGAAAGAGCCTTATGACCGACAGCACCGCTACCTACGAGCGCATCGCCGCGCAGATCGAACCGTTCAACAAGAAGGGCGTCGCTCTGACCGATAGCACCACCTTTGCCGGTGACCTCGAGTGGGACAGCCTGACGGTGATGGATTTCGTCGCAGCGATCGAGGACGAATTCGACATCATCATCACGATGAACATGCAGGCCGAGATCGAAACCGTCGGCCAATTGGTCGCCGCGGTGGAAAAACTCACCGCCTGACCCCATCTGCACCTCTCGCCTGCCTGCCCCCAACAGAGATTGACCCCATGACCGACCTGTTTTCCAAGTTCGACGCCCTGATCGGCGAGCGCGAGGCGCTGCTTTCGCACGGCGTGCGCGATCCTTATGCGCTGGTCATGGAATCGGTCAAATCGCCCACCGTGGCGATGTGCAACGGCAAGGAAACGATCCTGCTGGGCACCTACAACTATATGGGCATGACCTTCGATCCCGACGTGCTCGAGGCGGGGAAAACCGCGCTCGAAAACTTCGGGTCGGGCACCACCGGAAGCCGCGTGCTCAACGGCACCTATGCCGGGCACCGCGATTGCGAAGAAGCGCTCAAGGAATTCTACGGAATGGACCACGCGATGGTCTTTTCCACCGGCTATCAGGCGAACCTGGGCATTATCTCGACCATGGCGGGCAAGGAGGATTACATCATCCTCGACACCGACAGCCATGCCTCGATCTATGACGGCTGCGCCCTCGGCAACGCCCAGATCGTCGCCTTTCGGCACAATGATGTCGAGGCGCTCGAAAAGCGGCTCAAGCGCCTTCCGCCCGAAGCGGGCAAGTTGGTGATACTCGAAGGCGTCTATTCGATGATGGGGGATATCGCACCGCTCAAGGAAATGGTCGCCATCTCCAAGGCCGCAGGCGCGATGGTGCTGGTCGACGAGGCCCATTCGATGGGCTTCATCGGGGAGAACGGCCGCGGCGTCGCCGAAGCGGCGGGCGTGATGGACGATGTCGATTTCATCATCGGCACGTTCAGCAAGTCGGTGGGCACCGTCGGCGGCTTCTGTGTGTCCAACCATCCCAAGTTCGAAGTGCTGCGCCTCGTCTGCCGCCCCTATGTCTTCACCGCCAGCCTGCCGCCATCGGTGGTTGCCACCGCCGCGACCAGCATCCGCAAGCTGATGCACGCGGGCAACAAGCGCGCGCATCTGTGGGAGAATTCCAAGCGGTTGCACCAGGGGCTGCGCGATCTGGGCTTCTCGCTCGGCACACCCGAGGCGCAAAGCGGCATCATCGCGGTGATCATGACCGATATGCTGAAAGGCGCGCAGATGTGGGAAGCGCTGCTCGACCGCGGTCTCTACGTCAATCTCGCGCGTCCGCCTGCAACGCCTGCGGGCATGACGCTGCTGCGCTGCTCGCTGTGCGCCGAGCATTCGAGCGAGCAGGTCACCGAGATCCTGGGCATCTTCGAGGCCGCGGGCAAACAGGTCGGGGTGATTTGATTTAGCCTGTAGCAACCTTTCACCGTCACCCCCGCGCACGCGGGGGTGACGCTTTGAGTGACCTTGGGCACAGAAGCGGGATTCCCGCTTTCGCGGGAATGACGAGGGTTGCGATTGCAGTGTGATCGCATTGTCGGATACCCAATCGCGCCCCTTCAAAACGCCGTGAATTGCTGTATGGGCGATTCCAACAGTCCTCCCCAGACAAGGCTTTTGCCATGACCGATCTGCTTGCGCTGCGCGATGCCGTGCGCGCCCACCACCGGGCCGATGAAGGCGCGGTGCTCGATTACCTGATCGCGCACTACGCGCCGTCGCCCGACATGCGCGCCCGCATCCGTGCCCGCGCCGTGCGGGTGGTCGAGGATGTCCGCGCCGCCTCAGGCCCCACGCTGATGGAAAGCTTCCTTGGCCAATACGGCTTGTCCACCGACGAGGGCCTCGCGCTGATGACACTGGCCGAGGCGCTGCTGCGCGTGCCCGATGCCGAAACGATCGACGACCTGATCGAGGACAAGATTTCACCCGCCAACTGGCGCGAACATTTCGGCAAATCCGAACATAGCCTCGTCAACGCCAGCACCTTTGCGCTGTCGATGACGCAATCGGTGCTCGAAGGATCGGTCAGCAAGGGTCCGCTCGATGCGTTGCGTGGGGCGATCAAGCGACTGGGCGAGCCCGTGATCCGCGCTGCGGTGCGCCGGGCGATGAAGGAGCTGGGCAACCAGTTCGTGCTCGGCGAGGACATGGGCGAGGCGCTCAAGCGCTCGCGCAAATGGGCGGACGACGGCGCGACCTTCAGCTACGACATGCTGGGTGAAGCGGCTTTGACCTTCCCCGATGCCGATCGCTATTTTGCAGCCTACATGGATGCGATCCGCGCCATCGCCAACGCCGCCAAGACCGACGACATGCGCACCAATCCGGGCCTGTCGATCAAGCTGTCCGCGCTGTATCCGCGCTACGAGATGAGCAAGGCCGACGAATGCGTCCCCGCGCTCGCCGACCGCGTGCTCGAGCTCGCCCGCGCCGCACGCGATGCGCGGATCGGCCTCAACATCGATGCCGAGGAAGCCTATCGGCTGGGCATGTCGCTCGACATCATCAAGCTGGTGATGAACGATCCCTCGCTTGTCGGCTGGGATGGGCTTGGCGTGGTCGTGCAGGCCTTCGGCAAGCGCGCCAGCTTCGTGATCGACTGGCTCTATGGCCTGGCCCAGTCGCTCGACCGCAAGATCATGGTCCGCCTCGTCAAGGGCGCCTATTGGGACACAGAAATCAAGCGCGCGCAGGTCGATGGCGTGCCTGATTTCCCGGTGTTCACCAGCAAGGCGGCAACCGATATCTCGTACATCTGCTGCGCCGCGCAGTTGCTCAAGCTCACCGACCGCATCTACCCCCAATTCGCCACGCACAATGCGCACAGCGTCGCGGCGATCCTCGAAATGGCCGGTAACCGCGACGACTTCGAATTCCAACGGCTGCACGGCATGGGCGAGCCGCTGCACAATGCGCTGCTGCGCAACGAAAGGGTGCGCTCGCGGATCTATGCGCCTGTCGGCAAGCACCGCGAGCTGCTCGCCTATCTGGTCCGCCGCTTGCTCGAAAACGGCGCGAACTCATCGTTCGTCAACCAGCTTGCCAACCATGCGGTGCCTGCCCAAGCGATCGCGGCGGATCCGTTCGAGCAGCTGGAAGCCGGGCGCCAGGAAGCCGACCGCAAGATCATCCGCCCCGCCGCGATCTTTGCGCCGTCGCGGATCAACTCGCGCGGCTGGGATCTGGCAAACCGTGCCGATCTCAACGCGTTTCTCGAAGCGCGCGGTGCCTTTGCCGACAGCCGTTGGCAGGCGGGGCCCCTCCTTGCGGTCGACACCTCTGCCACCTGCGAGCCGCGCGCAGTGTATAGCCCGTCTCAGCCTGATCGGCAGATCGGCACGGTGATCGACACCAGCGAGGCGCAGGCCACCGCCGCGATTGCCGCGGCGCGCGTATGGGCCGCGCCGGTCACCGATCGCGCAGCGATCCTCAGTCGCGCGGCAGATTTGCTAGAGGAGCATCATGCCGAGATATTCGCGCTGCTGGCGCGCGAGGCTGGCAAATCGCCGCCCGATGCGATTGCCGAACTGCGCGAGGCGGTCGATTTCCTGCGCTATTATGCCGTGCAGGCGATGGCCGATCCGGGCGCGTCCCCGCGCGGTATCATCACCTGCATCTCGCCGTGGAACTTCCCGCTGGCGATCTTCATCGGCCAGATTGCAGCCGCGCTGGCGCGCGGCAATGCAGTGTTGGCAAAGCCCGCCGACCAAACCCCGCTGATCGCGCATCTTGCCACCCGCCTGCTGCATCAGGCGGGCGTACCCGATGCGGCGCTGCAACTGCTTCCCGGGCCAGGCCGGGTCATCGGCACCGCATTGACCGGCAATGCCGCCATCGCCGGCACCTGCTTTACCGGATCGACCGCCACCGCGCAGGTGATCAACCGCAACATGGCGGACAAGTGTGCGCCCGACGCGATGCTGATCGCCGAGACCGGCGGCATCAACGCGATGATCGTCGATTCGACCGCATTGCCCGAGCAGGCAGTGCGCGACATCATCGCATCGGCTTTCCAGTCCGCCGGACAGCGCTGTTCGGCGCTGCGGATGCTCTATGTCCAGCGCGATATCGCCGAATCGCTCAAGGAGATGCTGTTCGGCGCGATGGATGCGCTGAGCCTGGGGGATCCGTGGTGGCTGGCCAATGACGTCGGTCCGGTGATCGATCCGGCGGCGCGCGAAAAGATCGCCGACCATATCGCAGCCGCGCGGCGCGAGGGCCGGTTGCTCAAGCAGCTCGATGCACCCGAAAACGGCTGGTTCATAGGCCCCGCGGCAATCGCCGTGAACGGCATCGACGATCTGGCGGAGGAAATCTTCGGCCCGGTGCTGCACATCGCCACCTTCGAGGCCGGCGAGATCGACACGCTGATCGATCGGATCAACGCGCGCGGCTATGGGCTGACCTTCGGGCTGCAGACCCGCATCAATGGCCGGGTCGATCACGTCACCGCACGCGTCCATGCGGGCAACATGTACGTCAACCGCAACCAGATCGGCGCCGTGGTCGGCGCGCAGCCCTTTGGTGGCGAAGGCCTGTCGGGCACCGGTCCCAAGGCCGGCGGACCACGCTATCTGCCGCGCTTTGCCGCCGCCACGGGCCCGCAACACGACCTCCCGCCGCTGACCCGGATTGCGGCGCGCAGCGAGGTCGAGGCTGGGTTGGCCGCGCTGCCGCGCGTCACCGAGCTGCCTCTGGACAGCATGGAGATGCCCGGACCGACGGGCGAATCGAACGTGCTTTCGGCGTATGCGCGCGGCACCGTGCTGTGCCTGGGCCCGACGATCGAGGCTGCGGTGCGACAGGCCGAGATTGCCCGGTCTGAAGGCTGTGCGGCGCTGATCGTGGTTCCCGGAGCCAGGGGACCCAACACCATCGACGGCTATGTCGAACGCGCAGATCTGGCGGAGATATCCGGCTTCGACGCGGTGGCGGCGTGGAGCACCACCGACGACCAGCGTGCCATCCGCAAGGCGCTGGCCGAACGCGATGGGGCCATCATCCCGCTGTTCACCGAAGAGTATTTCGCCCAGCGTTGCGTGCACGAGCGGCACGTCTGCATCGACACGACGGCGGCGGGCGGGAACGTCTCGCTGCTGGCTTAAAAAATCTCCCCTACCGCTTGCGGGAGGGGTGGCTGAGCCAAAGGCGAAGCCGGGGTGGGCCTGAGCTGCCAATTGTGCTCCCAGCCCACCCCGGTCCGGCAAGCCGGACCTGCCCCTCCCGCCAGCGGGAGGGGAGAGACTTAGAGCCGCTCGATCTTCTGCGCGGCTTCGTCGAGGATTTCGGCGACCCGGTGCTTGAATTCGGCGTCGGTCTCCCCGCTTGCCAGGCGATGCGCCATCGCAGCCATCAGGTTGCCGACCGCGCGGCCGATCTGCGGACCACCGGCGCGCTGTTCGCGCTCCTCGCCCGCATCGGATAGCCGCGCCAGCAGCGCATCGGCCTCGTCGCGCTTCTCCGTCAGCTCGGCGATGCCGGTAGCGGTGATCCGGAACGCCTTGCGCGCGCCTTCGGTCTCGACCGACGCGATCAGCCCGGTGTCTTCTAGCAGGCTGAGCGTGGGATAAACCACGCCGGGGCTCGGGGCATAATCGCCGCCGGTCATCTCCTCGATGGCCTTGATCAGGTCATAGCCATGGCGCGGCTCCTTCTCGATCAGCGCAAGCAGCACGATGCGCAGCTCTCCGCTGTCGAACATCCGGCGCCGTCCACGACCACCGCGCCCGCCGCCGCCGCCGCCGCCGCGACCACCCCGGCCACCGCCGTCGAAGCCCCAGTTGCCCATGTCCCAGTCACCGCCCCAGCCACGGCCACCGCGACCACCAAAGCTCATCGCGATAAACGGGTTGCCACCGCCCCGCGGGCCACCGCCCATTTTGAAACGCATACTCATCGACTCTATCTCCTATGTATCTCGATAGCACTAAGATATATCTTAGATGCTGTTTGGCAAGAGCGGTTTGTGCGACGGGTGCATTTTTCATCCCCTTCCCCCTGCAGGTGGCAGCCGCTAGCGTGATTTTGATGAGTGACCTTTTCGATACCGCGCCCGATCTGATACCCGCCCCTGCCGCAGATGCGCCGCTGGCCGACCGGTTGCGCCCGGCGAACCTTGGCGAGATCATCGGCCAGGATCACCTCACCGGCCCCGAAGGCGCGATCGGGCGGATGGTGGCAGCGGGCAAACTGTCCTCGATGATCCTGTGGGGACCGCCCGGCACCGGCAAGACCAGCATGGCGCGGCTGCTGGGCGAGGCGACAGGCATGCGCTTCGTCGCGATCTCGGCGGTGTTCTCAGGCGTCGCCGATCTCAAGAAAGCCTTTGCCGAAGCCGAGAAGATGGCTGGCGCGGGCCAGCGCACGCTGCTGTTCGTGGACGAGATCCACCGATTCAACCGCGCGCAGCAGGATGGCTTTCTTCCCTTTGTCGAGCGCGGAACGGTGGTGCTGGTCGGCGCGACGACGGAGAACCCCTCGTTCGAGCTCAACGCCGCATTGCTCAGCCGCAGCCAGGTGCTGATCCTGCGGCGGCTGGACGAGGCTGCTCTGGGCGAACTGATCGCGCGCGCCGAAGCGCTGACCGGACGCTCGCTGCCGCTGACCGACGATGCCCGCGCAGCGCTGATCGCCTCGGCCGATGGCGACGGACGCTTCCTGCTCAACCAGGTCGAGACATTGCTGACGGTGAGGATCGATGCGCCGCTCGATCCGGCGGGGCTCGCCGCGCTGCTCCACCGCCGGATGCCGGTGTACGACAAGGACCGCGAGGGGCATTACAACCTGATCTCGGCGCTGCACAAGGCGATGCGCGGGTCCGACCCCCAAGCCTCGCTCTATTATCTCGCGCGGATGCTCGTCGCGGGCGAAGAGCCGCTCTACGTGCTGCGCCGGATCACGCGGTTTGCCAGCGAGGACATCGGCATGGCCGATCCGCAGGCGCTGGTACAATGCCTTGCCGCCAAGGACGCCTATGCGTTCCTGGGTTCCCCCGAGGGCGAACTGGCGATCGTGCAGGCCTGCCTGTATTGCGCCACCGCGCCCAAATCGAACGCGATCTACGCCGCGCAGAAGGCCGCGTGGAAAAGCGCGCGCGCCACCGGATCTTTGATGCCGCCGCCCAACATCCTCAATGCGCCGACCAAGCTGATGAAGGACATCGGCTATGGCAAGGGCTATGCCTACGACCACGACCAGGCCGAGGGCTTTTCGGGCGCGGACTACTGGCCTGAGGAGATGGCGGCGCAGCGTTTCTACCAGCCGGTCGAGCGAGGGTACGAGGCGCGCATCGCGGAACGGATGCGACATTGGGAGGACTTGCGGAAAGGAAAGGGCTAGGCGGCTTTGGCGATGATGCTGCGAAACTCGTCGGCGGCAGCGATCGCATCCAACGTGTTGGGGTAGCCGATACCACTTTGGGCCATCAACTTGCCGCTGTCGGCATAAAACCGCCAGTGCCACAGGTTGTCGTCGCCCAATGCGAACTTGAAGCCAGGGCCATCAGCCTGCAGATCATCGGGCGTCAACGCAAAAGTGCCATCATCAGCCTCGATCGCCGCTTCGATATCGTCATCGGTCATGGCACGCAGGCGCGCCCAATCGGTTTGCGACGGATCATCGCCCATAGCCGAAACGCGATCTGAAAACTTGTCGTTCATACCTGTTTGCTCGCCTTAGACTGATCAGCCTGATCCTGCTCGCACGCACGGTATATACCACGGCGATGACTTCCGCGTCATCCCCCATGACCCCTAGCGCGAGAATGCGAAGTTCATCTCCCGCGATTCGAGTGCCAGCAACATCGAAAAGATCCCTGTCCCAGACACTTCCAACGTCCTCAAAATCGAGCCCATGCTTTGCCAAATTCGCCAATCGCTTGGCTTCGTCCCATTCAAACTGCATGATAGGCGCGCCCCACCTGGAGACATCATCTTGCAACCGCACCCCATGCCTTTCAAGCCTCGCCTGCTGCTCGCTGCCGCTTTTGCGTTTATCGCCACGCCCGCCCTCGCCCAGCCAGCGCCAACCCCCGAACCCACCCGCATGGATCGCGCGCAGGCGGCGGGGTACAAGGCGCAGTTCGTGTGTTCGGGGCTGTGGAACGGCAACAAGACGCTTGCCGATATCGAGGCCGACGAGTTGACCGGCATCTATCCGCACATCGCCGCGATCATGCCGACGTTGAAGGCGGATATCGACGAGCCCGCGCATCAGGTGAGCGTCGCCTTTGCCGACGACATGCCGCCGCGCGTCGCCCGGCACAATCCGGTGACGGGATGCACTGCGATGCCGATCGCATGGACCAATGATGGCCGCCGCCTGCCCGCCGAATCGCTCGAGCGCGCACAGCCAGGCAGTGCAGATGCGGCAAACTGGCCGATGGGCGATTCCAACGCCAGCGATCCGCGGATCATGATGATCACGCCGTTCGACACGCTGGTGGAGAGCACGTTCGACGCGAAAGCGTTTGGCGGGAAGACCAGTGGTGTCGTCATCGTCCACAAGGGCCGCATCGTGCAGGAGCGCTATAAGCCCGGCCACGACATGCACACCGCGCAGCGGACATGGTCGGTCGCCAAATCGATTGCGGGGACATATGTCGGCTATGTCCGCCAGAAGGGCTTTGCCATTCCCGATCGGCCGGTGCGCGAGTGGAATGTCGAGGGCGATCCGCGCCGCGCGATCACCGTCGATCATCTGCTGCGCATGGGCAGCGGCCTGGTCAGTGATACCGCCGGCAACCGCACCGATGCGGTCTACATGGCCGCGGGCGATGTGCGCCAGTGGACGACGTTATGGCTAATGCTGCACCAGCCCGGGGCGAGTTTTCGCTATTCAAACAACGATATCCTGCTCGCGACCTTCGCCGCGCGCGATGCCGCACCGGAGATCCACCCGCACCAGATGTTCGACGCGCTGGGAATGACCCGCACCTGGGCCGAGACCGACTGGCAGGGCAATTACATCCTTTCGAGCCAGGTGTGGACCACCGCGCGCGACATGGCGCGGATGGGCCTGCTGTATCTGAACGATGGCACATGGGGTGGCACACGCGTGCTGCCCGAAGGCTGGCGCGATTATGTCACCACGCCCAGCGGCCCGCAGCCTGAGGGCAACCCGTTCGGCTATGGCGCAAGCTTCTGGCTGATGAACAAGAGCGAGGGCGCTCCTGCCGATGCCTTTGCGGCACTGGGCAATCGCGGCCAGCATCTGGTGATCATCCCCAGCCGCGATCTGGTGATCGTGCGCCGCGGCTATGACAGCGCAGGCGATCCGTTCGACATCGCCAAATTCACCGCCGAGGTGCTCAAGCTGATCCGCTGAGCGATGCGCCGTTTCCAGCATTATGCCTGTTTCGACTGGTCCGGCCAGGCGGTGGCGCGGCCCAAGGGGTTGGCGCTTGCGACCATCGACGCGGACGACGACGCGCGTCCGGTGTTGCTGCGCCCCCATGGCGGCTGGTCGCGTGGTGCCGCGCTCGACTGGCTTGTCGAGCATGCGCAAGCCGGAACGGATATGCTGATCGGGATGGATCTTTCGCCGACCTTTCCCTTTGTCGATGCTGGCAGCTACTTTCCCGGATGGTCCGAAAGCCCGGCGAATGCGCGCGACCTTTGGGCGCTGGTCGACCAGATCTGCGCCGAGGACGAGCATCTGGGTGTCGGCAGTTTCGTCCGCCACGATCAGGCGCGGCGATATTTCCGGCACGGTAAGGGTGATACCGGGGACAGGTTCGGACTGGCGGGCACCGGCAGGTTGCGCGCGGTCGAGCGCCATCAGCGCCTGACCGGCCAGGCGAACAGCGCGAGCTGCTTCAATCTGGTCGGCGCGGCCCAGGTCGGCAAATCGAGCCTTACGGGGATGCGCCTGCTGCACCGGTTGGCCGGGCGAATCCCCGTCTGGCCGTTCGATCCGGTCCCCGAAACGGGGCCGGTCATCGTGGAAATCTATACCAGCATTGCCGCGCGGGCCGCCGGACGAGGCCTGTCGCGCAGCAAGGTGCGCGATGCCGACGGCTTGCACCAGGCGCTGGGGCAGCTTGGCGCGCCGCCCCCGGCGCCGTTGCTGGCGCATGACGACCACAGCACCGATGCCCTGATGACGGCGGCCTGGCTGCGACATGCCGCACGCGACGAAGGACTCTGGCACAGCTACTGGAACCCGACGATGCTCGATGAGACGACCCGCGTCACTGAAGGCTGGACCTTTGGTGTCAAATAGAGCATTGGACGCGGCGCAAACGCGCCTTTAGCGCCGCTTTAGCTCAGCTGGTAGAGCAACCGCCTTGTAAGCGGTAGGTCGTTGGTTCGATTCCGACAAGCGGCACCATAAGTGTGAAGATCAGGGGCTGGGGGGCCGCAAAGGTACAAGAGCTAGCCCGCTGATGGAAATACCCCGGACCGAATTCCCTGCTGATACCGTTGCGTGGCATGGCCGTGTACGGGCCTGGCTGCGTTCGAGGATGGGCGAGCGAACCGGCGGCTTTCTTTTTGCATTGCTCGCCGAAATCCTGATCATTCTGGTGCTGCTGTCGCTGTCGATCGCACCGCCGGCGTCGCGGGTGGATGACCAGACGCTCACCGTGTTCGGCGTCAGCGAAGAACCGTCCGAAGAGCCTGTCGAAGAAGAAAGCCCTGCCCCGTCGCAGGACGCCGCGCAATCACCCGAACCGCAGGAGACCGAGGCGGCGCCGAGCGAGGTGCCCAGCCCGGTTACCGCCACCCAGCCATCACCCGTGCCGCCTGCGGTCGTGCCGATGCCATCGGCCCAACCTGCCCCGCCGAAAGCCTCGCCGCAGGTGGCAAAGCCGAAGGCCAATCCGGGCCGGGTCTATGGTCCGGCCGACAAGGGCGTTCCCGGCGATAGCGAGCGCGTCGGCTCCGCACCCAATGGCGAGCCGCTTTATGCTGCAGCCTGGTATCGCGAGCCCTATCCTGACGAGTTATCCGGATATCTATCGACGGCAACCGGCCCCGGCTGGGCGCTGATCGCTTGCCGCACCGTTGCCGATTTTCGTGTCGAGGACTGCGTCCAGCTTGCCGAATCTCCGCCCGGATCAGGCATAGGCCGTGCCGTGATGGCGGCAGCCTGGCAGTTCCGGGTCAGACCGCCGCGCGTCGGCGGGCTGTCCAAGGTCGGCGAGTGGGTGCGAATCCGGATCGATTACACCAATCGCCAACGCTGACCCGGTTCAGTTCCGTCCGAACACCCCACAGGCCATCCGGTCGCCACTGTCGCCGGCAGGGTCGGTCATCTGATCATCGGCCTCGGCATGGATCACCAGCGCGGCGCCATCGGCATCGAGCATCTCGGCAAGACCGGCGTCACGGATCATGTATTCCATCTTGCCGGTGCCGTCGCTGGCCACGGTCAGATTGGGCATGTCGCCGGAATGTGCACCCTGCGGGTTGCTCAGGCCGTGCTTGGTTCCGACCGGGTTCCAGTGACCGCCCGCTGTCTCGAACTTGGGTCCGTCGCATTTTCCCGTGGCGTGGACATGGATACCACGATCGCCCGGCTCCAGCCCTGTTGCGGAAACCGAGATGTTGATGCCGTCTTCCATTTCCGTCGCGGTGACCATGCCGACATCGCGACCGTCGGCAGTTTTGAGGCTGGCCGTTGCCATCTGGGGGACGGCGGGAACGGCGGCGGTACTATCGGCGATGGGTTCAACCGGCTCGGCAGTGGGGGCATCACTGCCGCAGGCGCTCAGCGTCAACGCGCATGCCAGTGCGGATGCACAAAGGGAAAGACGGACGGGGATCATGACACAGGCTCCTGTATTGGTTATACAAATACCAGGCAGTCAAAGCATGGTTCCCCGGCGGGCCGGACATTGAGTGTTTGACACGCCATGGTTTTGGCAGTTGGCTGGTATCCTTCAGGCCTACACGAACCGGAGCCCCATGACCAACAGCCCCTCTCCTGCCGCGTCAGACCTTAACGCCACGATGGGCCTGATCCGGGTCGTCGAATTGCATTCCGAAGGGCGTGCCACGATCGAGTATCAGGCCGGGCAGCATATGTGCCATTCGGGCGGTGTCGTGCAGGGCGGCTTTGTCACCGGATGGATCGATGCCGCGATGGCCCATGCCGCCATGGCCATGAGCGGTCCCGATGTCGTGCCGATGTCGCTGGAACTCAAGGTGAGCTTTTTCGCGCCTGCCAGGCCAGGCCTCGTCATCGCCAAGGCCTGGGTCGAACGTCGCGGGAGAAGCACCTGCTTCTTCGAGGGACAGTTGCTCGATTCTGGCGGCAAGGTGCTGGCCAAGGCGAGCTCGACACTGATGCTGGCAGACCGCATCCGGATCGAGCAAGCCTCGAGCAAGGCGGTTGCGGGCGCCTAGCCCACTGTGCGCCGGTACCCCGTCAGGATTTGGGGGCTGCGGCCTGCAGGTCCTTGAGGAAACCGCGAATGCGTTTGGCGTTCACACCCAGATCACTGCGCCCCACCCGCGACACGGAGCGAACGTCGACCTGGCTGGTAAGCCCGCTCGGACCTGGCTGGACCCGGACCACCACGTCATCCTTGAATCGAAACAGTGAAACCGTGTCGATCGCCTCCAACCGACCGTCTTCAGGCCTGGATGCGGCAATTTCCCAGCCGCGTTCGAGCGCGACCTGTTCGGCGAGCGCCACCACCTTGTCGACGGGGAGGGCCAGCGTGATCGTGCGGATATCGCCATAGGCCTTGCTGTGCAGCAGCTTCCAGCGTTCGATGGCATCCATGCCGGCATATTTCGGATCCCCGCGTCCCGGGACATCGGCAAAGTCATCCGGACGCAGCTTGAGAACCTGAAATTCCGGGGGATTGTCCAGATCCGTGGTGATATCGTGGATTTGCGGCACGTTCATGCCGACGTTGACCCAATATCCGATGAACGCGAGGTATGCGAGCGAGCACACCAGCGCCGTTACGGTGAGATTGCGGATCGCACGCCCCTTCTTGCGATACAGCAGAAGCACAATCAGCGACAGGACGAAGCCCAGCAGCGCCACGACCGCAGCGGCGCTCACGAAGCTGAGCCCGTCGAGCTTGCCCCACCAGTCCTGTCCTGCTCCGATCGCGCCGACCAGCGCCATGATCACCGCACCTGCCCCCAGCAACAGGCACAACCGTGCCAGCCAGATCGATCCGTGCGGTTTTTCAATGCCTTCCATGCGGTCCCCCCGTTGCCGTATGACACATAGGAAAGCCGCGGCGGTTTGGCAAATCGATTAGGCCGCGCGCGCGCCGGCGGGAAATCGCTCTCGACTTGGCGGAGGCACCTGCCTAAGGGCGCAAGCTCTGTGACCTCTTGCTAATCCGTCTGGACCCATGACCGAATTCACTATCATCCCGCTGGATCAGGTCGACGAAGCCTGGGTCGACGACCTTCTCGATCAGGTTTTCGGGGCGGACCGTGCCGGGCGCACCATCTATCGCGTGCGCGAAGGGCTTGAGCCGCTCCCCGCGCTCAGCTTTGCCGCGGTCGATGGCGACGGATATCTCGTCGGCACCATCCAGTGCTGGCCCGCTGCGCTGACCGATCCCGACGGCCTGGCCTATCCTATGATCCTGGTCGGCCCGGTCGGGGTCGCCCCCGATCATCAGGACCAAGGCATCGGCCGCGCATTGATGGCTGCCGTTTTCGGCGCGATGGGCGTGGGCGAAAAAATGCCGCTCGTACTGCTCGGCGATCCCGAATATTACGGCACCCGTTTCGGCTTCAGCGCAGAACGCACCGGCGGCTGGTCGCTGCCTGGCCCTTATGAACAGCACCGTCTGCTCGCGCTGGCACGGCCCGATTCGGTGATGCCCGCGCGCGGTGTGCTTGGCCCCTGGCGGCTCACCTGATCGGCCAATGCAGGCGCGAGGCTTTGCATCACGCGCCTGTCATGCTTATCTGGTCCAGCAATGCCATATGATCCTCCCCCCGAGATGCAGGACCTGTCGCTGGCCGAGATTGCCGGACTGGTCGCTGCGCGCAAGCTTCCCCCCGTCGAGCAATGGTCGCCCAAGGCCGAAAGCGAGAGCCATATGCGGATCGCCGCAGATGGTCGCTGGTACCACCAGGGCGGGCTGATCTCGCGGCCGGCAATGGTGCGAGTGTTCGCCAGCGTGCTGCGGCGCGAGGACGACGGGCGCTACGCACTTGTCACACCGTTCGACAAACAGTGGATCGAGGTCGAGGACGCGCCTCTGCTGGCGGTCGAGGTCAAGTCCGAAGGCAGCGGCGAACAGCGGCGGCTGGCGTTCCGGCTCAACACCGATGAGCTGGTGGTCTGCGGCCCCGACCGCCCGCTGGTGCTGCGCGGCAGCGTCGAGGAACCCCGCCCCTATCTGGGGCTGTGGCGTGGGCTGGAGGCGCGGATAGAGCGCCAGGCCTATTACGACCTGATCGAACTGGCGCTGGCCGACCAGCCCGAAGGGGCCAGCGAGGCCGCCGGTCTTCCGATATGGAGCGATGGCGCCTGCTTCCGGCTGGACCGGATTGCGCCGGAATGAGCCTGTTCGACAGGCTGGCAGGCGCGCTCGCGGCCAGTGCCGACAGCGGATTTTCAGGCGAGGACGAGCGGCATATCGATCCCGATGGCGGCACCCACACCCCGGCAGCGGTGCTGATCGCGGTGACCGATCGGCCCCAGCCTGGAGTCATCCTCACCCAGCGGCCAGATTATCTGCGCAGCCATCCTGGCCAGATCGCCTTTCCCGGCGGCAAGATCGACCCAGGCGACGAGAATGCCGTGGCGGCGGCGCTGCGCGAAGCGGACGAGGAACTGGGGCTAGCCGCGCATCATGTCCGGGTCATCGGCACAGCCGACATGTATCGCAGCGGCAGCGGCTTTGCCATTACCCCGGTGCTGGCAGTCATCCCGCCGGACTTGAGCTATACCCCCAATCCCGGGGAAGTTGCCGACTGGTTCGAGGTGCCCCTGGCCTTCGTGCTCGACCCTGCCAACCATGTTCACCTAACCACCCACTGGAAAGGCGCCGAGCGCCGCTATATCGAGATCATGTGGGGCCGCCGCCGCATCTGGGGCGTGACCGCGGGCATTATCGCAAATCTGTCGCGCCGGCTGGAAGGCGTGATGGCATGACCCGGATCAGTGCGGGCTGGACACAGCGCCCGGATCTCGCCGCGATGATGGCGGCGCTCGATCCGCTTGGCGACCAGTGCCGCTATGTCGGCGGCGCGGTGCGCGATGCGCTGCTGGATGTCGAGGCAGCCGATATCGACATCGCGACGCGGTTGTTGCCCGACGCGGTCATCGCCCGTCTGGAGGCGGCAGGCATCCGGGCGGTGCCGACCGGGATCGAGCATGGCACGGTAACGGCGGTGCTGCCGCAAGGGCCGGTCGAGATCACGACGCTGCGCCGCGACGTCACCACCGATGGCCGCCATGCCGAGGTCGCTTTTACCGACGACTGGCGCGAGGATGCAGCGCGGCGCGATTTCACCATCAACGCGCTGTTCGCTGATCCGCGGACGCTGGAGGTCACCGATTATTTCGGCGGCGAGGACGATCTGGCGGTCCGGCTGGTGCGTTTCATCGGCGATGCCGATGCCCGGATCCTCGAAGATCATCTGCGGATCCTGCGCTATTTTCGCTTTCATGCCCGGTTCGGCGGCGCGCCGGACGCTGCGGCAATCGCCGCCTGTGCCCACCACGCCGACCGGTTGAAGGCCCTTTCGCGCGAGCGGATTGCCCGAGAACTGCTGCTGCTGCTTGGCGGGGTATCGCCTGTCGACGCGGCTCGGCTGATGGAAGACGCCGGCATCTGGCGGGTGATCCTGCCCGAGATGGTGCCCGATGGGCTGGCGACGCTCGAATCGCTGCTGGCACGCGAAGCCCAGGTCGGGGCGGCAGCCGATCCCCTGCTGCGCCTCGCCGCCTTGCTGCCGATCGACCCTCAGATCGCCGAAACGGTTGCGGCGCGATTGCGGCTGTCCAAGGCACAGCGCGGGATCCTGTCGCGCTTTGCCACACCCTGGCCGCGCGACGGATCGCCTCGGCAGGTGGCAGCGAGCGTCCAGCCCGCCGACATCGTCGCTTCATGGCTGTTGCTGCGCGGACCGGATGATGCGCTGTCCGACGGATGGCAGAGCCTCACGGGCTGGAGCGTTCCCGATTTTCCGTTGGGCGGGCGCGATATCCTGGCGCTGGGAATCCATGCTGGCCCCGATGTCGCACGGGTGCTGGGCGAGACGCGGCGGCGCTGGATCGCCGAGGATTTTCCGGATGTTGCGCGGATCCGGGCCATCGCGACCGAGGTCGCAGGCCGGTGATCAGCCCATCCGGGTGATCATATAATCGTAGGCCTCATCGGCGGGAACGGGGCGCGAATAGAAATAGCCTTGACCGAACGAGCAGCCCAAAGCCGCCAGCGTCTGCGCGATTTCCAGCGTCTCGATGCCTTCGGCGGTGGTTTCCATTCCCAGCGCGCTCGCCAGCGACAGAATGGCGCGGACGATCGCGACCTTGTCGCGCTCCTTGAGCATATGCGTGACGAAGCTGCGGTCGATCTTGAGCACGTCGATCGGCAGTTGCTGCAGATAGGCGAGGTTGGAATAACCGGTCCCGAAATCGTCCATCGCCAGCGAGACGTTGAGCGCGCGCAGCGCGCTCATCACCTTGGCAGCGCGGGCAGGATCGCTGACGACGACCGATTCGGTCAGCTCGAGGCACAGCCGCTCGGGGCGGGTCTTGTTGGCGCGCAAGATGCTGGCCACCATGTTGGGAATATCGTCGCGCGCGAACTGGGCGGCGGACACGTTGACGCTGACCTTGATCGGCAGCACCTCGCCGGCCCGCGCGTCCCATTCGTTGAGCACCTTGCACGCCCGGTCGAGCGCCCAGCGACCCAGCGGCACAATCAGCCCGCATTCCTCGGCCACGGGAATGAACTCGACCGGCGAGATCATGCCGTAATCGGGGTCCTTCCAGCGGGCGAGCGCCTCGAACCCGGTGACGAAGCCGTTGCTCATGTCGATCAGCGGCTGGAAATACAGCTCGAGCCGATCGAGCTCGATCGCCTTGCGCAGTTCGGTCTCCAGCGTGAAGCGGCGGCGCGCTTTGTCGAGCTCCTCGGGAGTGTAGATTTCCGCCTGACGCGTTCGCTTGGCGCGCTTGAGCGCGATCTGCGACTGGCGGATGTAGTTGGCGCAATCGCTCAGACCCGGCTTGCTGAGCGCAATACCGATCGCGCCGTCGATCTGGATTTCCAGATCGGACAATCGATAGGGATTGACGAAGATGTCGCGGATACGGGTGATGATCCGCGACAGCTCGCGCTCGTTGGTCCCGCGCAGCGGCACGAACACCGCAAATTCGTCGCCGCCGATCCGCGCGATGACATCCGTCTTGCGCACCCGCCCCATCAGGCGGCGCGCCACGGTGATGATCAGCTCGTCGCCCACCACGCCGCCGGCGCATTCGTTGATCTGGCTGAACCGGGCGATATCGAGCGTGATGATGGCAAACCCGGGCGCGGCCGGCCGCCCATCCGTGCCCTGCTCCGCCAGGCGCGTCTCGACGATGTCTTCAAAGCCGGCACGGTTGGGAAGCCCGGTCAGGCTGTCGCGCATCGTTTCGCGGCGAAAGCTGTCATGGGTTTCGATCTCGCTGGTGCGATCGATCAGGCTGACAAGGAAATGCGGCCATTCAAGACCCGCCAACTCGATCCGCGCGGCGGTGACATCATAGCGCCGGGTCTTGACTGGATCGACCGAGGTCCACGGGCGGCGGGCTTTGCCGCTGTCATTGCGGCTGGCCACCGAAATCAGCTCGGCCAAGAGCTTGCGATCCAGTTCGCAAGCGTCCCCCGGCATCAACTGGCGCTCGATAAAGGCAGGGTTGGCCAGCACGACCAGAGGCACCTCATCCGCGCGAGTCACCACCGCTGCGGGGATGGGTAGCGGATCGAGCACGGCCGCAAAGCCAGGGTGTTGGCCAGACGCACCGCCCGATCGGGTGGGATCGGGCACCGACGAAGCGCGGACTTTGGGAGGCGGGGTGGGACTGGCCATATCCCCCGGGCGTAGCCGTGAAAATGTAAAATTAACTTAAACGTCTACAAAAAACCGTCAGAATTCTTTGGGATTTTTCTAGCCATCGAACCGGTTGTTGCGCGGGAAGCCGTTGGGCGGCAGCCGCCCCGCCGCGCCGCGCGCAACGCGCCACAGTCCCATGTCCTTTTCGGTGCGCGTGCGGCCACTGTCGCCACCCATCGTCCAGCTGAGGCCCTCTTCGAGACGGAAGGTCGTGGCATCGGAGAGTGAACCGTCGCGGTAGCGCTGAAGCTGCACCCCCTGCCCGCGCGCCATGACCGGCAGTTCGCTGATCGGGAACACGACCAGCTTGCGGTTCTCGCCCACCACCGCGACATGGTCGCAACTGGCGGGCACGATGCGGATCACGCTCAGCCGGACGCCTGCCTTCAGGTTGACCACCTGCCGCCCCTTGCGGGTCTCGGCGATAAGCTCGGCCATTTCGGCCAGGAAACCGCGGCCGTTGGAGGCGGCTAGCAGAAGCTTGCCCGTCGGATCATAAGGCATCACCGCGATGATCTGCGCCTCGTTTTCCATGTCGAGCATGTTGCGCACCGGCTCGCCAAAACCGCGCGCGCCGGGCAGATTCTGCGCGCCCAAGGTGTAGAAGCGGCCATTGTCGAGCGCGATCAGCAATTTGTCGGTCGATTGGGAATGGAAGGCGAAAGCCGGGCCATCGCCTTCCTTGAACTTGGTGATCTCGGGCACAGCCAGGTCGGCATGGCCCTTCATCGCCTTGATCCAGCCGCGCCGCGACAGGATCACCGTCACCGGCTCGCGCTCGATCATCGCCTCGAGCGGGATTTCGCGCGCAGGCGCCGCTTCGCGCAGATCGGTGCGACGGCGACCCAACACGGTGTTTTCGGAGTACAGCGCGCGCAGGGTCGCAAGATCCTTCTTCAGCCGCTTCTTCTGCAGCTTCGGATCGGCGAGCAGCTTTTCCAGCCCCTCGGCCTCCTTGACCAGCGCATCGTGTTCGCGCCTCAGTTCCATTTCCTCGAGCTTGCGCAACGAGCGCAGCCGCATGTTGAGGATCGCCTCGGCCTGCCGGTCGGTCAGTTCGAACTCCGCCATCATCACCGGCTTGGGCTCGTCCATGGTGCGGATGATCTCGATCACCCGGTCGAGGTTGAGATAGGCGATGATATAGCCGCGCAGCAGCTCCAGCCGCGCCGCGATCTTGTCGAGCCGGTGGCGGCTGCGGTTGGTGAGGATCAGGATCTGGTGCCGCAGCCAGGATTCGAGCAGCGGCTTGATCCCCATTACCCCGGGGGTGCGCGTTTCGTCGAGCACGTTGAGGTTGAGCGGGAAGCGGATTTCGAGATCGGTCAGCCTATACAGGCTGTCCTTGAGCACCTCGGGATCGACATTGCGGCTGCGGGGCTCGAGCACGATGCGGATCGTCTCGTCCGATTCGTCGCGAATATCGGCCAGGATCGGCAGCTTCTTGTCGGCGATCAAGGTCGCGATCTGCTCGATCAGCTTGCCCTTCTGCACCTGATAGGGAATTTCGCTGAGCACCAATTGCCAGGTGCCGCCAGGCAACTTCTCGATGCCATGCGGCTCCCAGTTCCCCTGGTCATCCTTGCCGGTCGAGTAGCGCGCGCGCAGCCGGAACGCCCCGCGCCCGGTGCGATAGGCCTGGGAAATCGTCTCGGCATTGTCGACCAGCAGACCGCCGGTGGCAAAATCGGGCCCGAGAAACACCTGCATGATCTGCTCATGCGTCGTTTCGGGATCATCGATCAGCATGTCCGCCGCGGCGATCACCTCGGCAACATTGTGCGAAGGGATCGATGTCGCCATCCCCACCGCAATCCCGCTGGCGCCATTGGCGAGCAGGTTGGGGAACAGGCCCGGGAAGATTTCGGGCTCTTCCTCCTCGCCGTTATAGGTCGGCTTGAAGGTGACGGTGCCCTCGTCGAGCCCGGCCATCAGCTCGATCGCGGTGCGGGTCAGCCGCGCTTCGGTATAGCGATAGGCCGCCGCGTTATCGCCATCGACATTGCCGAAATTGCCCTGGCCGTCGACCAGAGGATAACGCAGCACGAAATCCTGCGCGAGCCGCACCATCGCATCATAGACCGACGCATCGCCGTGCGGGTGGTATTTGCCGATCACATCGCCGACGACGCGCGCGCTTTTCTTGTAGCTGCTGGCCGGATCGAGCTTCAACTGCCGCATCGCCCAGAGCAGGCGGCGGTGGACGGGCTTCAGGCCATCGCGCAAGTCGGGCAGCGAGCGCGCGGTGATCGTCGAGAGCGCATAGACGAGATACCGCTCCGACAGCGCGCGGTCGAACGACGTGTTCTCGATTTCCGGAAGGTCGTCGCCAGACCCGGCGCTCGCGTCTTTAGCCATATCTCAGCCGCCTAGCAGCGCGGATGCGGCAAAGCGAGAGGGGGACCCGGGTTTTCTGGGGAAAAATGCGCGCTGGGCCGCCTTCAGCCAAACGTCCCGTGCCGCCCCTTGCCGCTGACAAAGCGGCCCGCGCCTTCGAGCGTTTCGCCGCTGGTGATCGTCGCGCGGCCCAGCCGGGCCTCGAGCGCGATGGCGTCGGCCTCATCCAGCGACCATTGCGCCAGCGCGCTCGCGCGGTCATTGCGCAGACAGGCTTGCGGAAAGGCTGCGATCTGCGTGGCCAGTTCGACCGCCAGTTCCAGCGCGCCGCCGTGCCGTGCGACGCGGTTGGCGAGCCCCATTTCCTGCGCCTCGGCAGCGCCGATCTCGCGGCCGGTGAGCAGCAGGTCCATCGCCCGCGACTGGCCGATCAGGCGCGGCAGCCGGATGGTGCCCATATCCACCAGAGGCACACCGAAGCGGCGACAGAACACGCCCATGCGCGCGGTTTCCGCCATCACCCGCATATCGCACCACAGCGCCAGCTCCATGCCGCCGGCCACGGCATAGCCCTCGATCGCGGCGATGACAGGCTTGCCCATCTGCATCCGCGTCGGACCCATCGGACCCATGCCAGCGTCGGTGACCGGCCTTTTGTCGCCCTCGCTGAGCGCCTTGAGGTCCGCGCCTGCACAGAAATGCCCGCCTGCGCCGTGCAGGATGGCGACATGGACGCTGTCATCGGCGTCGATCGCGGCAAAGGCATCGTGAAGCTGCTGCGCGGTCGCGGCATCGACTGCGTTGCGCCGGCTGGGACGGCTGATGGTGACAATCGCCACCGCCTGTTTGTGGTCGATCTTGACGTTCATATCCATGGCATGCCCCATCGGTTTGACTGCAATGATACCATGCAAGGTGTGCGATGCGGTAACCAGATTGTCCGATCAGACAGCACAATTGCACGGGGGGCGGCAAGCGGCTATAGGGGCGCTGAACTACGCCCCGGCACTGCGCGCTTTGGCCGCCGCACCGGGGCGTCATGCATTTTATCGGAGACCAGTGCCCATGACCCGCCGCCGCCAGATTTACGAAGGCAAGGCCAAGATCCTCTATGAAGGACCCGAGCCCGGCACGCTGATCCAGTACTTCAAGGACGATGCCACCGCGTTCAACGCCCAGAAAAAGGGCACGATCAACGGCAAGGGCGTGATCAACAACCGCATCAGCGAATATGTGTTCACGCGCCTCGCGCATATCGGCATCCCGACGCACTTCATCCGCCGCCTGAACATGCGCGAGCAGTTGATCCGCCAGGTCGAGATCGTGCCGATCGAAGTGATCGTGCGCAATGTCGCAGCGGGATCGATCTGCACCCGGCTGGGTCTGGAAGAAGGCCAGCCGCTGCCGCACACCCTGATCGAATATTGCTACAAGGACGATGCGCTGGGCGATCCGCTGGTCGCCGAAGAGCATATCGCCTGCTTCGGCTGGGCGACGCAGGAAGAGATGCAGGACATCTCGTCGATGGCGATCCGCATCAACGATTTCATGTGCGGCATGTTCGCCGCGATCGGCATCCGCCTGATCGACTTCAAGCTCGAATTCGGCCGCCAGTTCGATGGCGATTTCTCGCGCATCATCCTGGCCGACGAGATCAGCCCCGATGGCTGCCGTCTGTGGGACATCGAGACCGGCGAGAAGCTCGACAAGGACCGGTTCCGGCGTGATCTGGGCGGTGAAGTCGAAGCCTATCAGGAAGTTGCACGGCGTCTCGGGCTGCTCAACGAAGGCGGCGACAACGAGGTTCTCGACCTTGACAGCCACCGCCGCCGCAAGGGCAAATAAGCGCCGGACGGCGCCCTGACAGCTTTACGTTTCCGTCATCTTGCGTGGGCCTTGCGCCCATGCAACATTTTCCGCTCAAGCAAGCAACAAGCGGGCGGAGATGGATCGAGGCGAGAGGCTTTCATATCGAACGGGACGATCGCTGCTGGCCTGGCTGGCCGCTGCCGCTATCGCGCTGAGTCCGGCTACCGCGTTTGCCGATCCCGATACCCCGCCGCCGCCGTCTGCCAGACCCGAACAGGCTGACGCTGCCGTTTCGGCACTGCCGCGCGATGAAGCCGCGATCGCCGCCGCATGGGACTATGCTGCCAGCGACCTGACGCCGGATCCCGCGATCCGCTTTGGCGTTCTGCCCAACGGCATGCGCTACGCCATCCGCAAGAACGCAACACCCCCGGGCACCGCAGTCATGCGGATGCTGATCGGCGTCGGCTCCACCGCTGAGGCCGAGGATGAGCGCGGCCTTGCCCATTTCATCGAGCACATGGCGTTCAACGGCACCACCAACGTGCCCGAAGGCGAGATGGTGAAGATTCTCGAGCGGCTCGGGCTGGCATTCGGCGCGGACACCAACGCCTTCACCAGCTATGACCAGACCGGCTACACGCTCGATCTGCCCAACGTTCACGCTGAGACGATCGACACGGCCCTGTACCTGCTGCGCGAGACCGCGAGCGAGATCAGCTTCGATCCCCAGGCGATCGAGCGCGAACGCGGCGTGATCCTGTCCGAATTGCGCACTCGCGCCAACTATGCGCAGCGCAACCGCGAATCGCTGTTTGCATTTTCGGTGCCTGACACCCGGCTGGCGACCCGGTCGCCGATCGGTGACCGGCAGGTCATCGAAACCGCGCCAGCCGAGCGGTTCCGCAGCTTCTATGACCGCTATTACACCCCTGGCCGGACCACTCTGGTGATCGTGGGCGACATCGATGTCGCCGCAATCGAGGCCAAGATCATCGCCGGCTTTGGCAACTGGCAGGCCAAACAGGGCGAGGCACCCGATGTTCCTCTCGGCCAGATCGACGTCGCGCGGACCGATGAGGCCAATATCTTTGCGCACCCTGCGATCGACGAGGTGGCCACGGTGGTGCGCTTTTCGCCCTATGTCGAGGAACGCGACAGCCGGGCGGCCCGCCGTGCGAAGCTGACCCGGGCGATCGGCTACAACATTGTCGGCCGCAGGCTGGGGAGGATCGCACGACAGGAGAACGCTCCGTTCGTCGGCGCCTCGATCGGTCGGTCTGATGTCTACAAGATTGCCAACCAATCGGTGCTCAATGTCGCGACGCGCGATGGCGAGTGGCAGCGGGGTCTTGCCGCCGCCGAGCGGGAGGTCCGCGCGGCGCTTCGCTATGGTTTTACCGACTCGGAGCTTGCCGAGCAGCTGGCCAACTTTACCACCGGCTATGAAAATGCGGTGCTCGGCCAGGAAACTCGGGACAACGACCAGCTCGCGGACCAGATCCTGACGATGGCCAAGGATGGCATGATCGCCACGACCCCCGAAAGCCAGCTTGAGCGCTTCATCGCGCTGCGCGACAGCCTGACGACCAAGATGCTGCGCAAGGCGATCCGCGAAGACTTCGGCCCACTGGACAAACCGCTGATCCATCTGTCCACCAAGGTTGACCCCGCAGGCGGCGCTCGCGCGATCCGCACCGCCTTTGCCGACGCCCGCAAAGCCAGGGTCGACAGGCCCAAGGCGCGCGCTGCGCAGGCTTTTGCCTATCAAGATTTCGGCACGCCGGGCACGGTCGCGCAGGACAAGGCGATCGGGGATCTGGGCATCCGCACCATCCGCTTTGCCAACAACGTCCGGCTGAACCTCAAGAAAACCGATTTCGACAAGAATCGCGTGCTGGTCTCGCTGCGCATCGACGGCGGCGACCTGCTTGCCTCGCGCGACAATCCCGAAGCCACCAGCCTGATGAACATCTTCGTGCGCGGCGGCCTGGAGGCGCATAGCCTCGATGATCTCTATTCGATCTTCGCCGGTCGCGCGGTCGGGCTCAGCTTCGGGTCGGGCGAAGATTATCTGGGTGGCTATCTGGCAACCACGCCCGACGACCTGAAGCTGCAGATGCAGGTTCTCACGGCGTTCACCCGGCACCCGGGCTATCGCAGCGAGGCGGTCAACCAGTACCGCAGCTACCTCCCCAATTTCTACGCCCGGCTCAATGCCACGCCCGAAGCGGCGATCGGCAGCCATATCGGCGCGATCCTGTCGGACAACGATCCGCGCTTCTCGCTCGCCGACCGCGCAGTGTTCGAGAAACTGACCTTCGATGATCTCAGAGCCACGATCGATGACCGGTTGCAGCATGGCGCCATTGAAATCGGGCTGGTAGGTGATTTCGATGAAGACGAAGCAATCGCTGCGGTTGCTGCTACCTTCGGTGCGCTGCCCGAGCGCGAGGCGGAGTTCCGCGACTATGACGAAGCGCGCGCGCGCCGCTTTACCGACAACCGCAGTCCCCGCGTGCTGCACCACAAGGGCGAGGCCGATCAGGCCATCGTCGAATTCTATTGGCCGACCACCGATGATCGCGATTATCGCCAGGACGTGCGGTTGCGGCTGCTTGCCGGGCTGCTGCAGATCAAGGTGACCGACGAGCTGCGCGAAAAGCTCGGCGCAAGCTATTCGCCGGTGGCGCGCTCGTTCACCTCGTCGATCTACCCCGGCTATGGCTATATCCAGATCAGCACCAACGTGGCTTCGGCCGATGTCGAGCGCGTGGCCGATGCCATACGGCAGATCGCAGCAGAGCTTTCCGCACCTGTACCCGTGGCGGGTGCCGCTGCCCCGCCCTCGCCGATCGCGGCCGACGAGCTCGCGCGCGCGCGCACGCCGATCCTGGAAACGATTGCCAATTCGGTGAAGGACAACACGGCATGGCTGGGCATCGTCGATGCCGCGCAAACCAAGCCCGCCAAGCTGGACAGGTTCCGCAGCGGCGGCACCGCTTTCGGCACGGTGAGCGCGGACGATCTGCTTGATCTGGCGCGGACCTATCTTCCCCCCGAGCGGGCGGTGCTCGTGCAGTCGCTTTATGACGAGAAAGCGGACCCGGGACAGCTGGCGTCAGCCCCCGCCCCGATCACCACCCATTCGGCGCCGCGCTGACCCGTGCTTGGGTCAGCCGCGCGTGCGATAGCCGCTGATGATGCCGAAGATGAAGGCCATGAACAGTGCCAGCTGGACATGGCCCTCGGGGTCGTTCCAGCCGACCAGCTCGTGGCCGAAGCCAAAAAGTCCGACGAACATTGCAAGAGCGAGTCCAGCCATACTTCCCCCATTTCAAGGGAACATTACACCCGGCGGCTTTCAAGACCGTTATTAACATCGGTTAACAACAACGCACCGGACGCCGCTGATCCAGGGTTAATGCGCCGAGCCCCCTTGCCCCTTTGCCGCCGCACGGTATAGGGCAGGCCATTCATTCTGCCAGGAGGACGCCGATGAAGGCCCGCATCCATGTGACCCTGAAAGACGGTGTGCTCGACCCGCAGGGCCGCGCCATCCACCATGCGCTGGAAGGGTTGGGCTTCGGCGGCGTGGAAGATGTCCGCGCCGGTCGGCTGATCGAGCTGACCCTGGCCGATGGCACCAGCGACGAGGATATCGATGCCATGTGCCGCAAGCTGCTGGCCAACATGGTGATCGAAAACTACCGCGTCGAGCTCGCCTGATGAAATCGGCGGTCATCACCTTCCCCGGCTCCAACTGCGACCGCGACCTGGCCGTCGGGATCGAGCGGGTCACCGGCCATGCGCCGATCCGTCTGTGGCATGGCGATCAGACGCTGCCCGAAGGTCTCGATCTGATCGCGGTTCCTGGCGGGTTTTCCTATGGCGACTATCTGCGTTCGGGCGCAATGGCGGCGCGGTCTCCGGTGGTGGGTGCGGTGGTCGAGGCGGCCGAGCGCGGTGTCGCCGTGCTGGGCATCTGCAACGGCTTCCAGATCCTGACCGAGGCAGGGCTGCTGCCCGGCGCGCTGATGCGCAATGCCGGCATCCGTTTCGTCTGCCGGACGGTCGGCCTGACAGTCGAGAACGCCTCCAGCCGCTTCACCGCGCTGTACCAGCCCGGCGAGACGATCCACATCCCCGTCGCACACCATGACGGCAACTATTTTGCCGACGACGCGACGCTGGACCGAATCGAAGGCGAAGGCCAGGTCGCGTTCCGCTATGCCGAACCGGTCAACGGGTCGGCGCGCGACATCGCCGGTGTGCTGAACGCCAAGGGCAATGTGCTGGGCATGATGCCGCACCCGGAGCGGATGGTCGAACCGCAGCATGGCGGAACCGACGGGGCGCGGCTGTTCGAGGCACTGGCACAATCGGTGCTGGAGCGCGCCTGACGCTGGCGGCTATGGTCTATCCGAACACCGCGGCGCGGTGATCGCCGAACATCTCGGCGACATCCTCTGCCGCCATCGGCCGTCCGTAGTAATAGCCCTGGATTTTCTTGCATCCCAGATCGCGGATGACCCGGACCTCGTTCTCGGTCTCGGCGCCCTCGGCGGTCGTGGCCATGCCTAGACTGTCCGCCATCGCGACCACGGCGCGGATGATCGCGATGCTTTCGGGCAGTCCGCGCGCCGCGCCTTGAACGAAGCTGCGGTCCACCTTGATCGTGGTGAAACGGGTCTTGCTGAGATAGCCCAGCGCCGAATAGCCGGTGCCGAAATCGTCCAGCGACAGGCCGACGCCCAGCGCCAGGATGCGATCCAGGGTTTCGCCGGCGCGCGATCCTTCGCGCAAGAACACGCTTTCGGTAACCTCGAGCTCGAGCCGCTGCGGTGCGAGCCCGGCTTCGGACAGCGCCTCGACCACAGTATCGACGAAATCGGCTTCATAGAGCTGTTCAGCAGACACATTGACCGCCACGCGCACGTCGGCAGGCCAGGACACCGCCTCGCGACAGGCGCGGTGCAGCACCCAGTTGCCGATCGGGACAACCAGCCGCGCGTCTTCCGCCAACGGGATGAAGCGGCCCGGCGAAACCTGCCCGAATTCCGGGTTGTGCCAGCGCAGCAGGGCTTCGAAGCCGACCAGAGACTCACTCGCAGCGTCGACCACCGGCTGATAGGCGAGCGAAAACTCGTCCTTTTCCAGAGCCTTGCGCAGCGCCATTTCCATGGTCCGGCGTTCCTCGGCATGGCTGTGCAGCCTGGGCTCGTACTGGTTGTGGCGTCCACCCCCCTCGTCCTTCGACTGATACAGCGCCAGATCGGCGCTGCGCATCAGCGTCTCGACCGTGCGCCCATCGCGAAGGCCGTTGGCAGATCCCACGCTGGCACCGATGAACAAGGTGTGCTCGTCCACCTCATAAGGGCGCGACAGGACATCGATGATCCGTCCGGCCAGATCGGCAATCCGCTGGCCATCGCCGGTATCGCGCATCACGACCGCGAACTCGTCGCCGCCAAGACGTCCGCACATCTCGTCCTTGCCCATCAGCGAGCGCAGCCGCAGCGACACCTGTGCGAGCAGCCGGTCGCCGACGAGATGGCCAAGCGTATCGTTGACCGACTTGAACCGGTCGAGATCGATCATCAGGAAGCCGCATCGGATCTTCCATTGCTCGCATTCGCTGAGCGCCCGGTCGAGCGCTTCGGTGAGCTGCAACCGGTTGGGCAGGCCCGTCAGCGTGTCATAGCGTGCCAGCCGGGCGATCTTCTCGGCGCTTTCGCGGTTCTCGGTCACATCCGATCCGACACCGCGAAACCCGATAAAGGCGCCGCTGTCATCATAGCGCGGCGATGCGGACAGTTCCCACCAGAAGGTCTTCGTGTCCCCCAGAACCTTGACGATCAGATTGGAGAAGCTCTCGCGCCTGGTCAGCTTTCCCGACAGAACATGCAGACTGGGAGGCAGGTTGCCCCCTTCCCAAGACTTGCCTGCGATGAGCTGGGTGAGCGGCATGCCCTCGATTTCGTGGGGCTCGCGTCCGGCAGCAAAGGCAAAACGCGGGCTGGCCGCGACGATGCGCCGAGACGCGTCGATCTGCCACAGCCAGTCGGCATCGCCTTCCTCGAATTCGCGCAGCAACAGGCTGACGACCTCGGCCTTCTCGGCCAGCCCGACCTCAGAAAGCTTGAACAGCAGGAAGGCGCGCGCGTTTTCGAAGCCCGATAAGGCGAGAAGGATCGAGAAACAGACGATCGCGCCGATCGTCACCATGTTGCCGATCCGCGCAAAGGCGATGATCGATGCCACCATCAAGACAAGGTTGAACACGACCGCGCCCAGCGGCAGGGCGTTGAGCAGTAGGGTTCCCCCCACCACCAGGGCCGCCACGATGGTCCAGATGGTCACCAGTTCGATTGGCCCCGCCAGCGGAGCGAAACTCAGAATCGGAATGCACCAGACGAACGCAACCAGGCTGGTCGCTGCGACAAGCTGCAACACAAATCGGCGTGCGACATGGTCGTGGTTGACCATTCCGCTCTGCCGGTAGACGATTGTCGGAAAATAAAGGGCGCCGCCCAGCATCGCCATCCAGCCCGCGAGATGCCACAAAGGCACGACACCGGCGAAGAGCTGGCACACCATCAGGCCCAGCACCAGATTGGTCACCACCCGCAAGATCGCGTAGCGCGCAAGCCCGCTATACTGGATCGCGCGGAAGTGGTCCCAATCGGCATCCGCAGGGTCGGCCAGGCCAAGAATGGCCATCACGGGCAATTTACTAGCCGTGGACGGGTTATGTTTGGTGATGCTCACGCGCAGGGTTTAGCCAAACAAAGTTAGCGAAGCGTAACCACAGGCGACCCATCGCACGATGGGTTCGGTCATTATTGAATGGGATGTAACCGGAAAGTCCGGGTTTCCGCCTTGCCTGCGGCCGCGTGTTCACGCTCGCCGCAGGCTAAGGGGAATGATGGCCGTACCACCGACGTGTCGGCGGCCCCGATTTTTAGATTACGGCCAGCATGATGACGGCGCTGCTGACGAAAGCGGCGGCCAGATTGAATGCGATACGCATGACGAACTCCTGATAAGATGTTTTGGAATTGGCCGTGCAGACATCCTGTTTCCTGAGGCGGGAAATAGGTCATAACTGCTGTCATACAAGTGCAATTGTGTTCCATGCACTTGCATTCTTTGCATGTGAATTTGTCGATCGATTAGAGACAGTTGCCCCTATCTTACAGGGACTATTCCACCGTTACCGACTTGGCGAGATTGCGCGGCTGGTCGACATCGGTGCCCTTGGCGACGGCGACGTGATAGGCGAGCAGCTGCACCGGCACGGCATAGACGAGCGGCGCGATCAGCGGGTGCACGCGTGGCATCTCGATCGTCGCGAGACACCCCTCGCCCGCCTCTTCGAGCCCTGCGGCATCCGAGATCAGCACGACCTTGCCGCCGCGTGCGCGCACCTCCTGCATGTTGCTCACCGTCTTTTCGAACAGCGGACCCGACGGCGCGATGACGATGATCGGCACCGCCTCGTCGATCAGCGCGATCGGGCCGTGCTTCATCTCGCCGGCGGCATAGCCCTCGGCGTGGATATAGCTGATTTCCTTGAGCTTGAGTGCGCCCTCCAATGCCAGCGCGTAATCGGGTCCGCGGCCCAGATACAGCACGTCGCGCGCCTGCGCGATGGTGTGCGCCATCGCCTCGATGTCGGCGTCATGGCCCAAAGCCTCGTTGATCGCGGCGGGCGCCTCGATCAGATGGCGCACGATCTCGGCCTCTTCGGCCTCGCTGAGCCTGCCCTTGGCGCGCGCCAGATTGACCGCCAGCGCCGCCATCACCGCCAGCTGGCAGGTGAACGCCTTGGTCGAGGCGACGCCGATCTCGGGCCCGGCATGCGTCGGCAGCAGCAGGTCGACCTCGCGCGCCATCGAGCTGGTCGGCACGTTGATGATCCCTGCGGTGGTCACCCCGCCCGCCTTCATGTGGCGCAAGGCCGCCAGCGTATCGGCGGTCTCGCCCGATTGCGAGACGACCACGCCCAGCATGTTCGGCGCCAGCACCGGGTCGCGGTAGCGGTACTCCGACGCGACATCGACCTCGACCGGAACGCGGGCGAGCTGCTCGATCCAGTATTTGCCGATCATGCCCACATACGATGCCGTGCCGCAGGCGATGATCGTCACGCGGTCGATATCCGACAGCTCGAAGTCCATCTGCGGCAGCGCCACCTTCTGTTCGACCGAGCGGATGTAGCTTTGCAGTGTCTGCGCCACGACCACCGGCTGCTCGAAGATCTCCTTCTGCATGAAGTGGCGGTGGTTGCCCTTGTCGATCAGCGCGCCTGTGACCCCCGACAGCGTCACCTCGCGCTCCACCGGTGCGTTGTCGGCGTCATAGATCTGCGCGCCCTCGCGGGTCAGCACCACCCAGTCGCCCTCTTCGAGATAGGCGATGCGCTGGGTCAGCGGGGCGAGCGCGAGCGCGTCCGATCCGAGATAGGTCTCGCCGTCACCATAGCCCAGTACCAGCGGCGAGCCCAGCCGCGCGCCGATCAGCAGATCGGGATGCTGGCGAAACGCGATCGCGAGCGCAAACGCACCGCGCAATTGCGGCAGCACCGCTTTCACCGCGTCCTCGGGGCTGTCGCCCGCCTCGACCCGCTCGCTGAGCAGATGCGCAACGACTTCCGAATCGGTCTCGCTCTCGAAGGTGCGACCGCGCGCGATCAGCGCATCGCGCAGGGACTTGAAGTTCTCGATGATGCCGTTGTGCACCAAAGCGACCTCGCCGGTGGCATGCGGGTGCGCGTTCGACGTGGTCGGCGCGCCGTGCGTCGCCCAGCGGGTGTGCGCGATGCCGACATGGCCGGGCGCGGGGTCCTTGGCGAGCACATCGACCAGATTGCGCAATTTGCCCTCGGCGCGCCGGCGCACCAGCTGCCCCTCGTGCACGGTGCACACCCCCGCCGAATCATAGCCGCGGTATTCCATCCGCTTCAGGCCATCGACCAGATCGCCCACGACATCGCGACGGGCCAGAATTCCAACGATACCGCACATGCGCAGGGGGGCCTTTCAAAGCTGATAGGGAACGCGGATGCCCGGCATCTCTGCCGGAAAATCCTTGGTATTTCGTGTAATCAGGACGCGTCCGCGTATCTGGGCGGTGGCGAGGATGATGGCGTCCATGGCCCGGAGCTGCCCACGCTCGCGGCGGAGCGCAGCTGCGCGCCTGCCAATTTCAGCATCCACTTCATCAATACCGAATCCCGAAAGAAGCGTTTCGGCACGCCTCAGCGAATCCCCCTCGCCCTTGGACATGACCTCGATCCAGACCACGCGACTGATCCAAGCCCTGGCTCCAAAATCGGTGGCACGGTCGATTTCTGCTCTTGCCTGAATGTACCCAGCCAATGCATCGATGATGATATTTGAATCGAAACTGAAGCCGCTCACTTGGAATTTAGCTGCTTAGGTTCAGGATATTTGCCGGCCAGCATATCGAGGTGGATTTGGCGCTGACGGTCATCCTCGTCGTCAAACAGATCGGGAAACTCGGCTTTGACCTCTTCATAGTCGTCGTCCCAAGGCCGCGTCCATGATGCACGTTCACGTCTTTGCCACTCGACGGAGTCGCCAATATCGACGCGGTCGCGCCACGCGCCAAAACCGATATCGAGCCACTTCTTGTCCTGTGCCGAGGAAAACCCGACTTTATAATCCGCTACAGCCTCGCGCAAAACCTGCGCACGCGATTTGCCCTGCTCGGCAGCAAGCTGGTCGAGCCATTCGATGTCATCTTCAGGAAGGTCAGCGAGGATGCGGGGCATGGTGATATACTGATATCATATCATGATATCATGTCAATCCGAATGCCGCCTCACTTGCCCTCGCGCTTTCTCCTGCGCATCGCGTCGTGGAAGCGGTCGGCCCAGCCGGGCTTGACCAATTGTTCACCGCGAACGAGGCGCAACTCGCCATCGGCGACGTCGCGCGAGACCGCGCTGCCAGCAGCGACGATCGCATCGCGCCCGATCTTCACCGGAGCGATCAGCGAGCTGTTCGAGCCGATAAAGGCATTTTCGCCGATCACGGTCTGGTATTTGAAATAGCCGTCGTAATTGCAGGTAATCGTGCCCGCGCCAATATTCGCGTTGGCGCCGACGGTCGCGTCGCCGAGATAGGTCAGGTGGCTGGCCTTCGCGCCGGGGCCGAGCACCGCCTTCTTCATCTCGACGAAATTGCCGACCTTGGCGCCTTCCTGCATCTGTGCACCGGGCCGCAGCCGCGCGAACGGGCCGACCGAACAGCCGCTGGCGATGGTCGCGCCTTCAAGATGGCTGAACGCGTGGATCACGACATCATCGGCGATGGTGACGCCGGGTCCGAAGACCACATTGGGCTCGATCACGACATCGCGGCCGATCACCGTGTCATGCGCGAACCATACCGTTTCGGGAGCGACCAGGCTCGCGCCATCGGCCATCACCTGCGCCCGGCGGCGGGCCTGCCAGATGCTTTCGGCTTCGGCGAGCTCGGCGCGGCTGTTGATGCCGATCAACTCGTCGGCGTCGGTCTCGACCACCACCGCGCGATCTCCATCGGCGATCGCCAGCATGACGATATCGGGAAGATAATATTCACCCGCCGCATTGTCGTTGCCGACACGTTCGAGCAGCGGCCACAGATCCGCCGTACGCACCGCGGTCACGCCCGAGTTGCACAGCCTCACGCTGCGTTCGTGGTCGCTTGCGTCCTTGAACTCCACCATCTTGGCGATGGTCCCCGATTCATCCGCGATGATCCGGCCATAGGCCTTGGCATCATCGGGGGTGAATCCCAGCACCGCAACGCGCGGTGCGTCGGGCGCGGAAAGGCGTTCGGTCAGGCGGCGGATGGTATCTGGCTTGAGAAAGGGCGTATCGCCGAAGCAGACGATCGCGGTGCCGTCGAAATCGGCGAGCGCGGCCTTGGCCTGCAGCGCGGCATGCGCGGTGCCCAGTTGCTCGGCCTGATGCGCGATCGCAACGCCGCGCGGTGCAACCGATGCCTCCACCTGCTCGCGCCGTGCTCCCACAACGACGACCTGGCGCGCGGCCCCCGCCGCCGTCAGGCTTTCCAGCAGGTGATGCAGCATCGAAAGACCGGCAACAGGGTGAAGCACCTTGTGCAGATCGGACTTCATCCGTGTGCCCTGGCCTGCCGCCAAAATGATTGCGGTCAGCGCCTGCTCACCCATATTCAATGTTCTCCGCGTTTCCCAAAGCAGATCGCGCAAAGTCTTGCCACGAACCGCTTGCATCTTCCACCTTTTTCGGGCGATGCAGGCCCCCATGACAGATTTTCCCTACCAAATCATTGGCTTTGATCTCGACGGCACATTGCTCGACACCAGCCCCGAGCTGACCGTTTCGGTCAACCACACGCTTTCGCTCGCAGGGCTGCCGACACTGACCCGGGACGAAGTCAAGCCGATGGTAGGCCTCGGCGCCAAGCACATGCTGCAGGTAGGTCTGGAGCGCGCGGGCAACACCGATCCGCAGGCGCTGCGCGACTATCTGCCGATCCTGCTCGACCATTATGGCGAGAATCTGGGCACCGGATCGCCGCCCTATCCAGGGCTGCTCGATGCGATGGCGCGGTTCGATGCGATGGGGGTCAAGATGACCATCGTTACCAACAAGTATGAAAGGTTCGCGGTGAAACTGCTGACCGAGGTCGGGCTGATCGACCGCTTCGCCTGCGTCATCGGCGGCGACACCATGGGCAAGGGCAAAGCCAAGCCCGACCGCGCGCCGATCGACGAGATGATCCGCCGCTGCGGGGGCGAGCCGGGGGTGACCCCGGCGGCGTTCATCGGCGACAGCATCTACGACGTGATGGCCGCGCACAATGCCGGCATTCCCTGTGTCGCGGTCAGCTTCGGCTTTCTGCATCAGCCGGTCGAGAGCCTGGGCGCGGACGCGATCATCGACCATTATGACGACTTCATTCCGACGCTGGAGCAACTGGTTTGCCAGTGACGATCCGCCGGTTCGATCTGCGCGATTTTGCCGGGGTCGAAGCGCTATGGAACGCCTGTTTCCCTGACGATCCGCCGCACAGTCGCGCGCAGGTTGCAATTCCCCAGAAGCTTGCGTTCCAGCCCGAGCTGTTCTGGGTCGCGATAGGCGGGGAGCGTGTGATCGGGAGTATCATGGCAGGCTATGATGGCCATCGCGGCTGGCTGTATTCGGTCGCGGTACTGCCCGGCGAGCAGGGCCATGGGCTGGGCGCCCGATTGGTGAGGACCGCCGAGGATGCGTTGCGCGCCTTGGGATGCACCAAAGTAAACCTGCAGGTGCGCGATACCAACAAGGCGGTCGCCGGGTTCTATGCCGGTCTGGGCTATGCCGAAGAGCCCCGCATCAGCATGGGCCGCTGGCTTCAGGACTAACCCCGGTGCCCCTTGCGCCACTTGGTCCACAGGTGCCGCGCCAGCATCGCAGGCGGCATCCGCAGCAGGTGCGAGCGGATGTAGAAACCCTGTCGGGTGAGCTTGCGAGTCTTTCGGCCCCAGCCATCGACCGCAGTGATCCGGCGCAGGAAAAGCGTGTCGCTCGTCGATACCCTGCTGTTCTCCGGCGAAAGCCCGAGTCCAGGGTCGGATTGCGCTGCATTCGCTCTGGACTCCGACTTTCGCCGGAAAACGATTGGGGTGCCGAACAACTGGGCCGATAGCCGCAACGCACGGCCCACGGCATCCGTCAGCCCATGCAGCTTCGCGCGCTCCGCCAGCGTTTCGGAAAACCCTTCCTCCTCGACGACAAACTGCCGCACCAGCCGGTCGATGTCCCACAGGTTGCGCATCCCGCCCGACAGGTCGCCATCGGCAATCAGGTGCGCGGCGGCATGGCAGATGATGTCGGCGGGGCTCAGCGCGTATAGCCCCGATGGCAGCGCGCGCGCATCTGCGATCAGCGCGGCGGCATCGGGGGTGGGCCCGGCAGTCAGCGGGAGGATCGTGTGGTGAACGTCGATCATCCGGTCACGCTCTGCATGGATCAGCGGCGGCAGTTCGTGCATCCATTCGCGATAATAGGCGTCATCATACGGATCGGGCTTGACCCACTCCCAGCCAGCCTCGAGCAGCAGCCCCTCGACCTGGTCGAGCCCGCCGCGATCCACCAATATGTCGAGATCGCCGATCGACCGACCCAACGCCGCGTCGTATCCGGCTGCGGCAAAGGCAGTGCCCTTGAGCAGCACCACCCGGCCGGGATATTCGGCGAGCGCCATCCGCGCGCACTCGGCCTCCCACAGCGCCTGGCGTTGCCCTGCGACGTTGGAATGGCGCACGTCGGCAAAGACACGGGCGACATCGGGGGGGATCGGGGCATCGGCCAGCACCTCGGCCAGCGTGCCGATCAGCGACAGCGCACGCGCGGCTGACAGCAGATGCGTCCAGCCGGTGGCATCCAGCGCGGCGACCGACCCCGGATCGGTAAGCGCGCGCGCGACCGACCAGCCATTGGTCATGCCGCGGCTGCCCTCGCCCCGGTCTTGGCGCCCTGCTCCGACCAGAGTCGCTCGACCATCTCGACGCCCTCCTCGCCATCGGCATAATCGATCGCACACGCTGACATCGCGCGGACAAAGCCGGTGAGCGCATCGAACCCGCGTTCGCCCAGCGCGACATAATTGGTCGAGGCCTGGGTCAACCGGACGAAGCTCTCCGCCTCATCGACCCGCCGGACTGCGCGCGGGTATCCAAAGCGCGGGAACAGCAGCAAAGCGGGCCGGGTTTCGCGCGCCATCAGCTGGACCGCCTCGGTGCGCGGGCGCAGGTGCCGGATCGTGCCCTTGGGGGTATCGCGCATCACCGGACCGAAGCGGGTGTCGTCGTCGACCTCGCGCTCCATGGCCGAAATCGCGGTGTTCTTGAGGCTGACCGGGCGCGGAAACGGCACGATCATCCCGGTATCGGGATCGAGCAGCACGAACTCGTCGCCCAGAAAGCGCCAGCCGCGTTCCCCGAGCAGTGCCGACAGGGTGGACTTGCCCGCGCCCGACACCCCGGTCATGATAACGGCGCGGCCATTGCGCGACACCGCGCTCGCGTGCAGCAGCAGATGCCGCCGCCAGCCCAAGGCCATCTGCAGGTTCATTGCCATTTCGGCCGCGAGCAGCCCCTGCTCCAGCGGCAAGGGCACCGCATCGGGCAAGGTGAAATCCCCCGCGATCGCAACCTGCGGCCTGACGACCCGGCGCAAGGCCGAGGTCGCCTGCAGCCGCACGGTGAAATCGGGAACACCCTCGTCGAGCGGGTAATCGCTGTAGAGCTGGCGCAGCTGATCGATCGGCGCACGCCAGTCACTGCCGATACGGAATCGGGCCGGTCCAACAGTGATAAAACAGGAGTGGCGCATGGCTTTGCGCCTTACAGCGCGCAGAGGCCGGGACAAAATGGAAACAGAAGGCTACGCCCCAAGCTGGCGCAGATTTGCATCAGCGTGATGCAAGCGTGTCACGCATCGTGACGGACCGCGACCAGACCGAGCTGCGCCAGCTCTGCCAACCGTTCTGCCACCACCGCCACAGGCGCCTCGCCCGGGTCGTCTCCGACGATATCGAAGCGCTCCGCGACCGCCACCAGAACCTCCGCCGCAGACGCTGCTTTGCCAGGCCCCAGCCGCGCCAGCGCATCCAGCAAATCCGGGACCGGCTCGGCCAGCAGATGGGTGATACCCGAGGGCACATGGTAGATCGCTTCGAGCCCGCCGAGTGGCACGCGCTTCAGCGCGGTTTCGGGCAAGGCAGCAAAGCGCAGGACGGACATCGCCGAGGCCACCGCTCAGCGGCGCGGCATCTGCAGCGAGGCGTAGCAGGTAAATCCGCTCTGGCCGTTCTGCAGCTTGCGGATGTAATTGAGATAGGCCCGCGACTGTTCGCGCGAGGTCCCCGGCAGGCTGCGGCCCTGCAGCGCCTGGCGCACCTCTTCACCCGTGAAGTCGCGCGGGGAGGGAGGAAAAGCACCCGGTGTATCGGGAGAGACGAGCTTGCCCGACGCATCGATGAACATCCCCTTGCCGCGCTCGGGCACGGGGATGGTGCAGTTGAGCACCGAGCCTGCCGTCTGTGCAAGCGCCGGACGAATGCTCACCACCGCGGACGTTGCGACGGCGCCGATCAGCAGGGTACGCCGCGAAGCCGTGCCGCGCGCCAGCGGATCGCGCGAATCATTCTTGCCGGTGTCACCCCTGTTGCCGTCGTCAGCGCTCATATTTGAAATTCCCCGGTGCCCGAGACGATCGGCGCACATGCCTCAGCAAACTTAAGGACCATCGACCCGCCAAGGCAAGGTATTTGATCGCCTGTCCTTCTGCGGGACACGCTGGCAGCCAGAGGTAAATCTCGCCAGGGCCCGGATGACCGATAGCGCGAATCCGCGCGGTTTGATATACGCGCAACCCATGGGAGACACTCCGGTATCGGGACTGAATGGCGGCCGCTTTCTGTTCGCGACAGCATTGCTGGGCGCGGGCGTGGCAATCAGCCAGTTTGGCAGCAACGGCGTAGAGCAGGCGATGATCTGCTTCGCCGCCGGGCTCGTTGCGATCGTCGCGATGGCCGATCTTTCCAGCCCGGCTAAGCACAACCCCCAGGCCGCAGCCCCGATCCGCGAGCCGGAAATCAAGCCGATCAGCCAGCATCGCGACTTTACCAGCTTCATCGATGGCCTGGCCGATCCGGTGCTGGTGCTGACCGGCACCAACGTCCGCCGAGCCAACAGCGCCGCGCGCAAGCTGCTGGGCGAATATTGCGTGGGCGAGGATGTCCGGCTGGTGATCCGCCATCCTGCCGCTGCCGATCTGCTCGTCGATACCAGCGCCGCGGCCGAAGGCCCGATCCAGCTGGTCGGCATCGGCAGTCGCGACCAGCGTTGGGAGATGCTGGTGCGCGACATGCCCGGCGGCGAACGAATCCTGCATCTGTGGGACCGCTCGGGCGTTTATGCCGTCGAGCGGATGCGCACCGATTTCGTTGCCAATGCCAGCCACGAGCTGCGCACCCCGCTGGCATCGATCAAGGGCTTTATCGAGACGCTCGAAGACAATGAGGCCGGCGCCGATCCGGAGACCCGTGCGCGCTTCCTCAACGTCATGTTCCGCGAAGCCAACCGGATGCAGAAGCTGATCGACGACCTCATCTCGCTGTCGCGCATCGAGGCGGAGAAGTTCCGCGTTCCCGACACCCCCGTCGATCTGCCCGAACTGATGCGCGAGGTGCAGACAGTGCTGCGCCACAGCCACCCCGAGCGCGGCGCGGACATCGTGCTCGATATCGGGCCCGATCTCCCCCCGTTGCGCGGCGACCGGACGCAGCTTTCGCAGCTGCTCCACAATCTGGTGTCGAACAGCATGAAATACGGTCAGGCGGGAACCCCGGTAACGATGCGGCTGCGCTCGTCGCGCAACGGCGCGCTGGTGCGGCTGTCGGTCAGCGATTGCGGCGAGGGCATTGCGCCGGAACATCTGCCGCGGCTGACCGAACGCTTCTATCGGGTCGATTCGAGCCGCAGCCGCGCGATCGGCGGCACAGGTCTTGGCCTGTCGATCGTCAAGCACATCGTCGAACGGCACCGCGGACGGCTCGAAATCGACAGCGAGGTTCAGCGCGGGACGACAATGACGATCACCCTGCCCGCCGACCCGCGCACCCCCCAGATCGACGGATCCGGGCCGAATCCCGATTTAACCGTGCCCGCCTGAACGCCGGCGCACCGGGGATCCGGGGGCGTTGTCATAAATCCGTCATCCCATTGTCATCTTTGGGCAACCCCCTCTCCCTATCGGCTCCGTGTCGGGGGCCGCCCTTCCACACGCGCGCCGAATGGCGTGATTCTGGAAGGGCCAAGCGTGTCCTGTATTCGGGACGGCCGGGGCTGCTGAGGCGGCTCCGGCTTTTTGAGAGGTTGGGGTTTTGATCAGGAAGCTCGCTTTTGCCTGCCTTCCAGCTTTGCTGCTGGCGGGGTGTCAGGACCCGGCGTCGACCAACCAGGGCAGCAGCCGGAGCGAAATTCGCATCGTCGGCTCGTCCACCGTGTTCCCCTTCGCCAAGAAGGTGGCCGAAGAGTTCGTCAACTTCGATCCGGAACGGCGCTCGCCGATCCTCGAGTCGACCGGAACCGGCGGCGGGGTCGAACTGTTCTGCTCGGGGGTCGGTGCCAACACGCCCGACATCGTCAACGCATCGCGCCGCATCAAGAAGAGCGAGTTCGAACGCTGCCTCGCCAATGGCGTGGATGACGTGATCGAGATCATCATCGGTTTCGACGGCATCGCCCTGGCCCAGTCGAAAAACGGCCCCAAGATCAGCCTGACGGTGGACGAGTTCTACACCGCTCTGGCCGCCCAGCCGTTCGGCAAGGGTCCCAACAGGGCGATCCGCTGGCCGGACATCAATCCGGCGCTTCCCGACACCCGAATCAACATCTTCGGCCCGCCTTCGACGTCGGGCACGCGCGATGCGCTCGAAGAGATTATCATGGAAAAGGGCTGCAAGTCCGATCCGGCGGTCGCGGCGCTGTCTGACAGCGACAAGGAACGGTTCGAGGAAGTGTGCCATTCGGTGCGCACCGACCAGGCCTATACCGATACCGGCGAGAACGATAACCTGATCGTCCAGAAGCTCTCGACCAACCCCGACGCCGTCGGCATTTTCAGCTACAGCTATCTTGCCGACAATGCCGATACCGTGCGCGGCGTGCCGATCAATGGAGTCGAGCCCACATATGCCACGATTGAAAGTGGCGAGTATCCCGGTGCCCGCACGCTCTACATTTACGTCAAGCAGAAGCATGTCGACGTCATCCCGGGTCTGCGCGAGTATCTCGCGGAGTTCATGCGCGGCGGCGAGCATGACGGCTATCTCACGCGGATCGGCTTGATCGCCGCACCGGACAAGATGCGCAGCGAGATGCTGGGACGGATCAAGACGCTGTCCACGCTCGACGGCGCGGCGCTGAAATAGGCCAGAGCCATGACCAGCACAGCCATATTGTTTCTGATCGCCGGGCTTGGCCTGATCACCTGGGTGTTCGCGCGCGCCCGCGCCGGACGGTTTATCCAGTCGGGTGCAGCCAGCGTCCATTCGCTGCCCAGCTATCACGGCTGGTACGCCGCGATGTGGGCGGTGGTGCCCGCCATCCTGTTCCTGCTGGTATGGAGCTCGGTCGCGCCGGCGCTGGGCAGCTTCGCGGTGCTGGAAAGCCCGCTGGCAGCCGACCTGCCCGCCGACCCGTTTGCGCGTGCGGCGATCCTGTCGGAGGCCCGAGAGCTGTCGCGCAATGCCGACCTCAAGGTCTTCAACGATGCTGCGGTCCAGCTTGCGCCGCTCTATGCCGATGCGGACCGCCGGTACATGCTGATCGGCGCACTGGCGGCGTTCCTGCTGTGCTTTGCCGGCGGCGCCTATGCCTTCACCCGCATCCGTCCCGATTTCCGCGCCCGCACCCAGGTCGAACGTACGGTGATGCTGGCGCTGCTGCTGGCCTCGCTGATCGCGATCCTCGCGACGCTGGGCATCGTCGCTTCGTTGATTTTCGAGACGATCCGCTTCTTCCAGCTCGTCTCGCCGTTCGAATTCCTGTTCGGGCTCAACTGGAACCCGTCCGACAAGGTGGTCGATGGCCAGGCAACCGGCTTTGGCGCGGTGCCGTTGTTCTGGGGCACCGTGTTCATCGGCGCGATCATCGCGATGATCGTCGCAATTCCGCTTGGGCTGATGAGCGCGGTCTATCTTACCCAATATGCCAGCGCCAATGTGCGCAAGTGGATGAAGCCGATCCTCGAGATTCTCGCGGGCGTGCCCACCGTGGTCTATGGCTATTTCGCCGCACTCACCGTGGCGCCGGCGCTGCGCAACTTTGCGGTGATGATCGGCATCAGCGATGCCTCGTCCGAATCGGCGCTGGCTGCAGGTCTTGTCATGGGCGTGATGATCATCCCGTTCGTGTCCTCGATGGCCGATGACAGCATCGCCGCGGTCCCCGGCAGCATGCGCGACGGTTCGCTGGCGATGGGGGCGACCAAGAGCGAGACGATCAAGCAGGTGCTGATCCCTGCAGCGCTCCCCGGCGTAGTCGGGGGCGTGCTGCTCGCGGTCAGCCGCGCGATCGGCGAGACCATGATCGTGGTGATGGCTGCTGGCCTTGCCGCCAACCTCACCGCCAACCCGTTCGCCAGCGTCACCACGGTGACCACCCAGATCGTCCAGCTACTCACCGGCGACACCGATTTCAACAGCCCGATGACGCTCGCCGCCTTCGCGCTCGGTCTCACGCTGTTCATCGTCACGCTGCTGCTCAACATCGTCGCGCTGCAGATCGTCAAAAGATATCGGGAAGCGTATGACTGAGACCGTCTCCATGCCCGCAAACCTGCCTGCCCCCGCCTCCGGCGCGCGCAAGACCGACTGGATGGGCCAGACGATGCAAAAGCGCATCGCCTCGCGCTATGCTGCCGAACGGCGCTTCAAGTTCATGGGGCTAGCAGCTGTCGTGCTGTCGTCGCTGTTCCTGGCGTTCCTGCTGTTCGTGATGGTCGGCAACGGCGCCAAGGGGTTCATCACCACCGAGGCGACGCTGACCGTCGACATGCCCGCAGCCACCGGCAGCATCTCTGCCGAGCAACTCACCGGCCCGCGCCTGTCGGCGACGATCGCGTCGATCGATGTGCGGCGGATCTACGACAACGCCGTGCAGGCGCAGTATGGCAAGGATGGCAGCCGCTTTTTCGCGTCGACCGCCTGGACCGCGCTGCGCGCCCAGTTGACCGAAAATCCCGACCTGATCCTGGGCAAGGCGAAATTCTGGCTGCCGACATCGAGCGACATCGATCGCGCCGCCAAGGATACGTCCACGCCCGAGGCCGAGGCCGACTATGCGCAGCTGCGCCAGGCGGGCGAAGTGCGCCAGACGCTGAACTGGAACTTCCTCACCGGCTCGGACGGCACAGATCCGGCGCAGGTCGGCATCTGGGGCTCGCTCAAGGGCTCGCTGATCACCATGGTGGTGACCTTGTTCCTGGCCTTTCCGGTCGGCGTGCTGGCGGCGGTCTATCTTGAGGAATACGCCGCCAAGAACCGCCTGACCGACCTGATCGAGGTGTCGATCAACAACCTGGCGGCGGTGCCCTCGATCATCTTCGGCCTGCTGGGCCTCGCGGTGTTCCTGCAGTTTTTCGCAATGCCGCGCTCGGCCGCGATCGTCGGCGGCCTGACGCTGGCGCTGATGACCATGCCGGTGATCGTGATCGCCTCGCGCAACGCGATCAAGGCGGTGCCGCCGTCGATCCGCGAAGCCGCGATGGGGGTGGGCGCCAGCCCGATCCAGGTCGTCTTCCACCATGTGCTGCCTTTGGCGATCCCCGGCATCATGACCGGTACCATCATCGGCATGGCGCGGGCGCTGGGCGAAACCGCGCCGCTGCTGATGATCGGCATGCGCGCCTTCACCACCACCCCGCCCGATGGCTTCACCGATCCCGCCACCGTGCTGCCAGTGCAGATCTTCCTGTGGTCGGATGAGGTCAATCGCGGCTTTGTCGAAAAGACATCCGCCGCGATCATCGTCCTGCTCGTCTTCCTGCTCACCATGAACGCGGTCGCGGTTTATCTGCGCAACCGGTTTGAAACGCGATGGTAACGAAATCCATGACCGAAACTGTTTCTGCCCCCAAGATGTCGGCTCACGACGTGAAGGTGTTCTACGGCGACAAGCAGGCGATCAAGGGCGTGTCGATCGACATCGACATGGACAATGTCGTCGCGTTCATCGGCCCCTCGGGCTGCGGCAAGTCGACCTTCCTGCGTACGCTGAACCGCATGAACGACACGATCCCCACCGCGCGTGTCGAGGGCGACATCACGCTGGATGGCGAGAACATCTATTCCAGCAAGATGGATGTGGTGCAGCTTCGCGCCCGTGTCGGGATGGTCTTCCAGAAGCCCAACCCCTTCCCCAAGTCGATCTATGACAATGTCGCCTACGGCCCGCGCATCCATGGCCTGGCCCCCAACAAGGCGGAGCTCGACCAGATCGTCGAGAACTCGCTGGTGCGCGCAGGCCTGTGGAACGAGGTCAAGGACCGGCTGAGCGAGAGCGGTACCGCGCTGTCGGGTGGCCAGCAGCAGCGGCTGTGCATCGCGCGCGCTATCGCGGTCGATCCCGAGGTGATCCTGATGGACGAGCCCTGCTCGGCGCTCGACCCGATCGCCACCGCCAAGATCGAGGAACTGATCCACGAACTGCGCGGCCGCTATGCGATCGTCATCGTCACCCACAACATGCAGCAGGCTGCGCGCGTCTCGCAGAAGACCGCTTTTTTCCATCTTGGGACCATGGTGGAATATGGCGACACCTCCGACATCTTCACCAATCCGCGCGAAGAGCGGACTCGTGACTACATTACCGGCCGATATGGCTGATCGCGCACATAGTTCAGCGACAACGACCGCCTTTCCGGGTTATCCTGATCCCGACAAGGCCGTCGCCGACATGATTTGGAAACCATGATGAATCACAGCCAGAACGAACACACGCTCAAAGCCTTTGATGGCGACCTGATCACCCTGCGCGGGCTGATCGCCGAAATCGGCGGCCGCGCCGAAAAGGCGGTCGAGGGCGCGATGACCGCGCTCGCCACCAACGATCTCGATCTGGCGCGCCAGGTGGTCGAGGGCGACAAGCGCATCGACGCGCTCGAAGAGCAGATCGACCGCATGGTCATCCAGACCATCGCGCTGCGTGCGCCGATGGCCGATGACCTGCGCGAGCTGGTCGCTGCGCTCAAGATTTCAGGCGTCGTCGAGCGGATCGGCGATTATGCCAAGAATATCGCCAAGCGCGTCGCGCTGATCGATGCAGACCAGCATATCGAGGCCGCACGGCTGCTGCCCGCGATGGCCGATGCCACCCGCCAGCTCGTCGATGATGCCTTCACTGCCTTTGCCCGGCGCGACGCGGACCTCGCGGTCGCGGTCTGCGCGCAGGACAAGACGGTCGACGATTTCTACAACAGCATCTTCCGCGCGCTGATCGCGCACATGATCGAAAACCCCGAGCATGTCGGCGCGGGCACGCATCTGCTGTTCATTGCCAAGAACCTGGAGCGGATCGGCGATCATGCCACCAACGTCTCGGAAATGGTCTATTTCGCAGTGACCGGCCAATCGATGAACGAACGCGAGCGCGGCGACGACGCGCTGGCACCCGATACCGACCGGTCGGGAGCTTCCTGACCGGCCTTTTCGCACAAGAAAGCACGAAGACGATGACAACACCCCATCTGCTGCTGGTTGAAGACGACATGGCACTGGCAGAGCTTGTCTCCTGGCACTTCGACAAACAGGGCTTTCGTGTCAGCCAGACCGCCGATGGCGAAGAAGCGATGCTGATCGCGCGCGAGGAGCGGCCCGATATCGTGCTGCTCGACTGGATGATCGAAAATCTTTCAGGGATAGAGGTCTGCCGCCGCCTGCGCCGCGACAACGACACATCGAACATCCCGATCATCATGATGTCGGCGCGCGGCGAAGAGGAAGACCGGGTGCGCGGGCTCGACATCGGCGCGGACGATTATGTCACCAAGCCGTTCTCCCCGCGCGAACTGATCGCCCGCGTCAACGCGGTGCTGCGCCGCGTGCGTCCGGCCTTGGCGGGCGAGGCCCTGAGCTTTGCCGATATCGAGATGGACACCGTGGGCTACAAGGTGAAGCGCTCGGGACAGACCATCCCGCTGGGCCCTACCGAATTTCGCCTGCTGCGCCATTTCCTCGAGCATCCCGGTTGGGTGTTCTCGCGCGAGCGGCTGCTCGACAGCGTCTGGGGCCACGACAGCGATATCGAGATTCGCACCGTCGACGTCCATATCCGGCGGCTGCGCAAGGCGCTGAACGCGCATGGCCAGCCCGATATCATCCGCACGGTGCGGTCTGCCGGCTACGCGCTGGACAGCGAACTGGCCTGATCGCCGTAACGTCAGCGCGGCTTTACGCGAACGTCAATCGGGGCGGGGGGCGCTTGGTGCTTGCCAAGCGGCGCAACATGGCTAAAACCCGCGCCATTCCGCGCGCATTTGCCGCGCCCCGTGTAAAACCATGCCCGAAAGGATGCATCTCATGACCATCAGTTTCAAAGACCGCGTTGCCATCGTTACCGGTGCAGGCGGCGGCCTCGGTCGCGCTTATGCGCTCGATCTTGCCGCACGCGGCGCCAAGGTTGTCGTCAACGATCTCGGCGGATCGCGCGACGGCACCGGCACCTCCGATGCTGCCGCGCAGGTGGTCGATGAGATCAAGGCGGCTGGCGGCGAGGCCATGGCCAATGGCGGTTCGGTCACCGAATACGAGCAGATGGTCGAGATGGTCGCCAAGACCAAGGAAGCCTGGGGCGGTGTCCACGTTCTGATCAACAACGCCGGCATCCTGCGCGACAAGAGCTTCGCCAAGATGGAGCCCGCCGATTTCGATCTGGTGGTCAAGGTCCACCTGCTCGGCTCGGCCAACTGCACCAAGGCGGTGTGGGAAACGATGCGCGAGCAGAATTATGGCCGCATCCTGATGACCGCCTCGTCAACCGGCCTGTACGGCAACTTCGGCCAGGCCAATTATGGCGCGGCCAAGCTCGGCCTCGCCGGCCTCACCAAGACGCTGTATCTGGAAGGCGCGAAGAACAACATCAAGGTCAACACGCTGGCGCCGGTTGCCGGCACGCGCATGACCGAAGACATCTTCCCGCCTGAAGCGTTCGCAGCCTTCAAGCCCGAGAACGTCGTGCCTGCCGCGGTCTATCTGGTGTCCGAAGATGCGCCGACCAACATGATCATCGGTGCAGGCGCTGGCGCATTCCACGCGGCCTATGTCACGATGACACAGGGTGCAGCTTTGCCCGAGGGCGAGCGTACCGCAGAAGGCGTCGCGCGGATCTTCGACAAGATCACCGACCGCACCGGCGAGACCGTGCCGCAGTCGGGCAGCGAACAGGCGATGACGATCATGCGCCTGCTGCAGGGCTGATCAAAGAGTCCTGGTTTCGTCACCCCCGCGCACGCGGGCGTCCCGCTCTGCTGCGACTTCGCGGCGCTGAAGCGGGATTCCCGCTTACGCGGGAATGACGAGACCAAGGTTCGGGTGTCTAATCCAAAAGGGGTGTGGCAAGGTTCGCCGCACCCCTTTTTGGTTTGCTCAATCCCGCCAGTCGGCGCGCGCGATGCCCAATGCGTGGAGCAGCACCGTCCAGTCGCCATGCGCGATGTGGGCATCTGCGGCCGCGATCGCGGCGGGCTTGGCGTGATAAGCGATTCCCGTTCCGGCGGCTTTCAGCATCGGAATATCGTTGGCACCATCGCCCAATGCGATCACCTGCCCCGCATCGAGCGCCTGCCTGTCGATCTGCTCCATCAGGATCTCCGCCTTGCGCGCGGCATCGACGATGGTGCCTTCGAGGTCTCCGGTCATATGGCCATTCTCGATCACCAGCCGGTTGGCGAACACCGCATCGAAGCCGAGTTCTGCGCCGATGACATCGGCGAACGAATGAAACCCGCCCGAGACCAGCACGCAATCCGCGCCGCGCTGCGAGAGCGTGCGCACGAGGGTGCGCGCACCGGGCATCGGCTGGATGCGATGGCCCAGGCAGTCCCCGATGACATGCTCGCTCAGTCCCTTGAGCAGGCCGACGCGTTCGCGCAAGGCTGCCTCGAAATCGAGCTCGCCCTGCATCGCGCGCTCGGTGATGGCCGCGACCTGCGGCTTGACCCCGGCGTAATCGGCCAGCTCGTCGATGCACTCATTGGCGATCATCGTGCTGTCCATGTCCGAGATCAGCAGCCTGGGCGCGCGCGCCGCTTCGTCGAGCACCAGCACATCGGCACAAGCACGCAACGGCGCCAGCGCGGCGTCGGCGGCCATGCGGTCACCGGCGAAGTGCACCTCACCGACCAGCCCCGGCTCGACCCAATGACTTTGGCCCACCACGAGCCCTGCCTGGTGCAATCTGTCGGCGGCAGCGTTTAGCTCTCCCGCTGGCAGGGGCTCTGCTGCTATCAGCACGGCTATGGGCACAATCACTTCTCCCGATAGGACCGGAAACACCCGCCCGGCGGTGGCGCTTATTGCCGGACCGACCGCCAGCGGCAAGAGCGGATTGGCGGTCGACTATGCCCGCTGGCTGGAAAGCCGCGGACAAAAGGCCGTCATCATCAACGCCGACAGCGCGCAGGTCTATGCCGATCTTGCCATCCTCTCGGCCCGACCGGACGAGCCGGAGATGGGCGGTATCCAGCACCGGCTGTTCGGCTATATCGATGGCGCCGAGGCGTGCTCCGCCGCGCGCTGGGCCGCCGATGCCCGTGCCGAGATCGCCGCCGCGCACGCAGCAGGCGCGCTGCCGATCCTGGTCGGCGGCACCGGGCTGTATATCCGCACGTTGCTCGACGGCATCGCCCCGATCCCGCCGATCGATCCCGCCATCCGCGAGGCGGTACGCGCGATGCCGGTGGCGCAGGCGCATTCTGCGCTGGCGATCGAAGATCCGGCAAGCGCAGCGCGGCTGGCGCCTGCCGACACCACCCGGGTTGCGCGCGCGCTCGAGATCATCCGCTCCACCGGCCAGCCGATCGCGCATTGGCAGGCGCACAAGCTGGGCGGCATCTCCGAGCAGATCACGCTGCATCCGCTGATTCTGCGCCCCCCGCGTGACTGGCTGCTCGAACGCTGCGACCGGCGATTCGCCACGATGCTGGAGCGCGGCGCGCTGGCCGAGGTGGAAACGCTGCTGACACGCCATCTCTCGCCCGATCTGCCGGTGATGCGCGCCATCGGCGTACCCGAGGTTGCCCGCCTTCTGCGTGGTGAAATCGATGCCGGGCAATGCCTGGCCGACGGACAACTCGCCACCCGACAATATGCAAAACGCCAATACACCTGGTTCCGCAACCAGCCACCGCCGGACTGGCGTGTCGTCGAGGAACCACTTTCAGATAGTTTTATCGCGAATTTTGATATTTTATTCTAATCTTAGCTGTTGACACGGCATATTGTGTCTCATAGACCGGCTTGGTCAAGACGTTGCTGCCAGCGTCTGCCGACACGTCACGGCAAAATTCTCGACCCGGCGCGGCCTGCCTGCGCCGGGTTGATTTTCGCCGGAAGCGTGCTGGCACCAGGTCCGGCAGCTAATGGTTTTGCAACGTCGGCCCGCTTTGTCTAAGCGGGCCACGGTTTTCCTTAAGGATGGGCTGATTGTCATGGCCGAATTGAGCGGCGCGCAGATACTGGTTGAAACGCTGGTCGAGCAGGGTGTCGAGGTGATCTTCGGCTATCCCGGCGGCGCAGTGCTGCCGATCTATGACGCGATTTTCGGCCACCCCACGCTGCGCCATATCCTGGTGCGGCATGAACAGGCCGCAGCGCACGCAGCCGAAGGCTATGCCCGCGCCACCGGCAAGCCCGGCGTTGTGCTCGTCACCTCGGGCCCTGGCGCCACCAATGCGGTTACCGGCATCACCGATGCGCTGATGGATTCGATCCCGATGGTCGTCATCACCGGCCAGGTCGCGACCAACCTCATCGGCTCCGATGCATTCCAGGAGGCCGACACCGTCGGCATCACCCGTCACTGCACCAAGCACAATTATCTGGTGAAGGACCCGGCGAAGCTGGCATCCACCGTGCGCGAGGCGTTCCATATTGCCACCAAGGGCCGCCCTGGCCCGGTTCTGATCGACATCCCCAAGGACGTGCAGGTCGCCAGTGCGCCGCATGACCGGGACACCCCTGCCCGTCCAAACCAGCGTTACGCGCCGGTCACCGCAGGCATGCCGGACGATATCGCCGAAGCGGCACGGATGATCAGCGCGGCCACCAGCCCGGTGATCTATTCGGGCGGCGGCGTGATCAATGCCGGGCCGGAAGCGAGCGACCTGCTGCGCCAGTTGCAGGCGATGACCGGCGCGCCCGTCACCTCGACCTTGATGGGTCTGGGCGCCTTCCCGTCCGAGCATTCCGACTGGCTGGGTATGCTGGGCATGCACGGCACCTATGAAGCCAATATGGTGATGAACCGGGCCGACCTGATCATCTGCGTCGGCGCGCGCTTCGACGACCGCGTCACCGGACGGCTCGATGCGTTTTCGCCCGAATCGAAGAAGATCCACATCGATATCGACCGCTCGTCGATCAACAAGACGGTGCGGGTGGACCTCGGCATCATCGGCGATTGCGCCACCGTGCTCCAGCAGATCATCGACGCGCTCGATGCCATCGGCCACGAAAAGCGCGACCTGTCCGAATGGCAGGCGCGGATCAAGGGCTGGCGCACGCGTGAATGCCTGGCCTATCCGCCGAGCAGCAGCGAAATCATGCCGCAGCTCGCGATCGAGCGGCTGTATGCGCTGACCAAGGACGTGAGCCCGATCATCTCGACCGAGGTCGGCCAGCACCAGATGTGGGCGGCGCAGTATTTTCGCTTCGAACAGCCCAACAAGTGGCTGACCTCCGGGGGGCTTGGCACGATGGGCTATGGCCTGCCCGCCGCGATCGGTGCGCAGCTCGGCAACCCCGATACCTTGTGCATCGACATCGCCGGCGAAGCGTCGATCCAGATGAACATCCAGGAGCTGGGCACCGCGACGCAATACCGCCTGCCGGTCAAGATCTTCATCCTCAACAACGAATATATGGGCATGGTGCGCCAGTGGCAGCAGCTGACATATGAGAGCCGCTATTCGGAAAGCTATTCCGATGCGCTGCCCGATTTCGTGGCATTGGCAGAGGCGTATGGCTGGAAGGGCATCCGCATTTCCGACCAGGCCGAGCTCGACGCCGGCATCCAGGCGATGATCGATCATCCTGGCCCCGTGCTGGTCGATTGCCGCGTGGCCAAGCTTGCCAACTGCCTGCCGATGATCCCCTCGGGCGCGGCGCACACCGACATGATCCTGTATGGCGACGAGGTTGCCGGGACCATGGAAGACGAAGCCAAGGCGCTGGTGTGATGCGGGTTTGTGCGCTCCGTGACGTCCCATCGGCGAAAGCCGATTTGCCCATCCTGCTAGCGTGGCATTCTGCCGCGGGCAGCATCGGCTTTCACCCTTTCTGAAAGATCGCCCCATGCACATCCAGCAACAGGCATCCGAGCGGCACGTCCTGACCGTGACCGTCGACAACGAGGCGGGCATCCTGGCGAAGATCGCCGGCATGTTCACCGCGCGCGGCTATAACATCGAAAGCCTTACCGTCGCCGATATCAGCGAGGACCATGCGGTCAGCCGGATCACCATCGTCACCGTCAGCCCGCCTGCGGTGATCGACCAGATCATCGCCCAGCTCGACCGGCTGGTTGCGGTGCACCGCGTCGCCGACCTCACCGAGCTTGGTCCGCATGTCGAGCGCGAGCTGGCGTTGATCAAGGTCGCCGGCGCCGGCGAACACCGGATCGAGGCGCTGCGGCTGGCCGACATCTTCCGCGCGCGGCCGGTCGACACCAGCACCTCGAGCTTCGTGTTCGAGATTTCGGGCTCGTCGGAAAAGATCAACCAGTTCATCGCGCTGATGCGCGAGGTCGGGCTGGTCGAGGTCGCCCGCACCGGGGTCGTCGCGATGACCCGGGGGGCTGCGGCGGGGTAATTCAGTTTCTACCGGTTTCCCGCGAAGGCGGGAATCCATCTCCTAAGCTGACCGATCTCGCGCAGCGTTGGAGATGGGCCCCTGCCTTCGCAGGGGAACAAGACATTTCAATGATGGGGAAAGAACATGCGCGTTTATTATGATTCCGATTGCGACCTCAAGCTGATCGCAGACAAGAAGATCGTCATCGTCGGCTATGGCAGCCAAGGCCATGCCCATGCGCAGAACCTGCGCGACAGCGGCGTCAAGGATGTGGCGATCGCGCTGCGCTCGGGCTCGGCCACCGCCAAGAAGGCCGAAGATGCGGGCTTCAAGGTGATGAACAACGCCGATGCTGCCGCCTGGGCCGATATCGTGATGATCCTGGCGCCCGATGAGCATCAGGCCGCAATCTATGCCGATGACTATCACGCCAACATGAAGCCCGGCGCGGCGCTGGCGTTCGCGCACGGCCTCAACATCCATTTCGGCCTGATCGAGGCACGCGAAGACCTCGACGTGATCATGATCGCGCCCAAGGGCCCCGGCCACACCGTGCGCAGCGAATATGTCCGCGGCGGCGGCGTGCCCTGCCTGATCGCGGTCGAACGCGACGCTTCGGGCAACGCGCATGACGTGGCTTTGGCCTATGCCTCGGGCGTCGGCGGCGGCCGCAGCGGGATTATCGAGACCAACTTCCGCGAAGAGTGCGAGACCGATCTGTTCGGCGAACAGGCGGTGCTGTGCGGCGGCCTGACCCACCTGATTCAGGCAGGTTTCGAAACGCTGACCGAAGCGGGCTATGCGCCCGAAATGGCGTATTTCGAGTGCCTGCACGAGGTGAAGCTGATCGTCGACCTGATGTACGAAGGCGGCATCGCCAACATGCGCTATTCGATCAGCAACACCGCCGAATATGGCGACATCACCACCGGCCCGCGCATCATCACCTCGGAAACCAAGGCCGAGATGAAGCGCGTGCTCGAGGACATCCAGCAGGGCCGCTTCGTCAAGAACTTCGTGCTCGACAACCGCGCCGGCCAGCCCGAACTCAAGGCCGCGCGCAAGCTGGCTGCCGCACACCCGATCGAAAAGACCGGCGCGCAGCTGCGGGCGATGATGCCCTGGATCGGCGCCAACAAACTGGTCGATAAAGACAAGAACTGATCCGTCCTTGGCAACGCCGCCATTTGAAACCCATGCCGCGCAGCTCGGATCCCTGAAAAGGGATTCGCGGCTGCGTGCGCTTGCGTCGCGTACGGGCAAGGACTTCGCCTCGAACGACTATCTCGGCCTGGCAGGCTCGACGCTGCTGCACGATGCCCTGCGTGAGGGCATGGCGCTGGGGCTGCCTGCAGGCTCGGGCGGATCGCGGCTGCTGCGTGGCAACCACGCAGCGCACGAGGCGCTGGAGGCCGATGCGGCGGCGCATTTCGGGTCCGAGGCGGCTTTGTTCTTCGCTGCCGGCTTTGCCGCTAACGCGGCGCTATTCGCCACGCTGCCGCAGCGCGGCGATCTGGTGGTGCACGATGCGCTGATCCACGCATCTGCGCATGACGGGATGCGGCTGGGCCGCGCCGAGACCTGCGCAGCTGCGCACAACGACGCGCAGGGGTTCGACGACGCAATAATTGCCTGGCGCGCCCAAGGCGGCACTGGCCGCGCCTGGATCGCTGTCGAAAGCCTTTACAGCATGGATGGCGATTGCGCGCCGCTCGCCGAACTGGCGCAGGTGGCTGCGCGGCACGATGCGGTGCTGGTGATCGACGAGGCGCACGCGACCGGCGTCCATGGTCCGCGCGGCGCGGGTCTGGCGCATAACCTCGCCGGGATGCCCAATGTCATCACGCTGCACACCTGCGGCAAGGCTTTGGGGTGCGAAGGCGCGTTGATCTGCGGTCCCCGCGTGGCCATCGATTTCCTCATCAATCGCGCGCGCCCGTTCGTGTTCTCGACCGCGCCATCGCCCTTGATCGCGCATATGGTCCGCCGCGCCATCGCGCTGGTCGCTGGCCATGATGACTGGCGTGACGAGCTGTTCGCGCGCATCGCAGAGGCGCGCCGCGCGCTCGCTCCCCGGTTGGGCGTCGATAGCGGCACCACGCAGATCCTGCCCGTCATCATCGGTGACGATGCCCGCACCATGCGCATCGCCGCCAGCCTGCAGCGCCAGGGCTTCGACATTCGCGGCATCCGCCCGCCGACCGTGCCGCAGGGCACCGCGCGCCTGCGCATTTCCATTACCCGTAACGTCTCGATGGGTGATATTGGCGCGCTCACCGAATCACTCGACAGGATCATGATCCCCGCATGAAACCCCGATTTGTTGTGACAGGCACCGACACCGATATCGGCAAGTCGGTGTTCAGCGCTGCTTTGGTCCAGGCCCTGGCCGCGAAATACTGGAAGCCCGTGCAATCCGGCCTTGAGGGCGAGACCGACACCGGTTTCGTCGAGCGCATGGTGCCCGGGTCCACCCTCCCTGAAGCATGGCGGCTGGTCACCCCCGCCTCGCCGCATCTCGCCGCCGAGATCGACGGGGTGGAGATCGACCCAGATGCCCTCACCCCGCCCGCTGTCGATGCGCCGCTGATCATCGAAGGCGCCGGCGGCGCGCTGGTGCCGGTCACGAGGGCGGTGCTCTACGCCGATGTCTTCGCGCGTTGGCAGATCCCGGTGATCGTCTGCGCGCGCACCGCCCTGGGCACGATCAACCACAGCTTGATGACGATCGAAGCGCTGCGCTCGCGCGGCGTGCCGATCCATGGCGTCGCGTTCATCGGCGATGCCGTGCCCGACAGCGAGGCGACCATCGCGGCCATCGGCAAAGTCCGCCGCCTGGGCCGTCTGGCGCGGCTGGCGGAACTCACGCCGCAGACGTTGGCCACAGGGTTTGACGAAGGTTTCAGCCTGAGCGATTTCACATGACGCCCTCCCCCGTCTGGCACCCGTTCACCCAGCACGGGCTGGGCGAAGATATCCCGCTGATCGCGCGCGGCCAAGGCGCGGTGCTCCACGGCGCCGATGGCCGCCAATGGATCGACGCGATCTCGAGCTGGTGGGTGACCACGCACGGCCATGCCCACCCGCGGATCATGGCCGCGATCCGCGAACAGAGCGAAAAACTCGACCAGATCATCTTTGCCGGCTGGACGCATGAACCCGCCGAAACGCTGGCGCGCGGGCTGATCGCCATCACCCCCGAGCCGCTGACTCGCGTGTTCTTCAGCGATTCAGGATCGACCGCGGTCGAGGTCGCGCTCAAGATGGCGCTGGGCTACTGGCACAACCGCAAGGCTGACCGACAGAAGATCATCGTGATGGAGCACAGCTATCACGGTGACACCATCGGCGCGATGTCGGTCGGCGCGCGCGGGGTGTTCAACAAGCCGTATGCGCCGTTGCTGTTCGATGTGACCAGCATCCCCTTCCCCGCCACAGGCGCCGAGCAGGCAACGCTCGACGCGCTCGAGGTTGCCTGCCGCGACCAGGCCGCGGCGTTCATCGTCGAGCCCTTGGTGCTGGGTGCGGGCGGGATGCTGATGTACTCCGCCAAAGTACTCGCCGAGATGGCGGCGATCTGCGCACGCCATGGTGTCTTGTTCATCGCCGACGAGGTGATGACCGGCTGGGGCCGCACCGGCACGATGCTGGCGTGCGAGCAGGCAGGCGTGATCCCCGATATCCTGTGCCTATCCAAGGGCTTGACCGGCGGATCGGTGCCGCTCGCAGTGACGCTGGCGCGCGAGGAAATTTTCATGGCGCACTGGTCCGAGGACCGCGCCGACTGCTTCTTCCATTCGAGCAGCTACACCGCCAACCCCATCGCCTGCGCTGCCGCCAAAGCCAATCTGCAGATCTGGGCGGACGAGCCGGTGCAGCATCGCATCGACACGCTGGCAGCGTTGCAATCGGCCGAACTGCAGGCGATCGCGCGCCACCCGCTGGTCGCCTCCACCCGCCAGTGCGGCACCATCGCCGCGTTCGATCTTGTCGCAGAGGCAGGAGGCTATTTGTCGAACTGGGCGGTGCATCTGGCAGGCTTCGGCAAGGCCAACGGAGTGCTGATCCGCCCGCTCGGCAACACGGTCTATGTCATGCCGCCGTATTGCACGACGCCCGAGCAGTTGAGGGCCGTCTATGCCGTGGTGCGAGAAGGAATGGAGATCGCAGGGCGCTGACGTCGCGTTTGCACGGATCAAAGATTGACTTGAGACGTTCCCGCACTCAGTTTCAAGCCTTCCTGTCCCCGCCTCAAGGAGTTCGTCATGCGCAAGTCTCTCGCTATCCTAGCCCTCATCGCCGCCACCCCGCTGATCGCCCAGGGCGCCCAGGTCCCCGGCCAGCAGGACGCCAGCCGCGTCACCGCCGGCACCTATGCCACCGACCCCGGCCACACGCTGATCGGCTGGCGCGTCAGCCATTTCGGCTTCAACGACTATTTCGGCATTTTCGGCGATGCGACCGGCACACTCGAGATCGACCCGGCCAACCCTTCGGCGGCCAAGGTAGACATCACGATTCCGGTGTCGAAGGTCACCACCGCCAGCAAGGGTCTGACCGACCATCTGCTGCGCGCCGGCAAGGATGGCGGCAAGCCCGACTTCTTCGGCCCCTCGCCCGCCGATGCGCGCTTCGTCTCGACCAGCGTCGCAGCCACCGGCAACACCGCCAAGATCACCGGCGATCTAACACTCAACGGCGTCACCAAGCCGGTGGTGCTCGACACCGAGTTCTCGGGCGCCGGCGCCAATCCGTTCAACAAGAAGGAAACCGTCGGTTTCCACGCCACCACCACGATCAAGCGCAGCGACTTCGGCGTTAATTACGCGCTGCCGATGGTGAGCGATGAAGTCGAACTCGACATCACCGTGGCCTTCGAAAAGAAGTAACCAGCATTGCCCTCCCCGGTGACACGCCGGGGAGGGAGCGTTGCGGGACCCTAACTGCCGACCATCGTCATTCCCGCGAACGCGGGAATCCCGCTTCTGGACTAAGGGCAACGCACAAGCGGGACCCGCGCGTTCGCGGGGGTGACGGACATGGTTGGGACAACGTCCATGACGCCTGGGCAGTGCTAGGAAACTGCGCGGGTGTCGCTGCAAGCCATTTTTTTGTTGCGCATTCCCGCCCGTTGACGCAATGACACTGTCATTATGACCGGCTCGGCCCTCCTTCTTGGACTGCGACTTACACGCCCTTAGGCGTGTACCGACCGTGCGCGCCGATGCGGCGCGCCACGCCTAAGGGCTTTTTCATCCGCCAGCGCACAGACAGCCGATCTTCGGTTGAAGTTGCCGCTTGCCACCCTTAACGCACCGATATCCAGACAGGGGCGCATACCAGCCATGCCGATGCTCACCGATCCTTCGCAAAAATACCGATCCTTTCCGCGCGTAGACCTGCCGAACCGGACATGGCCTGACGCAATCATCACCGCGCCGCCGCGCTGGCTGTCCACCGACATGCGTGACGGCAACCAGGCGCTGATCGATCCGATGGACGGGCCTAAGAAGCAGCGCTTCTTCGACCTTCTGGTCAAGATCGGCCTCAAGGAGATCGAAGTCGGCTTTCCATCGGCCGGCGAGACCGAGTTCAACTTCATCCGCGGGCTGGTTGATGGCAACAAGATCCCCGCCGACGTCACCGTCCAGGTGCTCACCCAGTCGCGGCGTGACCTGATCGAGAAGACCTTCGAGAGCCTCGCCGGCGTCCACCGTGCGATCGTGCATCTGTACAACGCCGTCTCGCCAGCCTGGCGCGAGGTCGTCTTCGGGCTCGACCGCGCCGGCGTCAAAGCGATCGCGGTCGAGGGGGCGAACATCCTCAAGGAACAGGCGGCGAAGTACCCGCAAACCGACTGGCATTTCGAGTATTCGCCAGAGACCTTCTCCACCGCCGAACTCGATTTCAGCCTCGAGGTCTGCGAGGCGGTGATGGAGGTGCTGCAGCCGACGCCCGAAAAGCCGCTCATCCTCAACCTGCCCGCGACGGTCGAGGCCTCGAGCCCGAACATCTATGCCGACCAGATCGAGTGGATGTGCCGCAACATCAGCAAGCGCGACTGCGTGGTGATCAGCCTGCATCCGCACAACGACCGCGGATCCGGCATTGCAGCGGCCGAACTCGGCCTGATGGCCGGCGCGGACCGGATCGAGGGCTGCCTGTTCGGCAATGGCGAGCGCACCGGCAATGTCGATCTCGTGGCTTTGGGCCTCAACATGTACACGCAAGGGATGCACCCGGGGCTCGACTTTTCGGACATGGACGAGATCGTCAAGACGGTCGAATATTGCAACCAGCTCAAGGTGCCCGAGCGGCACCCTTATGCGGGCGAACTGGTGTTCACCGCGTTTTCGGGCAGCCATCAGGACGCGATCAAGAAAGGCTTTGCCGCGCAGGAAAAGCGCAACGACCAGTACTGGCAGGTGCCCTATCTGCCGCTCGACCCCGCCGATATCGGGCGTTCCTATGAAGCGGTGATCCGCGTCAACTCGCAGTCGGGCAAGGGCGGCGTCGCCTGGGTGCTCGAGCAGGACCAGGGCCTGAAACTGCCCAAAAGGCTGCAGGCCGATTTCAGCAAGACGGTGCAGGCGCTGGCCGACGCCAGGAGCATGGAGCTGTCCTCCGGCGATATCTGGCAGGCGTTCCAGACCCGCTACCGGCTCGATGGCCAGGGCAAATACCAGTTGGTCGATTACGAGGAGCGCAAGGCGGGCAACGACCGGCTGTTCGTCGGGCGGATCCTCGCCGACGGCAAGGAAATCCCCGTCAGCGGCCGCGGCAACGGGCTGATCTCGGGCGTGGTCGATGCGCTGTCGGCGGCTTTGGGCATCGCCATCGACATCGCCGATTATCGCGAGCACGCAATCGGTGCAGGATCGAAGGCGCGCGCGGCGGCCTATGTCGAATGCGCGGTCGATGGCCGCTCGCCGTGCTTCGGGGTCGGCATCGACGAGGATGTCGCGACAGCCTCGATCAAAGCGGTGCTGAGCGCGCTCGAGGGGATCTAAATCCTCTCCCGGAACGGGGAGGTGGCAGCCCGTAGGGCTGACGGAGGGGAAGCCGGATTGCGCAATCTTGATGATATGCGCCTGGCCGCTTCCCCTCCACCACCCGCTGCGCGGGCGGTCCCCCTCCCCGTTCCGGGGAGGATTTAGAAAGACCCAAGCCGTTTTCTTTCAAAACTTAATCGCCTGATTAAGTTTGCCTCTGGACACCCCATGAAGCATGGCTAATGTCGCGGCCATGACCATGCCATCCCCGCTTTGCGACAAACTGCGCCTGCCCGTCATCGGGTCGCCGCTCTTCATCATTTCCGGCCCCGAGCTCGTTATTGCGCAATGCAAGGCGGGTGTGATCGGATCGTTCCCGGCCTTGAACGCGCGGCCGCAGGCGCAGCTTGATGAATGGCTGCACCAGATCACCGAGGAACTGGCCGAGTACAACCGCGCCAACCCCGACGCACCCGCCGCGCCCTATGCGGTCAACCAGATCGTCCACAAGTCGAACGACCGGCTTGAGGCCGACCTGATGACCTGCGCCAAATGGCAGGTGCCGATGGTGATCACCTCGCTGGGTGCGCGCGAAGACCTGAACAAGGCGGTGCACGACTGGGGCGGTATCACCATGCACGACGTGATCAGCGACCGCTTCGCACGCAAGGCCGTGGAGAAGGGCGCCGATGGCCTGATCCCCGTCGCAGCCGGCGCCGGCGGCCATGCCGGGGTCACCTCTCCCTTCGCGCTGATGCAGGAAATCCGCCAGTGGTTCACCGGCCCCGTCGCGTTGTCAGGCTCGATCGCCAGCGGCGCCGCGGTGCTCGCGGCGCAGGCGATGGGTGCGGACTTCGCGTATATCGGCTCGGCGTTTATCGCGACCGCAGAAGCGCGTGCCGACGAGGGCTACAAGAACGGCATCGTCGAGGGCAAGGCGGCGGACATCGTCTATTCGGACCTGTTCACCGGCGTGTCGGGCAACTATCTGCGCCAGTCGATCGTCAACGCCGGGCTCGATCCCGACAACCTGCCCAAGGGCGACTACAGCACGATGAACTTCGGCTCGGGCGGCAACACCGAAGCCAAGGCATGGCGCGACATCTGGGGCAGCGGCCAGGGCATCGGCGCGGTCGACAAGGTCGATAACGTCGCGGACATGGTGGCGAGGCTCACCCGCGAATACCACGCGGCCAAGGACTCGCTGCTGGCGCGCTCGAACTACTGAGCCAGCCTCCGGCAAGTCAGCCGCGGTTCAGCTGGATGTGCGTCTATTCGCCACTGCTGATCATCAGCAGACAGGGGGCGGTATTCATGCGCAGGATCGGTTTGGTCGCGGCTGTGCTCGGTGTCGGTTCCAGTGCGGCCATGGCGCAGCCCAAGCCGACACTTCCTGCCGAGCTGGTGCTGTCGGGCGACAACATCATCGACGTTACCATCAGCGGCGCGGCGCTGCGGCTGGAGGTGCGGCCCGAGGCGGCCGACGCGCCGACACTCAACCCCGATGTCGCTGCCAGGCTGCAGCTGAAGCCGGGAATGCTGGCCTTCAGCAGCATGGTCGGGTCGGAAAATGTCAACGGCAATTCTGCGGTCCACAAGGTCGATTATGGCGCAGGTGCCAAGAACCAGCGGATCTTCTGGGCGGACCGTGCTTCGTCCACTCTGGCCGACGGCACGATCAGCCCGGCCTCGCTTCCCTACAAGCGCATCCGCTTCGCGCTGCGTGCGCCAATCGCCGGAGAAAGCGACTATCGGCTGCCGCTCGACAATTTCGGCTTTCTGGGGCGGCTGGGGGTCGGGACGACGCTTGATCTGGATGGCGAGAAAGTCCGTCTGCAGTTCAGCCTGCAACGCGACCAGACACTGGTCAGCGCGCCGACCGGCAACTGGCTCTCTCGCACCCGCGCGGGCAAGTTTTCAGGCCAGCCGCGGCAGACCTTGATCTACTACGGGATCATGCGACCCACCCGGGAAATGGCGCTGGCCATGCCGATTCCGGTCGGCCCTGCGAAGCTAACCAGCATCGATGTCCGCTACAGCGATTATGGCGATGCCCCTGGGATTGCGGCCGACGACAGCGCTGGCGGAGATTCGGACGAGATCGTGGTCGTCGGCAAGAAGGACAAGAAGGTCGATCTGCGCATCGTGGCCGGCCGCCGGTTTCTGCAGGGTTGTTCGGCGCTGGTCTACGACATGGAGCAGCGTGTGATGGCACTGACATGCGCGGTGGAATAAGCGAACAAGGGCTTGGTCAGAGCGGACGCGCGGCCGCCGCCTCATAAGCCGTGATCGTCCGGTCGTGAATGCCATGGGCCGCGCCCGCCGCGCGCCATTTTGCCATATGCGCGCTGGCGGCATGGGCATCGAACGCAGCCTGATCGACCCAGCATTCGCTGACGCGAATAAGTCCGGGTTCGATCACGTCGTGCGAAAAGGCGTAATGGATACAGCCCTGCTCCGCCCGGCTCGCTTCGATCATGGTCGACATCGCCGGCTGGACCGCTGCCAGCTGCTCAGGCGGGAACCGGTAATAGCCAGCAATCACGATCATAGCCGAACCCTTCAGATTTCAAGCTGGCTGCCCAGTTCGACAACGCGGTTCGACGGCAGGTTGAAGAACTCCATCGGGCTGGCCGAGTTGCGCAGCATCCACGCGAAGATCTTCTCGCGCCACACCGGCATGCCGGGGCGCTCTGCGGTCAGCAGCGTCTGGCGCGACAGGAAGAAGCTGGTCTGCAGCATCTCGAACTTGCCGCCGCACACCTCCTTGACGTCCTTGAGCGCAGCAGGGACATCGGTCGACTGCATGAAGCCGTAACGCAGGATCATGCGGAAGAACCCGTGGCCCAGCGCCTCGACCTGGAAGCGGTTGGCGTCGGTAACATAGGGCACCTCCATGATCTGCACCGTCAGGATGACGACGCGGTCATGGATGACCTTGTTGTGTTTCATGTTGTGCAGCAGCGCGGTCGGCACGCCGGTGGTCGCCGATGCCATGAAGATCGCGGTGCCCTTGACCCGAGTGGCCGAGCCTTGCGCGGACTTCACGAACACCTCGATCGGCAGCGCGCTCTCGATCATCGTCTCGCGCATCAGCTTGCGCCCGCGCGCCCAGGTGGTGAGCAAAGTGAAGGTGAACGCGCCGATGACCAGGGGGAACCAGCCGCCATCGGGGATCTTGGTGGCGTTGGCGAGGAAGTAGGCGCCATCGACCACCACGAAGGTGACGATGACGGGGACCGCCATCCACAATTTCCATTTCCACATCGCGATCAGCAGCACCGCCATCAGGCAGGTGTCGATCAGCATCGCGCCCGTCACCGCGATGCCATAAGCCGCAGCAAGGTTGCTCGAACTCTGGAAGGTCAGCACCAGCAGAATCACCGCGATCATCAGCACCCAGTTGATCAGCGGTATATAGATCTGGCCGCTTTCGGACGCACTCGTGTGCTTGATCGACAGCCGCGGGATATAGCCCAGCTGAATCGCCTGATGGGTGATCGAGAACGCGCCCGAGATCACCGCCTGGCTGGCGATGAAGGTCGCGGCGGTGGCCAACAGCACGAGCGGTAACCGCAGCATGTCGGGCGCGAGCAGGAAGAAGGGGTTCTTGATCGTCTCGGCGGCTTCCAGCGGCCCCATGCCGATGATCATCGCGCCCTGGCCGAAATAGTTGATCAGCAAGGCTGGCATGACGAAACCGAACCACGACAGGCGCAAGGGGCCGCGCCCGAAATGGCCCATGTCCGAATACAGCGCCTCTGCGCCGGTAACCGCCAGCACCACCGAACCCAGCGCGAGAAACGCGAACCAGCCATCGTTGATGAAGAACCGCACCGCATACCATGGGTTCAGCGCCAGCAGAATCTCCGGATTGAACACGATCTGGTAGACGCCGAGCACGGTGATCGTGACGAAATACACCACCATGATCGGTGCGAACAGCGTGCCGATCTTGGCAGTACCGCGCGACTGGATGACGAACAGGAACACCAGCAGCGCGACGGCAATCGGTATGACCAGCGGCTGCAGCGCGGGATTGACGACGGTCAGGCCCTCCACCGCCGACAACACCGAAATTGCAGGCGTGATCATGCTGTCGCCGTAAAATAGCGCGGTTGCAAACACCCCTAGCAGGATCAGCAGCCAACCGTAGCTGGTCCGCCCGATACTGCGCGAAATCAGCGCGACGAGGGCAAGGCTGCCACCCTGGCCCTTGTTGTCGGCACGCATCAGGATGCTGACATACTGGACGCCGACGACCAAAGTCATCGACCAGAAGATCAGACTGACAACGCCAAAAATGTGCTCGCGATCGGGCGTGAGCGGATGGTGCCCGGCAAAGGTTTCGCGGAAGGCGTAAATCGGGCTGGTGCCGATATCGCCGAACACGATGCCGATCGCGCCGAACGCCAGCAAGGCCACCGAACTGCTGTGGGTATCGGCATGGCCGGCCTGCTGGGCCACCTGCTCACCGGCCATCGAACCGGCAGACGGCTGCTCTGGTGGCACTTCTGAAGGAGTATCGGTTATCATCGGGCAGTTTGCGAGCGCGTGAAGCAAAAGCCACCTGCGCTCATCGTCCCCTTTCGCCTATCGCCAAATCGGCAATGGCACGCGGATTAGCATGGGGCATGATGCGGTGCAATATAATCGCGGTGTAGCGATTATTGTTCAGATTCAATAGGTTGAGCGGGAGATGTGGGAGGAGACATCGCGCCTGGCATGCCTGGAGCAGGCGCACCGCTCTGCTGCGCGATCAAAGCATCGATCCGCGCGAGTCGCGTGGTCAGGTCCTCGCGCCATTCCGCATCGGGCGGCGAGCGCTCAAGCAGTTCCGCCCAGATGGCGCGCGCCTGCTGCAGCTGGCCCGATGTCGCCAGCGCCAGCCCCAGGAAGAAGGGCGGCGCGGGATGGTCCGGTGCCAGCGTCGCGGACCGCTGATAGGCGAACTGCGACGCGGGAGTGAGCAGACCATTGCTGTGCCCCACCAGGGCATTGCCCAGCGCCACCCAAAGGTCTGCGTCCTCGGGGTGGTTCTCCAAACCCTTACTGAGCGCGGTTGCTGCGGTCGCGAACTTGCCCTGGCGGCTCTGGGAATCCGCCAGCACCAGCCATGCGCGCGCATCTCCGAAGTTGCCGCCCATTTCGTCGCGCTGCTTGGCCAGGTCCTCGTCGAACATGCCCAGTTTCTCCACCGGCTCCTTGGGCGATCCGGCAAGCGAGGGCTGGCCCTGCCAGGCATAGCCTGCAATCCCCAGGAACAGGGCTGCGCCGGCGAGCTCCCATGCCTTGCGGGGCATCTTGCCCAGCCAGATCATGCCGGCCATGATGGCGACCGCCACCAGCAGAACGATCACCCACGTCATCAGCTCTTGTCTCCGGTGGCTCTGGCCCTGCCAAAGCGTTTGCGTGCGATCAGCGCAGCGAACAGCAGCAGCACGATGGGGGCTGCAAACAGCGGCCATGTCATCGCGGTCACCTGCGGTTGATACGACACCCAATCGCCATAGCGCTCGATCAGCCAGGCGCGAATTGCCTCGGGATCTTCGCCTTCCGCGATACGGGTGCGCACCTGATGACGCATGTCTCCCGCCATCGGCGCGTCGGAATCGGCGATCGACTGGCTCTGGCATGTCAGGCAGCGCAGCGTCATCATTAGATCCTGCGCGGTCTTTTCCTGGGCGGGATCATCGAGCTGCTTGTAGGCATAAGGCGCTGGCGGCAGCGAGTCCTGCGCGGCAAGCGGGGCAGCAAGCATCGCCAGCACCATCAGAATGAGGCCACGGATCACTGGGCTTCCTTCAGTTTCTGCAGGATCATCGGCACATGCTCGGGGCGGATATCGCCGATATGCTGGTAGCGGATCATCCCCTGGCCATCGATGACGAAGGTTTCCGGAACGCCCGACGACCCCAGATCGAACTGGATCTTGCTGACATCATCCGCGCCGATCCGCGCATAGGGGTTGCCGTTGCGCGCGAGAAACTGCTGCACATCGGGGCTGCGATCGCGGATCGCGACACCGTTGATCTCGACCCCGGCATCGGCAAGCTGCTGCAGATACGGCGCCTCGGCGATGCAGGGCACGCACCAGCTGGCGAACACGTTGAGCAGCTTGGGCTTGCCATCGGTGAAGTTGGTGCGGGCGAGCGCCGGACGGTCCGGCACCGCCTGCGGCAGATCGAACTGCGGCAGCGGCTTGCCGATCATCTGCGAGGCGATGGTACGGTCTGCCGGCGCGATCAGCCCGGTTGCGAACACGGCAAACAGCACGCCGAACAGCGCGAGCGGCAGCCAGATGGCCCAATGCTTCATGATATCGGGCCCGTCATGCCAGCGCTTCTTTGCCTCCGGCCACGGCAGGGTCCGGCGCAGGCGCGGCGGTCGGCTCGAACTCAGGCTCGTCCTTGCGGCGGCGATCCCGCGAGGTGCGACCGACCAGCGCCAATATGCCGCCCAGTCCGATCATCAGCCCGCCGTACCAGATCAAGGGAACGAACGGCTTCCACCACAGGCGCAGCTGCCAGCGGCCATCGTCGCCCTCTTCGCCCAGGACGGCGTAGAGTTGCCCGTTCCAGCGAGTCAGCAGCGCCGCCTCGTTGGTCGCGGTCGGGGGCGAGGCGAACATGCGCGACTGCGGATTGAGCACCGTCTGGACGTTGCTGTCACCATAGCGCGCGACCAGACGCGCCTCGAGCGCGGTCCAGTTGGCACCCGCGATCGGCTTCACGCCTTGCAGTTCGATCGTCCAAGGTCCCACCGTGTGGCTCTGCCCGAATTCGCTCGCGACCAATTTTTCGGTGTTGAATGCGCTTTCGGACGCCATGCCGGCAAGTGCCACCGCGATCCCCAGATGCGCGATCACCATGCCATAGATGTGCGCGGGTGTGCGGCGCAGATTGCGCTTCCACAACGGCAGCACGCTGGCGATCGCAAGCCCGGCAGCGAACACCAGCCCCAGCAGCGGCAGAATTCCGATATCGCCTGCGAACACCACCACCAGCGCCAGCGCGACGGCGGCAGCAAGCGCGGGCACCGCCATCAGGCTCGACAGCTTGCGACCATTGTCCGAGCGCCAGCGCATCAGCGGGCCAGCCGCCATGATGATCAGCATCGGGAAGACAAAGATCGCGCTGACGGGATTGAAATAGGGCGGGCCCACCGAGACCTTGGTATCGAACGCTTCGGTCACCAGCGGATAGAGCGTGCCCATCAGCACGATGCCCAGCACGCCGACCAGCAGCACGTTGTTCATCACCAGCGCGCCTTCGCGGCTGAACAGATGGAAGCGCGCGCCTTCGGTCACGGTCGAGGCGCGCAGCCCGAACAGCGCCAGCGCGCCGCCGATATAGATGGCGAGCAATGCGAGGATGAACGAACCGCGTTCGGGATCGACCGCGAACGCATGCACGCTGGTCAGGATGCCCGACCGCACCAGGAAGGTGCCAACCATCGACATCGAGAACGCCACCACCGCGAGCATCACCGTCCAGGCCTTGAGCGCATTGCGCGTCGCCAGCACGCTAACCGAATGCAGCAAGGCGGTTGCGGCCAGCCATGGCATCAGCGAGGCGTTCTCGACCGGATCCCAGAACCACCAGCCGCCCCAGCCAAGCTCGTAATAGGCCCACCACGATCCTGCAGTGATGCCGAGCGTCAGGAAAATCCACGCCCCCATCACCCAGGGCCGCATCGCACGCGCGAAGGCAGGGCCGACGTCGCGGGTGATCAGCGCTCCGATGGCGAAGGAGAAGGCGATCGAAAGCCCGACATAGCCGATATAAAGCGTCGGCGGATGGAAGGCGAGACCAGGGTCCTGCAGCAGCGGGTTGAGGCCGTTGCCTTCTGCCGGAGCAGGATTGAGACGCTCGAAGGGGTTCGAGGAAAACAGCATGAAAGCATAGAAGCCGAGGCTCACGAATGCCTGCCCCGCCAGCGTCGCCACCATGGTGCGCTCATTCAACCGACGCTCGAGCAGCGCGACGAAGCCGCCGGCCATCCCCATCACGGTCACCCACAACAGCATCGAGCCTTCATGATTGCCCCAGGCGCCGGCGACCTTGTAGATGATGGGTTTGAGCGAATGGCTGTTGGCCGCGACCAGCTTCACCGACAGATCGGTGCGCAGGAACAGGACGATCAGCAGCGCGAACGCGATCGCGACCAGTACACCCTGCACCACCGCGATCGGGCGGACGGCGGGGAGAAACTCGGCGCCCCTGACGGTCAGCGCGTAGCTGCCCAGCACAAGTTGCAATACGGCCAGCGCCGCGGCGAGCCACAGCATCGCGAGCGCGATTTCAGCAATCATGGGTTCTGCACCGTGCCTGCGACCTTTTCGACATCAACCTTGGTCATGTCGCGCATTTCGCGCGGCACGTAGTTCTCGTCGTGCTTGGCGAGCAGATTGTCGGCGACGAAGAATCCGGCCTTGTCCATCCGGCCTTCGGCGACGACTCCCGATCCTTCGACGAAAAGGTCAGGGGTGATACCGGTGAAGCGCACCGGAACCGTGCCCTTGCCGTCCTCGACGATGAAATCGATGGTGACTCCGTCAGCCTGGGTCTTGATCGATCCGGTCTGAACCATGCCGCCCAGACGGATCGCCTGGCCAGGCTCAACGCCCTTTTTGGCGATATCGCCCGGCGTATAGAAATAGCTCGCCTGATCGCGCAGCGCATAGGCCGCGATCAGCCCTGCGGCAATCAGCCCGACAAAGGCGATGCAGATCAGGACGAGACGCTGGTGCTTGGCTTTCATGGGGTTTGGCATTTGGGGTGTGTCCGGTTCACTTGCGCTTGAGCGCATCCAGCCGCGCTTCTGCGCGCCGCAATGTCATCCAGCAATAGCCGATCAGGCCGATTGTGCCACCAATGCCGAGCACATAGGACATTATGACATAGGTCCACTGGGTCATGCCGCGGCCAGCCTGCGCATGCGCGCCTCTATCCGGATATCCGCCAGCAAGGTGCGCATCCGCATGAGGATGATCGCGCCGAAGATCAGCGAGAAGCCGATCACCGCCATGCCAAGCGGCCACAGGAATGCCGGATCGATCGCCGACTTGCCCATGGTGATGCTGGCCGGCTGGTGCAGGCTGTTCCACCACACCACCGAGCGGTTGATGATCGGAACGTTGATCGCGCCGACAAGCCCGAAAATTGCAGCGACGCGCGCGGTGCCGGTGCGTCCGGCGGCGGCGTCCTTCTGGCTGGCATCGGCAAGCGCCATATAGCCCAGATACAGGAACAGCAGCACCAGCATCGAGGTCAGACGGCCATCCCACACCCACCAGGTCCCCCAGGTCGGCCGCGCCCAGATCGATCCGGTGGCCAGGCACAACGCGCAGAAGAAAGCTCCGGGCAGCGCCGAGGCGCGCGCGGCGATCCCGGCCAGCGGGTGCCGCCAGACCAGTTCGACCAGGCTGGCGATGGCGATGCTGGTCCAGCCGGCCATACCCAGCCATGCAGCCGGAACGTGAATGTAGAGAATGCGCACCGTGTCGCCCATCAGCCGGTCGGCAGGCGCGTTGAACAGGCCAAGGAACAGGCCGATCGCGACCATGATCACACCCGTGACCAGCAGCGCCGGAGTCAGCGGCCGGGCAATCGACAGAAATCGCGTAGGATTGGCAAAACCATGCATGAGCGAGCGTTGCGTCAGCTTCCTTCCACCGAGGCATATCGGCGTCGCCCCTTGTTGCCACGATGCTGGCACCGCCTCAAGGGAATTTGCGTGTTGGGGGGCTTAGAGTGTGGCTGCCACCATCCACGCGCCTGCTTTTCCCTCCCCCTTGATGGGGGAGGCAGCGAGACTTGGTGGCTTGCCACCTAGGGTCAGGACTCATTGATCCAGAAGATGAAGATAGCCGCGAACGT